>JAWVEY010000001.1:0-95309 GCA_033856515.1 Solirubrobacterales bacterium
GAGGTCACGGGGATCGATCCGGAGGAAGTCGACTCCATCAAGCGCTCCGCTCAGGCCCCGGTTTCTCTCGAGAAGCCGGTCGGCGACGAGGAGGAGTCGGAGTTCGGCCAGTTCATCGCCGATGAGAAGGCCGAGTCCCCCTTCGACCGCGCCGCGGACCTGCTGACCAAGGAGGCGCTGCGCGAGGCCCTGGAGAATCTCTCCTACCGCGAGCGCCGCGTGCTCGAGCTCCGCTACGGGCTCGGCGGCGAGCATCCCCGCACGCTCGACGAGGTCGGGCGGACGTTTAACGTCACCCGCGAGCGGATCCGCCAGATCGAGAACCAGTCGCTGAAGAAGCTGCAGTCGCTGGCTGAAGCGCAGAAGCTGCGCGAAGTCGCCTAGCCACCGCCTACCGGGCGTCTCTTTCATGAGTAGTTCACGGTCGGGCGGTAATGAATGGGGCTGTGGATGCAGTTCCCAGACCGGCGAGGAGTAACGGGCTCGACGGTTTGCGCGGGATCGCCGCGCTCTCGGTGGTCCTCTTTCACCTCTGGCTCTACGCGCGGGTTAGTCCCGGCCCCGGAGGGCCGCTCAACGCTGCCGACTGGGCTTGGTCGAGTGGCAAGCTGGGGCTGATCCTCTTCTTCGTCATCTCCGGGTTCCTGCTCTATCGGCCGTGGCTCGACGCGGCACTGAACGGCGGCGAGCGGCCCAGCCTCTCCCGCTATCTGCGCTCGCGCGCTGCCAGGATTCTCCCCGCCTACTACGTGGCTCTGGCCGGCTCGCTGCTGCTGGTCTTCGGCCTTGGCTCCACGCCCGGTGTGCGGCTGCCGAGCCCCGAGAGCCTGCCGCTGTTCCTGGTCTTCGGGCAAAACTTCAGCGCCGACTCGCTGCTGACCCTCGATCCGCCGATGTGGACCCTCGCGGTCGAGGTCAGCTTCTACCTTGCCCTGCCGCTGATCGGGCTCGCCGCGGTTCGCCTCGGGGCAGGACGGCGCGTCCAAGCCGCCCTTTTGCTGGGGCTGCTCGGCGGCGGCGTGATCTGGAACGCGCTCGCGGGCGACCAGGTCGGCGGGCCGGCGACGAAGGTGCTTCCGGCGATGCTGCCCTTCTTCGCGATCGGGATGCTCGCGGCGCTCTACAGGCTCGATCGCGAGATCGGCCCGCGGGCGCGCAGGCTGCTGCTCGCCGCCGGGGCGGCCGGGGTCGGCGCCGAGGTCGCCTTTGAGATCGTGGCTCCGCAGGCGGCGCGGATAGGGCACGGCCTGCTGGCTGCTTGCGGATTCGCGGCCCTGGCGATCGTCGCGAGCTCGAGCCTGGCGCCGCGCGTCCTGCAGCGGCCGGCGTTCGTCGGCCTCGGGACGATCTCGTACGGCATCTACCTCTGGCACCTGCCGCTGCTCTGGTGGCTTCGAGGCCACGGGCTTTTGCCGCTTCATCCGCTCCTCGCGCTGCCCATCGTCCTCACCCTGACCCTTCCGGTCGCGGCGGCGAGCTGGTTCCTGATCGAGCGTCCGGTGATCGCCTGGGCCAAGCGATCGCGCGGCTCGAGGGCCGTCCGACCCGTCGGTCCGCCGGAGCCGGCCGGCCTGAGTCCCTGACGATCATCGGTCAGGGAGACACCATTTGCCAGGGCCATCAGTTTTAGGTAGCCTGCCCGGACCGTGGGAATAACAGGGAGAAACCGTCGCGCACGATTCGAGCTGGCCGGCGGCCTGCTCGCCGGGCTGCTAGCTGCCTGCGCGATCACCGCGACGAGCGCACCCGGGGCCGGCAGCGGCTCGACCTTGAACCGCCCCGACGAGCCGATCGTGATCCAGCAGACGCAGCCCGCCGCGAACGGCGGCGCGACCGGAGCTCGGAATGTCGACCTTCCGGCGAGCCTGCTCGGCATCGCGCCCGAGAACCTGATCGCGTTCAGCTGGGACGGGGCCTGGCAGCAGATCCCGGTCCAGGTCGACGAGCGCGAGGTCATGGACCTGAATCGGATCTACGGTCCCGGCTACCCGAGCTGCTCGGACCCCTGCTACTCGAAGCCGCCGAACGGGGCCGTCCACATCGAGTACAACGACCCAGACACGTGGGTCGGCCCGGACTCCAATCCGCTCCTCGACGCCAACGACGAGGTCGCGCTGATGGCTCACGACGCGGGTGGGAAGACCACCTCGCCGTACGCGCCGGCCGGCGTCGATCCCGCCTCGGGTGTGGAGACGAAGATCACCGACCCGCTCAATTCCGGCGATGAGGGCTACGTCTACCTGTTCATCGACGGCGGCGGGCTCGACCCCGGCGCGGGAGCCAATTACGTCGACTACGACTTTTCTCTCGACGGTGGCAAGACATACAAGGATCCAACGGGCCCCTACAAGGTCACCGGTACGACCGCGCCGAGCATGGCCCGCGGGCCGCGGCCAGAGCACTCGGTCGTCAACACCGCCAACTACACGCGAGGGTTCAGCGACCGCTGGGTCGACAACGAGGTCCGCGTCCACCGCGGCGGCGCCTCGAATGCCGACATCCTCGACCGCCACGATGCGCAGTTCGACAACGCCGACCTGAGCTGTGTCCGCACCCAGGAGACCTACCGCTCCGGTGAGGGCGCCTTCGTCACCAACAAGCAAGGCCCGGTGCGTGCAATCCGCGACTTCGTCGGCGCCAACAGCGGCCCGCACGTGCAGCGCCAGCACATTTTCTATGACGCCAAGGAGGCGATCAACACCTACCTCCGGGTGCACCCCGTACCGGGGGTCACCGACTTCTTCGACTACAGCGCCGCCGGTGTCGGCCTCACCTACAAGAACAGCGCCAACACGGCCGGAGTGACGATTGACGGGACCCCCGACGCCCTGGTGCCGTTCACGGGTGCGACGGGCCTCGACGGCTGGGAGACGGTGAACGGGCCGCAGGGCGGTCTCTCGATGCCGCAGAGCTTCGTCACCAATAACTCCGACCCGAGCTACCACGGCAACTATCGCGACGGCAACCTGCTCAACCAGGACCTCTGCACCGGTGACAACCAGCTCTACGGCGCCAGCGGGCCGCAGGGCAACTCCGCCTTCGAGAACACCGACGAAGCGTCGCGCGGCAGCTACGGCGGAACCTTCAAGAACCTCTACTACAAGCGGGCGATCTTCTACGAGGCCCCGGGGCAGGCCGACGGCGCGAAGCGGCTCGCCGAGGAGCAGAACCCGCTGCACCTCGCGTTCAGCTCCGCCGGCCTGATCGCGGAGCCCCCGAACCTGCCACCGACCGCCAGCTTCACCTTCACGCCCGGCTCACCGACGACCGGCGATACGGTGGACCTCACCTCGACCTCGGTCGACGGCGACGGCACGATCGCCGCCGCCGACACCCGCTGGGACCTCGACGACGACGGCGAGTTCGACGACGCCACCGGACTGACGGCGAGCACGAGCTTCGCCACCGCCGGGCCGCACGAAGTCTGGCTCGAGGTGACCGACGACGACGACGCCGTCGACACGACCTTCCGCACCGTCAACGTCGACGCCCCGCCGGCGAACGTGCCGCCCGCGGCGAGCTTCACCGCCGTGCCTGAGATCGCGACCACCGGCCAGACGATCGACCTCACCTCGACTTCGATCGACACCGACGGCACGATCGCCGCCGACAACACGCGCTGGGACCTCGACGACGACGGCGAGTTCGACGACGCAACCGGGCTGATGGCGAGTACGAGCTTCGCGGTCGCGGGCGATCACGACGTCGGGCTCGAGGTCACCGACGACGACGGTGACAGCGACACGACCTTCCGCACCATCCAGGTCAACGAGCCGCCGAACATCCCGCCGGTCGCCGGGTTCGACTTCACACCCGCGGCGCCGGTCGCCGGCGAGCCGGTGAGCTTCAACTCGACCTCGATCGACACCGACGGCACGCTGAGCTCGTTCGCATGGGACCTCGACGACGACGGGGCACTGAACGATGCGGAGGACGCCGGCCCCACCTACGTCTTCTCGACCGCGGGCGATCACGAGGTCACGCTGCGGGTCAGCGACGATGACGGCGCCACCGATGCGGTCACGAAGTCGGTCCACGTGGTTTCGGCGCCCGTGAACGGCTCCCCGGCCGCGGGATCCCCGGCGCCCGTACTCACCCCGAACGCCGCGGTCCGCGGCTGCACGAAGAAGAAGCGCCGGCATCGCAAGCGCGCCAAGCGCTGTCGCCGCCGTCACCGGCAGCACCACCGCTAGGCGGCGCTCCTGCCTGCCCGCCGGGCTTCGCGAGGCTAATGGCCAGGCGTTGAACTAGTCGTTATCGGCTAAAGCGCCCCCGCACGGCGCCGATAGGGCATTGATGTTCGACATCGATGCCGCATTGCGCCACATTGTCAAGAAGGAGGGATCCGACCTTCACGTCAAGGTCGATGCGCCTCCGATGGCCCGGATCCACGGGCAGCTCGGCCCGATCAAGGCCGGCGGCCCCGAGGGGGCCAAGAAGCCAAAGCCGCTGGCGGCCAAGGACACCGAGATGGCGCTGAAGCACATCCTCAAGGACCCGGTGCTGCGCAAGGAGTTCGACGACGACGGCGAGGCGGATTTCTCCTACGAGATCAAGGGCGTGTCGCGGTTCCGGGTCAACGCCTATCGCCAGCGCGGCTACGTCTCGATCGCGTGCCGCGCGATCCCGCTCGCGGTCCGGACGATCGACGACCTCGGCCTGCCCGAGGTGATGCGCACCCTCGCCGACGAGCCGCGCGGGATCATCCTGCTGACCGGAACGACCGGCTCGGGCAAGTCGACGACGCTCGCGGCGATGATCGACCAGATCAACTCGACCCGGGCGCGGCACATCATCACGCTCGAGGACCCGATCGAGTACCTGCACGGCGACAAGGAGTCGATCATCCAGCAGCGCGAGGTCGGCTCCGACACCGAGAGCTTCAACCGCGCGATGCGCCGCGTCCTGCGCCAGGACCCGGACGTGATCCTGATCGGGGAGATGCGCGACGAGGAGACGGTGCGGACCTCGCTGTCCGCGGCCGAGACCGGCCACCTCGTGCTCTCGACCCTCCACACCCTGGATGCGACCGAGACGATCAACCGCATCATCGACTTCTTCCCGCCGCACCTGCAGCAGCAGGCGCGCGTGATGCTGGCCTCGACTCTTCGCGGTGTCGTCGGCCAGCGCCTGATGCCGAAGGTCGGTGGCGGTCGCGTTGCCGTCTGCGAGGTCCTCGTGGTCACCGGCCGCGTCCAGGACCTGATCCTGAACCCGAACGAGACGGGCAAGATCACCGAGGTGATCGCCGAAGGCGAGTACTACGGCATGCAGACGTTCGACCAGGCGCTTCTCAAGCACGTGATGGCGGGCACCATCACCGAGAAGGACGCGATGTCAGGCGCGTCGAGCCCGCACGACTTCAAGCTCATGCTCCAGGCGGGCGGTCAGCGCGCGTCGGGCATCGAGCAGGTCATGGGCAACGGCGACGCCGAGGCCGCGCCGGAGCCGGAGCCGGAGCCGGACGAGCCCGTTGCCACGCCTGCGCGCCCCGTCGGCGAGCTTCTCGGCCAGTAGGCCCGCCCTTACGACTTGTTGGTGATCTCGGCTGCGGCCGGAAGGTGACGAAGAAGCGGCGCGTGAAGCTCAGTCAGGCACGAAACAGCCGCATTAGCCAACGCTTCACAATCTGAAGCGTTGGCTATAATCCGGCATGCCGGGTCCAGAGAGAACCCGCATCGTGGCATCAACGCCACCCCCGCCGAGCATGGGAAACATGGACACGACTTGCCCCGTTTGTAGAACCGCCGAGATCATCTCCGGCAAGTGGACCCTCCTTGTAATTCGTGACCTCGCGGGCGGCTCCAAGCGCTTCTGCGAGCTCGAGCGCTCGCTGGCCGGGATCAGCCCGCGGACGCTCTCCCTCAGGCTCCGCTGCCTCGAGGAGCACGCCATCGTCGAGCGCCACACCTACCCAGAGGTCCCGCCCCGCGTCGAATACGCGCTCACGGACAAGGGCGAGGCGCTCGTGCCGCTGATCGACGACATGCGCGCCTACGGGCAGGCATGGCTCGACGCCGACAAGCGCCAACCCGCCGCCGCTTAGTCCAGGCCTGACCCGTGGCGCCTGCAAGCGCCGTTGCATGAAGGAGCGCCGCGCGCTTCACAGAATCTCTCAGCCATGCGTGACTTGGTGCTCCGTGAGGGGCTGAAAACGATGGCTGGCGATGCCGCGTTGCTCCTTCGGGACCTCCTGGCTTCGGGGGTAGAGGTGCCTTACGAGGTACGTGAGACAGGGGACGGGTTGCCGCTCGCGGAGTACGTGCCGCAGACGTCGGCGTACATCCGGGACAACGCCTCGCAGTTGGCTGCCCTCGACTCCTATGGGACCACGTGCGCCGCGCTCGAGTCCGACGGCCTTGCTACCTCCTATCTCGAGGAGATGGGCGTGCCCGTCCCAGCCGACAGCCGTCGCCGCGCCGAGCTGGCCGGCGTCGTCTTCCTCTGCCGCCTCTGGCAGGGCTCCACCGACTTCACCCTGGACGACGTCAAGCTGACCGAGACGATCGAGGAACTGATCGACTGCGGCGAGGTCTCGTTCGGCGAGGTCGAGATCGCGGTGCCGCTTCGCGGCTTCCAGATGGAGGTCGAAAAGCTCGAGCTTGCCGGCGCGACCATCGTCCGCTCCGACACAGTCGACGTGCCGCCGGAAGCGCGTGGCATGGACGGCATGGGCGGAGCAGCATGGGAGCCGTCGTTCCTGGTCGTTGCCCGCATCGACGCGATCGGTGCCGAAGATGACGAGAGCGACGTGGGCATCCGCGCAGTCGCTGCCTTCAAGCACATCGTCACCACCCTTCGCCTGTTCAAGGCGGGAGGCGTTGCCTTGGGCCCGCATGCCTGGGTCAAGGCCGGCGGCGACCGCTGGCGGCGTGTGTCGACGGGCGCGGGCCGTCCCCGCCCGGGTGGCTACCGCCTGGCGGACACCGAGCTTGGCGACCTTGCAGCGCTCTCGCGCGGGCTCGCGCACCAGTCGACCCCCTTTGCCCGGATGACCCGCGGCGAGGGCGGCTTCGGCTCGATCCTCTCGCGCGCGGTCTCACGCTTCGAGGCCGGGCTCGAGCGTCCCGTGACGCTTGAGGCGCTCAACGACTACCTCCTGACGCTTCGCTTCCTGCTCGAGGGCGGCGGCCCCGCCTCCCTCAGCATGTCCATGCGCGTCGCATCGCTGACCGCGGAGCCGGACAACCGCACCGCGGTGAAGGCCGTGATCGACCGAGCAATCGCGCTCGAGCGCGAGCTCTGGTCGGGCGAGCCGGCGATGGGCGGCGATCCTCACCTGCCGGCAGACGTCGCTGCCGAGGTCGAGGACATGACGCGGGCGATCCTTCGTGACGCGTCCCTCGGCCACCTGGGCACGGAGCTCCGGACAACAGCCGACGAGATCCTTCTGGGCGACGGCCTTCGCGTTGGCGAGGGAACTGATGCCGACCGCGGCGAGACCGCGGAGTGGGGGGCAGCAATGCGCGAGGCCGAACTCGCCGACCAGCTCGACGCTTCATTGGTCGAGGAATCACCGTTCACCGAGGAGGGCGATCCCATCGACGACTACGAGCCGGAAGAAGAGCAGAGCGCGGGGTCTGACCCCTTGAGCACTGAGCTATCGCATCTCGAAACGGAGCTTGGGGGTCTGACCCCTGAGGAGTCGGATGCTCCGAAGTTCGTCCGCGCCGAGAACAAGATCCACGAGCACCTCGCGCCGGGGGTAGATCCCGCCTTCGAGTGGTCCGAGCCCGCGCCGCGAACCGAGCGCGAGCCGGACCGTGAGCCGCGCTTTACGTTGCCCGAGCGCAAGCCCGGCGTGGAGTCTCAGTTCGGCATGAGGGACGAGGAGCCTGCGTTTGAGCCCGAGCCCGAGCCCGAGGGCGAGGTGCGGATCCTGCGCGCCGTCCCCGACGACGGCCCGGTCGCCGCGCTCATCGCCGATTCCGACAACCACCGCAAGGAAGTCGCGAGCCGCGTCTCATTCCTCTTCCCGCCTCCCGAGACCACCGAGTGGTCGGTAAACGAGGTCGGCTACGACCGCACGCGCCGCGCAAAAGTCTCTGATGAGGACCTTTAGGTCCAAAAGCAGCAGGTGCAAACGCCGAAGGCGCGCGTAAGAGGTTTCTGCGTCCCTAGTTCGGCGCCGGATAGCTGACGCCGGTCAGCTCCTGCGAGATCTCCCAGAGCCGTTTCGCGTCCTCTTCTGAGCGCGAGGCTCGCGTGGAGCTGACCAACTTGGGGTGTCCGCGCGCCTCGCCGATGCCGGAGGGGCCGAAGTAGGCGCCGGATGTCACCTCGGGAGTGGTCGCCGCGTAGAGAGAGGGCAATGCGCCCATCTCGTCGGATTGGGCGATGACAAGATTGCCGAGGCGCGCCATCGTGACATTGACGAAGCTCACGAGGCCGCCGCCGATCCCAGGCCCCGATGACTGGAGGTGCGTCGCGGCGTAACCGGGATGGGCCGCGGTGCTGGTGATTCCCCAGCCGCCGGCCGCCGACCGACGGCCGAGCTCGTTGGCGAACAGCAGGTTCGCGAGCTTCGACTGCCCGTACCGGCCCCAACGTGAGTAACTCTCCTCGCCCTGCAGGTCGTCCCAGTCCATCGTGCCGGTCCGGTGGGCCATCGATGAAACGGTAACGACGCGAGCCTCGCCCTCGGCCGCCATCAGGCGATCGAGCAAGAGGCCGGTCAGGGCGAAATGGCCGAGGTGGTTGGTGCCGAACTGAAGCTCGAACCCGTCGGCCGTCTCCTCACGCGGAGGCGCCATGACTCCGGCGTTGTTGACGAGGCCGTCGAGCGATTCGACCGACTCGGAGACGACGCTCGCGAAGTCGCGAACGGAGCTCAGGTCGGCTAGGTCGAGCCGCGTGAGCTGAGGGTCGGGTCCGCTTGCGGCCTCAGATACGACTTCCTGGGCACGCTGACCCCGCTTAGGGTCGCGGCAGCCCAGGATGACCGTCGCGCCCGCACGGGCGAGCTCGCGGGCCGTGACGAGCCCGATGCCGCTGTTGGCGCCTGTGACGGCCCAGGTGCGCCCGGCCTGCGAGGGGATGTCCTCATGGCCCCAGCCGCTCATTCCGTCTTCACCCTAAGGGCGTCTGGGCCGAACAGGTGGCGGTTGACCTCCATGAGACCCACGAGATCGTGGACGTCATCGTCCAGATATGGCACCTCGATGATCACATCCGTCCCCAGCTCGGTTGCGAGACGCTCGATGTTCTGCCGGTCGCGCTCGGCCAGGAGGTGGTAGTCCTCGTAGTTGGCCACCACGCGGTCTCCCAGCTCCTCTCCGAGGGCCTTCCGCAGCGTGTCGCCACCGTCGTCAGGAAGCTCTCTTCCGGCGCGGTGCACCTTGTTCACGATCGCGCCGCCGAAGGGCAGCTTCTGCTCCGCCAGTTTGTCGCGGAAGTACGAGGCCTCGGCGATCGTCTCCGACTGCGGGCCGCAGACCACGACGAAGGTGCTGTGCTCGTCCGCAAGGAGCTCGTTCACCTTGGTCGCGCGCTCGCGGAAGCCGCCAACCATGCCCGAGAAGGCACCGAAGAATTCAGAAAGGTCCTGCAGGAGGTCGACGCCGGTGATCCGTCGCAGGATCGAGAACATCACCGAGGTGCCGCGTCCGGCGACTTTCGCGGCGAAGCCCGTCGGCGCCAGGAAGACCTGAAGCGAGCGCCCCTCGATGAACTGGAGAAGCCTGTTTGGCGCCTCCAGGAAGTCCAGCGCGTTTCTCGAGGGCGGGGTGTCGAGAACAAGGAGGTCATAGCGGTCCTCTGACCAGATCTCGTAGAGCTTCTCCATCGCCATGTACTCCTGGGAGCCCGCGAGCGCTGATGAAAGCTCCTTGTAGATGCGGTTCGAGAGCACCGCGTCCCGGGTCTCTTCATCGGGTGCATTCTTTGCGACGACGTCGTCGAAGGTCGCCTTGGAGTCGAGCATCATTGCCCAGAGCTCGCCGCCGCCCGGATCCACGCCGGCCTTGGTGAAAAGCATCGGGTCCACCTGGCGCTCGACGTTGCCGAGCTCGGGCAGGCCAAGCGAGTCGGCCAAACGCTTGGCCGGGTCGATTGTGAGCACGGCCACTTTGAGGCCTCGCGCCGCCATCCCGGCCGCGATCGCAGCGGACGTGGTTGTCTTGCCCACTCCTCCGGGGCCGGCGCAGATCAGGATGCGCTTGTCGCGAACGAGGTCGGCGACGGATGTCATGGGACCACCGCCACGAGCTCTCGTAGCTCCTCGGCCTCGAGCTCAGGCTTGAACAGGAACGGCAAGGTCGTCACCGGTGCGCGGGTGATGCTTTCGAGCCGGGCAAGCTGCTCGCGCTGCGCCCTGGCGCGGCGGCTGACTGCGAGTGCCGCCGCGACCGCGTCTTGCGGAGGGCCCGTGAGCTTGTCCAGGGCCTTACCCAGCGCGTCATCGTCGCCCGCGGTGAACCTCTGCGGGTAGAGCCCGTTCAAGAAGATCTGGTCGACCGCCACGTTGACCGTCCGCGTGAGATCCCGCTCCAGGCTCGCCGTCTCGTTTACGGGCATCTCCTCGGGCAGCGCCACGATCGCTACGCCGGTCTTGCGGTGGTTGGTGAGGAACTTGTTTAGGGTCTCGGCCTGTGTCGCGATTGGCCCGACTCGCGCCACGTTTGCGAACGTCTTCGGCGTCTGAAGGAAGCCGACGCCATGGCCTGTGGCGGGGGCGTCCAAGATCACCAGGTCGTACGACTTGGCCGACTTGACCTTCCGCTGGTCGAGCGCGAGCTCCCACACCTTGCCGATCGTCACCAGTTCGCGGAGGCCGGGGGTGGCGGCCGCCAGATAGGTGAAGAGCTTCGAGCGGAAGAGGAGATCCCGCATCGCCTTCACCTTCAGCGAGAGCAGCACGTACTCGCGCATCGCCTCGTCCGGATCGATCGAGATCGCGTACAGGTTCGGCTGGAGCTCGGTCTCCTTGAAGCCGACGCTCGCGCGGTGAAACGCATGCGAGATGCGTTCCTGGGAGGCAACTTCGCACACGATTGTGCGCCGCCCGCGCTCAGCTGCCTTCATCCCCAGGGCGAGCGCGACTGTCGATTTGCCGACGCCCCCCTTGCCCGTGACCACCACGAGCCGCTTGTCCAAGAGGTCCTTGACCGGGCGATCCTTTCACGCGGGTCCTCTTTCACGAGAAGGAAAGCCCCGGGCAGGTGCGAATAGTCGCGAGCGTATGGGTCTTTTTAATCGTGCATCTCGCCACTCGGGCGGAAACGGCGGCGGACTTGGTCCGGCGACCGCTGGCCGCGAATCCACGCATGACGCCGATCTCGGCGCCGAGCTTGCTGAGCTGGGGGAGCTCGTGCCTGAACGCAAGGAGCCGGAGGCCGAATCGCCCGCCACGGACGTGGTCGAGGAGCTCGAAGCTGCGGAGGAGTCCGGCTCGGCCGAGGTGGAAGGACCGAGCGCGGTGCCTGGCTCCGACGCCGCCGAGGCAGATGAGCCTGCCGCCGACGAGGTGCCTGGCACCTCAGTCGCCGCCGTGTCCCCCGCCGACGTGGTCGAGAGCCCGAGCCCCGACACAGTCGTCGAGGACCCCGATGCCGACCGCATCAACTTCGAGGACGCGCTCTCGCCGCGCCGCGGCGCGATCAGCGCCGGCACGCCCAACCTCGAAGGGGCCGAGAACGAGCGGCCGGTCGGCACCGCCAAGGTGATGTCCTTCGCGAACCAGAAGGGCGGCGTTGCCAAGACGACGACCACGCTGAACCTTGCCGTCGCGCTCGCCGAGATGGGCCACCGCGTCCTTTGCATCGACCTGGACCCGCAGGGCAACCTGACGATGAGCCAGGGCATCGACCCCGACAAGGTCGAGAAGTCGATGTACGACGTGCTCGTGCATCACATCCCCCTGACGGATGTGATCCAGAAGCGTGAGATCGATATCGCCGTGGCTTCGATCGACCTTGCCGGCGCGGAGATCGCGATGTCGACCCAGATCGGCCGCGAGCGCTCGCTCGAGAAGGCGATCCGCGGGGTCGAGAACGACTACGACTTCGTCTGCATCGACACGCCGCCGAGCCTGGGGCTCTTGACCGTCAACGCGCTCACCGCGTCGAACAGCGTGGTCGTGCCGGTCCAGTGCGAGTATCTCTCCATGCGCGGACTGATGCAGCTCCAGAACACGCTCGAGATGATTCGCGAGAACCTCAATCCGAAGGTCCAGGTCGAGGGCATCCTGCCCACGATGCTGGACTCGCGGACCGTCCACGCCAAGGAGGCTGTGGAGCTCCTGGAGGAGAACTTCGGCGATCTGGTCTTCAAGACCAGGATCCGCAAGGCGATCAAGTTCGCGGAGGCACCGGTGCGCGGAGCCAGCGTCCTGAAGTACGATCCGCAGTCGAACGCCGCGGACTACTACCGGGAGCTCGCCAAGGAGGTTTTGGCTCATGGCGCGACGTAAGAGGGCAAGCATGAGGGAGGGGCCACTCGCGGATCTCTTCCGCTCGACCGAGGCTCCCCAGGATCCGCCTGAGGCGCCCGCTTTGCCGCCGCGCCACGACGAGTCCGAGCGCGAGGATGAGACGCGCACCATGCCTGCGGTGCCCGAGCCCGAGGCACGCGAGCCCGAGCCGGAGTACGAGCCTGCGCCACGTGAGCCCGAGCCTGAGAGCGCGCCGCCGTCCCGAGCGCCGATCTTCGATGTCGAGGACGACGACCCCGTCGCCGAGAGCTCGACGGCCCCTGGCGCCAAGGAGCGCCTGTCAAGGATCTTTTCCGAGGACGCTGAGCCCTCCGGGGCGGTGTACGGCCGCGACGAACCGGACTACTCGCGCAGCTTCGAAGACACAGGCCCCCACACCCCGGTGATCCGCGTGGTCGGCGTCGGCGGCGCCGGCGTCAACGCGGTCAACCGCATGGTCGAGGCCGGGATCCCCGGCGTCGAGTTCATGGCCATCAACACCGACCTTCAGTCGCTTCAGCAGTCCCTTGCCGACGTGACCGTGCATCTGGGCACGGGTGCCAGCCGCGGCCTGGGCGCGGGCTCGAACCCCGAGCTCGGTTACCGCTCCGCCTTCGAGGAGCAGGACAAAATCAAGCGGCTCCTTAAGGGCTCCGACATGGTCTTCGTGGCGGCAGGCGCCGGCGGAGGCACGGGAACCGGTGCGGCTCCGGTCGTCGCTCGCCTTGCGCGTGACGTCGGCGCGCTCACGGTCGGCATCGTCACCAAGCCGTTCCGCTTCGAGGGCACCCGTCGCGCCTCGCAGGCAGACGATGGGGTGGACGCTCTCGCGTCCGAGGTCGACACGCTGATCGTGGTTCCGAACGAGAAGCTCCTCTCTGTGCTTGCGACGAACACGACGATGATCGAGGCCTTCCAAGTTGCCGACGACGTCCTGCGCCAAGGCGTGCAGGGCATCTCCGAGCTGATCACGCTTCCCGGCTTGATCAACCTCGATTTCGCCGACGTGCGCACGACGATGCGGGACGCCGGTCAGGCGCTCCTGGGGATCGGAATGGGCGCGGGCGACAACCGCGCGGTAACCGCAGCGGAGAAGGCGGTTTCGTCACCGCTCCTCGAGACTTCGGTCACCGGAGCGCGCTCGATCCTGCTCTCGATCACCGCGGGGGAGGACCTCACCCTGCTCGAGGTCTCGGACGCCGCCAAGGTCGTCCAGGAGGCCGCGCACCCCGACGCCAACATCATCTTCGGTGCCAACATCGACGAGTCGTTGAACGACCAGGTGTGGGTCACTGTGATCGCGACCCGCTTCGACGGCCGCGGGCGCAAGGCCGACGGCTCCACGTCGATGAAGCGCGAGGCAGGCAGCACCTCGACCTCGACGCGGCGCCCACCAGAGCGCCGCGCCGGGACGGCCAAGGAGTTCGAATCGCGCCCGCGCGACCTCGAGCTCGACGTACCCGAGTTCGTGCCCGGCCGCAAGTAAGCCCCTAGAGCGTCTCCAGGAGCTCCTCGAGGCGGTCGTACGTCTCGCCCATCCCGATCTCCATGCCGGAGGAGAGCATGCCGTCGCGCTCCGCTCCGAAGTGGAAGGTCGAGGTCGAGACGACACGGGTGCGTCCGTCGCCCAGGTCCTCGAGATCCATCGCATCGACCGAGACGTAACCGGGCATGCCGTCCCATTCGAACGTCTGGACGACGCGCGCCGGCTCATCGAGCTCGCGGTACGTCCCGCTGAACCCCTGGGTGCCGTCGTCGCTCTCGCAGACGAAGCGCCACCGGCCGCCGACCGTCACGTCCATCTCCTCGACGACGGTCGTGTCCTTGAGCCGGCCCCACCACTTGGGGATCAACTCGGGATCGGTCATCGCGTTGTAGACCTTCTCGCGCGACGCGTTGAATACGCGCTCGCCTCTGATCTCGCGCTCGCCCACGGCCTCGACGGTGAGCTTTCCGCTCTGTGCTGTGTCAGTCATTTGCTGACTCCTTCCGGTTGTTGTTGTTGTTCCAACAGCTCTCCGAGGCGATCAAGCCGGTCCTCGAGCGCTGCCCGGTGCCGTTCGATCCACCATTGGGCCGGATCTGGCCCGGCGGGATCGATTGAGCACAGGCGCTGGCGCCCGACCTTCTCGGTAGCGACCAGGCCGGCGTCCTCGAGCACGGCGACGTGCTTCTTCATGCCCGTCAGGGACATGCCGAAGGGTGCCGCGAGCTCGGTGATCGTCGCGCTGCCGGCGGCCAGCCGGTCGAGCACGGCGCGGCGCGTGGGGTCTGCCAATGCGCCGAAGGCCCGGTCGATTCGCTCTCGTTGATACTGAACCATCTAGTTCAGTATGACACATCACGTTGCAACTTGCAAGTGAGACCGAACGCCCGCTTAAGCTGCCCCCATGCACGAGGGAGTCGTCGCCGGCGGGCACCCCGCCACCGCCGAGGCGGGCGCATGGGCACTTCGCCAGGGCGGCAATGCGGTGGACGCCGCGGTGGCTGCCGTGCTCACCTCGTTTGCCGCAGAGAGCTCGCTGACGGGGCTGGGCGGGGGTGGCTTCATGCTCATTCACGATTCCGACGGCTCGACGCTCATCGACTTCTTCGTCGCGGCGCCAGGTCATGCGGGCATCGACCGAAAGTCCGAGCTCGTCGCGGCCCCCGTGGAGTTCACGGACTCGGTCTCCCAGGTCTTCAACATCGGGGCAGCGTCGTGCGGCGTTCCAGGCACAGCGGCAGGACTCGAGCAGGCGCTCCAGGACTTCGGCTCGATGCCGCTCTCAGACCTGGTGGCGCCCGCGATCTCGGCGGCGCGCGACGGTGTCCCGGTCGATGCCCGGGGCGCCTACCTCTTCAAGATCCTCTCGCCCATTCTGGTTCACGAGCCCGAGGCCGCCGCGATCTACGCGCCGGAAGGACGACTCCTCGGCGAGGGTGACACCTTCTGCTTCCCCGAGCTTGCCTATGCCCTGGAGCTCTTCGCATCCGAGGGCTCAGAGCCCTTCTACCGGGGCGAGGTCGCTCAGAAGGTGAGCGACTGGGTGCTGGAGCGCGGCGGAACCCTTGCGCCCGCGGATCTTGCCGCTTACGAGCCCGTGGTCCGCGAGCCCGTTCGGGCGCGCTTTCGCGACTCTGAGGTCGTGACCAACCCGCCTCCGTCGTCCGGCGGCACCCTGATCGCCTTCGCGCTCGAGCTGCTCGACCGGATGGGCTCCGCCGGCGTCGAGGATCTGGTCGCGGTAATGGCCGAAGCGCAGAGCGCGCGCGGGGACGAATTCGTCCGTGGCCTTTCCGAAGAGGGATTCGCCTCGCGCTTCCTGGATCCCGAGATGCTCGCCAGCGCCTCCCGGTCTGTGTCCAGTCGCCTCGGCTCGACCACTCACATCACCGCGATGGACAGCGGCGGATGTTGCGCCTCGGTGACCTGCTCGAACGGCACCGGTTCGGGCCTAGTGGTGCCTGGCACCGGAGTCCACGTGAACAACATGCTGGGCGAGGAGGATCTGAACCCGCTCGGGTTCCACCTCGCCGAAGCGGGCTCGCGGCTGCCGTCAATGATGTCGCCGACGATCATCTTGCGCGACGGCGAGCTCGTGGCCGGCCTCGGAAGCGCGGGGTCGAATCGCATCCGCTCGGCAATCGTCCAGGTGATCCTGCGCCTGATCGACGACGGCATGGGGGTGGACGCCGCGGTCCAGGCTCCCAGGGTGCATTTCGAAGGCGCGGTCGTCAGCGCGGAGCCGGAGATTGATCCCGAAGCGCTGGCGCGGATCGAGGCGGGGGGCACCGAGATCGATCGCTGGACCGATCGCAACATGTTCTTCGGCGGCGTTCAGGCCGTCACGCGCGATCCCCAGGCTGGCGACCTCGAAGCTGCTGGAGATCCAAGGCGCGGCGGCGCTGTGGCCTGGGCTTAGGTGCATTGCATGGAAAGCACCTATCTCTTAACCGCGAGATACTGCGCGAGCGATGTCGCAGGAGAACGTGGAGATCATCAAGGGGTTCTTCGACCGCTTTGGATCGGATGAATGGCGAGCGCACGTTGCCGAGGACGTCATCTGGGATGCCTCTGCTGTCAGCTTCGCCGGAACGAGCGGGGTCTACAAAGGCCACGCGGGAATGGAGCAGTTTTTTCGAAACTGGTTGGGGCCGTGGGAAAGCCCAACGGTCGAGCTGGTCGAGGTGATCGACGCGGGCAGCTCCGTGTTCACGGTGATGCGCTGGCGAGCTCGAGGACGAGGTAGCGGCGTAGAGGTGCAGGGAGACTTCTTCGGTGTCTACGACTTCCGTGATGGCGTTGTTGTCGGCTTTCGTCAGGTCGAAACGCGAGCCGAAGCCCTCAAAGCCGCTGGGCTGACGGAGTAGGCGCTTCGGAGTATTAGGAGAAGGTGACCTTGCCGTTCATCTTCGCCGCCTCGGCGATCTCGCGAGATCGCTTCAGCATTCCGACCAGGTCGTGAAGGGCCTGGCCAAGGAGCTTCATGCGCTCGGCTTCCGAGCGGAGCTCCAGGAGACGCTGCTTGGTCAGGACCGGAAGCTCGACGCGGGCGGCGATCGCATAGGCGTCGCTTTCCTCAAGCCCATCGATCTCGGGCTCTGAGCCCGACACGCGGCGGACGAGGTCTGCGAACGCCTCGCGGGCGTCGTCGGCAGCGTCTGGATCGGCGGGCTCTGAGTCCTCGGACAGCGCCACAGCCTCGACCTCGCCGGCCGGGTACTCGGTGCCGTCGAAACGCTCCAGCACCCGGAACGGCTCCTCGCCGGTGACGAGGATGTCCATCTGCCCGTCCTCGAAGGTCTCAAGGACCTCGGTCACGCGGGCGGTGCATCCGACCCGCCGGGCGCTGCCGTCGTCATCGCGAAGGACGATGCCGAACGGCTCCTCGGTCTCGAGGCAGTGGCCAATCATCCGCTTGTACCGCTCCTCGAAGATGTGGAGCGGCATGAGCTCGCCGGGCAGGAGGACGATGGGAAGCTCGAACAGCGGAAGCTCGCTTGTGGCGTCCTCATCCACTCCTGAAAGTGTAGGCGCGGGGCGGGTCCTGCCGCCAAAACCCGGCGATCGGCCAGAATGCGCCCTTGATGAGCGTCGACTGGGAATCCGAAGGCCTCCTCAAGGACACGGAGGGAAAGGCCCGCGAGGGACGCCGCCAGCTCCTGGACGAGCTCCATGAGTCCGGCTTCACCCTGGAGGAGCTTCGCGACGCCGTCGACGAGGGCCGGCTTGTCCTCTTGCCGCTCGAGCAGGCGCTCATGGGCGATGGCCCGCGCCTGAGGCAGGAGGAGGTCGCTGAGAAGTCGGGTGTCGACCTCGAGACCCTGCGAAAGAACTGGCGCGCCCTGGGCATGCCGGAGCCGGAGGAGGGCGAGAAGGTCTTCACCGAGCACGATGTCGAGGCGGCGAAGCAGGTCAAGCAGCTTCTCGATATCGGGATTCCCGAGGAGGAGATGCTTCAGGTCTCTCGCGTGATCGGCATGACGATGTCGCAGCTCGCCGCCGCTAATCGCGGACTGGGCGTGCGTGTGTTTGCCGAGGAGGGCGACTCGGAGCTGGAGGTGGGCAAGCGGTTTGCCGCGATCGCTCAAGGAGTAGGACCGCTCCTGGGCTCGATCCTGGAGTACGCGCTCCAGCTCCACATGCGCGAGCAGATCCGCCATGACGCCTTCGCCTCCTCGGAGATCTCGGCAGAGGTTGAGGCCGGCATCGAGGTGGCGGTCGCGTTCGCCGACCTGGTGGGGTTCACCAAGCTCGGAGAGAGGCTCGATCCCGCCGAGATCGGCGACCTGACTGAGGAGCTGTCGAACATGGCTTCGGACGTCGCAGGCGGCCCGGTGCGGCTCGTGAAGCTGATCGGCGACGCGGTGATGCTGACCTCGAACGACCCGAAGTGCCTGCTCGACGCGACGCTCGAGCTGGTCGCGAAGTCCGAGCAGGGCGGTGAGGACTTTCCCCTGCTGCGCGGCGGGGCGGCGTACGGCCGCGTCGTCGCGCGTGGGGGCGACTACTACGGCCGGCCGGTCAACCTCGCAAGCCGCATCACCGCGATGGCGCGTCCGGGCAGCGTGGTTTGCAACGAGGCGATGCGCGACGCGCTCGAGGACGAGTACAAGTGGTCCTATGCCGGAGCCAGGAGCCTCAAGGGGATAGACGGAGAGCAGAAGCTGTTCCGCGCCCGGCCGCAAAGCGACAACTAGGCGGCGAGGATCGCCGCAGCGGCGGATTCACCTGAGCGCACCGCGCCGTCCATGTAGCCGCACCACGCGCATGCGTACTCCGTGGCGGCGAAATGGAGCGGGCCGGCAGGCGCGCGAAGGGCACGCCCGTGCTTGGCCAGGACTCCTGGCCCCAGGTTCGACACGGGGCCGCCGCGCGTCCACTCCTCAGCGAGCCAGTCGCGCTCCAGGAACCGCTCGGCTTCGAGCGCCTTCGGCCCGAAGAGCCTGGCGAAGCCGCCCAGGGCAACCTCTCGCCGCCCGGCGTCCGGAAGCTCCGCGTAGCCAGGCGAGTCCGCGCCTCCCACGAATCCGACGAGGGCGCCTGGAGAATCCGACGGTGGCGTGTTGTCGAAGGTGATGCTCACTGCGCCCGTCGTACCGATGCCTTCACCGCTGAGGCCGTCGTCGCGCCAGAACGGCTCGGCGTATGTGGCCGTCAGCTTGATGAGGTTGCCGCCCTTCCATGCCTCGGTGAGCGCAGCGTGCGATGCGGGGAGTCCAGGCTCGAACGTGATCGCGCCGAGGAGCGCCGGCGGCACTGCAATCACCGCCCGCCTCGCGCGGACTGGTCCGTCCGGGCCAGTGAGCTCGACACCGTCGGCGCTCCAGGCCACGCCCTTGACGGCGAAGCCGGTCCTCACGCGGTCTCCGAGCTCCTCGGCCATGCGCTCGGCGATCAGCGCCGAGCCGCCCACGATCCGGTCCTGCTGCGCACCGTCCTCGACGTCCAGGAGCTTCTCGAAGCCGCCTCCGGCGCCCATGTAGGCGAGCGCCCAAAGGAGCGAGAGCTCGTCCGGCTCGGCGCCCCAGACCGTCTTGCAGCTGAGCGCGATCAGCTCGCGCGCCATGCGGGTCTTCGTATGGCGCTTGATCCACTCGCCGAACGTGATCGAGTCGAGCTCAGTGGCGCCTTTAGCCTCCCACGGAGCGGCGGGATCGACCTTCCGCACAGCCCGCCCGAGCCTCATGCGCGCGATTCCGAGGTCCGCGAGGACAAGCGGCGAGAGCTTTGGGATCGTGCCCCGGTATCGCCGGAGGCGCCCGCCCATCTCGATGAGGTTGTGACCCTCGGTCCGGGTCGGGAACGTATCGAGCCCCAGCTCTTCGATCAGCGCCAGGACACGGTCCTGCGTTGGCCCTACCCACTGACCGCCCATCTCGGTCTGCTCGGACTCGGAGACTGGCTCGTTGACCGTCCTCCCGCCAACTCGGTCCGATGCCTCGAGCACGACCACGTCCGCGCCGCCCTCGGCGAGGCGTCGCGCGGCCGCGAGGCCGGCGAGCCCGGCTCCGACGACCGCTGCGTCAACCTGTTCGAGCGTGCTCATCCGCGCAAGTCTTTCGTGTAACGCATCCGCTGGCTGCAGTACCTCGTAATCAGAGTTGTGGTGGCGCTTGCGCGAGGGACAGGATGAATCCTGTCCCTCCGAGCCTCCGGCTCGGTTGGTTCTGACTCAAATGACACTTTTGATCCTCTTCGCGCTCCTGGCGGGCGCCGGCACGGCGCTCAGCCCATGCGTGCTCCCGATCCTCCCTGCCGTCCTCTCCGCCGGCGTGACGGGCGGTCGCAGGCGGCCGCTGGGTGTCGTCACTGGCGTCGTGGTGGCCTTCACCTTCGCGACGGTGGCGCTCGTCTATGTGATCGACGCTCTCGGCCTTCCCGACGATCTGGTGCGCTGGGTCGCGATCGGCACGCTCTTCGTATTCGGAATCGTCCTGCTGGTCCCACCGATTGCCGACCGCGTCGAGGCGTTCATCAGCCGGATCGTGCCCGGGCCTGCCCGCTCCAAGGGCGAGGGGTTCTGGCCTGGCTTCCTGCTCGGCACAAGTCTGGGCCTCGTCTACGCGCCGTGCGCGGGGCCGATTCTGGCCGGCGTGATCACCGTGTCCGCCTCCCAGGACTTCACGGCCGGCAAGCTCGCGGTTGCGTTTGCGTATGCGATCGGGTCGGGTGTCGTCCTCTATGCGCTGATGCTGGGCGGCCGCAAGCTGATCGACGGCGGCATGGGCGCTTGGCGTAACCGCGTCCAGGCCGTGATGGGTGCCCTGATGGTGCTCACGGCCGTCGCGATGGCCGCCGAGCTTGACATCCGCTTCCAGACCACAATCGCGGACGACCTGCCGGCGTTCCTGGTCAACCCGACCGGCGACCTCGAGGAGTCGGACTCGGTGGCAGACGATCTGGCGGAAGTGCGGGCAGGAGGCGACGGCCCAATCGCCGCCGAGGCCGATCAAGAGGTCGAGCCGGAGGTCGTCCTCCCGGAGCTCGGAATGGCTCCCGAGTTCACAGGCACCCAGCAGTGGTTCAACACGGACAACGAGCCGATCTCGATTGCCTCAGAGGTCGAGCAGGGACATGTCGTCCTTATCGATTTCTGGACCTACACCTGCATCAACTGCCTGCGCACCCTGCCCTACATCAAGGCCTGGGACGAGGAGTACAGGGACGACGGTCTCACCATCGTCGGCGTCCACGCGCCCGAGTTCCCGTTCGAGAAGGACGCTTCGAACGTCGAGGACGCGATCGCCGACAATGGGATCGAGTACCCGGTCGTCCAAGACAACGAGCTCGCTACCTGGACCGCCTGGGGCAACCAGTACTGGCCCGCCAAGTACCTGATCGACGCCGACGGCCAGGTGCGCTACACGCACTTCGGCGAGGGTTCGTACGACGAGACCGAGCAGGCCATCCGCTCCCTCTTGGCCGAAGCGGGTGACGAGGACCTTGGCTCGGAGGCGGAGGCCAAGGGTGAGCGCGTCGACCCCAGCCTGATGACGCCTGAGACATACCTCGGTTCGCTCCGCGCGCAGGGCTGGGTGGAGTCACCGCGGAACGGCACCTCGTCGTTCGATGCGCCCGCCGCCGACTCACTCGACCTCAACGAGTTCGCCTTCGACGGCACCTGGGAGATCACGGATGACGGAGCCACGTCGGTTGAGGACGCAGCGATCAGTTTCCGATTCCAGGCCAAGAACGTCTTCCTGGTCCTCGGCGCCGAGGACGGCCCCCAGCCGGTCGAGGTGCTTCTGGACGGCGCGCCCGTGTCCAACGCGGACGCAGGCTCGGATGTGAAGAACGGCGTGGCTCAGATCTCCGAGGAGCGCCTGTATTGCCTGGTCGAGCTCGACAAGGGGGGCGAGCACACGCTCACGCTCAACTTCGCGCCCGGCATCTCGGGCTACGCGTTTACGTTCGGCTAGGGCTTGCGGGCGCTGAGAACGAGGTTGTAGAAGAGCTGCGCGGGGAGGCGCGGCTCGAGGAGGGCGACGTCGAGCTTCTGCAGCGCGATGTAGCTGCGGAATGCGAACCGGCGCCAAGCCATAGGGACGTCTTCGGGATCGGCGCTCGACTCGAGCGAGCGCAGAACCCAGCCGTACATGTTCGCGAGGAGCTCCTCGCCCTGGACGCGGATCTTCTCGAAACCGGTATCGGTCATCCAGTCCCGGAGCGCGGATGGGTCGAAGGCGTGGACGTCGACTTCGCTCTCGAGCCCATGGCCGTCGTGCGGGTGTTTGTGGGACCCGTTGTCCTCCGCCGGCCGTGCCCGCATCAGCGCGCGCCACGCCGGGGCGCTCGCGGCGCCGATGCGCTTGGGAACGGAAGCCAGCCGGTCGCCGTAGGCCGACGGCTCGCCACAGAAGACGATGGCACCACCGGGGCGAAGGACTCGGTCGAACTCGGAGAAGGCCTTGGGGAGGTCGGGGATGTGGTGAAGCACCGCGTGGCCGAGGACGAGGTCGAAGCTCTCGTCCTCGAAGGGGAGCTCCTCGGCGTCGGCTTGCCGGGTCTCGACGCGATCGCCCAGGCCCAGGGTGGCAGCCGTCTTCGAAAGGCTGGTCAGCATCCCGGTCGAGACGTCGGTGGCTACGAGGTTCGAGATCACGCCCTCCTGCATCAGGTTGAGCGAGAAGTAGCCCGTGCCCGAGCCGATCTCGAGCGCTCGCTCAAAGGGAGCCTCGGGCAGGCCGTCGAGCGCCTTGACCAGCTTCTGGCGCGTTTGATCGCGACCGACCTCGCCGAAGTCGATGCCCCACTTAGCGTCGTAGGAGTCCGCGGCGCAGTCGTGGTAGCGCTCGTTTACGTCCCGGATGTGCTCCGGAGTCGCCGTGGGAGAGGCCGGCATAGGGCGGAGAGGGTAGTGCGCCAGGCGTCCCGGGACGCCACCCCGCGCTGCGTACGATCCTGCCTCTCGTGGCCTATGTGCAGGAAAACCAGCCCGAAGGCGTACCCCCGCTCGCGCTCACGGGCGAGCGCACGCTCCCCGACGTGCCCGAGGAGAACTACTGGTACCGCCGGCACCTGGCCGTTTACGAGTGGATCGCGGCCCGCACGCGAGGGCTCCGCGTTGCCGACTTAGCCTGCGGCGAGGGCTACGGCTCGGCAACCTTGGCCCGCACGGCGGGCCAGGTCGTGGGGGTGGACGCCAACCCTGAAGCCCACGAGCACGCTCGCCTCCGCTACACGCAGCCGAACCTGCGCTTCGATCGTGGCCTCGTCGAGGACTACTCCGAGCCGTGCGATGCGATCGTCTTCCTTCAGACGATCGAACACATCCACGACCCCGGCGCGCTCCTCGCGCGGATCGCCGAGGCGGCACCGCTCGCCTATGTCTCGACGCCGAACCGCCTGACGCTCGCGCCAGAGGGCGCGGAGAAGTCAGAGAACCCATGGCACCTGCGCGAGTACACGGCCTCCGAATACCGCGGGCTGCTGGAGCCGCACTTCTCGCAGGTCAGGCTTCTCGGTGTCTTCCATGCTCGAAAGCTCCGTGTTCATGAAGTCGCGCTCGGCGTGGGCTGGGACCGCGTGCACAAGGCGACAAGGCTCACGAAGCCGTTCTACGACCGCTTCACCCCGGCAATAGCCGCGTCGGACTTCGCGATCAGGGACGAATCCGAGTGCGACATGGACAGGGCTCTCGACTTCCTCGCTGTGCTCAAGACGTGAGCGCCACACCGCGGGGTGAGCCGGCGGGGATGCTCGCGCTCGTCCTCCATTCCCACATGCCGTACGTCGAGGGGTTCGGCACATACCCGTTCGGCGAGGAGTGGCTCTTCGACGCCGTCTTGCGCTCGTACCTGCCGGTCCTCGAGGTCGCCGACCGCCTGACGATGACGGTCACGCCCGTCCTCGCCGACCAGCTCGAGGCTCCGGGGCTGTCCGAGCGCCTGGAGGCGTTCGGCGAGGAGTTCCGGCTGGGTTCATGTCTCCTCGATGCCGAGGAGCAGAACGGAGAATTTCGCGCTCCATGCATGGACGAGGTGGACCGCTACCGCCGCGGTCTCGCGCGCGTGCGCGAGCTGGGAGGGCCACTCGGTGCCTTCCAGGAAGCTGCGGAAGAGGGGCGGGTGTCGCTCATGACCTCGAGCGCGACCCACGCGGTTCTGCCCCTCTTGGCGACCGACTCGGCGCGGGACGTGCAGATCGACGCTGCGCTTCGCTCCCACCGCCGCCGCTTCGGAGAGCCTGACGGGATCTGGCTGCCGGAATGCGCGTACGCGCCTGGCTTGGAGGACGTGGTGGCCAAGCACGGCCTCAGCCACTTCTGCGTCGACTCATCCGCGCACGAGGAGCCGCAGGCCGCGCTCCGGCCTATCGCGACCGAGGCCGGGCCCGTTGCCTTCCCGATCGACTGGGAGGCGGTCTCGTGGCTGTGGTCGCTCGACGGCTACCCATCCGACCACGTTCACACGGACTTCCACCGGGAGTCCCTCCGCGGGGCAAGGGTCTGGTCGATCGGCGGCGAGATCCGCGATCCCGAGGCTGGAGCTGCGCGCGCCCGCGAGCAGGCGCGCGAGTTCCTTGCCGCGATCGCCGAGCGCCTCGCGGGGCATCGTGAGCGATCCGGCTCCGAGGGCCTCATCGTCTTCGCGATCGACACCGAGCTCCTCGGCCACTGGTGGTGGGAGGGGCCCGAGTGGCTTGCCGAGGTCGTCGCCTCGGCGGAGGACGCGGGGGTCGAGCTCGTGACGCTCGCGGACGCTCTGGAGCGGACCGAACCCGAGGCCCGCCCCATCCATCGTTCGAGCTGGGGCGAGCACAAGGACCTTTCGACCTGGGACTCGCCTGAGGTGTCCGACCTGGCCTGGGGCGCCCGCCGCCTCGAGCTTCGGCTTGTGCGCGAACTGGCGGCCCGGAACCTCGCGCCCGAGCGCGCCGAGCGTGCGACGCGCGAGCTCCTGGCCTTGCAAGCGAGCGACTGGGCGTTCCTCGACAAGCGCCGCCAGGCGGGGGACTACCCCTTCGTGCGGGTGACCGACCACGCCCGGGCCATGCTCGACGCCATACACTCCGCGCCCGCTCCCGCGCCTGAGCTTCGCAATCTGGCGCCTGACCTCAGCCTTGCCTCGCTGACCGCCCCATGACCCAAGATTCCGCTCGCCGCGTCCTTATTCTCTCCTGGGAGTACCCGCCGCTGATCGAGGGCGGGTTGGCCCGGCACGTCCGGAAGCTCTCCGAAGCTCTTGTGGACCTCGGTACCGAGGTCCACGTCCTGACACGAGGCGGGGAGGAGTCGCCGGCCACCGAGGTGGTCGGAGGAGTCCACATCCACCGCGTCATCGAGCCGAAGCGCCCGACCGAGCTCTCCGAGTTCGTCGCTTGGGTCGAGCGCATGAACTCGGACATGCTCGCCGCGGGGGTCGAGCTAGGCGACCGCTACGAGTTCGACCTGGTCCACGGCCATGACTGGCTGGTGGCGATGGCGTGCGACCACCTCGCGCGTCGCTTCGACTGCCCGCTCGTGACCACGATCCACGCCACCGAGCACGGCCGCCACCAGGGCTGGGTCGACAAGCATCCGCAGTCCTACATCCACGGCGTCGAGCGCTGGATCACCAATCGCGCCGACCGCGTCATCGCTTGCTCGTACTACATGCGCGAGCAGGTTGCGGACATCTTCGGGGTGGACGAGGAGCGCATCTCCGTAATCCCCAACGGCATTGACCCGGGCGACCTGCGCTTCGGCGAGGAGCCCGAGCTCGCGCGCATGCGCGGAGAGTTCGCAAAGCCCGACGAGAAGCTCGTCCTTCTGATCGGGCGCCTCGTCTACGAGAAGGGCTTCCAGCTCGCGCTCGAGGCGATGCCCCGCGTGATCGCCGAAGCGCCTGGGACGCGTTTCCTTGTGGCGGGCTCTGGCACGCACGAGGAGGAGCTCAGAAAGCAGGCTGAGGAGCTCGACCTGACCGACCACGGCACCTTCCTTGGCTGGATCGGCGACGACGTCCTCCACTCGCTCTACCGGATAGCCGATGTGTGTGTGGTGCCGTCGATCTACGAGCCGTTCGGGCTCGTCGCCCTCGAGGCGATGGCGTCGGGCTGCCCCTGCATCGTCGCCGACACCGGCGGCCTTCGCGAGGTTGTTCCCGACGACGGGGCCGGCCTCCGGTTCCGCGCGCGCGATCCGGAGGCTCTCGCGGACGTCGCGGTGCGCGTTCTTTGCGACGAGGACCTGGGCCAGCGGCTCGTCGCCGAGGGCCTTGACCACATCCGCAGCTTCGACTGGGCCGATGTCGCCGCTGATACCGCCGAGCTATACGCGGAGGTAGTGCGGAGGGGTCAGACCCCCCTGGAGGCCCAGGAACAACGAGGCGGGTCGGTCTAGGGGTCAGACCCCAGGCCCGGCGGCTTCAGGGTTCGCTGTGCCTCCGGGTCGGGCTCGACCGGGTTCGGCCACTTGAGCTCGCGCGGCGCCTCGCGCATGCGGATGACGCGCGCGGGGATGCCCCCCACGACGGCGTTTGGAGGGACGTCTCGCGCCACCACGGCGTTGGTGCCGATCACGGAGTTGTCGCCCACGGTGACGCCGCGCAGGAACGCGGCGCCGTAGCCGACCCAGACGTTCGAGCCGATTGTCACGTCCCGTTTGTAGATCCCCTGGGCGCGGATCGGGCGCTCGACCTCGACGATGCCGTGGTCGAAGTCGATGAACATCGCGCGATCGGCGACGACGCACTGCTCGCCGATCGCGATGCGCTGGTAGGCAGAGATCGTCGCCTCCTGGCCGATAACAGTCTTCTGGCCGATCTCGACCTGACCCTCGTGGCAGCGAATCTTCGTGCGGTCGCCGATCCAGACGAAGCGGCCGAATTTGACCGTGCCCTTCTTCGAGATCTCGAGCTCGAGGCCCTTGCCGAAGAACACCGGCCCGTCCGTCTCCCAGCGCCAGCCGGCACGGGTGAAGAAACGCCGCCAGAGGTAGCGCCACAGCAGCCGCGCGTACCGGTGGTTGAGCATCCCGTGACGGCGGGCGAAGCCAATGAATCTCATGAGCAGCTTTAGCTGCGAAAGCCGCAGGTGTTGGTGGATATCTGCATGAGGGCCGGGACTGTAGCCTCGACCGCAATGCCGGAGCAAGCGACCAAGGACGAATCCCTGGGCAAGCGCCTTCTCTCAGGAGACCGGCGCGCCCTTGCGCGAGCGATCAGCCTGGTTGAGAACCGCGATCCCGCGGGCGACCAACTGGTCGCCGAGCTCTTCCCCTCAACCGGCAAGGCGCGCGTGACCGGCATCACCGGGCCTCCCGGCGTCGGCAAGTCGACGCTCATCGGCTCGATGACAAAGCTCCTTCGCGAGGCCGATCGGACCGTGGGCGTGCTCTCGGTCGATCCCTCGAGCCCGTTCACCCGCGGGGCGGTCCTGGGCGATCGGATTCGCCTCTCCGACCATTTCCTGGACGAAGGCGTCTTCATCCGCTCGATGGCGTCGCGCGGAGCTCTCGGGGGCCTGGCCGAGGCGGCGCTTCAGGCCGCGCTTTTGATGGACGCCGCGGGCAAGGACGACGTCTTGCTCGAAACCGTTGGTGTGGGGCAAGGCGAGATCGACGTCGTGGACCACGCTGACACGATCGTCCTCGCGCTCATGCCCGGGTCGGGAGACTCGATTCAGGCGCTCAAGGCTGGCGTGATGGAGATCCCGGACATCATCTGCGTCAACAAGGCCGACCATCCGCAGGCGGACACGATGATGCGCGAGGTACGCGCGGTCCTCTCGCTCGGCCCTCAGCGCTCGTGGCGCGTGCCTGTGGTCCGTACCGAAGCTTCGAACGGCCAGGGTGTCGACAAGCTGATCGAGACCATCGATGAGCACCGTGCCCACATCGAGGAGGAGGGCACGCTCGCCGAGCGGCGCGCACGGAACCTGCGGGCCGAGGTGCTGGGCATCGCCTCAGCGCGGATGCGCCGGGAGCTCGAGACCCGCACCGAGCAGGACCCCGAGTGGGCAAAGCTCCTCGACAGCGTCGTCCGGCGCGAGACGGATCCGGCGACTGCCGCGGGCAAACTGCTAGAAAAGCTCGATGGCTGAAGCGGACGAAGCGACTCCCGAGACCGCGACGGCCGAGGCACCCGCCGCCGAAGAGACGTTCGGCCTCCAAGGGCACAAGCTCGACGAGATGGGCGGTGTCCAGGTCGGCAGGATCGAAGGCCGCGTGACCGGCAAGGCCGCCGGCATCGAGTGGCTCCTTGCGCGCATGGGCCGCTTCGGGCACTACTGCCTGGTTCCCGGCCGCGACGCCGTCAGTGCCAACGGCCGCGTTTGGGTCCCCTACACGCGCGACCAGATCCGCCGGGCCCCGCGCGTCGAGCCGAGCGCCCCGCTGGACTCCGAGTCAGAGCAGACCGCGCTCAGCCACTACGGCCTGGGCTGAGACTCTCTGCATCAAGCCTCCGCTCAGCCCGCAATGAGTCGGCGCAGTCATCGAGCTGAGGGTTCGCGTTGCTCAGCAACCACAACCCTCAGTTCACTGCTGCAAACGCGCGCGCTAAAGCCCTAGACCCCGCGCGATCACCATCTGCTGGATCTCGTCGGTTCCCTCGCCGATGGTGAGGATCTTGGCGTCGCGGTAGAACCGGCAGACCGGGTACTCCTCGATGTATCCGTACCCGCCATGGATCTGGACGGCCTCCTCGCACGCACGCACGGCGAGGCGGCCAGTGATCAGCTTCGCTTGGGCGGCGGTGAGCGTGAACGACTCGCCCGCGTCCTTTTGGAGCGCGCAGCGGTAGGTGAGTAGGCGCGCCGCCTCGAGCTGCGCGGAGATGTCGGCGATCTTGGCCTGGATCGCCTGGAACTTCCCGATCGGCTGCCCGAACGCCTTGCGCTCATTGGCGTAGGCGATCGCCTCGTCCAGGGCACCCTGCGCGAGGCCGATGCCCATCGCCGAGACGCCGATCCGGCCGCCGTCGAGGATGTGAAGGAACTGCTTGAAGCCATCGCCGCGAGGCCCGAGAAGGTTCGACTCCGGAACGCGGGCGCCGTCGAACGTGAGCGGGCGCGTGTCCGATGCGTTCCAGCCCATCTTGCGGTACGGCTCGCCTTGCTCGTAGCCGGGCGTGCCGTTCGGGACGATGATGTTCGAGATCTCAGGCCGGCCGTTGCCCGAGTCCGTGACGGCGGTGATCGTCACGCAGGCGGAGATGTCGGTTCCGGCGTTGGTGATGAACTGCTTGGAGCCGTCGATGACCCATTCGCCGTCGTCGAGCTTCGCTCGCGTGCGGGTATTGCCGGCATCCGAGCCGGCCTCGGGCTCCGTCAAGCCGAACGCTGCGAGCTTTTTGCCCGCACAGAGCTCCGGAAGCCAGTCCTGCTTCTGCTCGGCCGTGCCCCAGAGGTTGATGGGCATCGTGCCGAGCGACGTGTGGGCCGCAAGCGTGATGCCGACCGAAGAATCGATCCGGGCGAGTTCCTCGACGGCGAGCGCATACGAGAGCGTGTCGGCCCCGCCGCCCCCGTACTCCTCGCTGAACGGGATGCCCATCAGTCCAAGCTCGCCCATCTTCGCGACCAGCTCGTATGGGAAGGACTTGGTGCGGTCGAGCTCCTCGGCGACGGGACGTACCTCGCTACGGGCGAAGTCGCGGACCGTGTCGCGGATCAGGCGCTGCTCATCGCTGAGCGAAAAGTCCATCAATGAGCACCTTTAGGTGCGAAAGCAGCAGGTGTCGGTAGGTGTGCCATGAAGGCGCCGAGCATAACCTTGCGAAATGCCCGCGACCAATGCGCCGGCGATCCGCCTCGGCCGCACGCTGCGCGGCGGGATCGCTCCCTCGATCTACGCGCTCGTCGAGCGTGGCGTCCTGATCAGGCCCGAGCAGGCGGCCGTAGTGCATGGGCGCGTCCAGCTTCGCTTCCGCAACCTGCATCCGCCGGTGGCCATGGTCTTCGAGAGCGGGCAGATCGAGGTCTTCGACGGCGAAGTCGAGCGAGCGAACCTCACGGTCACGGCTGGGCTGGCGGATGTCGTCCTCCTGACGACCGCGCCACTCAGCATGGGGCTGCCGAGCCCGGTCAATGCGCGCGGACGGGCAGTGCTCCAGAAGATGGCGAAAGGCGAGATCCGCCTGCGCGGCGACCTGACACTGGCGCGAGGGATGCTCGAGCTGATGCGCATCGACGTCCCCGAGGCGCGTTTCGCGAAGCCGCCGAAACCCGATCCGGCCACGGACCCCGCAGCCTGGATCGACGTCCTGACCTAGCCCCCAACGCCGCTTTTTCTAAGCCCGGGACAGCTCCTTCGCGAGAGCTACCAGAAGCCTCACTCCGAAGCCCGTCGGGCCATTGCCGGCGTATTCCCGCTCTGAGTCCCATGCTGTTCCGGCAATGTCCAGATGGACCCATGGCTTCTCGTCGACGAACTCCTCCAGGAAGGACCCCGCGTAGATCGTGCCCGCCTCGCGCTTCGTAGCGGCGTTGGTGAGGTCGGCGACCGTGCCCGTGGTGAGCTTCTTGTAGTCGGGGTGGAGGGGCAGGCGCCATGCAAGCTCGCCCGTCTCCTTCGCCACGTCTTCGACGGTGGCGGCAAAGCCGTCGTCGTTGGAGATCAGCGCGCAGTACGTCGAGCCGAGGGCGATGAGCGCCGCGCCCGTGAGCGTCGCCAGGTCTACGACCCGTGCCGCGCCCTGTTCGCGAACGCACCACGTCAGCGCATCGGCCAGGATGAGGCGCCCCTCGGCGTCGGTGTTGTTGATCTCGACCGTCTTGCCGTTCAGCTGGGTGATGATGTCGCCGGGGCGCATCGAGCGTCCCGAAGGCATGTTCTCGGTCGAAGGGACCACGGCGACGACGTCCAGGCCGATGTCCAGTTCGGCGATCGCTCCCATCGCTTCGATCACCGCCGCGCCGCCGGACATGTCCATCTTCATCTCGTGCATTCCGGCCGACGGCTTGATCGAGATCCCTCCCGAGTCGAAGGTGACCGCCTTGCCGACGATGCCGAGGACGTCACCCGATCCGCGGCCGGAGTGGCGAAGCGTGATCAGGCGGGGATCCTCGTCCGACCCCTGCGAGACGGCGACTAGCCCGCCCATTCCCTTCTCGGCGATCTCGTCCCGGCCGAGGATCTCCGCGGTCAGCGAGTCGTGGGCCGCGGCGAGCTCCGACGCGCGCTCGGCGAGGGCGGTGGGCGTCGCGTGATTCGCCGGCAGGCTCTGAAGGTCCCGCGCGTGGTTCTGCGCCTCGGCGGCCACACGGGCAGCGTTGATGGCGGGCCCGAGCGCAGCCTCGTCCGAGGCGCCTCCGAAAACCAGGCGATCGAGCGCCGGCGGCGGCGGGTCGTCCGGGTCGGCGGAGCGAAAGCGGTCGAAGCGATAGCTGCCCAGGATCAGGCCCTCGGTGACCGCGGCGGCTGCGTCGCCAGCCTCGAGGCCGGCGGGCTCGAGCGAGGCGAGGTCCCAGCCGACACTGGTCGCCCGACGCCTTCCGGCCTCCCCGGCAACGAGCGCCGCTGCGACGCGCAGGCGCTCGGCGCTCAGGTCATCCGCCTTACCCAGGCCGACGATCGCGAGGCGCGCGCCGTCCTCGGGAAAGGCGACGCTGAGCTTCTTGAACCCGGGTCTGGCGTCGTTTGCGCCGGGCGCGCCGGCGACCTCGGGCGAAAGGTCCTCGCCTTCGAAGAAACCGGTGGCGTGAAGGTCGGCGTGAAGCTCCGCAAACGGGGTTTCACTTGCTTTCACCTCCATCCGGGCCGAGTCTAGGGGGCAATCCGGAATTGGCGCGAGAGCGCCGCAATACGATTGAGGTCTCTCTTCCTCCGCTTTCGAAAGGCATCCTCACATGGCAAAGACCGTGATCCTCGGCACCGCTCGCACCCCCTTCGGAAAGATGGGCGGGGCACTTCAGACGAAGACGGCGCCCGAGTTGGGTGGGCACGCGATCGCTGCCGCACTCGAACGCTCAGGCGTCGACGCCGAGCAGGTCCAGCAGGTCGTCTACGGACAAGTCCTCCAGGCGGGACAGGGGCAGATCCCCTCGCGCCAAGCCCAGATCGCCGCGGGCATCCCCAAGGAGGTCCCCTCCGAGACCGTGAACAAGGTCTGCGCGTCCGGCATGCGCTCGATCGGCATCGCCGATCTCTCGGTTCGCGCGGGCGAGCTGGAAGTCGGCGTTGCGGGCGGCATGGAGTCGATGTCGAACGCTCCATACCTCCTGCCGGGGGCCCGCTTCGGATTCCGCATGGGCGACGTGACCGCGGTCGACGCGATGACACACGACGGGCTCACGAACCCCTTCACTGAAAAGCAGATGATCAACGAGGCGTCAGAGGTCTCGAACGAGCTCGAGATCACCCGTCCCGACATGGACCGTTTTGCGGCGCGCTCGCACCAGCTCGCGGCCAAGGCGACCGATGAGGGCCGCCTGGCCGACGAGATCGTCGGTGTGACCGTCAAGTCCCGCAAGGCCGAGACCGAGGTGGTCGCCGACGAGGCGATCCGCCCCGACACCACGCAGGAGTCGCTGGCCGGACTCAAGGCGATCGGCGGTCCGGACGCGACGCACACGGCCGGCAATGCGCCGGGAGTCAACGACGGCGCGGCCGCGGTTGTCGTGGCATCTGACGAGTGGGCCCAGGCGAATGGCAAGGAGGCACTCGCGACCGTCGTCTCCTACGGCCAGATCGCCGACGACTTCGCCTACCTGGCGAAGACGCCCGCGAAGGCGGCCCTGCTCGCTCTGGAGAAGATCGGCAAGTCCGCTGAGGACGTAGACCTGTGGGAGATAAACGAGGCATTCGCATCGGTCGCGCTCAACTCGCTCCACATGCTCGGAGTGACCGAGGACAACGTCAACGTGAACGGCGGAGCGATCGCCCTCGGGCACCCGATCGGTGCCTCGGGCGCCCGCATCGTCGGCGCTCTCGTCCACGAGCTTCGCCGCCGCGGCGGCGGCCTGGGTGTAGCCGCGATCTGCAGCGGAGGCGGCCAGGGCGACGCCATTGTCCTCGAGGTCGCGGGCTAGCGGCTCTCTAGCCTCGTGGGCCTGATGGCCCGTTCAGCCGCATTCTTCGATCTCGATAGGACCCTGATGGCGGGGTCTTCCGGCATGGCGTGGGTGAAGGCGTCCTACGACGCCGGGCTCATCTCGCGGACGCAGATGGTCAGGTGGATCCGTGACGGACTGGTATTTCGCCTGCGGGGGTCGACCGACGAGACGACCCGGGACGCGATGGAACGGGTCAAGGAGGTTTTGAGTGGCGCCTCCGCCAGGCAGCTCGAGCGCCTCGGGCCGCAGGTCCTTGCGGAAGTCCTGCCGCGGATCTACCCGCAGATGCTGGACGAGGTCTATTCCCATCGGGATGACGGGCGGGCGACGTTCATCGTCAGCGCGGCCGGCAACGATCTGGTCGAGCTGGTGGCGCGCGTTCTTGGCATGGACGGAGGTGTCGGGACCCGCTATGAGGTTGATGCCGAGGGAAATTTCACCGGTGAGCTCGACGGGCCGTTCATGTACGGCAAGGGAAAGCTCGAGGGAATGCGCGTTTTCGCCGACTCGCACGACATCGACCTTGCCGAGTCATGGGCCTACTCGGACTCGGCCTCCGATCTACCGATGCTGCGCGCAGTCGGCAACGCGGTCGCGGTCAACCCCGATACCGAGCTCGCCGAAGTGGCGCGCGCCGAGGGCTGGCAGGTCATGCGCTTCGAGAAGCTCGGCCGCCGCCTGGCGATCCTGGCGGCGACGCTGACCGCCGCCCTCATCGGAGGCGGCGCGGCCTCATACGCAAAGCGCCGCTCGCCGACCTAGACCTCATTGGTTTTGACCGGGGACAGGATTAATCCTGTCCCACGGACGCCAACAACTGCAACTCGTCTTCGGCCACCGTCCACTCATCCTGGCGGAGGTGGGAGCAACTCCCAATCAGCGGCAACGCTTCCTCGAAGGCCTCGGGCGACTCCCATTTGGAGACTCCGAGCAGGGCGCCGGTCTCCTCGTTGCGATAACAGTCGAACTCCAGGAGGCCCTTCGCGCCGGCCGTCGCGTCCACGACACGGTGCATGTGAGCAAGGAAGTCTTCGACGTGATCGGGGTGAGGGTGGTGCGTCGCGATAGCGATGAACATCGGCAAATCCTACGTCCGTTGCCAATTCCTTCCACCCCTCGGAAGCGAATGGCAACGCGACGGTGGCTAGCGGGCGATGCCGGCCTTTCGCGATGCCTTCATCCGGGTCGCGAGGCTTGCCGAGCCGAGGGTCATGAGGGTCTTCGACGCCGGGAGCCTGTAGCCGGCCTTGGTGTGCGGCGAGTAAACGACGCGGCCGCCGTTCGCTTCGACCCAGCCCGTGTGGATGCGCTGTTCCTGGCCGACCATGCGCGGCTTGAACCAGTGCGAGGTGAGCCCGGCGCGCCGACCTCCTTCCGGCACGGTTCCCGCCGGCACCTCCAACTCAACACCGTCATCCGTTGCCGTGGCGCCGGTCACCGGCACGACCTCGGGCATTCTGTCCGCGCCGCACCAGCCGAGAAGCGTGTGGGGGAGTCGCTCGACTTGCGCGGCAACCTTCGCCGTGTCCTCGCGCGGCGCGGTTCCGCCCTTTGGTGGTTTCTGGGGTTTAGGTCCTGCCAGACGCGTGTCCCCGTAGATCTGCGGCGTGCCCGAGGCATCCGTTTCGGGCCAGCTCACGATCCTCTCGACCTCGATTGTGATCGCGACCCGCTCCCAGTAGTAGGTGTGGAGCATGCGGCCTGCAAGGCCCTTCGAGCGGGGCCCCAGGAACCGGTCCCACTCCGGCGTGATCGACTCGAGCCACTCGCGGTCGGGCTCGGGGTTGAATGACGCTCGCCCCTGGACCAGCACGAACCCCGGCTGGTCGGTAAGGCCGTGCTCACGGGCGTGGTAGGCGACCGCCACGCCGGAGTTGCGCCGGATGCGGTCGAGCTTCTTCCACAGGCCAAGTGAGGTCGAAAGCGTCACAGTGCCCGCCTCGCGGTCGCGGATGCCGAGAGGCGCCATCGGAGTGATGACGACGCCCTTTGCCGGCGTCAGGTACGAAAACCCGGCAGCGAGATCGCTCGCCAGGATCTCGTCGACTTCGTCGGTCCACGTCGTGCCCATACCGGAAATCTAGAACCTCGACGGACCCATCCGCCAGAATGGCGGCATGGGCGCGACCGAGAAGGCGCAGAAGCTCCACGACACGATGTCGGGGCATCCGATCAAGCCTCTCTACACCGAGGAGGACCTCGAGGGCTGGGACCCCGGGCGCGATCTCGGCAAGCCAGGCCAATTCCCGTACACCCGCGGCGTGTACGACTCGATGTACCGCGGGCGCCTGTGGACGATGCGCCAGTTCGCCGGGTTCGGCACCGTCGAGGAGACCAACGCCCGCTTCCGCTACCTGCTCGACCATGGGCAGACCGGCCTCTCGACCGCATTCGACATGCCTAGCCTGATGGGCCTCGACTCAGACCACGCCCGGTCGCTGGGAGAGGTTGGGGTGGAGGGCGTCGCCGTCGACACCGTCGACGACATGGAGACCCTCTTCGACGGGATCCCGCTCGACGAGGTGACCGTCTCGATGACGATCAACGCCCCGGCGGCGATCATGCTCGCCTTCTACGTCGTCGCCGCTGAGGAGAACGGCATCACTCCGGACAAGCTCGGCGGCACGATCCAGACAGACATCCTCAAGGAGTACATCGCCCAGAAGGAGTGGTGCTTCCCGATCGAGCCCGCGATGCGCCTCGTCACCGACATGGTCGAGTGGTGCTCCGCCGAGATGCCGCGCTGGCACCCGATTTCGATCTCGGGCTACCACATCCGGGAGGCTGGCTCGACGGCGCAGCAGGAGCTGGCGTTCACGCTCAAGGACGGCTTCACCTACGTCGAGCGCGCGATCGAGCGCGGCATGGACGTCGACGCGTTCGCGCCGCGCCTCAGCTTTTTCTTCAACGCCCACATCGACTTCTTCGAGGAGATCGCGAAATACCGCGCGGCACGCCGCATCTGGGCGCGCGAGCTCCGCGACACGTATGGCGCCAAGGACGAGCGCTCGTTGCTGATGCGCTTCCATACCCAGACTGCAGGCGTGTCACTCACCGCGCAGCAGCCGCTCCTCAACATCGTCCGCACGGCGATCGAGGCGCTCGCGGGTGTCCTGGGCGGCACGCAATCGCTCCACACGAACTCGTTCGACGAGGCGCTCGCCCTGCCGACCGAGGAGGCTGTCCGGGTGGCCCTTCGCACGCAGCAGGTGATCGCGCATGAGACAGGCGTTACCAACACCGCCGACCCGCTCGGCGGCGCGTACTTCATCGAGAAGCTCACCGACGAGATGGAGGCGGCTGCCTACGAGTACTTCCACAAGATTGACGAGCTCGGCGGCATGGTCGCCGCGATCGAGACAGGCTTCCCTCAGCGCGAGATCGCAGACGCCGCGTTCACCTTCCAGCAGGAGGTCGAGTCGGGGCAGCGCACGATCGTTGGTGTCAACGACTACGTGCTCGAGGGCGAGGTCGACCCGGCGCTACACCGAGCCGACCCCGAGGCGGAGGTCCGCCAGAAGGCGCGCCTTGAAGGCACCCGTGCGGCGCGCGATGGTGGGGGAGCCGAGGCCGCGCTCGCGGCGCTCGTTCAGGCAGCGAAGGGCGACCAAAACCTGATGCCGCTGATCATCGACTGCGCCCGTGCACGCGTATCGGAGGGCGAGATGGTCGAGGCGCTCCAAGGCGTCTTCGGCACCTACACCGAGCACCCGCAGTTCTGAGCGATCGTTTCCGGGCCACCTGGGCCGGGTAGATACCGCGGGATGGCGCTCAAGGTGATGCAGAACGAAGTCGACGGCTGGGATGTCGTTCGCGAGGACGAGGACGCTGCCCTTTCGAACCACCCCACCAAGGAAGAGGCCATCGCGGCCGCCGAGATCCGCGCGGACGAGGAGCGCGTGAACGACGTGGGCGATACGCCCGTCGAGGTGGACACGGAGCACGTTCACGAGATCGAGGACACCCGCGCCGGCATGAAGCCCGCCTTTCTTGGAGGCGGCGCACTTCTGATCGCGGTCCTCTTGATCGCCGTCGCCGCGGCGATCATCGCGGCTACTACCGGCTTCGGCTCTTAGCCCGAGCGCATAAGATTCTCGCCATGAGCGAGGATGGAGCCACGCGCACGATCCGAGTCGTCGTCGCCAAGCCTGGCCTCGACGGACACGACCGCGGCGCGAAGATCATCGCCCGGGCGCTACGCGACGCCGGCATGGAGGTGATCTACACGGGCCTTCACCAGACGCCCGAGCAGATCGTCGCCACCGTGATCCAGGAGGACGCCGACGCGGTGGGCCTCTCGATCCTCTCCGGTGCGCACATGACCCTCGTGCCAAAGGTCGTATCGATGCTCGCCGATCAGGGCGTCGATGACGTTGTGGTGACCGTGGGTGGAACGATTCCCGCCGACGACGTGCCCGAGCTGAAGAAGCTCGGCGTCGCCGAGGTCTTCACGCCCGGCGCGCCTACCGACGCGATCGTGGACTTCATCCGCGGCGCCGTCGGCGAGCGCTCGGCAGCCTAAGCCTCAGGTCGAGCAGATGGCGTAGCTCGTCAGAGTCCTGACGGGTCCGAAGGCCTGGGCGAAGCGGGAGCTGAAACTAACGTCTGGGGGATCCATTCCACTGCTGTCGAACGGATAGTTCGCGGCGACCTGGGACTCGCTCGCCGGCCCGGTGACCGCGAAGCCGCCACCAGTGCCATGTCCCCCGGTTGGGCAGTCGGCAAAAGCCGAGGCACCACCAGTTGAGTTGGAGGCGGCGTAGTCCCGCCGACTCTGAACGCAGATGGCGTATGTGGTCAGACGTCGCTCAGGCCCGCTGTTGAAGACGCGGGTTTGCCAGGCGTCGTCAGGTTGAGAATTGCCGTCCTCGAGGTCGAGTGGACGGCTGCGAGTGGGCCAAGCGTCGAGGCTTGAGCCTCCTACGGAGACCCCGCCTCCTGAGATGTGCGTGGACCCGGGGCAGCGCGCGGTGCCGCTGCCGGCTCCTGCTTCGAGCCTGCCGTGGTCAGTTGCGTACTCGATGTGCCCCGTCGAGCAGATCGCGAACACGGTCATGCTCTTCGATCCACCGAAGAGGTTCGCTCCGCGACCCTCCCACCCATCATCGGGTATTGAGTTTGCATCGCCGCCGTCGAAGGGTAATCCCGAGGCGATCCTGGCGTCCCCTTCTTCCCCGCTCACGCCGACTGCCACGCCCCCACCGACCACCTTCGTCCCGGCTGGGCAGTCAGCCCGTTCCGTGGCGGTCGCGGGTGACGGCAAAAACGTCGTTAGTGCACTGATGTACGTGAGTCCATCAACTGTGCCCAGATTGGTGTCGGCGCTGGCGGTGTGGGGCGCAGCCGCCATGAAGACGACCGCCGCTATCGCGCTACGTACCGAGAGGACCCCCATGGCGTGACCCTATCGCGATCCGATCAAGCGCTACCAGCCCCCCGCCTAATGACCGCATCTGCACGGGCGACAGGTCGGCGAAGGTCACCGCCTGAGCTCGCTTAAAGGTTCAGCCCGCGCAGATGGCGAAGCTCGTCAGGGTTTTCGGCGGACCGAAGTTCTGTGAGAAGCCCGCCACGAATCCCGTATCGGGTGGGTTGACGGAGGCGGAGAATGGATCGATGGCGGTCGCATGTGCCTCGATTGGCGCTCCGCTGATCGAAAGTCCGCCGCCGGTCCCGTGGCTGCCCGTGGGGCAGTCGGCGAAGACGAAATCGGCTGCGTCCGTGGAATTGTCGCGGTAGCGCCTGCGCTCGTTGACACAAACGGCAAACGTGACGACGCGTCGCCCGGTGCCGTCGTTGTAGATCCGGCTCTGCCACCCGTCGTCTGGCGCCGCATTGCCATCGTCACCATCGAACGGCCTGCTGCGGTTGAGCCAATGATCTGTGGCGAGGCCGTCAACGCTGATTCCACCTCCCGACGCGTGCATCGAACCTGGGCAGCGCGCTTCGGCACCGCCCGCGGTGCTGCCGTGCACTCGCTCGCGGCCCGACTTGTAGCGGACCCGGCCGCTCCCGCAGGTTGCATTAGCGGTCACGGCCTTCGACGCTCCGGTGAGGTTGACGCCCTGGGCCTCCCAGCCGTCGTCGGGCCGCCCGTCGGCATCCGGGCCGTCGAACGGGAAGCTCGAAGTGAGCCTCACCTCGGGTGGGTCGGGACTGCCTCCACTGCTGCTCCGCCGCCCACGACCTTCGTGCCGGAGGGACAGTCGGCCTGCGCGGAGGCAGTTGAAGCACCCATCGGCAGGGTGGTCTGGTCCTGGATGTAGGTGAACCCGCCGGCGGACCCAAGGTCGGTGTCGGCCGAGGCAGTGACCGGGCCAATCGCACCGAGGAGCATCGTGAGGACACCCATAGAAACCCCGCGCCTCGTGAAGGCCCCCATGCTGGCCATCCTATTGCCGCACGTCGGCCTGTCAAGTCGAACGTCCGTTCCTACCGAAACGTAGATTGACTGGTCAGTCAATGGGTACCGCACCTGGGTAATATGCCCGGCGCGCCCCGCCGAAATCGAGGGCGGCCATTCACAAGGAGGCACCAACTTGAAGATCTGTTGTCTTGTCAAGGAGGTTCCCGACGCGGCGGTCCAGAAGAGGATCGACTCTTCGACCAAGCGTCTGGACCGCTCCGGCGAGAAGAACCTGAACCCGTTCGATACCCACGGCATCGAAGCTGCGATGCAGATCCGCGAAGGCGGCGTGGTTGATGTCGATGAGATCGTCGCTGTGACGATGGGCCCGGAGAGCGCGGTTCGCGCCCTCCACAAGGCAGTCGCGCTCGGCGCCGACCGCTCGGTCCATCTCACCGACTCCGCCCTCGAGGGCTCCGACGTCTGCGCGACGGGTTACGCCCTCGCGAAGGTGCTCGAGTCCGAGTCGCCTGACCTGGTCCTTCTGGGCCAGCAGTCGGATGACGGCGAGTGCTACACGATCGGCGCCGTCGTGGCCGATCACCTCAAGATGCCCTCGCTGACGCAGGTCATCAAGGTCGACGTGGCCGAGGGCACTCTCACCTGCCAGCGTCAGGCTGAGTACGGCTACGACACGGTCGAGGTCGACCTGCCCGCCGTCATCTCGGTTGGTGACGCGATCAACGAGCCTCGCTACCCGTCGCTCAAGGCGATCATGGGCGCGAAGAAGAAGCAGCTCGACACCAAGGCCACCGGCGACGTCGGCATCGAGGCTGACCAGGTCGGCGAGGGCGGCTCGAAGACAACAGTGCTTGAGATCAACCCCCCGGCCGAGAAGGCCGGCGGCGAGATCATCGAGGACGAGGACACGGACGAGACGGTCGAAAAGATCGTCGCTTGGCTCGACGAAAGGAAACTCCTCTCATGAGTGGGATTTTGGTTTACGCCCTGCACGACGATGAGGGCAACTTCAACAACAACTCTCTCGGAGCGATCTCCGAGGCCGCCAAGCTGGCCGGAGACATCGGCGGCGACGCCGCAGCGCTCGTGGTCGGCGAAGTCGACGATGGGGCGTGTGCCGCTCTCGGCAAGTACGGCGCCGCCAAGGTCTACCGCGCCAAGTCCGTTCCGGAGGGGCTCGCACAGCCGATCGTGGACGCGATGGCCAAGGTCATCACGGACGACGGCTACTCGTACGCCCTGTTCGGCGGCGGCCTGCTCGGATTCGAGATCGGGGCCGGCCTGACCGCTCGCCTGAACGCCGGCGTGACCATGGAGGTCACCGCGGTCAAGGCCGCTGACGGCAAGCTCGTCGTGGAGCGCCCGATCCTTCAGGACTCGGCGATCGTCGACGTCGGCTACGTCTCCGAGCCCGGGATCATCATCGGCCGCCTGAACGCGTTCGACACGAATGAGAGCGGCTCCGGCGAGGCCGAAGTCGTCGACATCGAGGTCGAGCTCTCCGAGTGGTCGACGAAGGCGCGCATGAAGACCCGCGGAGACGTCGGCGACGAAGGTGCGGTCAACATCGAGGACGCCGACTTCCTGGTCGGCGCGGGCCGTGGCTTCGGAGATGCGGACAACCTCTCCATCGCCAACGAGCTCGCCGACTCGCTGGGCGGCGCCGTGGCCTCAACCAGGGCCATCGTCGACGCCGGCTGGACTCCCTATGCGACCCAGATCGGCCAGACGGGCAAGACCGTCGCCCCGAAGCTGTATCTCGCGGCGGGCATCTCCGGCGCGATCCAGCACAAGGTCGGTATGCAGAACGCGGAGAACATCGTCGCGATCAACAAGGACCAGAACGCGCCGATCTTCGAGTTCTGCGACCTCGGCATCGTGGGTGATCTCAACAAGATCATGCCCAAGCTGACCGAGGCCATCAAGGCCAAGAAGGGCGGCTGAGCCGAGCCATGTCCGTAGCGCCCGGCGAGTACCCGCCGCCGTTCGATCCGACCGACTACGTCGGTCCAGCCACCGACCCCGAGGACGAGCGCCTCGAGGCAGGTGTCGTGATCGTCGGCGGCGGTCCCGCAGGGCTTGCATGCGCCAACAAGGTCATGCAACTGCTGGAGGACGAGCCGGAGCTCACGGAGCAGCTCGGCGAGATACCAGTTGCGGTGCTCGAGAAGGGGAAGGCGTGCGGCGCCCACAACGTCTCGGGCGCCAACATGCGCCCGTCGGCGATGGAGGAGCTGTTTCCGGACCTCGATCCGAAGGATTGGCCCGTCTACCAGAAGGTGGAGAAGGACGCCGTCTATCTCCTGACCAAGAAGCGGGCGATCCCGCTGAAGCCGCCACCGCCCAACTTCCGCAATCACGGCAACTACGTGACCTCAGTGGCGAAGCTCTCGCGTTTCCTCGCCGACAGGGCTGAGGAGGCCGGCGCATACATCCTCACCGAGACAGCCGCGGACAAGCTCATCGTCGAGGACCGGATCGTCCGCGGCGTGCGCTCTGGCGACAAGGGGCGCGACCGCGAGGGGAACGAGCGCGGCAACTTCGAGCCCGGCAACGACCTGATCGCCAAGGCGACGGTGCTCGCCGAGGGCACGATCGGCCACCTGACGGACGCCGCGGTGAGCTACTACGACCTGGCGGGCGACCCGAAGCGCTGGGAGATCGGCGTGAAAGAGGTCTGGGAGATCGAGAAGCCGCTCGACCGGGTCATCCACACCATGAATTGGCCGATGCGAATGGCACCGAAGTACAACGAGTTCGGCGGCTCGTTCATCTATCCGATGGGCGAGGACAAGCTCTGCATCGGGATCGTCGCCGGCCTTGACACAGCCGATGCAACCTTCTCGTGCCACGACCTCCTGCAGCAGCTGAAGACCCACCCGTTCATCCGCGATCTCCTCAAGGGCGGCAAGCGCGTCGGCTGGGGCGCGAAGACGATCCCGTCCGGCGGCTACTGGTCAATGCCCCGCAAGCTCGCGGTGCCCGGCATGGTCATGTGCGGCGACAACGTCTCGATGGTCAACATCCCCTACCTCAAGGGCATCCACTACGCGATGCACGCCGGGATCTATGCGGCGGAGGCGATCGTCGAGAGCCTCAAGAAGGACCCCGAGTCCGTGAACTTCGAGGGTTATGAGGAGCGCGTCCGCAAGTCGGACATCGAGAAGGACCTCTTCAAGTCGAAGAACGTGCGCCAGCACGGCGACAAGGGTTTCATTGCGTTCGGCGCGATCGCCAACGCCTGGCTGCTCTCGAACGGGCTCCTTCCCGGGGGCCACTCGAAGTCGGAGGCCGACTCCGAGGTCGAGGTGTTCATCGGCGATGCGGCCAAGTCCTATCCCGAGCCAGACGGCGAGTACATATTCGACAAGCTCTCCTCCGTCTTCCTCTCCGGCAACGCGACCCGCGACGACGCGCCGAACCACGTGCGCATCCAGCGGCACGTACCGCGCGAGGTCGCGCAGACGTGGGTGTCGATGTGCCCGGCGCAGGTCTATGAGATCCCCGAGGCACAGCTCGAGACGAACGACCCAATGGTCGACGTCAACGTCACCGCGTCGAACTGCGTCCAGTGCGGAGCAATCACCGCCAAAGGCGGCCGTCTGACGCTGCCCGAGGGCGGCGACGGGCCCCTCTACCAGGAAACGTGACGCCTCTCCTTCCGGCCGCTTAGGATGGCCGGGATGGCATACGAAGGGAAGCTAGACGGCGCGGCTGCCGTCGAGGTGATTACTGCGAGCTTCGGCCACCACCCGCGGCGGCGCGCGCTTCACGCCAAGGGCATCTGGTGCCGCGGGACGTTCAGGGCGACGCCTGAGGCGGCGGCGCTCAGCCGAGCCGCACACCTACAGGGCGACGAAATACCAGTCCTCGCCCGGGTCTCGAACGGCGGCGGCAACCCCAAGGTGCCGGACTATGCGCCGGACGTGCGCGGCCTTGCCGTCAAGTTCGAGTTGCCCGGAGGGGAGGCGACCGACCTCGTCTCCCAGAGCGCTCCCCACTTCATCTCTCGCACGCCGGAGGAGTTCCTCGATCTGCTCCGAGCCCAGTCGGGTCGCGCCGGCGCGGTCAAGCTGCCCCTCTATTTGGCGCGCAACCCCCGCGCCTGGCGTTCACTGCCCGAGAATCTGGGGGCGTTGAAGCCGATCGACGGATTTGACCGGTGCCGCTACTACAGCATCCACGCGTTCGGCTGGGTCAGCGCGGAGGGCACCAAGACCCATGTGCGCTGTGACTGGCAGCCCGTGAAGGGCGAGCAGCGGATCGGGCTCCGGAAAGCGCGCGCCCGCGGGCGCGACTATCTCTTCGAGAGCCTCCCGGAGTCACTGCCCGCGCGCTGGACCCTGGACGCTCAGATCGCCGATCCTCAGGACAACGTGGATGATCCCTCGGAGCGCTGGCCGTCCTCGCGGCGCCGGATCGACGCGGGCGCGCTCGAACTGACCGAGATCGTGGAGGATCCCGAGGCCGGCGGTGAGATCGTGGTGTTCGACGCGGTCCGGGTGATAGACGGGATCGAGCTGACCGGCGACCCCGTGCTGAACTTCCGGCCGCTCGCATACTCGGAGTCCGCCGGCCGCCGGGCTGCGGACTACTGAGGCTGAAGGCGCGAGCTTCTCGTCAGTGCCGCGTGCCTGTGGGTCTAGCTCGCTAGCGTCCATTGTGTGCCCGCGAGCTCGCCAAAAACTGATCGCGTGACCCTTCGCGACGGTCGCGTCGCGCTGATAGCGCCTCTCCACCCGGACGACAGGCGTCGCTATCTGAGCGGCGTCTCGAACATGAGCGAAGAGTCGCTCTACAAGCGCTTTATGACCCCGATGGCGCGGTTGACCGAGTCGGAGATCCGCTACCTGCTCGAAGTGGACCATCGCGACCACGAGGCACTGCTGGCTGTGGACGAGGACACGGGCGAGGCCGTGGGCGTTGCCCGCTTCGTCCGCCTCGACCAACCAGAGCGGGCCGAGGCGGCGATCATCGTTGTCGATTCGTGGCAGGGCTCGGGCCTTGGCAAGGCGATGCTGCGGATGCTCGCGCAAGCTGCGTGCGAAGTTGGCGTCACGCGGTTCGAGGCGAACGTGCTCACGGACAACGCGCCGATGCTCGCGCTGCTCGACTCGCTGGGACCGAGAGAAGTGGCACGGCGGGAGGGTTCATCGCTCGTGATCGAGGTTCCGCTGCCCGAGCCGGGAATCGGTGAGCATGAGACGGGCGTCCTGCGGGAGGTGGACTCAGGTGAGTTCGAATTGGTGACGCCGGCTGACGGGCTCGGCTAGCGGGCGCAGAGCCCGTAGGCCAAAACGTCGATCCGTGTCGCCGAGATGTTTCGGATCCGGACCTCCCAGGAGTCGCGGATTCGCTCACCCTGGGTGTTCTCGGCTTCCAGCGCGCTCAACTGCGGCTCGCTCTCGCCATACCCGGCCGTCGACCAGTAGCCCCCGCTCACCATCGTCGCGCCGCGCACACAATCGGCAGTCACTGTTCGCGTTTCGCCGGCCCTCGCCCTTTCGAGTGATGAGATCACGCGGATATGAGGTTCGATCTGAGCGGACGGCGCGCACAGGACGTCGGCGGCCACGAACAGGTTGGGAGGCGAGGCGCTCAGGTTGTCGACCCTGACCTCCCAGGCGTCGCCTGGATCATTGTCAGCGTCCACGCCGTCAACCGGACGAGATCCGGTGAGCGTTGCCCATGGCGGAGAACTGGCGCTATTCGCTCCGCCTCCCCCGAGGGCGAGGTCGCCGAGAAAGCAATCCGCGGTCATTGTCGTTGACGCGCTCGGCGCCCCCACGTCTCCGGAGCTTCGGACCGGGTTGATCCCCTCTGCGAAGGAGGGCCCTGCACAGACCGCATTCGCCCTGACACGAAGGTCGCGATGCCCGGCGTTGTAGATGTTGGCGACCCAATTCCCACTCGCGCCGGGGGTCAGCGGGTAGATCGAGCTGATCGCGCCACCGCCCCCGCCAGTGATCCGAGCACCGCCGCCAATAAGCGTCTTCCCGTCCCGGCAGCGCGCGCGAGGGGATTCCTGTCCAGACGGGTGGAGCGTGCGGGGAGCGCCCGTTTGATGAGCGAGTCCGTTCACGTCGCCCTGGGCGATGCCGGGGCATCCGATCGCACATGCGATGGCTCCGGCCGCAAGGGCCGGTCTTCCTCTCACCGGGCCAGCATGGCACACCCAGGCTAGAATGAGTGCACGATGAAGGCTGGAATCCACCCCGAGTACGTCCTCTCGCACGTCCATTGCTCGTGCGGGAACGACTTCTACACGCGCTCGACGAAACCCGATCTCCACGTTGAGATCTGCTCGGAGTGCCACCCCTTCTACACCGGCAAGCAGAAGCTGGTCGACACCGGTGGCCGCGTCGAGCGATTCCGCCGCCGCGCCGCCCGCAGCGCCAAGTAGCCGCCGCGCATCAAGGCCGGTCATGTCCAGGCCGATGGTGAGGCGATGAGCGATCGCGCTCTAAAGATCGCCGACGCACGCATGCCCGACGGGCTCCCCGTCGCTTCACGCGACATCCCGGTCGGCGGACAGGCGGTGCTCGAAGGCGTGATGATGCGCGGCGTTTCCACCTGGGCGCTCGCCGTGAAGAAGCCGGACGGGACCGTCGAGGTGACCTCCGAGCCGGTCGTGAGCTGGGCGAAGCGGCACCGGGTGCTCCGCGTGCCAGTCATCCGGGGCGTGGTCGCGCTCGTCGAGTCGCTGAAGCTCGGCTTTCGCGCGATGCGGATCGCCGCCAACTCTCAGATCACCGAAGAGGACGAGATCGAGGAGATCGGCGGGCTTGCGTGGACGCTCACCGTGATCGGAGCGCTGGCGCTCGCCATCGTGCTTTTCTTCGTCATCCCCGTCGCCGCGACCAGCCTGATCAAGGACCAGCTCAACTCGTCGGTCCTGTTCTGGATTGTCGAGGGCGTCCTGCGGGTCGCGATCCTGGTCGGATACATCGTCGCGATCAGCCGCCTGGGGCAGGTGGACCGCCTGTTCAAGTTCCACGGTGCCGAGCACAAGACGATCTCGTGCTTCGAGGCTGGCGACGAGCTGACCCCCGAACGCGCCGCCCTCTACTCGCGCCACCATCCGCGCTGCGGCACGAGCTTCCTGCTCCTTTTGGTCGTCCTGGCCGTTTTCGTCTTCGCCCCGCTGGGCCTTCCCGAGTGGTACTGGCTCGTCGCCTCGCGCGTCCTCGGCATCCCTCTGGTGGCGGGGCTCGCCTACGAGCTCATCAAGTGGGCGGGAAGGCATCGCGAGCGGGCGTGGGTCCGGGCGATCATGTGGCCCGGCCTGATGCTCCAGAGCCTGACGACTCGCGAGCCAGACCGCGAGCATCTCGAAGTCGCGATCACGTCGCTCCAGGCCGTCCTGGCGGTCGAGAACCCGGCCGAGCTCGCCGCGCGCGACCGGATCGAGATCGCGGCTTAGTCGCTCAGTCGCTCGAACTCCTCGTCGCCGAGCTCAACGTCCAGCGCATCGAGATTCTCGCGCACGTGTGATGCATTAAGCGTTCCGGGGATCGGAGCTATTACATGCGAGCGTTTGAGGAGCCAGGCAAGCTTGACTTGGCTCGGGGTGAGACCGCGGGATCGCGCGATGTCATTCACTGCCTCGTTACCGCCTCGTAGGGGAAAGAACGGCACGAACGCGATGCCTTCGACAGCACAGAAGTCGACGACCTCGCCGTCCTCTTGCTCATCCAGGCTGAATTCGTTCTGAACGGCCGCGATGGGGGCAACCGCTTTGGCCCTGTCGATCTCGCCGATCGAAACGTCGGAGATGCCGATGTTGCGAATCATCCCTTCACGCCGTAGCTCGTCCAGCAGGCCGACCGACTCTTCGATCGGCGTCTTGCCTACACGGTGGAGGTAGTACAGATCGATTGAGTCGGACCTAAGCGACTCGAGGCTCTGCTCGACCTCATTACGCAACCGTCGCTGCTCGTGGTAGCCGCCCTTGGTCGCGACGGTCAGGTGATTGGGGAACGGCGCCAGCGCTTCCCCGATCGTGCGCTCGCTCTCGCCGTTCGTGTAGAGATGGGCAGTGTCGATGTGGTCGAGACCGGCGTCAACCGCCTCTCGAAGGAATGCGCGGTTCGCGGGAGTGCTCTCGAGCCGATTGGTACCCAGCCCGACGCGCTTGACTTCCCGATCGCCGAGCTTCATCCGCCTCGCCTACCCGAAACGTCACAGCTCAGTCAGGGCCCGGACCTCGACGCCCTTCGTCGAAACGGTCACGAGGTTCTCGCCCGCAATGAGCGTCCGCTCGATCTGGCCTTCTCCTTCGAGCTGCGCGACCTCGGCGAGGCCGCCGTCCGGGTCAACCGACATCACGATCGCGCCCCGCAGGCCGCCGCGCCCGTAGCTCTGCACGGGCACGACGGCCATCGAGTGCTCGGGGGAGTAGAGGAACGCGTGGTGGTCCCACTCGGTCGAGGTTGAGCTCCAGCGTCCGTCCGAAAGGTCAAGGGCGTCGAGCCGTTCCGGCTGCGCGGGATTGGCGACGTCGAAGAGCGAGGCCTGGGCGCCGGTGACGGTTCCGTCTTGCGTGCCGGCTTGACCGATGCCTAGGAGCCTGCCGTCGGCGACGGGGTGGAGGTAGGCCGAGTAGCCCGGGATCTTGAGCTCGCCCGTCGTCTCCGGGTTTGACGGGTCGGACAGATCCACGGTGTAGAGCGGATCGGTCTGCTCGAAGGTGACTACGTATCCCGTCTCGCCGATGAAGCGAACGGCGTAGATCTCCTCGCCGCGACCTAGTCCACCGACGCTCCCGAGTTCTTCGAGCTCTCCGTCGCTCTCGGCGAGGGTCGTGATCATGCTCTCGCTCTCACCCGGCCCCTCCGTCCACGTGTCGCCCTTCGTCGAGGCGACGCGCAGCACGCCGTCCTCTTCCGACATCGCGAATTGGCCAATGAGCCGCCCGGGCACCTCGCCGCTCGACGCGTACTCCGTCTCGCCGGCGCTCGCCGTGTCGAAGCGGTGGATCGCGGTCTCGCCGGGCTGCTGGGGCGCGATGACGGGCGTATCCGGCCCGATGAGGCGTCCGATGGAGTTGACGACGCCGTCGTTGGGAGGAGTCATCTTGAGCGTCGCGACGTAGAGGCTCTCGGCCGACGCGTAAACGGTAGTTCCGTCGGTCATGACCGAGTCGACGTCCGTGGGCGCGATGCCGCTCTCCATGTCGATCGTCAGGACCGAGAGCAGGCCCAGCCCCGAGAACTCGTCCGGGTAGGAAACGTCGTCGCAGCCGGCGATCGGCGTCGTTACTCGCTCGCCCGTCTCGATGTCGAACAGGGACGCTTGCGGCAGCCATTTGGGGGCATCCGCTTCTGAGGGCTCAGGTCCAGTCTCGCCGGTAGCGCCCGTGGGAGCGTCGTCGTCCTCCAACGGCAGCGGCTCGGGCTGGGGCGATCCATTGCCCAGGCCGGGGTACCGGGGCTGGGACTGAATGACGAGGCGCGCCGTGGAGCCCTGGAGGCGTGCACTCACGTTGGCGCCGTCGAGCTCCAGCCTGCGAAGCACCGACATGGAGGCGGGGTCCGAGATATCGACCTCGGCGACTGTTGCGACGGGGGTGTCGCGCGTGTTGTCGTAGTCGTCCCATGTGACGAGCGCCTTGTCGCCGGCGATCAGGAGCTGCGTGTTCGAGCCGCCCTCGAGCTCGATTTCGTCCAGGAGTTCGGCCGAATCGCCAGAGACGTCGTAGGAGCTGAGCGCCTTGCCCTGCACGCGGTAGAGCGTCGTCCCCGAGAGCTTTGCGATGTCGGGCTCGTCGATGCCTACCTCCTGAGTGTTCGTTCCCGTCTCGCTCGGGCCGAGGGCGTCGGTCTGCGGCACGGCTGCACGCAGGGCGGTGTCCTCCGCTGCGCCTGCGGACGAGAGGAACATGACGTCGCCTTCCATCGCGTACGGGTACGTGTTCTGCGCCCAACGGTGCTCGCGCGCGTATTCCGCGAGCTCGTCGCAGGAGGAGAAGGGCTCGAGCGCGGAGGCCGCAGCCTCGTCCGGGTCGCCCAGCCCTCCTGAGCCTCCAACCACGCCTGTGGCAAGCGCGGCGCCGGCGATGCCGCCGACGGCCAGGGTGGACAGGACGCGCCGCTTCTGAGGGGTCTCCATACCCGCACTACGGCCGAGCGCACGGATCGTCACGCCCTTCCGCCAAACTCAGTGGACCGTGATCGAGAGCCTCGTCGAACAGATCGAAGGGCGATTTGCCGAGCTGGAGCGCCAGATGTCTGACCCTGCCGTGATCGGGGACCAGGCTCGATACGCCGAAGTCGGCCGCGAGTACAGGCGCCTGAGTCACGCTCACGAGCTTGCGGTGGAGTGGCGCAAGCTCCGCGACGACCTGGAGGGTGCGCGCGAGCTCATTGCTGAGGACGGGGAGGACGACGAGCTCCGTGAGGTGGTCAACGAAGCCCCGAAGCGGATCGAAGAGGTCGAGGAGGCCATCCGTCTGGCCATGGTCGATGCGGACCCGAACGACGAGAAAAACGTCCTGGTCGAGATCCGGAGCGGCACCGGTGGCGACGAGGCGGCGCTGTTTGCCGGCGACCTCTACAAGATGCTGACCCGCTACGCGCAGGAGCGCGGCTACGAGGTCGAAGACCTCTCGCTCTCGCCGGCGGACATGGGCGGCTTCAAGGACGCGACCTTCGCGATCAAGGGCGATGGCGCGTTCTCGGTCTTCAAGTTCGAGGGCGGCACGCATCGGGTCCAGCGGGTGCCGAAGACGGAGTCCCAGGGGCGCATCCACACCTCGACGGCAACCGTCGCAGTCCTGCCGGAGGCCGAGGAGGTCGAGGTCGAGATCGATCCGAACGACCTTCAGGTCGATGTCTACCGCTCTTCAGGGCCGGGCGGGCAGTCCGTCAACACCACCGACTCGGCGGTGCGGATCACGCACAAGCCCTCGGGCATCGTCGTCTCGATGCAGGACGAGAAATCGCAGCTCCAGAACAAGGACAAGGCGATGCGGGTCTTAAGAGCGCGCCTTTACGAACGCAAGATGGCGGAGCAGCAGGCCGAGATCGCGGCCGAGCGAAAGTCGCAGGTCGGCTCGGGCGAGCGCTCGGAGAAGATCCGCACATACAACTACCCCCAGGGACGGGTCACCGACCATCGGGTGAAGTTGACCGCGCACAACCTCGAGGAGATCCTCAACGGCGACCTGCGCGAGTTCACCGACGCGCTCGCTGGTGAGGAGAAGCGGGCGCTCTTGGCGGCGCAGGCGGCCGGGGGCGATCTCAAGCCCAGCGGCGAGTGAGCACCGCGCACGACGCTCTGGAGGCGGCCACCGACGCGCTCCGCGCGGCGGGTGTCGACTCGCCTCGCCTCGACGCTGAAATTCTTCTCGCGGAGGCGAGCGGCGCAAGTCGCGCTGCGCTTGCAGCAGCGCCCGCGACGCTGCTCGATCCCGCCGCGACGCGCGCCTTCGCCGAGTTCGTCCGGCGGCGACTTCGACGCGAGCCCGTCGCATACATCACGGGTCGCAAGGGCTTTCGCCGCATCGAGCTGACGGTCGACCGGCGTGTCCTGATCCCTAGGCCCGAGACGGAGCTCTTGGTCGAGCTGGCGCTCGAGCTCGAGCCGCGGAACGTGTTGGACGTCGGCACCGGCTCCGGCGCGATCGCCTTCGCCATCGCCGACGAGATGCCTCTCACCACGGTGGTCGCCACGGATCTCTATCCCGATGCGCTCGAGGCCGCGCGCGAGAACGCCGCGCGCCTCAACCTCACCGGTCATGTCCGTCTGGCGCACGGCACGCTCGCGTCGGGAGAGTTTGACCTGGTGGTAGCGAACCTCCCGTACGTAGCCGAGCGCGAATGGCATCAGCTCGAGCCCGAGCTCCGGGACTGGGAGCCGCGCGGCGCACTGACGCCCGGCCCGACCGGGCTCGAGGCGATCGATGCCCTGCTCGGCGAGCTCATGGTCTCGCCCGCGACGAGCGCAAGGGTGGTCGGCCTGGAGGTGGGGGAGGGGCAGGCGAACACGGTTGCCGACCTCGTTCGCAGGGCGGGCTTCGCCGAGACCGAGGTCCGGAAGGACCTCGCGGGGATCGAGCGCGTCGTGGTGGGGCGCGCGGAGGCGCAGGTGTGACGCAGATCGCCTCGATCACGGGCGAGGGAGCGGAGCGCGCTCGCGAGGCGCTCACCGCCACGGTCGCCTCCGGCGGCGTGGCGGTGTTCCCCGCGGACGGCATCTACGGTCTGGCTTGCGACCCGCTGCGAGCAGATGCCATCGCCCGGGTGCACGCCCTGAAGGGCCGCGACGACGGCAAGTCCTCAGCCGTTCTCTTCTTCTCTCCGCTGATCCTGCGTGAGCTGATCTCGAGCCTCGGGGAAGCCACCCGCGAGGCGCTCGCCGCCCTGATGCCTGGACCAGTCACGGTTGTCGTCCACAACCCGGAACGGCGCTACCCACTCGCCTGCCGCGAGGATCCCGAGCGGCTCGGGATCCGGCTGATCGATAGCCCGCTCGGCGGAGTGGCCACGCCCCTCTTTCAGACCTCGGCGAATTTGAGCGGCGAGGGCGCGCCGGCGAGATTCGACCAGGTGCCTCTCGAGATCATTGGCGGCGCTGACCTCGCCATCGACGGCGGTGAGCTGACCGGCCTGCCATCGACGGTCGTCGACGTGACGGGGCTCGAGTCGGGCGGCGGCTGGCAGATCCTGCGCGAAGGCGGGATGCCGGAGGCAGAGGTCGCTAGCCGTATGAGCGTTCTCTGAGGGGTCAGACCCCTCGAGCTTCGCTCACATTTCACCTTAGGCCGTGTTGCCCGCCTTGGCGTCTTCGAGGCTGGTCGCGAAGTCGATCCGGACCATCTTTGCGTCGCGCAGGGTCACAACCATTACGACCTCCTGCGTGGTTTCGATCCCGCTAGAGCCGCCAACGGCGCGCATCACGGTTTCAATGGCGTAGCGGTCAGGACCGAGCTCATGGAAGCCCTTTGGCTCGAGAGTGACGGTGTCCATCACGTCCAGGAACGACGTCCACCATCGCCGGAAGCCGTCGACACCCTCATAGCGCTGAGGCTCGGCGGCCAGCGCAGCCGGTGTCTCCATCTCGAAGTCGGGGTGGATGAGCGGCACCATCGCCTCATAGCCCTCGGCGCCCAGCCGTTCGAAGCCGTCTTTGAGAAGATCGAGATCGGCGTTTGCCATGGCGCGAGGGTAGCCACGCCGGTTCCGGCGCTATCGTCGCTTCCGTGAAGATCGCCGTCGGATCCGACCACGCCGGATACGAGCTAAAGGAGCTCGTCAGACCGCTCCTCGAGGAGGGCGGCCACGAAGTCGTGGACGTCGGCACGGACTCCGAGGAGTCGACCGATTACCCGCGCCACGCCGCCGACGCGGCGCGCATGGTCGCCGACGGCGAGGCCGAGCGCGCGGTGATCGTCTGTGGCTCCGGGGTCGGCGTCTCGATCGTCGCCAACAAGGTCGACGGCGTCCGCGCCGTAAACGCGCACGATCCCGAGGAGGCCGAGATGAGCCGCCGCCACAACAACGCCAACGTGCTCGCGCTGGCCGGCCGGCGCCTCACGCCCGATGAGGCGCGACCGATCGTCGAGACCTTCCTCGCCACCGAGTTCGAGGGCGGGCGCCACGAGCGGCGCGTCGATCAGATCGCCGCCGTCGAGCGCGGCGAGAAGCCCTGAGCGTGCTCTCGTCCACCCGGGCCAAGTCCCTTGTGGGCGTGGTCATCGCGGCTGCCGCCCTGATCGGGGTGGGCGTCCCTGCGCTCGAGGACGACTCGCAGACAGAGGACGCCGCGATCGCCGGCGTGCTCGCCGCGATCGAGTCCGGCGAGACGCTGCCCTATGAAGAAGATGGGCAGACCTTCCAGAACCGCGAGGGCCTGTTGCCTCAGCAGCCGATCGGTTACTACAGCGAGTACACGGTCGAGACGCCTGGCTCGCCCGACCGGGGAGCGCGCCGCCTCGTGATCGGCGAAGGTGGGGAGACGTACTACACCGACGACCACTATGCGTCCTTCACTCAGATCGACCCGGCGGACTACGGCCAATGAGAAGCGTCACTTTCACCGATGAGGCACCGGACCTGGACGGCTTCGAAGTCCTGAGGATCGAAGGGGACTCGGTCGAGTCGAAGGAGGAGCTTCTCGACACGATCGCCGAGGGCTTCGGCTTCCCCGACTGGTTCGGGCGCAACTGGGACGCGCTCGAGGAATGTCTGCGCGACCTGGACTCGGTGAACGACGGCTACGCACTCGTGATCACCAACGCGACGGCGATCTGGGCCGAACACCCGCGGGTCTCGGGCACGCTGGTCGAGGTCTGGCTCGACGCCGCAGCGGACGGCGCCGACCGTGGCGTGGAGCTTCGGCTCGTCTTCGAGTGGTAATCCGGCTCAGCCGGGTTGCAGGTTCCAGGTCCAGGTCTGGGCAGGCGTTCCGCCGTCGCCGCCTCCGCTGGCGGAACCGCTCAGGACGCCACCCTCTGGGACGGGCTTCGGGTCGAAGCAGCACGGGTCTGTGCTCGACACCATGGCCGGATACCCGGCGTTTACGAACCAGTCGAAGGTTGTTCCATTGTCGGTCGGCTCCTCGCAGCCCGAATTAGTCGCCGTAACCGTGCCCGCATAAGGCATCGGAACGGTGAGCTGGTACTCGGTGTCTGGATCGCCGGGAAAGAACAGCAGCATGTTGACGGGTTCCATATCGAAGGTCGGCAGGCCGATTGCGCCGCTCCCCGTGAAGTCGCAGTCGTTTATGTGCCCTGAAACGGAGTAGTTCATCACCCCGGTGGTCATCCGCCAGTAGGGCTGAGCTGGGTCATCCGGCTCTAGCTGGAGGTTGCCGCTCCAAGTGGCATTGGCGGTCCCGCCGAGCTGAACGGGGGTGTATGTCGCCGACCCGGTGAACGTGCCCGAGTAGGGCGGGTACTCGCAGAAGTCGGTCGCCTCGATCTCTGCATTCGGCTTGGGGTGGTCGGCGATGTCAGCTGATTCAGGGCTGGGCAGGTGCGCGGTCGGCTTGCCGTTCGCGTAGAAGAGCACGAGCCTGACGACGTCCTCCTCGTCCTTGTCGCGGCAGAAGGTCTTCTCGTCTTCCCCGGTCCAGTCCTCGGTGACGAAGTCGCCGTTCGCCAGCTCATACCAGGCGGTGACCTTCGCCTCCGCCGGTGGAGGAGTTGGGTTCGAGGTCCAGCCGAAATCGCGCAAAATGATCTTGCGGACATCGTCGTCCGGGAAGGAGAACGACACCCACTCGTACTCCTTTGGCTGGACGCTGGAGGCGTTCTGCGGGTTCGGCGTGCCCGGAAGCGGCGTCTTCAGCTCCGACGCACCGTCGAGCTTGACTTCGAGATGCGGCTGGGCGGAGCTGTCGTCGATTGGGAGCTTGAAGTTGAGCCCGGGATCCCAGACGGAGTAGTCGTTGTAGTCGCCCCTGTTGAGGTTGTGGAGCGCGAACTTCGGCCACTCGGTCTCGAACTCAGCGGCATCGTCGATGGCGGCGATGCTGGCGGACGCCTCGGTATTGGCGAAGATCTCGCCCAGGGTCGCGTCGCCCAGCTTGTTGGAGAGATAGAAGAGGTAGAGGTAGTCGCGGTAGCCGATCTTGTCGAAAGCCCCTCCGTGCCCGAGGGGCTCGGCCCATGCATCCTTACTGTAGTAGTCGTCGGCGAAGCGGTGCTCGTAGTTGTCGCCGGGATACACGTAGTCGATCGCCCAGGTCGCGGCGGCCTCCTCGAGCCAGCCGTACTCGCCCGAGGAGAAGGCGTAGTCGTAGGCAAGCTGGACGACGTGCGCGAACTCATGCGCGAAGGCGTCGCGGAACTCGTTGCCACTGAAGTTGCCCGGACCGATCCACATCCAGGCGGGCCGCAGGGTGTCACCGGGCGGGAAGGGGACGACCTGGGCCTTCGCCCCGCCCACCTGATCCATATAGACGTCGATGCGCCCGTCGCCTCCGTTACACGCCTGGGCCGCGTCGGAGAGCGGCACCCGCCATAGCGCCGTCTCCTGGTTGTAGACGTGCTCGGCGACCGCAGCGACCGCGCTCGCCCCCGCCAGTGAGTCCGCAGGGCTCGCGGGGCTGCCGATGTCTTCGGTGAAGTACCAGATCCGAAAGTGGGTGGTGTCGAACGAGGTCCAGCTCGAGCTCGGTGCCGGCGGCGAACCCGCGCCGGGCACGCATCCGGGATCGGGGAGGGGGCCGCGGCGAGCGCGGGCAGCCCTGCGCGAGCCCTCCTCTCGGTAGATCGGCGGGCTGAAGAGCGGGTCGAGCGTGCCCTGGGTCTGCGCGGTTAGGTCATTCCAGTTCGCTGCAACCTTGCGGAGCGCGTCCGAGTCGAAGCTCTCCGCCGCGTCGCCAAAGCGCTCTGGCAGGCGCGGATCGCCGGTCGAGGCGTAGGCGAGGTAGAGGGCCTTCTCGTCGAGGTCGATCTTCCCCTCCTCGAACTCAAGCTCGATCAGGCCGATCGCGTCAAGCGGTGCCGTCACCTCAAGCGGATCGCTTGCCGCTCGGCAGTTGTCGTCCTCCTTGCTTTCTGAGACCTTGCTCGTGTCGTCGGCGCAGGCCACGAGGAGAAGGGGTTCGCCAAGCGGCGCGTCCGCGGGAGCCTTCAGCTTCGGCTTTCCCTTCTTCGACTTACCCTTGGCGAGTTTCGGTGTTGCGAACTTGCCGAGGGAGGCGATCTTTCCGAACTCGAGCTGATCGTCCCAGCCGAGGTAGAAGCCGACGCTTGAGGCCTTAGCCTTCCCGGGACCTTTGTTGGCGACGGTGACTTTGAGCGGGAACGCTTTGCCCGCCTCCACCTCCGCAGGCGGGTTTTCGAGCGACTTGACCTGGAGGTTCGGCTTCTTTGCCGCCTCCGCCCCGGGTGCCAGGCACAACACCGCTGCCGCTACCGCGCCCAACCCGGCCCGCCGAAACCCGGGGGCCGGAGTAGTCACCGGATTTTTCATCCGCCGCCGACCCTACACCCTTTGTGAGATTCGTTACGAAAACTTGTGAATTTCGTTACTTAAAACTCTGGGCTAGTCGAGCGCCACTGCGCGGACCGAGCGCACGAACAGCTCTCGAGCTTGGTCGAGCTCGGGCGTCTCACCGCGTTCGATGCGCTCGAGTGTGAGCCCCTCGAGCCCTGCGATCAGAAGCGTCGTAACCGCCCCGACATGGCCTTCCGCCACGGGCGGGTTCGCCTCGAGCAGGACGCGAGAGACGACGCTGCGCCAGGCTGCCTTGATCTCGCGCAGGACGTCGCGGATATCCGAGTCGACAACGGAGACGGCGTTCAGGTCGAAGTAGACGCGGGGGAGGCGCTCGTCGCGCTCGATCAGCCTCCATAGGGCGTCAGCCGCGCCCGAAACGATGGCCTCGACCGTCGTTGCACCCTCGAGCCCGTCGAGCACCTCGCGGGTGATCTCCTCGCCGAGCTCGCGGCCCGCGGCCGCAATGAGACCGTCCTTCGAACCGAAGTGGTAGGAGATGAGCGCCTTCGACTCGCCCGACGCAGCCGCGACCTTGGCGAACGTGAGCCCGGCGAACCCGGACTCCTTCAAGACCTCCAGGGAGCCCTCGAGGATGCGCTCGCGCGCGCCTGTCGACGGGCGGCCGGGACCGGCCCGAGCTGTCGCCGCCGCTTCCACGCCCTGGCCTCAGGCGGCTGCCGGCTCGCCCAGCATCGCCGGGTCGAGGCCCATCGCCGCGAGCTTCTTCGAAAGCGCCTTGGTGGCGTACTCGAAGATCTCGGACGAGTGGTAAAAGGGCGTCTGGAAGTCGTACGGGTCGTCGACCCACGGCGGCACGAACACGAGGGGTGCCACCGGCAGGCACTCCTTGAGCGTGTCGATCACGATCTCGGCGTTCTTCTGATCGTCCTTGATCGCGTCGGCGAGAAACTTGACGCCGAAGCCGACATGTCGCGACTCGTCGCGGTTTACGGCCGTGAAGCCCTGGACGAAGCCGGGGAACCAGCCGTTGTCCTTCATCGACTTGATCATGAATCGGGCCGCTGTGAGGGCGAGCATGCCCTCGATGACGACCATGTAGACGGTCACGCCGCGGACAAGGGCGGGGAAGTCCGACGGGTCCTTGCGGAGGTCCTCGGCGCACTCGTGGAGGATCCCATCGAACATCGTTTCCCAGTCCTTGTTGACGACGTAGCGATGCATGTTGAGCTGCTCCGCGATGCCCTCGGGGTCCGAGTCGAAGACCTCGCGGTAAAAGCGGTCCCAGAACACGACGTGCTTCGCCTCGTCCGAGATCTGCGTGGTGAGGAAGAGCTGCGCCTCCTTGTCGGGCGTCGCGATTGCAAACGGGAGGAGTTCGACGGTCACCCGGTCCTCGGCGATGAAGAATTGCGAGAAGCCGAATGAGAGAAACTTCCGCTCCTCCTCGGTGAACATGTCCGGGTCCTCCCACTGCCGCCGGTCCTCGGTGAAGTCGAAGTCCTCGGTGGACCAGTGCTGGCGCTGCCAGCGCATGATCAGCTTCTCGTAGGAGGGGGCCGCCTCGACGATCCGGTCGAGGCCCGCCATGACCTTGTCGATGTCGCCGTCCAGCAGGACGGAGAGGGCGTCGTCCTCTGATTCGACGTCGCCGTTCTGCGCTTGGGTGCTCACGGTGTCGCTCACGTTAATGCCTTTCAGATGGGGTACGGGTGATCTGCGTCGTATTATTTACCATACGATCAATAAATAGTCAAGCCAGGCTGGTGATCTAGTCTCCCGCGCGTGAGTGAGGCGCCCCGGGGTGAGGAGCGGATCAACGCGGCTGAGCGCCACGAACGGCTCGCTGCTGACGAGCGTGCGCAGCGGCTCATCGGGACCGTCCACGGCACCATCGTCAGTGCCAGCGTCCTGGCGGTCTCCGGCGGAGTGTCGAGCACGCTAGAGGCTGCGGAGGCTGGCCTGTACGTCCTGGCCACCGTCGTCGTGTTCTGGATAGCTCACGGGTGGGGGCACGCCCTCGGCTTCCGCGCCGCGGGTATGCCTGAGCACGGTTTCTTCAAATGCCTCCGCGACCAGCTCCCAATCCTCGAATCGGTAATTCCTCCGCTCGTGGCGATGGGATTGGCTGAGGCATTTGGGGCGTCCGCCGACGCCGCGATCGACTTTGCGATCTGGGTCTGCGTCGGCCAACTAGGGCTGCTCGGGGTGGGGGTCGCCCGCCGCGAGGGCCTGCCGCCGCACCGAGTCCTGACGACTGCACTCGGTTGCGCGGGCCTTGGTCTCGTAATGGTCGCCCTCAAGGCGATCGTCCACTGATCGCAGCCGTGCCAAGCCGCCGCGTAACGTGTAAACCTGATCCTTCGCCGCGATACCGAGCCACCAGGAGCCCTGCATGACCGAACTTCCCGACGACTTCCAGACCGCGCCTCTCGCCGAGGTCGATCCCGAGATCGCTCAGGTCCTCGACCGCGAGCTGGCGCGCCAGCAGGGGACGCTCGAGATGATCGCCTCCGAGAACTTCGTGCCGCAGGCCGTGCTTGACGCCGCCGGCTCGGTGCTGACGAACAAGTACGCCGAGGGCTACCCCGGCCGCCGCTACTACGGCGGCTGCGAGGAGGTGGACGTCGGCGAGCAGCTCGCGATCGACCGGGCGAAGTCGCTCTTCGGTGCCGAGCACGCCAACGTCCAGCCCCACGCTGGCGCTCAGGCCAACAACGCGGTTTACATGGCGCTGCTCGACCCCGGCGACAAGATCATGGGGCTGAAGCTCGACCACGGCGGCCACCTCACTCACGGGATGAAGCTGAACGTCTCGGGCAAGCTCTACGACGTCGTCGCCTATGGCGTCTCGAAGGACGACTACCGGATCGACATGGACGAGGTCCAGCGGGTCGCAGAGGAGGAGCGCCCGAAGCTGATCATCACCGGCTGGTCCGCCTACTCGCGCCAGCTCGACTTCGCGCGCTTCCGCGAGATCGCCGATTCCGTTGGCGCGAAGCTCATGTGCGACATGGCGCACTTCGCCGGGCTCGTCGCCGCGGGCGAGCATCCCAACCCCGTCGAGCAGTGCGACGTGGTCACGACCACGGTCCACAAGACGCTCTGCGGGCCCCGGTCCGGCCTGATCCTCTGCAAGGAGGAGCTGCAGAAGGACATCGACCGCTCGATCTTCCCCGGCCAGCAGGGCGGTCCGCTCATGCACATCATCGCCGCGAAGGCGGTGGCGCTCCGGATCGCCGCGACCGAGCCTTTCCGTGAGCGCCAGCGCCAGACGGTCGCGAACGCGCGCGCGTTCGCCGACTCTCTGATCGAGGGCGGCGTCGAGGTCCTCACCGGTGGCACGGACACGCATCTGGTCCTGGTCGACCTCAACCCGACCGGGCTCGACGGCAAGGAGGGCGAGGACCGGCTCGACGAAGTCGGCATCACGGTCAACCGCAACGCCATCCCGTTCGACGAGCGCCCGCCGATGAACCCCTCCGGCCTACGGATCGGGACGCCTGCCCTGACGACCCGTGGCTTGGGCGAGGACGACATGCGCGAGATCGCCGAAGTGATCGCGATCGCGCTCTCGGATCGGTTCGAGGCCGAGAAGGACTCCCTCTCGGAGCGGACCAAGGTCCTGATGGACCGCTACCCGCTCTATCCGCAGCTCTCGCCGATCGCCGCGGCGTAACGCGCTCAGTCCAGACCCCAAACTAGGCTCACGCCATGCGCGTCTGGGCCGATTGCACCGCTGCCGCGCATCCGCTCGTCCTGAGGCCGATCGTCGAGCGCCTGCGCGAGCGCGGGCACGAGGTCGAAATCACCACGCGCGAGTACGGCCAGACGGTCGGGATCCTCGAGCGCCTCGGCCTCGAGCACACCGTCGTGGGGCGCCATGGCGGCGGGTCCATGGTGCGCAAGGGATCGGCGCTGGCCGGCCGCAGCGCGCAGCTGACCCGCTGGGCGCGCCCGAAGCACTTCGACCTCTCGGTCGCCCACGGGTCGGTCGACCTGGCCGTGGTTTCCAAGACGCTCCGCATCCCGTCAGCGCAGATGCAGGACTACGAGCACGCCGGGCTACAGCGAAAGCTCGCGTGGAAAGCTGCGCGCCGGGTCCTGGTGCCGGACGCGATCCCCGTCGAGGCGATGGTCGAGGCCGGCGCGGCGGAGGAGAAGCTCGTGCGCTACCCCGGCCTCAAGGAGGACTACTACCTGGCGGACTTCGAGCCGTCGCCGCGGGTCCTCTCCGACCTGGGCCTGCCCGAGCTCGGGATCTCCTCGGACCGGATGGACGACCGAGTGCTCGTCGTAGTGCGCCCGCCGCCCGAGACGTCCGAGTACCACGCCCAGAACGACCTGTACGAGGGTGTGCTCGACCGCCTCGCAGACGCCGAGGCGGCGATCGCAGTCCTGATCCCGCGCACAGACGCGCAGCGCGCCGAGGCTGAGGGGCGGGCGGACCCGAGCCTCGTCGTACCGGCCGAGGCGATCGACGCGCAGAGCCTGATCGCCTACGCGGACCTGGTGGTGTCGGCGGGAGGGACGATGAACCGCGAGGCGGTGGCTCTGGGAACTCCCGTCCGGACGATCTTCACGGGCGAACTCGGCGCCGTCGATGCGAAGCTCATGGCTGACGGGCTTCTGTTGCCTCTCGACAACCCGGCCGGCCTCGAGCTCTCCAAGCGCACTTCGCCGGCAGGCGTTCAAAATCCCCGCGATGCCTCATTCCTCGTCGACGGGATCCTCGGAGCCGTGGAGGCCTAAAGCCAGATGCTGATCGACGCCGTGCCGGACACCATCGACGCGGTCTACGCGTTCCTCGTCGCAGGGGTCCTCGCCCTGCTCCTGGTTCCCGCATCGGAGTGGATCGCGCGGCGGATCGGCGCGATCGACGTGCCGAACGAGCGCAGCCTCCACATCACGCCGACGCCGAAGCTGGGAGGGCTCGCCATCCTGGTTGGGGTCCTTGTCGCGGGGATCCTGTTCCTGCCGATGGGCGACGGGCTGCGCGGCGAACAGACGCGCGCGATCCTCGTGGGAGCGGTGGCGATTGCCGCCGTCGGGGTCATCGACGACGTCTTCGATCTCCACGCCGCGATCAAGCTCACCGGCCAGATCGGGGCGACCATCATCCCGGTCTCCGCTGGTGTGGCGGTGACGAATTTCACGCTTCCGTTCCTCGGCGGCGTCGATCCGGCAAGCGTCGACGTGGTCGGCTCGATCGACCTCGGGGAGGTGCTCACCGTCCTTGGCATCGTCGCCATCGTGAACATCATCAACCTCACCGACGGGGTGGATGGTCTCGCCGCGGGTGTCTGCGTGATCTCGGCCGCAACCCTCTCCGTGATCGCCCTCTCGCTGGACCGCAACCCCGCGGGCGTCCTGGCCGCGCTGACCGCGGGGGCTGCGCTGGGCTTCCTTCGCCACGGCTTTCCTCCCGCGTCGAGCTTCATGGGGGACACGGGATCGAACCTCCTCGGCTACCTCCTGGGCTGTATCGCGATCCAGGGGGCCCTCAAGACGAACGCGGTCGTCGCCCTGTTCTTGCCCATGATCGTCCTGATGGTCCCGATCCTGGACACAGGCTTCGTCGTCGCCAAGCGGATCAAATACCGGCGGCCGATCTACGAGGCCGACCGCTCTCACTTTCACCATCGCATGGCGAACCTGGGCTTTTCGCAGCGCCGGACGCTCGCCTACCTCTACGGCTGGGCGCTTGTCATGGCCGGCCTCGCGCTCGCGCTTCGCTTCGTTCCCTACTCCGACGACCACGGCAACTTCAACACCGGGTGGACCGCACTCATGGTCGTTTTCATGCTCATCGCGCTGGCGGCGAGCGTCTACCTGATCTACGTCTTGGAGATCCTCAAGCTCCGAGGGATCCGCTCGCGGCAGCTCGCCGCTGCGAGGCCCGGAGGGGTCCCCGACGCCGAGGTGGACGAGGGGGTGGCGCGCGAGCTCGAGACGGGCAGCTTCGCCGCGATCGACCCCGACACGGGCGAGTTCCGCGAGCTGAATCCGGAGACGGGCGAGTTCGAGGCTCTGCCGCCTCCCTGACCTAGCGTCACAAAGGTGTTACAAGCGCCTAAGGTGACAAGCGTTATTGGATATATTCGTCGTGGCCGCACCGGCTCGGCGCAAGGCGCCCCCCGGAGCGGCTATCTCCTTCTTTTGAGCCACAAAGTCCACCTGTAAGTGTCTTCTCCAACCCCCTCCGACTCGGATGAGTCAAGAACCCCCCACGAGGATGGATGCCGCCACCGCCGGCATGGCTCTGGTCGGGGCGATGGTGGGATGCGGAGCGGTCGGGCTAGGGCTCGGTTCGCTGGTTGGACTCGCGGTTCCATTGGGGCTGCTCGGACTGTTCGTCGGAATCGTCGGGGGCATGGTCCTTGTCCACGCTCGCTTTAAGCGGATCTGAGCGGGCCGGCGCGGGAGCTTCGGTGATCCTCCGCTATCTGGACCTGATCCTGCTCGCCGTTGCGCTGCCGGTGTTCATCGCGGCCGATTGGCCGATGCTCGGCTACGCGGTTGCCGCGGGCGCCTGGATCGCCCAGCGCCTTGCCCTCGCATATGCGAACGCGCGCATCGCGCGGAGCATTGCCGCCGGCAATCGCCGCGACGCCTTCCGCACGAAGGCGATCTCGTCGATGGGCCGCGTCTGGCTCGTCTCGATCGCGGTTCTCCTCATCGGGCTCTTCGCCGACCGTGAAGACGGCTTGGCGGCTGCGCTTCTCGTCACCGCGCTCTTCACGATCCAACTCCTGTCGCAAGCGCTGACCAGTGGAGGCGAGGCATCCGCATGAGCCGCAAGGCGAAGATCTTCATTGGCCTCGGCCTCTACCTGGTGATTCTGGTCGTGCTCGTTCTCGTCGTCGGCTCCGACGGCAAGAACGACGAGTTCCAACCCCAGAACGAGTTCTTCCTCGAGCCCTGGATCACGATCGACATCGGGGGCATCGACTTCTCGATCAACAAGGCCGTCCTGTACCTCATCCTCGCCAGCGGGGCCACGATCGGCGTGATGACGTTCATCGCCAATCGGATGCAGCGCGAGCCGAACAAGACCCAGATCGCGGTCGAGCTCGCCTACGACCTCACGCGAAACAACATCGCCGGGGACAACCTCGACGAGAAGATGACCCTCAGGTGGTTCCCGTTCCTGGCCACGCTCTTCTTCTTCATCTGGTTCTCGAACATGATCGGCTACCTGCCGTTGCCGACCAACACCGAGCACACGATCGACATCTTCGGACTCAACGTTCCGACTTTCGCCCTTTACGCCGCGACCGCGAACCTTTCCATCCCGTTGGTCCTGACCCTGGTCGTCTGGGTCTCCTACCACGTCGAAGGCATCCGGGCCAAGGGATTCTTCCCCTATCTCGCCAGCTGGCTGCCCCCGGGGATCGAGAACATGAACATCTTCGCCAAGGCGTTCTTCTTCGGGATCGAGGCGATCTCGCACGTCGCGCGCCTGATCTCCCTGTCGGTGCGGCTCTTCGCCAACATCCTGGCCGGGCACTTGCTGCTGCTGTTCATGGGGGGTGGTCTCGCTGTCCTGCTCGGTGTCGCAGCGCTCGGCCTCATCACCCTGCCCCTGGCCTTCCTCTTCTTCCTGCTGGAGCTCGGCCTGATCGCCACGCTTCAGGCCTTCATCTTCACCACCCTGACCGCCATCTACCTCGGCGGCGCAACGTCACAAAGCCACTAATGAAGCGGCAAACCGGATATTCCTCACACAAGTAACACTTTGATACTAAGTAGACTACATACAGACTGTATGTCCAAGAGAAAAGGAGCAACATGGATTTCCTGATCCCCCTAGCTGAGGTGACCGACGACGGTCTCAAGTCGATCGCTCTCGGCGTCGGTGCGGGACTGGGCTCGATCGGCGCCGGAATCGGCATTGGCATCATCTTCGGCGCGGAGATCGAGTCCGTCGCCCGCCAGCCCGAGATGAAGGACGAGCTCCAGCAGATCCGCTGGCTGGGCTTCGCCCTCACCGAGGCAGTTGCCTTCTACACGTTCATCTTCGGCCTTATCGCCTTCTTCCTCTAGGCCGCACACGTGGAGTTCCTGACCGACATAAACGGGCTCCTGCCCATTGCCGCTGAGGAAGAGGGCGGCAGCTTCCTGGTCTCGCCGGGCCTCGGCCTGATGATCTGGACGCTGATCCTCTTCCTCTTCACCATGTGGGTGCTGAAGCGGACGGCGTTGCCGAAGATCGCCGAGGCGCTCGAGAAGCGGGCAAACGCGGTCCGCGAGAACATCGAGGCCTCCGAGCGCCAGCGCGCCGAAGCCGACGAGATTCTCCAGGAGTACCGCGCACGGCTGAAGGAGGCTCGCGAGCAGGCCGACGACATCTCAGCGCGCGCCCGCAAGTCGGCTGAGAACGCCGTCTCCGAGGCGACCGCCGAGGGCAAGGCCAAGCGCGAGGAGCTCGTTGCCGCCGCGCGCAAGGACATCGAGGCCGAGACGCGCCGCTCGCTGGATGGGATTCGCCGTGAGGTGGCCGACCTGACGGTGCTCGCCACCGAGAAGATCACGCGGAAGTCTCTGACCGACGAGGACCACCAGAAGCTCATCGAGGAAGCGCTCGCGGAGATCGACTTCTCGGCCCTTGCCGGCGCTGAAAGAAGCGAATAGGAAGACGCTTTGGAGGAGATTGCCCGGGTATACGGCGACGCGCTTTTCGCGGTCGCCAAAGATGAGGAGAAGATCGACGAGATCCGCGAGGAGCTCGGCGAGTTCGCCGACGCGCTCTCAGAGGATCGCGACCTTCAGGTCTTCTTCTTCAGCCCCTACTTCTCATCGGAGGAGAAGCGGGACGGCATCTCCAAGGCGGTCTCTGGAGCCTCGGAGCAGTTCGAGAACTTCCTCTCCCTGCTGGCCGAGAAGCACCGGTTGCCCGCGATCTTCCGGATCCGGAGCCACTACGACGAGCTCTGGGCCGAGGAGAACAAGCGGCTTGAGGTGCGCGTGACCAGCGCCGTGCCGCTCGACGACGCCGTCGTGAAAAGGGTTGGCGAGGAGATCGAGCGCCAGACGGACCGGAAGATCGACCTTGAGGCCGAAGTCGACGAGGACATCCTCGGCGGCCTCGTCCTTCGTGTGGGGAACATGGTGCTCGACGCCAGCCTGCGCGAGAAGCTGAACAGACTTAGAAAGGAAGTCTCGCGGGCGGTCTGACGCCCGGTGGGACTCATGAAAAGGAGCTGAAAGCAAGTGGAGATTCGCCCAGACGAGATCGGAAACATCCTGCGAGAGCGGATCGTCGACTTCAAGGCCGACGAGGAGCAGCTCTCGGAGGTCGGCACCGTCCTCCAGGTTGCGGACGGGATCGCTCGCGTCCATGGCCTCGAGAACTGCATGGCGCTCGAGATGCTCGAGCTGCCGCACGACGTGACCGGCCTCGCACTCAACCTCGAGCAGGACAACGTCGGCGTCGTGCTGTTCGGCGAGTGGGACCAGGTCGTTGAGGGCGACGAGGTCAAGCGCACAGGTCAGCTCCTCGAGATCCCCGTCGGCGACGAGCTCCTCGGCCGCATGGTCGATCCCCTGGGCCGCCCGCTCGACGACAAGGGCGATCTGAATGCTTCCGAGACCCGGCCTGCCGAGTTCAAGGCGCCGGGCGTGGTGCAGCGCCAGCCGGTGGTCGAGCCGCTTCAGACGGGGCTCAAGGCGATTGACGGGATGATCCCGATCGGCCGTGGCCAGCGTGAGCTCATCATCGGCGACCGCCAGACCGGCAAGACCGCGGTCGCGATCGACACGATCATCAACAACAAGGACTCCGACGTGGTCTGCATCTACGTCGCGATCGGCCAGCGCATGTCGACTGTGGTCCAGGTCCAGAAGACGCTCGAGGACGCCGGCGCGATGGACAACACCATCATCGTCGCCGCGCCCGCCGACGAGGCCGCGCCGATCAAGTTCATTGCTCCTTACGCGGGCTGCGCGATGGGCGAGCACTTCCTCTACAACGGCAAGCACGCGCTCTGCATCTACGACGACCTGACGAAGCACGCCTTCGCGTACCGTCAGATGTCGCTGCTCCTGCGCCGCCCGCCGGGCCGCGAGGCGTATCCCGGCGACGTTTTCTACCTCCACTCGCGTCTCCTCGAGCGCTCGGTGAAGCTGAACGACGACCTCGGCGGCGGCTCGCACACCGCGCTGCCAATCATCGAGACGCAGGCGAACGACGTGTCCGCCTACATCCCGACCAACGTCATTTCGATCACGGACGGCCAGATCTTCCTGGAGTCCGACCTCTTCTATTCAGGCGTCCGGCCGGCGATCAACGTCGGCATCTCGGTCTCCCGAGTCGGAGGTAACGCGCAGACCCAGGCAATGAAGAAGGTCGCCGGAAAGCTCCGGCTCGAGCTCTCGCAGTTCCGCGACCTCGAGGCGTTTGCCCAGTTCGGCTCGGAGCTCGACCCCGAGACTCAGGCGTCGCTTGCACGAGGCGAGCGCCTCGTCGAGATGCTCAAGCAGAACGAGCGCAAGCCCCTATCCGTTGGCGAGCAGGTCGTCTCGATCTACTCCGGCACCGGAGGGCATCTCGACCGGCTGAAGACCGAGAGGGTCCACGACTTCCTCGACGCCGCGATCAGCCGACTGAAGTCGGAGAACGAGGACCTGCTCAAGCGCCTCAATGAGGGCGAGTGGGGCGACTCAGAGGAGAAGGAGCTCGACGACGCTCTAGCCGAGGCCGTCGACGACTTCGGCCCCGACCTCGACGAGGACGGCCAGCCGCTTGAAGAGGGCGAGTCCGACCGCATCAAGTCCGAGGAGGAGCGCGAGAAGGGAAGCCACGCCAAGAGCGATGCCTCCGACGACGACTCAGAAGACGAGGACGATCCGGACGACGACTCCGACGACGAGGCTGACGACTCCGACGACGACGATTCAGAAGAAGAGGACGATTCGGACGACGACTCCGACGACTCCGACGACGAGGACGACGAGGACGACTCCGACGACGAGGACGACGAGGACGACTCAGATGAGGACGACGACGAGGAGGAGAGCGGGAGCTCCTAACCCATGGCGACGCGCAAAGAAGTCACGGCGCGGATCAACTCCGTCAAGAACATCCGCAAGATCACGCGGGCGATGGAGATGGTCGCGGCTGCGCGCCTCAGGCGCGCGGAGCAGCGGATCGCCGCCATGCGCCCGTACGCGCAGGCCATCCGCAAGCTGACCCGCGAGGTCGCGGAAACCGACGAGAACATGGCCAAGCGCGTGCCCCTGATGGAGACGCGCGACGTCTCGACCGTGGGAATCCTGCTCGTCACAGGCGACAGGGGCCTGGCGGGCGCCTTCAACACTCAGATCATCCGCGAGGGCGTTCGCCTGAAGGCCGAGTACAAGCGCGAGGAGTCCGCCGAGACGGTCTATCGGATGGTCGGCCGGCGCGGCTCGTCGACGATGAACTTTCGCGGTGAGAACGTCGAGGAGTCATACGTCGGCTTCACCGAGCGCCCCGCGTTCACGGACGCCCGCAACATCTCACGCGACCTGACCGCCGCGTTCCGCGACGGAGACGTCGACAAGGTGGACATCGTCTACAACCGCTACGTCTCGCCACTCACTCAGTACGTCCGCCGCCAGACGCTCCTTCCCATGTCGGAGGCCGAGGTCTTCGGCGAGGGCATCCCGGAGGAGGAGGGCTACGTGGACGAGGACCTTGCCGAGGCGCACCAGCGCTCCGACATGATCCACGAGCCGGACGCTGAGACCCTCTTGCCAATGCTGATCGAGGAGTACGTGGACCTATCGGTCTATCGCGCCCTTCTCGAATCGTCCGCGTCGGAGCTGGGCGCGCGGATGACAGCGATGCGTTCCGCATCCGAGAACGCCGAGGAGATGATCGACGACCTGACCCGGGAGATGAACCGGGTGCGCCAGTCGGAGATCACCCAGGAAATTCTTGAAGTAGTCGCGGGCGCCGAGGCGCTCGGTTAAGGAGAAAAATCAGATGGCTGAAACCGAAACCACCCAGAGCTCGAACGGAGCTTCCTCCAACGGAAGCGGCAACATCGGTCGCGTCGACCAGGTGCTCGGCGTCGTCGTCGACATCTCGTTCCCGGGCGAGCTCCCGGAGATCTACTCCGCTCTCAAGATCGAGATCGAGGAGTCCGACGAGCGCGCCGCAATGGATCTGACCCTGGAGGTTCAGCAGCACCTCGGGGACGACCGCGTGCGCACCGTCGCTATGGACGCGACCGACGGCCTTCAGCGCGGCGATGACGTGATTGACACGGGCGGCCCGATCACGGTGCCCGTGGGCGAGAACACGCTCGGCCGCATCTTCAACCTCCTGGGTGAGCCGATCGACGACATGGGCGACGTCGAGACTGAGGAGCGCTGGCCGATCCATCGCGCAGCCCCGACCGTCGAAGACCTGGCTCCAGCGCAGGAGATCCTCGAGACCGGGATCAAGGTCATCGACCTTCTCGCCCCGTACGCCAAGGGCGGCAAGGTCGGCCTGTTCGGCGGCGCCGGCGTCGGCAAGACCGTCCTCATCCAGGAGCTGATCCGCTCGATCGCCGAGGAGCACGAGGGCCTCTCGGCCTTCTGCGGAGTCGGTGAGCGCTCACGCGAGGGCAACGACCTCTGGCTCGAGATGAAGGAGTCGGGCGTCATCGACAAGACGATGCTCGTGTTCGGCCAGATGAACGAGCCGCCCGGCGCCCGTCTTCGAGTCGCGCTCTCGGGTCTCACGATGGCTGAGTACTTCCGCGAGCAGGGCGGCCAGGACGTGCTGCTTTTCATCGACAACATCTTCCGATTCGTGCAGGCGGGCTCCGAGGTGTCGGCGCTCCTGGGCCGCATGCCCTCGGCCGTCGGATACCAGCCGACTCTCGAGACCGAGATGGGCGAGCTCCAGGAGCGGATCTCCTCGACTACCAAGGGCTCGGTGACCTCGATCCAGGCGGTTTACGTACCGGCTGACGACCTCACGGACCCGGCGCCGGCTTCGGTGTTCGCGCACCTGAACGCGACAACGACCCTGTCGCGGTCGATCTCGGAGAAGGGCATCTACCCCGCGGTGGACCCGCTCGACTCGACATCGACGATCCTCAAGCCGGACATCCTGGGCGAGGATCACTACAAGACGGCGACCGACGTGCAGGAGACGCTCCAGAGGTACCGCGAGCTCCAGGACATCATCGCCATCCTCGGGATCGACGAGCTCTCCGACGACGACAAGCAGGCGGTGAACAGGGCGCGCCGGATCGAGCGCTTCCTCTCGCAGCCGTTCTTCGTCGCCGAGGCCTTCACCGGCCGCTCGGGCGAGTTCGTCTCGGTCTCGGACACGGTGGCGGGCTTCCGAGCCATCCTCGACGGTGACCACGACGATCTGCCCGAGGGCGCCTTCTACATGAAGGGCTCGATCGAGCAGGTGACGGGCGACGACGAGAAGGGCGACAAGGACGAGAGCGTCGAGCGCGAGAAGGAAGAGTCCGACGAGCGCAAGGAGAAGGAAGCCGAGGAGGCCGAGCGGAAGGCCGACGAGGGTGACGACTCCGAGGACTCCGAGGACGAAAACGGCGAGAACGGCGAGGACGCGTAGCCCTTGCCCGACGAGCACCGATTCGAGGCGGAGGTCCTCACCCCGGAGGGTGAGGTCTACAGAGGCGAGCTCTGGCAGCTCTCCACCCGCACGTCAACCGGCGAGATCGGCATCCGAGCGCGCCACGCGCCCATAGTCGCTCGCCTTCTGCCGAACGAGCTGCGCCTGTACGAGTCGGAGGGCTCCGAGCCCGATGCCCGCTACGCGCAGGGCGAGGGATGGCTCGAGGTCTTCGCCAACCGCGCGCGCGTCCTGATCGCCGAAGCCGTCGAGCCCGACAAGCTGGACGCCTCGGAGCTGAAGTCAAAGCTCGAAGACGCCGAGAAGCGCATCGAAGAGGCCGAGGAAGGCTCGGCCGCCGAGGAACAGGCCGTGCGCGACAAAGCAAGAGCCGAGGCGTTCATCACGATCGCGGAGGGGTCGTAGGGCCCGAGTCGCCGGGGCGGCTTGGGTGGCGCTGCGGGGCGCCGGGGCTGGAGTGCGGTTTCGCTTAGCGCTACGGGGCGTCTGTTTGGGGCTCTAAAGGGGACCGATTCGGGGTGTTTTCCGGTTCCGCGGAGGGTTGAACGGCCTATAGCCGTCGAAGTCTCCGCTTAAGTTGCGCGGAGGGCCAGTGTGGCTTTGAGTCGCCGCAATACGCCCTGGCGGTCGTCGCCTATCTGGCGGCCTGTTACGGGCATCACTTCGATGCCTTTTGCCTGTAATTCAGCAATTTTCAGCCTGTCTCGCTCGAAGGCAACCCTCCCTGAATGCCCATCCCACCCATCGACTTCCACGGCAAACCGCAGGTCCGCCCACACGAAATCGAGCTCCGGTCCGAACGCCTTCGAGTTCGTTTCGTACCCGTTGAACCCCTCCTCCCGCAACAGCCGAAGAAACGCTCGCTCTCCCTTTGAGCGAGTGCGTCGCGGCCCGCCCGGCAGAGCCAGAACGCGGCTTAGTCGTGGCACTCCGCGCTTACGCGGATTCCGCCGAACCTGTTCTGTCAGCTCTTCCTCATTGGCGAGACCGCGGTACTTCATCTCACCGACGAGCGCCTCGTATTCGTAGTCGTCATCGATGAGGGCAGCGCAGTCGAGAACCGTCCGCGGCGGGCTCGTAAGGCGCATTCCAAAACGCTTTCGAACGTCGATGCTCGCGAGGTCGGCCCTCACTACGTGGATCCGCGGACGCTCGATCCGGCGCCTCGCGGGCACAGTCACCCACGGGTAGGCCCCTGGTGAGTAGTTCCGCGCCTTCCAGATGTGCGCCGCGGTGAAGCAGCTAAGCGCGGACTCTCCCTTTAGTGCAAGTAGAGCCGCCTGCGCCAAGGCATGTTCCGAGGGCACCGCACCAAACAGATACACCCCGCGATGAAGCTCAACGAGCCGACCCTGACGGAGGCGCGTCGCGATCTGATCACGCGTAATGCCGAGCGGTAGAAGCTGCCATCGCGCAACCACCCCGTTCTGCCGCGATGCGAGCTTCCAAATGATCCGGTCAGGCGACTCTGCGGAGACTTGAACGGCCATACGACGTACAACCCTCCGCGGAACGTCCGCGCCCCCTTCGACCACTAGATTCATCTGTTTGGACGAGCGTCTTCTCACCGAGAAGCTGATCGGCTTCGATTCCTCGACCGCGGAGGGCGTGAGGCTCTGTGCGGGATTCGTGCGTGGGTGGCTCGAAGCTCGGGACGTGACCGTGCACGAGTTGACCGTGCGTGACCTGCCGGTCCTCGTGGCCGACGCCGGCCCCGTCGATGCGCCGATCACCGTGCTCCTTCACGGCCACATGGACGTCGTGCCTGGCCACGAGGACCAGTTTGAGCCTCGGGTCGAGGGCGATCGGCTCATCGGGCGTGGCGCGTACGACATGAAGGGGGCCCTGGCAGCGTTGATGCTCTCCATCGCCGATCTTCAAAGCGTGAGCGGCATTCGCTGCCGCCTCGGAATCGTTCCCGACGAGGAACGCGAAGAGGAGACCGAGCGCGGGGCGGATCTGCTCGTCGACCAGGGGTTCAGAGGGGATTTCGCAATCACCGGCGAACCAACGGACATGCTCGTGGGAGTGGCCGCCAAGGGCGTTTTCGCCATGCGCATCAGCGTCGGCGGTCACGCAGCGCACGGCGCAACGCCGTGGCTGGGGCGGAACGCGATCCTGCGCGCAATCGATGTGTTCCATGAGATCGAATCGCTACCGTTTGCGCAGGAGAGCTCGGAGCTCTACGACCGCCCCTCGATCAACCTAGGACGCATCCTCGGGGGCGATGCGCTCAACAAGGTGCCAGACGCTTGCGTGATCGATGTCGATGTTCGCTACCTGCCGGAGCAGGAGCCCGAGACGATCCTCAAGCAGGTGTCCGCGATCGACGGCGCTGAGGTCATCTCGACGTTCCACCGCCCACCTGCCCTTGTCGACCCGCACTCGCCCTTCGTGTCTGCACTTCGCGATGCCGCCTCACCGCATCACCCCGAGGAGGTCACGACGATTGGCCGGCACGGCGCCTCGGACGCGGTCTCCTTCCTCAAGGCGGGCATCCCCACGGTTGAGTTCGGGCCGTCGGGCGCGGGCCACCACGGCCCTGATGAGTGGGTCTCGATTCCGTCGCTCTCGAGTTATCGCCGCACCATCTCCGACTTCGTCGCCTCGCTTCCCACGCTCATGAACGGGGGGCCGCCGGCATGACCGACGAGGAGCTGCCCGAGAACGAGGACGAGCAGGACGGCGACGAGACCCCAGACCTCCCGCCACCCTCGACCTTCGCCGGCAAAGCCCGCCAGGAACCCAAAGCGGAAGAAGAACCTGGCGCAGACGACGCTGGTGAAGAACCGAACGCGGGGTCTGACCCCGAAACCGAAGCGGAATCGGCAGGTGAGCCTGTAGAGGGGTCTGACCCCTCAGTCGACGCTGAGCACCCAGTCGACGACACCATCGTCGTACCGCCCGCGCAGATAAGCGGGGAGACGATCGAAGCCGACACCCTCACCCTTTCGGACGTCGAGGCCCAACGCGAGGCCGCGCACGCCGGCTTGGCAAAGCGTGCCGAGAAGTCCTCGTTCTCTCACCAGGTCACTACCGGCTCGCACAAGGTCCAGCCTCCCGTGGCCGCACCCCCGGTCACCGCCGCGGCCGCGGACTCATACGACGACGGTGGCGTCGGCAAACCGCCGAAGCGCCGGATCGGCTGGCGCTTCACGGCGGCGGCGTTCGTGATCGTCTCGTCGATGGCTGCGGCAACCGCCGTTTCGTTCCTGCTCTTCCTCAACGACATCGCCAAGGGACTCAACGACTCATCGCTGTCCGCGGCTCGTCAGCAACTCGAAACTGTTGAAGGCGGGGCGCCGCAGACGATCCTCATCCTCGGCTCTGACAAGCGCGAGACGACGGTAGGCGATCCGGGGCGCTCGGATACAGCGATCCTCCTGCGGGTCGATCCCGACAAGGAGTTCCTCTCCCTGATGTCCCTGCCGCGCGACCTCAACGTCCCGATTCCGGGATACGGAACAACCAAGATCAACGCCGCCTACTCGTATGGGCAGCTGGAAGATCCGACGGGTGGTGGTGAGGCGCTCGCGATCGAGACGATCACCAACTATCTGGACATCCCGATCAACCACGTCGTGAACGTTGACTTCGGAGGCTTCCTTGAAGCCGTGAATGCGATCGACTGCGTCTACATCGATGTGGATCGCCACTACTTCAACCCGGTTGGCGGCGAGTATGCGGAGATCGACGTCGAGGCCGGGTACCAGAAGCTTTGCGGATTCAAAGCTCTTCAGTACGTCCGATACCGCCACGGCGACAACGACTTGGTGCGCGGTGCGCGTCAGCAGGACTTCATCCGCGAGGCGCGCCAGCGCATTCCTCCGGGCGAGCTCCTTCCGTTCTTCGGCAACGGAGAGGAGTTCATCGACATCTTCACCGAGAACACGTCTTCCGACATCGACAACCCGGCGACGATCGTGGGAATGCTGAAGACGTTCGCCTCGGTCAGGAACGCACCGGTCCGCCAGGTTGACCTCGGCAAGCTCTCGACCGATGGTGGGGTGGTCGCGAGCCCCGCCGAGGTTGACGCCGCGGTCAACCAGTTCCTCGGCAACGACCTCGACGATGCGCCTGCGGAGCCCGCGGAGCCGAATTCGGGCGACGGTGGAGGCGGAGGCGGCGCCAAGGAAGAGCCGAAGCCGGATCCCCCAGCTCAGGCGCCGCTCGTCGACTTCGCGGGCCCGGCTCAGGAGAAGGCGGTCGGCTTCGCAAAGACGTTGCAGCACCGCAACGCCGAATTTCCGATCTTCTATCCCACGCGCCTCGTCCAGACCACGAATACCTCGATCTCGGACGAGTCCCGCGCGGCATTGCTGCTTGGCCCGAACGACAATGACCTCTACGGGATGTACAAGTTCGTGATCCCGTTTCAGCCGCTCTATGGTGAGTACTACGGCGTCAGCGGCACGAACTGGGACGACCCACCGATCCTCAAGAACCCCAGTGACACGCGCACGATCGACGGGCGCGAGTACCTCCTCTTCTACGAGCAGGACAAGCTCCGCCTCGTCGGCTGGCGGACCTCCAAGGGCTCGTACTGGGTCATCAACACGCTCTCCCACGCGCTCACCGAGCAGCAAATGCTCGGAATCGCGACGTCGACGCGCGAGCTCGGCGGATAGCTTCCTGCGCTGATGAATGCTGAGCGTGAACAGGTAGGCGTCGTCGGTGTCGGCTGGGTGGGCCTGGTGACGGCGACGTGTTTCGCCGAGCTGGGGCACCGGATCGTCGCCCTCGATGTGAACGAGGAGAAGGTCGAGTCGCTTCGCCGCGGCGAGGTCACCATCCACGAGCCCGGTCTGGCCGAGCTGCTGGAGAACAACGCCGAGCGGATCACCTTCACCACCTCGATGGACGACGTGCTCTCCGAGGCCCGCCTCCTCTTCTGCTGCGTGGACACACCACCGACGTACTCCGGCGACGCCGACCTCTCGCGTGTGCGCTCGGTCGTCGAACAGCTTCCCGAGGATTCCGAGCACGCGCTCGTCATGAAGAGCACCGTCCCTTCTGGGACCGGCGCCTCGATCCGCCGCGACAAGCCGGACCTCCGCTACGTGTCTTGCCCAGAGTTCTTGAAAGAGGGCTCGGCGATCCAGGACTTCATGCACCCCGACCGCGTGGTGGTCGGTGCCGATGCCGGCTCGGAGGAGGCCGCCGACGCGGTCGAGAGCCTTTACAAGCCGCTGGGCGGCGAGATCGTCCGCACCGACGTCGCCTCGGCCGAGATGATCAAGCTTGCCTCGAACGCTTTCCTCGCAACAAAGATCTCCTTCATCAACGAGATCGCCAACGTCTGCGAGCAAACAGGAGCCGACGTCACCGAGGTCGCTCGCGGCATGGGCCTCGACGACCGCATCGGCCCCAGCTTCCTGCGGGCTGGAATTGGCTATGGGGGTTCATGCTTCCCAAAGGATGTCTCGGCTCTAAAGCAGCTCGCCGGCAACTCGGGCTACCACTTCCAGCTCCTCAACGCCGTCATCGAGGTGAACGAGCTGCAGAAGCGGCGCGTGGTCGCAAAGCTCGAGAAGCATCTCGGCACGCTCGTCGATAAGCGCATCGCGCTGCTCGGGCTCGCGTTCAAACCCGACACCGACGACATGCGCGAGGCCTCGAGCCTCGTGCTCTCGGCGCGGCTTCAAGGAGAGGGCGCGACGGTTGTCGCCTACGACCCTGTCGCCGAAGACGTCGCTTCGTCGATGCTGCCCGACGTCGAGATGGCCGATTCGGCCGCGGCGGCGCTCGAGGGCGCCGATGCCGTCGTCCTCGTTACGGAATGGCCCGAATTCTCGGAGCTGGACTGGGTGAGCGCACGCGACTCGATGGTCTCCGCGGTTCTGATCGACGGGCGCAACTATCTCGACGCCGAGGAGCTCCGCGCCGCGGGCTTTGCCTACGAGGGCATCGGCCGCCCAGACAGGCAGAACGGCGAGTAGATGCAGGCGCTGGTGCTCGTCGGCGGGCAAGGCACCCGCCTCCATCCGCTCACCCTCACCCAGCCGAAGCCGGCGATACCGCTGGTGGACCGTCCGTTCATCCGCTTCATGGCGGACTGGCTTGGCCGCCACGGGGTCACGGAGGTCGTCATGGCGTGCGGCTTTCGCCCCGAGGACCTGCGCTCGGCGCTAGGCGATCAGATTCCCGGCGGCCCGCGCGTGCGCTACGTCGAGGAGTCTGAACCTCTCGGCACCGCGGGTCCGATCCGCCTCGCCGCCGACCAGGGGCTCCTCTCGGACCGCTTCCTCGTCCTGAACGGCGACGTCCTCACGGACCTCGACCTCACCGAGCACATGCGCGTCCATTCCGAGCGCGACGCGGTCGCCTCCCTCGCCCTCTATCCGGTGGACGACCCCACCTCGTACGGCCTCGTCCGCAAGAACCCCGAGACGGGCGCCGTCACCGAGTTCCTGGAAAAGCCGGATCCGGCCGAGATCGACACCGACGAGGTGAACGCGGGCGCATACGTCCTCGAGCGGTCGGTCGCTGACCTCATCCCGGCGGGCCGCTCGGTCTCGATCGAGCGCGAGATCTTCCCCCGGCTGGTCGGGCAGGGGCTCTTCGGCCTCAGGCTCAATGGCTACTGGATGGACATCGGCACGCCCGAGCGCTACCTCCAGGCGAGCTGGGACATACTCACCGGCCGCGTCGAGACCGAAGTGGAGACTCGCATGCACGAGAACGCGATCGGCGTGGACGAGCACGCCGACGTCGACGCCTCCGCACACGTCGAGGGACCCGTGCTCGTCGACTCCGGCGCCAGCGTCGCCGGCGGGGCCCATCTCGGGCCCAATGCCGTGATCGGACGCGACGCGCAGGTGGGAGAGGGGGCGGTCATCGTCGGCTCGGTCCTCCACGCCGGGTGCGAGGTGGGCGCCGGAGCGCGCGTCGAGGGAGCAATCTTGGCGGCCGGTGTCAGGGTGGGCGCAAACGCGGTGGTCGAGGACGGCGCGATCGTGGGCGAAGGCGCCCGGATCGAGCCCGGCGCGCGACTTGAGCACGATGCGCGCGTGGAACCTGGCATGGTTGCGGCGTGAGCACGATTCTCGACGCCATCCGCGCGGTCGATTCGCAGAACCAGCTGGACGATGTCCTGGCCCTGCCAGACCACCTATCCGACGCTCTGTTCAGGGTCGAGTCGGCGCGCATCCCTGCCACGAAGGCGGACGGCCTGGTCGTCTGTGGGATGGGCGGCTCGGCGATCGGCGGGGACCTCGCGCGCGGTGCGTTCGGAAGCCGGACGACCCTGCCCTTCACCACCGTTCGCGATTACGGCCTCGAGCCATGGACGTCCCCTGAGCGGATGGTCCTCTGCGCGAGCTACTCGGGGAATACCGAGGAAACGCTCGCGGCGTTCGAGGCTGCTGCCGCCGTGGGCGCGAAGCGCGTCGTCGCGACGACGGGCGGAGCCCTGGGCGACGCGGCGCGCGAGGCTGACGTACCGATCATCCCCATACCCGCCGCGCTCCAGCCGAGAGCAGCGGTCGGCTACATGTTCGTCGCCGCGGCTGAGGTCGCCACGCTGGCTGGAGCAGCGCCAGCCATCCGCACCGAGATCGACGGGGCCGTCGCCCACTTGCGTGCCAGCCGCGACGCGCTGGTCGAGCGCGCGAGTGTGATCGCAGACGTCCTCCACGGCTCGTTCCCGGTCGTCTATGGGTCCGACCTGACCTCATCGGTCGCCTATCGCTGGAAGACGCAGATCAACGAGAACGCCAAGATCCCGGCGTTCGCCCATTCCCTGCCCGAGATGGACCACAACGAGATCGTGGGCTGGGACACCGGCGGCGGCTCCGAACAGTTCTCGGCCGTTTTCCTCGACGATCTCGACCAGCATCCGCGCGCTCGCCAGCGCATCGAGCTGACCGCGAACCTGATCGAGTCGTCCGCGGCAGGACTGATCCAGGTGGAGGCAGAGGGGGAGACCCGCACTGCCCGCATGCTGTGGACGGTCATGCTCGGCGATCTCGTATCGCTCGCCCTCGCCGCGAAGCGAGGAATCGACCCCTCGCCGGTTGAGGTCATCGAGAACCTGAAGGCCGAGCTCGGCAAGCTGTAACCCGCGCAACTGACCGGACGGTCAGCAGTACCCTTCTCCGGGCACTCGTGCCCCTCCTCGATGACATCACAGGCGCCGTTCGCGGCGGCATTGGGCGTGCCGGCGAGGCGCTGATCGCGCTTGGGCGAAACGGCGACCGGCCCGAGCTCGAGGCAGCGGAACCCCCCAAGCCCCCGGCACCGGTCGTGCTCGCGGCCAAAGACCTGGCGAAGGTCTACGGCGAAGGCTCAACAGCTGTACACGCGCTCGACGGCGCCTCGATCGAGGTCCGCAAGGGCGAGATCGTCGCGATCATGGGTCCGTCCGGCTCCGGCAAGAGCACGATGCTCCACCTCCTGGGCGCGCTCGAGACGCCATCGGCCGGGCAGATCAGCCTGGGCGGCGAGCGCTACGACGGGCTGGATGACGCCGGCCTAACGCGCATCCGCCGCGACCGGATCGGCTTCGTCTTCCAGTTCTTCAACCTCCTGCCCTCGCTGACAGCGGAGGAGAACGTGCTGTTGCCGGCGCTGATCGCCGGTGAGTCCGGTGACCGGGTGCGCTCGCGCTCGCGCGAGCTGCTCGGTGTGGTCGGCCTGGCCGACCGGGTCAGCCACCTGCCATCCGAGCTCTCGGGCGGCGAGCAGCAGCGGGTCTCGATCGCGCGAGCGCTCCTTCGCGAGCCGGAGCTGATCCTCGCCGACGAGCCGACCGGAAACCTCGACAGCCGCTCGAGTGCCGAGATCCTGGCGCTTCTGCGCGACCTGTCGGACTCGCAGGACCAGACGGTCGTGATGGTGACCCACGACCCCGGCGCCGCGGCAATCGCCGACCGGGTCGTGTTCCTGCGCGACGGCCAGGTGGCCGGCGAGGAGGCCGGCGGCTCACGCGAGCTGATCTCGGCCGCCTTCACAGCCCTCCAGGCGTAATGGATACCCACCAGCACCTGCTGCTTTCGCAGCTAAAGCTGCTCAAGGGATAAATGCGCAACTTCGGCTCCCTCGCCCTCAAGCAGGTCCGTTCGCGCCGCGCCCGCTCGCTCCTCACCGCCGCCGGGATCGTCCTCGGCGTCGGGATGATCCTGGGTGTCCTCCTCCTGTCGGCGACGATCAACCGCACTTTCAAGGACCTCTATGACTCGGTGTACGGCCGCGCCGATCTGATCGTCTCGGGCGGCGGGCAGGAGGAGTCGCTTCCCAAGCGCGCCTTCGGAGAGGTCGAGGGGACGCCGGGCGTCGAGGAGGCCGTCGGCCGGATCTCGAGCGTTTTCACGCTCGTCGACGGGAAGGGCGAGGCGCCGCCCGACGCTACGAAGCAGCTCAACGTCGCCGGCCAGGATCCCGACGCGACGAACGTCACGGACTCCGAGACCGTCGCCGGGCGCGATCCCGAGCGCGGGCGCGAGATCTCGGTCCAGGACACCTGGGCGGACGCGAACGACATCAAGGTCTCCGACCGCGTCTCGCTGGCGACGCCCGACGGCGAGCGCCGCTTCGAGGTCGTGGGCCTTTTCAAGTTCCAGAGCGGTTTTGAATTCGGCGGCGAGGGCTTCGCCGTTATGCCTCTCGACTCGGCGCGAAAGGTGATGGACAAGAAGCGCTCTTTCGACGAGATCGACGTGATCGCAGCGGGCGGCGCGGAGACGATCTCCTCGCTCGAGCGGCGCATCGACAGGCGCTTCGGCAAGGGCGTGGACGTCGAGACGCCGCAGACCAAGTCCGAGGACGTCGAATCCCAGCTCCAGGCGTTCAACGCGATCCTCTACTTCTTTGCGGCGATGGCCCTCTTCGTCGGGGGCTTCCTGATCTTCAACGCGTTCAACATGACCGTGCTCCAGCGCACGCGAGAGATCGGAATGCTTCGCACGCTAGGGACTCCGCGCCGCAAGATCACCAGCTCCGTTCTCCGCGAGGCGGCGCTCTTGGGGCTACTCGGCGCGGTGCTCGGTCTGGGCCTCGGCTTCGCTCTCGCATACGCGCTGGCGGAGTTCGTCCGCGCGCTCGACTTCCCCGTCGGCAAGCTGACCTTCGAGTGGTGGGCGCCGGTCGCGGCCGTCGCGACAGGCCTTGTGACCGCGGTCCTGGGGGCCTATACGCCGGCGCGCCGAGCCGGGAAGACGTCGCCGATCCGCGCCGTCCTGGGCTCGGACGAGCTGAGGCCGAAGCCGCAGCCGCGCCGGGCGGGCGTCGGCGCCGCGCTCATCGTGTTCGGCCTCGCCGGAGCGTTCTGGCTGGGCGCCGCCGAGGAGACCACCCCGATCGTCGCGGCCGCGGGAATGACAGGGACGGTCGCGATCTTCTTCGGGATCGCCCTGGTCGCGCCCTTCGTCGTGAAGCCGCTCGTCCGCATCCTCTCGTGGCCGGTGCGGCGCATCCTGCCCGTCGAGGGCAGGCTCGCCTCCGACGCGGCGCGCTCGGACCCAGGCCGCACCGCCGCCACCGCGACCGCGCTCCTGATTGGGCTTTCCCTGGTGGTAGCCGTCAACAGCCTCGGATCCAGCTTCCTGGGCACCATCTCCGACGAGTTCGACCGCGCATTCGCGCGTGACCTCACCGTCCAGCCGTCCGGCCTCTCGCCGGGCCAGGGCCCGCAGCAGACCATCGGCGACCGCCTTTCCGAGCGCCTGGAAAAGATCCCCGAGGCAGCGGTCGTCGCGCGCGAGCGTTTTCTCTTCACGACCGACCTGCCGGGGCCCAAGGGCAAGACGAAGTCGGACGGGCTGATCATCGGCTTCGAGCCGGCCGAGTACGAGGAGGTCGACACGACCGATATCCAGGGCGCCTCGCGTGAGGAGGTCTTCGAACGGATGCGCGAGGGTGAGGTGACGGTCGGCAAGGGCTTCGCGGACGAGGAGGACATCGAGGTGGGGGACACCCTGCGGCTGGAGGGACCGTCGGGTGACCAGAAGGCGCGGGTGGCGGGGATCGTCGAGACCGTCCTCTTCGGCGGCCAGACCGTCGGGATGTCCCTTGAGACCTTGCGGCAGGTGTACGGAGTCACTGCCGACTCGGAGCTCGCGCTCAAGGCGACGTCCGTCGCGGACCGGCCTGTCCTCGAGGACAAGGTAAGGAGGATCGTCCGCGAGGACTACCCGAACCTGGCGGTGCTCTCGAACACCGAGCTCAAGGCGAACGTCGAGGACCAAGTGAACCAGCAGTTTGCAACCTTCTACGCGATCGTCGGCGTGGCGATCTTCGCAAGCCTCTTCGGGATCATCAACACGCTCACGATGTCGGTGCTCGAGCGGACGCGCGAGATCGGCGTGCTTCGCGCATTGGGCGCTTCGCGCTGGCAGATCCGCCGCCAGGTCGCCGCCGAGAGCGTGGTTATCGGACTTGTCGGCGCCCTCCTGGGCGTCGCCGTGGGCGCCGGCCTGGGGTGGGCGCTCCTCCAGGGCCTCGCGTCGGGCGTGCCTGGAGTGTCGTATCGCCCACCGGTGACGGCCATGGTGGCCGTGGCGCTGGCTGGGATCGTCCTGGGCCTGATTGCCGCGATCCTCCCGGCGCGACGCGCGGCTCGCCTGGACGTGATCCAGGCGATCTCGTATGAATGAGGGCGTGATTCGGGACCTGAGAGGCGGCGTCGCGCGAATTGTGTTCGTGCTCTCGATGCTGCTCGCGCTCGCCGGAATCGCTCTCGGGCCGGCGGGCGCCGCGGACTCCGATCGCCAGCTCGAATTCGGCGACTCCGTGCAGGGGCGCAACCTGCGTGCCTACCGGGTTGGGCCGAAGGATGCGGACCGCGTCGTGCTCGTCGTCGGCTCCTTCCACGGCGACGAGGACGAGGGGCACGAGATCGTCGCCCGCCTGCGCGACGAGAGCCCAAACTCGTTTGCGATCTGGCTGGTGCAGACCGTCAACCCCGACGGCGTCGCGGCGAACCAGCGCAGGAACGCCCACGGCGTCGACCTCAACCGCAACTTCTCCGTCGGCTGGAAGGCGAGCTCGGACAGCTCGAGCGGCTATTACCCGGGGCCGAAGCCATTCTCGGAGCCAGAGTCGAGGGCAGTCAAGCGCCTCGCGAAGCGGATCGACCCCGACCTCTCGATCTTCTACCACCAGCCGTGGAACCAGGTCCTGGGCGCCTGCAAAGGGCCAGACCGCGTGCAGCGCCGCTACGCGAATCTCGTGAATATGGAGTTCGCCTGCCGGGGCGGCGACCTCCCGGGCACCGCGACGAGGTGGTTCAACCGCAAGCCGGGACGCCGAGCGTTCGTGGTCGAGCTGGCCGCCGGCGAGCTCTCGTCATCGGCGGCCGCTAGGCACGCCCAGGCGGTCATGAGCATCGCTCGGCCGGACGGGGCCACGGACCGCCCGTTCCGCGCAGCCGGCGGAGACCGAGTCCACCGGCCGGACATCCAGAACGACCCGATCCCCTTCAGCAGCAAGCGCAAGCGACAGATGGCCGCATATTCCGACCGCCATTACGGCGACCGGACATGGCGCCTCGAGCGCATCGACCAGATCGTCATCCACTACACGGCGACTTCGACTTACGGGCCCGTGTGGAACACGTTCGCATCCAACGCGCCCAACAACGGTGAGTCACCCGGCGTCTGCGCCCATTTCGTCGTCGACAAGGACGGAACGATCTACTCGCTGGTCGATCAGGATGTTCGTTGCCGACACGCGATCGGGCTCAACCATCGAACTATCGGCATCGAGATGGTCCAGGAGGCGAGCGCCTCAGCCGAGCAGGCCATCCTTCACCGCCGGTCGCAGCGCTTGGCGGCGCAGCGACTCGTCGCGTGGCTCTGCCAGCGCCACGACGTGAAAGTCACCGACGTGATCGGCCACGCGATGGCGAATGACAGCCGCTACTTCCGGGACCTCGAGGGCTGGCAGAACGACCACGGCGACTGGCCGAAGAACCCGACCGAAGAGTTCAGGCGAGGCGTGCGGAAGATCCGCGACCGCTGAGCGTCGAGCTAGTCGTCCATCGAGGGCCGGCGGCGCTGTTGCTTTTTCTGGCCGCGCTGGCGCTTCTCATTCAGCCGGCGCTCGCGAGCTGAGCGGCCCGGGCGTGTGGCCTGGCGCGGGCGCCGCCGCTCCAGGCCTTTGCGGATGCGCTCGGCCAGCCGTTCGAGCGCGAGGTTGCGGTTTCGCGCCTGCGAGCGAGCGTCCTGCGCAACTGCAGTCACGCGCTTGCCGAAGCGATGCGTGAGCCGGGCCTTCTGCTCGCGCGTGAGCGTGGACGACGCCTCGATCTCGAAGACCGCCTCGATGCGCGATGCCGTCACGTTCGCGTGCTGGCCGCCAGGGCCGGACGAGCGGCTGGCGCGAAGCTCGATCTCCGCGAGCGGGATCGACAGGCCGGGACCGACTTGGATGCCGCGTTCGCTCACGGCCTTGCGGGGGTCTAGTAGCGGTAGTGGTCCGACTTGTACGGGCCCTCGACCGGGACGCCGATGTATGCGGCTTGCTCGGCCGAGAGCTGCGTGAGGCTCACGCCCAGCGCGTCGAGGTGCAGTCGTGCGACCTTCTCGTCGAGGTGCTTGGGGAGGACGTAGACCTGCTTCTCGTACTCGTCGTTCTTGCCGTAGAGCTCGATCTGGGCGATCGTCTGGTTCGTGAACGAGTTGGACATCACGAACGAGGGATGCCCGGTCGCGTTGCCAAGGTTGAGCAGGCGGCCCTCGGAGAGCACGATGATCGAGTTCCCTCCTGAGAACCTCCACTCGTCAACCTGCGGCTTCACGATGATCCGCTCGGCGCCAGAGTTCTCGAGGCCGGCCATGTCGATCTCGTTGTCGAAGTGTCCAATGTTGCCGACGATCGCCTGGTGCTTCATCCGCGCCATGTCGGCGACGGTGATGACGTCCTTGTTGCCGGTTGCCGTGATGAAGATGTCAGCGGACTCGACGACTTCGTCCAGCGTCCGCACCTCGTAGCCCTCCATCGAGGCCTGAAGCGCGCAGATCGGGTCGATCTCGGTGATGATGACGCGCGCGCCCTGGCCGCGGAGCGACTCGGCGCAGCCCTTGCCCACGTCGCCGAATCCGCAGATCACGGCGACCTTGCCGCCGATCATCACGTCGGTGCCGCGGTTAATGCCGTCGATCAGCGAGTGGCGGCAGCCGTAGAGGTTGTCGAACTTCGACTTCGTGACCGAGTCGTTCACGTTGATGGCGGGGAAGAGAAGCTTTCCGTCGCGAGCGAACACGTACAGGCGGTGGACGCCCGTCGTGGTCTCCTCGGTGACGCCCATGATCCCGGCGGCCATGCGGGTGAAGCGGTCGGGGCTGTCGGCGAGTGAGCGCTCGAGCGTCTCCAGGATGATGCGGAGCTCCTCCGAGTCGGCACCTGCCGGGTCGGGCACCGCGCCGGCCGCCTCGTACTCGACGCCCTTGTGGACGAGGAGCGTGGCGTCGCCGCCGTCGTCGAGGATCATGTTCGGGCCGTCGCCATCGGGCCAGTTGAGCGCCTGCTCGGTGCACCACCAATACTCGGAGAGCGTCTCGCCCTTCCAGGCATAGACGGGGATGCCTGCGGCCGCGATGGCCGCCGCCGCGTGGTCCTGAGTCGAGAAGATGTTGCAGGAGGCCCAGCGCACCTCCGCGCCGAGCGCGACGAGCGTCTCGATGAGGACTGCCGTCTGAACCGTCATGTGGAGCGAGCCCGTGACGCGGGCGCCCTTGAGCGGCTGCGACTCGGCGAACTCCTCGCGCGTGCGCATCAGGCCGGGCATCTCGTGCTCGGCAAGGCTGATCTCCTTGCGGCCGTACTCGGCCAGGCCGAGATCGGCGACCTTGAAGTCCTGCGTGGTGGGTTCAGTTGCGGCAGTCGTCATGAGTCTCCTGGTCTGGCGGCAGTGGGCTTACGAAGAGTACTTGCGATCTTCCAGATACGACTCCGGTCGCGTGCCTAGGGCAAGACAACCACCCGGTTGACAGGCACCCAAAGCCGCGGTAGGTTCGGCCGCACAACAACCGTGCGGGGGGGTAAGAACGCCGCGCGGGCAAGCCATAGGGGGCTCACATGCCAGCGTCCGCACGCGTCCGCGCATTCATCCGATCGAACATCGTCGGCTTTATCGCTATCTACCTTGCGCTCGGAGGGATCTCTTGGGCGGCACTCAAGAGCAATTCCGTCAAGTCCAAGCACATCAAGGACGGCCAGGTAAAGACGAACGATCTTGCCGACGGCGCCGTAACAGACATAAAGCTCGCCGACGGCTCGGTCGTTACAGCGAAGATCGTCGACGGCGCCGTAACCGGGGCTAAGGTCGACGAATCGACGCTTGACCAGGTCCCGAGCGCGGCTAATGCGGATACGGCCACCCAGGCCGGTGACGCCGACACCCTCGATGGGATCGACGCCACCGACCTTCAGAACCGGGTGACCGGCGATTGCCCCGCCGACAGCTCAATCCGGCAGATCGCGGCCGACGGCACTGTCACATGCGAGGACGACACCGGCGGCGGCGCGCCGTCAGGGCCCGCTGGCGGAGATCTCACCGGCACCTATCCGAACCCCACCCTCGCCAGTGGCGCCGTCTCGGGCGGGAACGGGGGCGAGATCTCCGACGGCACGGTGACGGGCGATGATGTCCAGGAAAACACGCTAGGGATCGTGCCCAACGCCGACCTCCTTGACGGGATCAACTCCACTGGCTTCCTTCAGACGAGTACCGCTTTCGGCGGCGACGTCGCCGGCACAGCGGCCAACCTCCAGATCGGAAACAGCGCGGTTGGCTCGAATGAGATCCAGAACGGCAGCGTGGGTAGCGCGGACATAGACGCGATCCAGGTCCAGCAACGGGTCACCGGCACCTGCCCCGGTGGGCAGGCTGCGACAGGCGTCACACAGGCCGGCGGGCTCACCTGCGCGGCAGCAACTTCGTCGACGCCGGGGGCGTTTGCCAGCGGATACGCGACTCCGGCCAGCGGCTCGACGGCGATCCCCAATTCGCTCACCACCCTCGGCTCGACCGTCTCTCTCACGATTGCGGCGGGCGACAAGGTTCTTGTGAGCTCGAGCGCGGCGCTCGGCGCAGGTGGGAGCGCAGCAAACGGCCTCCAGCTCTACATCTGTTCCCAACAGGGTGCAGGCGCCTTGTCGTCGTATGGCGGTGGGTTGTTCGGGCTGACGAGCGCAGCAACCGAGAGGAAGCCGTTCGCCCTGTCCGCACTCGTCACTGGCCTGACTGCGGGCACGTATCAGTTCAGCCTCTGCGGCCTGGCAACATCGCCCAATTGGACCAACAACGAGTACGTCTACACCAGCGCCCTCGTGTTCAAGTAGGAGAGGCTGCATCGCATAGGAAGGTGAATAGCCTCCCCTCGCGATGAAGGCGATGGTGATGGCAGCGGGGCTCGGCACGCGGCTGCGCCCGCTCACATACGAGGTTCCGAAGCCGATGGTGCCGGTCGCGAACAGGCCCGTGATCGAACTGATCCTGCGCTCGCTTGCGAAGGGCGGGGTGGACGACGTCGTGTGCAACCTCCACTGGTTTCCCGAGACGATCGAGGGCCGCTTGGGCGACGGCGCTGACCTGGGCGTCAATCTCACCTACTCGCACGAGGAGAAGCTCCTGGGGACAGCCGGAGGGGTCCGGAATGTGCGCGAGTTCTTCGGCGACGAGCCCTTCCTCGTTCTTGCGGGCGACGCGCTGACCGACATCGACTTCGCAGCACTCGCCGCCGCGCACTCGGAGAACGACGGGCTGGCAACGCTTGCCGTGAAAAAGGTGGCGGACACGCAGGAGTACGGCGTCGTCGTGACCGGTTCGGACGGGCGCGTGCAGGGCTTTCAGGAGAAGCCCGATCCTGCGGAGGCGCTGTCGGACCGCGCGAACTGCATGATCTACGCGCTCAGCCCCGAGATCTTCGACCATTTCCCCGATATGGACGCACCCGACTTCGCCCTCGACGTCTTCCCGGCTCTCCTCGACGGAGATGTCCCCTTCTACGTCCACGAGACGGATGGCTACTGGAACGACGTCGGCTCGCCGCCCGAGTACCTCCAGGGGAATTTGGACGTTGCGGCCGGGCACGTGGATGTCGAGTGGGCGGGCGAACTGGTCGAGGCGAGCGCGGACCCGGACGAGCCGGGCGAGCATGCCCTTGGCTCTGAGCAGGGAGGGCTTCCGGCCGACTGCGAGGTCGACGGGCGCGTCATCGTCGGCCGTGACGTTGCGGTGGGGGAGGGCGTGCGCATCGACGGCCCGGCCGTGATCGGTGACGGGGCGAAGATCGGTGACGGCGCTCGTATCAAGTCGTCGGTCCTGCTGCCCGATGCGGAGGTCCTGGCGGACTGCTACCTCGTCGGCGCGATCGCCGGGCGCTCGGGCTCATTGACGACGGAGGCGACGTGACGGCAAGAAGAAGGCTCGTGTCGGTTCCTGCGACCTCGGCCAACCTGGGTCCCGGCTTCGACGTGTTCGCAGCCGCCCTCGGCTTGAACCTCGAGCTCGAGGTCTGGGAGGCTGAGGAGTTCGTCGTCGACACCGGCGAGGACACGTTGCCGCGCGACCGCACGAACCTCTGCGTCCGCGCCTTCGAGGAGCTCCACTCCGCAGACGGCGTCCACTTCGAGATGACCTCCCAGATCCCGCTCGCGCGCGGCCTCGGCTCGAGCGCCGCGGCGATCGTCGCCGGGCTGATGGCGGCCGACCACATGTACGAGCTGGCGCTCAGCCGCGAGGAGCTCTATGCGAAGGCCGTCGCGATCGAGGGTCATCCGGACAACGTCGCCGCTGCTCTCTACGGCGGATTCGCCATCTGCCCACGGCCGGAGCACGGAGAGCTCCCCGCCCCAATTCGCCTGGAACCACCTGAGGGCGTCGAGGCGGTCGTCGTGATCCCCAGCGAGGAGGTTCCCACGTCCGAGGCGCGCGCGGCGCTGCCGGCCGAGGTTCCGTTCGCCGATGCGGTGGAGAACGTGGCGGCCGCCTCGCAGCTCGCGCTGGGCGTGGAGCGCTCGGATCTGGCGCTGATCCGCAGAGGTCTGGCCGACACTCTTCATCAGCCTTACCGGGAGGCGCTCTATCCGCGGTCGATGGAGCTGGTTCGCCACGCGACCGGGATGGGCGCCCTTGGCGCGACGATCTCGGGCGCAGGCCCCACGGTTCTTTATTGGAGCTTCTGGCAGGACACCGGCATGGTCGTGTCCGCGCTCGAGAAGGAAGTCGCAGGCTGGGCAGAGGTCCTCCGCGTCCCGTTCAGCCCAGTCGGCGCCGACGTCCCCGAGCTTTAGATCGCTAGCCCAGCAGGCCGAGCTGCGTGAGGATCGTGACCGAGTCCGAGTAGACGTCCTTGCGCTTGACCAGCCCTCCCTCGAACGGGATCACGTCAAGCCCGTTCCAGGTGATCGTCTTGCCGGTCGGCTCGGCGACGAGGTCGCCCCGGCGCATGACGTTGGTGTGCGTCGCGGTCGCCGTCCACTCCTGGACGATCAGCCCCTCTCTCGCATACAGCCTCCGCTCCGCGAACGCGATGTCAGGCCACGTCTCGAAGATCGACCCGATGTGGCCGCGCACCTCCTCGCCCGTGGCGCTCTCGCCGGCGGTGTGGTTCTCGAAGACCATGTCGGGCGCGTGCATGCTCATGATCCGGTCGAGGTCGTGGGCGTTCCAGGCGTCGTTGTAGCGAACGATCGCCTCGGTGAGCGCCTCGGCTGAGTCCAGATCGGTCATGCGCGCGCTCCCGCCGGGACGATCTCGGCACTCAACTCGTCCAAGCTTTCCAGCAGGTCGGGCTTGCCGATCCGGCGCAGGATCTCGCCGGCAAGCGATAGATAATCCTGGCCGCGCCCGGGGCGGTAGTCGAGGATCGGAACGGCCCGCTCGGCGGACTCGGCGTAGGCGACGGACTGGCGGATCACCGTGCGGAAGACCTTATCCCCAAAACGCTCGCGAAGGGACTCGAGCGTGTGCTTGGCGTGCTTGGTGCGCATGTTCGCGATGTTGAGGACGATCCCCAGCAGCTCGAGGTCGGGGTTGAGGCTGTCCTTGGCGAGATTCACGACTTCCATCGCCTGCTCGACGCCCTGGAGCGAGAAGTACTGCGCCTGGGTCGAGAGCATCGCGTAGTCCGAGGCGACGAGCGCGTTCACGGTCAAGAGCCCGAGCGTGGGGGGGCAGTCGATGAGGATCACGTCGTGCTCGCGCTTTACGTCTCGCAGGGCGTTCCTGAGCGTGACCTCCCTGCCGATCTTCCCTGCGAGGGCAAGTTCGGCCTCCGCTAGCCGGAGATTTGCCGGTACGACGTCGCCGTGGATTGCGTCCGCCATCCGCACCTGGCCAGTGATCACGTCGGCCAGGGTTGGCTCGGCGTCGGGGGCCGTGTCGAAGTAGTCGGAGAGGTTGCCCTGCGGATCGGCATCGATCGCGAGAACGTCCAGGCCCAGACGGCTGAAGACGTCCGCGAGGGTGCGGGTCATCGTCGTCTTGCCGGTGCCTCCCTTCTGGGAGAGGATCGAGATAGTGATCGCCACGGGAAGCGCAGCATATTTCCCGAACGGGGTTAGGCCAGGACGTAGAGCTTGAAGCGGCCGATCTCGAGCTCGTCGCCATCGGCCAGGGCCGTCCACTCGACGTGGTCGCCGTTGACGAAGAGGCCGTTCAGGCTCCGGTCGTCGAGCGCCTTCAACCGCCCGTCCTCGGTGCGCACCACGAGCGCGTGGCGCCTCGAGACGGTCGGGTCGTCCAGCTGGATGTCGGCGCAGCTCGACCGCCCCACCTTCGCCCATCCCTCGGCGATCGGAGCGGTGCGAACTGCACCCGACTCCTCCCAAGCGAGGTGAGGTCCCAAACCTCGAACTTCGTGGCGCGCCTTCTCGAGCCATTCGGGCTTGGTGTCGGCGACGTCAACTGTCTCGATGTCGGCGGTTGGCCGGTCGAATGCGCGGGCGCGCTTGAACGAGCTCTCACCGCAGGCCGGGCACGCAGGCACCGAGTCATCGACGGTGATGGAGATCGCAAAACCGCAGCCCTCGCATACAAGCCCCCCCAGGCCGCGTACGGCGATAGTCATTGGTGGTCCTTCCGGGAGAGAGAGCTACAAACTGCACAAAGCAAACTACCCGTCCTGAGTCCCCGGAATCAGGACGCGCATAGAATCGCCCACGAAATGGGCCCAGTTTCCGCAAAGGTCACAATCGACGTTCCGCGCGAGGAAGTCTTCGAGATCCTCATGGACCTCTCGGCTCGCCCCTCCTTTACCGACCATTTCATGGAGGGATTCCATCTTCTGCGAATAGAGCCGGTCGGCGTCGGCGCAGGCGCCAGGTTCAAACTGCGGGACGGTGGCTGGGTCGATTCCATCATCGAGGAGGCCGACGGTCCGCATCGCCTGGTCGAACGCGGGATGGGCGGGTACCTCAACCGCATCCGGAACGTGACCGAATGGCTGCTCTCCGATGCAGGCCCGGATGGCTGCGAGGTCCAGGTCACGTTCTGGACCGAGCCGGAGTTCGTTATCGACAAGATGAAGGACCGGAAGGCGTCGGCGCGGCGCCTGGGCAAGGGCCTGAAGAAGGCGCTGGAGCGCCTTCGGAACGTCGCTGAAAGTGATGCCCCTCCGGAGCGCATCGCGGTCGCCGGTGGCGATCGAATATGACTGTCCGGTGCCAGGTTCGTTCAACCTGGCTCCGGTCGAACTCTTTGCATAGACTCTCGCCTCGCATGCGGACCCGAGTCGCCACCATCATCGGCCTTTTGGCCGTTCTCGCCCTTGCCGTTCCGATCGCCGGCTGCGGTGACGAGAATGACGAGGAGGAGATCCCGGCCGTAGTCGAGGGCGAGCCGCTCGAGTTGGGCGGGCTCCTCTACAACGTCTCGATCACCCGCTTCCTGAATCCGAACATCACCGAGGACATGGCCTACCTCGAGGGTGCCGACGAGGAGCCGCAGGGCATGAGCTATCTCGGGGTCTTCCTCCAGATCAAGAACGAGGGCGAAGAGGAGATTCCGAGCGCCGCGAGCTACTCGGTGCTCGACGGGGCCCATCGCGTCTTCGAGCCAGTCGAGCTCGAGACCGAGTTCACCTTGGAAACGGGAGCATCGGTCCCGCCAGACGGGATCATCCCGAAGTCCGACACCGTCGCTGCCTCCGGTCCGACCCAGGGAGCACTCATCCTCTTCCTCGTCGATGACGATGTCTCCGAGGAGCGGCCGCTGGAGCTCGAGATCAAGTCAGCTGCCGGCGGCACCGGCATCATCGAGCTCGACATCTAGAGTCGAGGCGTGAACGAAGGCCTATCGCAGTCCGCGCTGCGCACCACCCTGGTGCTCGCGTCGCTGGCCGCAGTCGTGATTCTGGCCGGCCTCTTCTCCGACGCAGTCCGCTACGGATGCCTTGGCGTTGTCGTCTTGGCGACCCTGGTCACCGCCGGCGAGCGAAGCCGGCAGGGCGGAGGCTGGTGGAACATCCTCGCGATCGGAGCGGCTCTTTCAGCGATAGGCGCGGGCCTGTCCGAGGTAAGCGAGACGGCAGGCGGCCTGGTCGCCGTTGCGGGAGGGGTCCTCGTCGTGGTCGGCTCGGTGATCGGCTTTCCGGCCGACGAGCTCGAATATGAGTAGCCGCCCTAGTCCTCAAGCACCGACTCATAGATCGAGCGCGCGATTGGCGCCGCGACCGTGCCGCCGCCACCGGGCGTGTTGACAAGCATCACAGCGATCGCGAGCTCCGGCTTGTCCGCCGGCGCGTAGGACGAGAACCAGGCGTTCTCCTCCTGAGGAGGTTCCTCGCCCTCCCCCAAGACCTGCCCCGGCTCGAGCGCAGCAGGGCCCAACTCGGCGGTCCCCGTCTTCCCGGCGACGTCGATGCCGGGGATCTGGGCGGCGATGCCGGTTCCGGAGCGGACGACCTCGAGCATCAGATTCTCGACCTTCTGCGCCGTCTCGGGCGAGGTGACCTCGACGGGCTCAGCGGTGGGCCGCAACTCCGGGTCCTTCACGATCGAGGTGGGGAGGCGGACGCCTTCGTTCGCGATCGTTTGGGCGACCGATGCCATCTCGAGCGGTGTCGCGAGGACCTCTCCCTGCCCGATCGAGGTCACGCCAAGGGCGACGTCGCTTTCGATCTCGCCCAGGGTGGAGGGAAGGAGCGACAGAGATTCCATCACCTCAGGGGAGGCGAGCGTAGGTTCCGAGTTGAAACCGAACGCCTCAGCCATCTCGACCATCTTCTCCGTCCCGACCTCGACGCCGAGCGGCGCGAACACGGTGTTGCACGACATGGCGAAGCTCTGGACGAAGGTTCCACCGCAGGGCGCGTCGTGGGCGTTCGAGATCTCGCGCCCGATTGTGGTGTTCGACGTTTCGACCGGGAATTCGTCGTCAAGCTCGACCACGCCGGCGTCGAGTGCGGCGGTTGCGGTGATGATCTTGAATGTCGAGCCAGGGGGCTGCGGGGCCGAGAAGGCCAGCCCTGCGACTCCGCGCACGTCCCCGGTCTTGGCGTCGATCACCGCCACGCCGCCGAACTGGTCGCCGAGCGCCGTCACAGCGGCTGTCTGGACGTCGGGGTCGATTGTCGTCTTGACGTCCTCGCCGTCGACTGGCTCACCGGTCGCAAGCGTTCTCTTCTGGGCCTCCTCGTCCACAGCGAAAAGCTCGCCGGAGGGTTGGCCGGTAAGCCTTTCGTTGAACGCCAGCTCGAGGCCGCTGGTGCCCACCAGCGTCCCCTTCGGAGACCCGAGCGCGTACTGCGCCGTGTCCTGCTTTCGCGACGGTGAGCCCAGCGCCCCTGCAATCGCGAGGGCCGAGGCTCCCAGAGGGGACGTGCGAGCCGAGGCGGGCCCCTCGGCGAGCGGCGAGCCGTCCGAGGCGAGAAGGGATGCCCGTTCGCCCAGCCGAGTCTCGCGGCCAAGCTCCTCGCCTGGTTCGAGCCCGGGGAAGGCCATGTACGGCTCCCACTCCAGGGTCCCTTCCTCGTCGAGCGGCAGCGAGATCGTTCCCTTGACGTCGCCAAAAGCCTTGGTCTCGACCGTCGCCGGGAACGACGCCGTGTCGTCCTCCACGGTGATCTCACCGGTCGCCACCTCGACCGCGGTAGCCGTTGCCTGCGCGTCGACGTAGACGCTGGTCAGCTCTTCGAGCGGGTACTCCTCCTGAGCGGAAGGCGAGAATTCTGCGTGCATGGCTTCGAAGTCCTGGCGCTCCCAGGCGTCGGCGAAGTTCTGGGCGGCCTCCGATGTCGCGCTGGAGGCCCCGACGGCAATGCCAACGGCGAACGCGCCGACCGAAAGGATCACCAGGGGCACTGCTCGGCCCATCACCCTGCGGCGTCGCAAATCCGATGCGGGACGGGGCTTCGCGGGGCTGCGCGGCTCGGGAGGGTCCGTCCGGTAGCGTTGCCCGCCCTGCGAGGCCGGGGTGGGCGGGCGATCGCTCATTGCCGGAAAGTTAGTGACCAATTCCATTAGATCGCTGCTGTGAGCCTCATTGACATCGGGATTGCCGTATTCGCGCTCGCGATGGCCGCGATCGGGTGGGAGCGCGGCCTCGTTCGCTCGGCGCTCCCTCTTGCGGGATTCGTCGGAGGCGTTTTTGCCGGCGCGCGGTTGGCTCCGCTGCTTCTCGAGGGGGGTGCCGAGTCGCCGTACGCGCCAGCCGTTGCCGCGGGCGGCGGGATCCTGCTCGGGGCCTTCCTCGCGGTCGCCCTGGAGGGGGTGGGCGGGCGGCTCTCGGAGCGCTTGGCAGAGCGCCCTGCGACTCGGTGCGTCGACTCGGCCGGAGGCGCCTTCCTGTTCGTGGCGCTGGCGCTGGCCGCGGCGTGGGTGTTCGGCGCCGTCGCCCTCAATCTGCCAGGGCAGAACGCACGAGAGATTCGCGAGGCGGTGCAGCGCTCGTCGATCCTCGTCGCCTTGAACGACATTGCTCCTCCGTCCGGCGCGTTCCTGAACGCGCTGCGACGGATCGACCCAACGCGTTCCGTCAAGGGGCCCGAGGCCGACGTCGGCCCCCCGGACCCGGCGCTCGCCCGGGATCCGGAGGTCATGGCGGCGAGCAGCTCCGTCGTCCGGGTTACGGGCAGCGCGTGCGGCCTGGGCATCGAAGGCTCGGGCTGGATCGCCGCTCCCGGTGTCGTCGTCACAAACGCGCACGTCGTCGCCGGCCAGGAGGACACGCAGGTCACGACGCCCAATGGTCAGACGCTTGATGCACGCGCGCTCCACTACGAGCCCAGGAACGACCTCGCCGTGCTCGGCGTACCCGGCCTCGAGGGGGCGCCCCTCGAACTCGTCTCAAAGCCACGCAAGGGCACTGCATCGGTTGCCGCCGGTTATCCGGAGGGGGGCCCGCTGACCCTCGCGCCCGCCCGCCTGGGGAGGACCGGAACCGTCGAGAGCCAGGACTCCTACGGTCGAGGCCCGATCGAGCGCCGGATGACGCCGTTTCGCGGCGTGGTGCGAAACGGCAACTCCGGCGGGGCCGTCATCGACGGGGACGGGGAAGTCCTGGCGACCGTGTTCGCCTCCTCGGTCTCGAGCGGCCCGCCAAGCGGCCTCGGCGTCCCGAACGACGTCGTAGCGGAAGCGCTCACAGGTCCGCTCGACGGCGCCTCGACAGGCCCATGCGCCGCCTGAGCGCGTAGGTGCCAGGCACCTAGCGCTTGGCGGGGTGTGAGCGATCGCATCCGGGGTACCTCTTCCACATGGAAGCGTCCGGAGGAGCCAAGCCCGTCGACCCTGCCGAGGAGGAAGAGGGCGGTCTTAGCCGCGCCATTGGCCCAAAGCTCCTTCTCTTCTTCATCATCGGGGACATCCTGGGCGGTGGGATCTATGCCCTCGTAGGCGAGGTCGGCGGCGAGACGGGAGGGGCGATCTGGATCGCGTTCACCGTGGCGCTTGTGATGGCGGCGTTCACGGCGGGCTCATATGCCGAGCTCGTCTCCAAGTATCCGCGGGCCGGAGGCGCCGGCCTCTACGTCCACAAGGCCTACGGAAGCGACTTCTTCAGCTTCATGGTCGCCTTCGCCGTGGCGATGTCGGGCATCACGTCCGCGGCCACCCTCTCGCGCGCGTTCGGAGGCGACTACCTGAGCGTGTTCGTCGACGTCGACGTCGTGCTCGCGGCGCTCGCCCTCATCACGCTCATCGCGCTCGTCAACTTCCGCGGCATCGCCGAGTCGGTGAAGCTAAACGTGGGGTTCACGATCGTCGAGGTCGGCGGCCTGCTCCTGATCGTGCTGATCGCCGTGTTCGCGCTGGGCGACCCGGGCGTCAATCCCGGCCGCGCGCTCGAGTTCAAGGAGGGCGAGAGCGTCTTCTTCGCGATCGTCGGCGGCGCCACGCTCGCGTTCTACGCGCTGATCGGCTTCGAGGACTCGGTGAACGTGGCCGAGGAGACGCGCGAGCCGAGCCGCGTGTTCCCGCCGGCGCTGTTCCTCGGGCTCGGGGTCGCGCTCGCGATCTACATCCTCGTGACGGTGATCGCCTCGATGGCGGTGCCGGTCGACACGCTCGAGCGCTCCGACGGGCCGCTGCTCGAGGTCGTGCAGCTGGGGCCGCTGGCGATGAACACCAAGGTGTTCTCGGCGATCGCGCTGTTCGCGCTGACCAACGGCGCGCTGATCAACATGATCATGGCCTCG
>JAWVEY010000002.1:0-4469 GCA_033856515.1 Solirubrobacterales bacterium
TCGTCTTCTCCGGAGGCGTGTCGGAGTACGTCTACGGCCGCGAGCAGTGCGAGTTCGGCGACCTGGGGCCGAGACTCGGCCGCGAGCTCGTCAGACGCTGTCGGCGGCTGGAGGTGCTGGAGCCGCGCGAGGGCATCCGCGCGACCTGCATCGGCGCCGCGCAGTACACGATCCAGGTCAGCGGGAACACGATCTTCCTCTCACACCCTGACGTGCTGCCGGTGCGGAACGTGCCCGTTGCCGCTGTTCGCGGGATCGTCACGGCGAGCGCGGCGATCGTGACAGAGGCGACGCGGGCGGCGCTCGCCCGCCTCGATGCGGACCACGGCGGCGTCTCCGCTCTCGCCGTCGAGTGGCCGCACGGCACCGACTACGCCTCGCTGGCCGCGCTGTGCGAAGGACTGGCGGCCGCGCTCGTGCGCGGGGACGAGTCGTCCGAGCCGGTGCTGATCGTCCTCGACGCGGACATCGCGAACATCGTCGGCCGGTTGCTGCGCGACGAGTTCGGCGTGCGGGCGCCGATCGTCTGCATCGACGAGGTGGAGTTGCGTGAGCTCGACTACGTCGACCTCGGTGCGCTGCTGCCCGACCAGAACGTCGTCCCGCTCGTCGTCAAGAGCCTCGTCTTCCGCTGAGCAGGAGAGAGGCCGGCGGGTGGGATGCCGGCCTCTCTCGGGGGGAAACGTGACGAGGTGTCTCTTATTGCCCGATCAGGGAGTTGAACTTCTGCGTCCAGAAGCCCCAACGGCCCACGAGGGTGCGGAGGTCGACCTGCACCAACGTCGGATTCGACGAGAAGGCGGTGTCCTTGAACTTCGGGTTCGTCGGGATCGTCCCAGTGTCGAGCTGGAGCTTCTGACCCTCGTCGCTGAGCATCCAGTCGTAGAAGAGCAGCGAGCCCGCCGGGTGCGTGACCGTGTACGGGATCCCGAGACCCTGAGGCCGCTCGATCACGGGGCCGACGATCGGCGGGCCGAACGTGACGGGGGCGCCTCTGGCGGCGAGCTGCTCGATCGGCTGCGCGTGGCTCGAGACGAGCACCTGGATCTGGCCGGCAGCGAGAAGGTTCGCCGCCGACGTGTGACCGTTGACGAGCTGCCCGTTGGCCACGATGTTCCGGAACAGCTGGTCCGCCGCCCGGGTCGTCATGGGCGGCTTCCGGTCCTCGGTCAGGTACGTGTACACGGCGCCGTACCAGTCGATGTCGGTCGCCTCCACCGCGAGCTTCCCCTTCCACTTCGCGGTGCCGAGCTCGGCGAATGTTCGCGGCCCGGTGGGGACGAGGTTCTTGTTCCAGGCGACGACGAACCGGTCGGCGTGGTTCGCCGTGAACGTGTCGAAGCGGTAGCGCGGCACGATTCCGGCTCGGTACGGCGATGTGCCGTACGGGATCAGCACGTTGCGCTTGTGCTGGAAGATGAACATGTTCGGCCCGTTGCACTCGACGATGTCCGCCTGGCCGTTGCCGGTGCGGATCTCCGCCAGGAGCTTCGCGGTGACGTCTTCGCTCGCGGCGCGATAGACGGTCAGCTTCACGTCGGGGAAGGCGGCCGTCCACGCCTTCTGCACCGTGCCGAGCGCAGTGCTGGAAAGCGTCGTGTACCAGGTGAAGCCGCCCTCCTGCTTCGCCAGCTGGAGCAGCTTGGCGCGGCGGGCGGGGAGACTCAACCCCTTGACCTGGCTGAGGACGGACTTGAAGCTCGCCGGCGCCGGTGGAGGCGCCTTGGTCGTCCGCGCGTTCCCGGCGGAGACCGCCGCCGCCGCAACGATGACCGCGCTCGTGATGATGAGGACGACGAGCCGGTTCGAGACACGTGCGTGCATTCCCGTCTCCTTTCGCGCAGCGCCGCGGGAAGCCGGATGCAAGTGCCCCCGAGGAACAGCGTTCGCTACCTACGGGTCGATCAGCGTGGCCATCCTAACGTGGCCTTAGCACACTTGCTAATAGCTTTTAGGCTATGGCTGCAATCACGGGGGACCCTGCTCTTGGCGGTTGCTCTTGGGCCGATAGGTGGACTCGCAGCTCTGAAGGTGATAAGTATCTGCCGCATGTCCGAAATGTGGTCGATTAGTCCCATATAGTGAGAATATCGGTTCGGCACGGGCCGGGAAGCGCGCTCTGGCAGCGAGCCGGGAAGGAGGTCGCTGAATGACATCGATCCTGCGGGATCGCGCGTGGTGGGATGCCTACGCAGAAGAGTTGAACCGCAACTCGGCCTGGTCCGAGGCGGCCCGATACTTCCCCGGCCGGCTGGAGTTCCGGACCGGAGGCAACGGCTCGTTTACCCTCGACACCCGCGACGGACAGGTTGTCAGCGTCGTCGAAGGCCCCCATCCGCTCGGCGCCGACATCATCGTCGGCGGCCCCGAGGACGAATGGCAGCGGGTCCTCGACGGGGAAACGGACTGGTTCCAGGGGATGTCGCCTGGCCTGGGGTCGTTGTCGCTCGAGGGGAACGCCGTTGGCGCTTTGCGCAACGTCAAGGCCATGTGGCTGCTGCTCGGAACGATGTCACGCGTGAACACCACGCCCCCGGCGGCCAAGGAACCGTCTGCGTCCCCCGTCTGGAGCGGTCGCGAAGTGGTCGGCCGCTACGTCGATGTCAACGGGATGCGAACGTACTACGAGGAAGCGGGCGAGGGGATTCCCATCGTCTGCATCCATGCTGCTTGCCAGGACACGATGATGTACCGGTATACGGTCGGCGGCCTGTCCGATCAGTACCGCGTCATCTCGATCGACGCGCCCGGTCACGGCAAGACCGAGGAGCCCCCCGGCGGGCCGCTTCGCAACATCACGCATCACGCGGAGTTCAACGAGGCGTTCATGGAGGCGCTCGGCCTCGACCGGCCGGTCGTCGTCGGCTGCTCGATGGGCGGCAATCAGGTGCTCGAGCTCGCCGCCAGGCGCCCCGACTACTACCGCGCCGTCGTTTCGTGCGAGGGCGCCGACTTCACCCCGACCGTGAGCGACTTCCTGCTCGAGATGCTGTTGCTGAACGGGCCGCAGATCCTCGAGTGCTGGTCGCAGTCGCTCATCGGGGACCGCACACCGCCAGACCGCTACCGCGAGGTCGTCTGGCAGATCCGGCGTGTGTGTCCCGAGTACATGGCGGGAGACCTCATCGGCTACGCCGGCTTTGACCGGCGGGAAGAGGTCGGTCGCATCGCGGCGCCCGTGTTGCTCCTGCGCGGCTCCCACGACTGGCTGGTGAACCAGCAGATGGTCGAGGAAACGGCGGGTCGCATTCCCGGCAGTCGGATCGCCGTGCTCGAAGGCACTGGCCACTACCCGATGATCGAGAACCCCAGCGAGTTCAACGACGCGATCCGAACGTTCCTCGGCGATGTCCTGGACCAAGCTCTCTGACGAAGGAGGCTCCCAGATGTCCCTGATTCACGCTCGGCGCATCCCCGCGCTCGGCGCCACCGTAGTGCTGGTTCTGATCGCTTCCGCCTCGGCCTACGGTGGCCTAGACCCCAACGGCAGCTCCGGCACCTCTGCCGGATCCGGCAAGGCGAAGTGCACGTTCGGCGTCGTCCGGTTCGACGGCACCGATCCTTTCTCGAATGCTTCCACGGATGGCACGGCGCAGTACGCCAAGTCGATCGGTTGCAAGGCGACCATCGTCGACGCACAGGGAAGCGTCGACAAGGCCAACTCCGCCATTACGAACCTCGCCGTCAGCGGCGCCACTGCGATCGCGATCGGCGTGTTTCCGACCTCCGCGTTGAAGGCAGGCGTCGCCGCCGCGCGTGCCAAGAAGATTCCAGTCGCCAGCTGGGGTGGCGGGGTCGGCCCGGGTGTGTCCTTCGCCGCCAGCATCGGACAGGGAGCCGGGATCTCGAAGCGTCTCGTCCGAGATCTCGGGGGCAGGGGATCGGTACTCGATCTCGGGTACCGTCCCGGGCTTCCCTGCCAGCAGCGCGAGACCGCGTTTCTCGCCGCGGTGAAGGGCACGCGGATCAAGGTCACGAAGCAGCAGATCACGATCCCCGGTCAGGTTACGAGCGCCCAGCAGGCCACGCTCGCCTGGGCCGCTTCCCACCCGGCCGGCAAGGAGCCACTCGCCGTCTGGGCATGCTTCGATGATCCCGCCAGCGGGGCGGTGGCCGCGCTCAGGTCACTCGGCCGCACGGACGTCAAGGTGTACGGGATCAACGGCACCTCGACGGCGATCGCGCTGATCAAGGCCGGCCAGATGACTGCGACGACGTGGATCGATGGCAAGGACCAGGGGATCCGACTAGGCAAGCTGCTGTGGAAGGCTGCGAAGGAGGGTCCGCCGGCCAAGCCTGTCACGATCGGCGCGAAGACGATCATCGTCGACAAGGCGAACGTCGACGCCTTCCTGAAGGCGCATCCGGGACTTGCGAAGTAGCCGAGGCGCGAAGCCGCGATGACACAGGTTCGACCGTTGACGGACGAGATGCAGCAGCCGACCGGTTCGGCGGGCGAGATGCCCGCC
>JAWVEY010000003.1:0-288085 GCA_033856515.1 Solirubrobacterales bacterium
GCATTGCGCAAGATTCCCCACTGCTGCCTCCCGTAGGAGTCTGGGCCGTGTCTCAGTCCCAGTGTGGCTGATCGTCCTCTCAGACCAGCTACCCATCGTTGCCTTGGTGAGCCGTTACCTCACCAACTAGCTAATGGGCCGCGGACCGCTCCCGATACGGAGGCCGAAGCTTCCTTTACTGTTCACACTGATGTGTGAAGAGCACATCCGGTATTAGCTCGAGTTTCCTCGGGTTGTCCCGGTTATCGGGGTACGTTATCCACGTGTTACTCACCCGTTCGCTGCTTTGCCCCGGGGCAAGCCCCGGTTCGTCGCTCAACTTGCATGTGTTAGGCACGCCGCCAGCGTTCGTCCTGAGCCAGGATCAAACTCTCCATGAAAAATTGCGAATTTCACTTTGAGCCTGTCATACATCTCGCGGCCTCCAATACACATGGAGACCCGTATGACGGGTTCTGATTCAGTCTGCCCATGCATGATGGGCAGGTCGAACCTGGACACAACAGGATTTGGGATCCTGTTGCGCGCTGCTCAGTTTTCAAACACCGCTCACCGCACGCACAGGGTCTCTGCACGAACGGCGGACCGCTCGAAAGCGGCTGCGGAGTATAGCGCTGATCAGATCGTTGTTCAAGGGCACCGCGGGCACGAACCACGCACGGGTTCAAGCGCCCCCGCTACCGCTCGAAGGCCCCGATGTCGCACTTCGGACCGCCAGGGCGCGATTCGCCCCTCTGGTCCTTGTTGGGGCAGTTCTCCCCGCCGGCATCAACGGCAGGCGACGTGCGCTCGAGCTCGACGGTCTTGGTCGGCCCTCCGTTGTTGTCGAGAGGATTCAGCCCAGGTGGATCCTCGACCAGGTCGGTCGAAGCATCGAAGGCGTTGCACCCGCTGTCATCCGAGACCAGGTTGCGCCCATTCGACGTGATGTCGGCCGAGCAGTCTTGCGTGCCCAAATCGTCGGCGGGGTTCGCGGCGACGAGCGCGCCCTGCGCCTCGTAGGACGCTGGGGCAACGCTCGAGATGCCACCCCCAGTCACCGCCTGGTTGAAGGCCACCGTGGAGAACACAAGCGAGACATGCGTGGCGCCGCCTCCGCTGGGATTCTCCGCATGGATCCCCCCACCCGAGCCGGCCGACGTGTTCATCGCCACGGTCGAATTGGTCAGCGTGAGGCCGGTGAAGTTTGAGGCGTAGATACCGCCGCCATCGTCGCCCGCCTCATTTCCGGAGATCGTCGATTCCTCGATCAGAAGCGGCTGCGTCGTCGGTGCGAACACTCCCCCGCCATCGCCTGACGCGATATTGCCCGCGACCGTCGATCGCTTGATCGATCCGTTCCCTAAGGACATCGTGAGCCCACCCCCGTCACCGGTCGATTCGTTGTTGCTGACGACCGAGTCGATGAGATCAAGCGTCGCCCCGGCGCCAGAGGTGCAGACAGCCGCGAAGCCCCCGTCATTCTTCTTCACCTGGGTGTCGCGCACCGTGACGTCTGAGACGCTGAGACCGCCACACCCGCCGGTCGCGTCGTTCTTCTTGATCGTTGTGTCCTTGATCGCGGCGTCGCGTGCAGTCAAGCCTCCGGGCCCAAACGGCGCTGCGTTGCGAACAAACTTCGAGCCTTCGATGAGGAACTCGTCACCTGGCTCACCCCATACCCAGGCTCCACCGGCGTTCGAAGTTCCGATGTTGTCCGAGATGGTCGTGTCCACGAGCGAACCGCCACCGAGGATGTAGGCGCCGACGGCCGTGACGCCGTGGTTGTCCGTAAGCGTGGAATCGCTCACGTCCACCTGGTCATCTGGCGAGTTGATCCCGGCGCCACGAGCCCCCGCGCTCAGCAAGCCGCCCGTGATCTTGAGGTTCTCGATCGTTCCGCGTGCGTGAAAATCCAAGACGCGGTCGAGGTCATTCCCGTCGATCGTTGCCTGTGCCCCACCGGAAGCCTCGAGCACGATTCGGTCGGTCACATCGAGATCGCCCGTGAGCCCCTCATCCTCGCCGGAACCCCCGATCTCCAGAACGTGTGTAGTCCCCGAGTCGAGGATCACGGTGTCGTTCCCGGCTCGATCGTTGGCCGCGAGAATTGCCTCCCGCAGGGTGCAGTCGTTGTTGGAGCAATTTCCCGGCGCCGAGTCGTCGGGCTCAGTCACCTCGAAGGTGTTGGCCGCAGCCGGCGCAGCCGTAGCGAGCACGACAAGCGCGACGACCGCTCCCAACTCGCGATGCCCCCACACGATGGCCAATGGTACGCCTCCACGGGGACCGGCGCAAGGATCACTCGCGTCATATCAGGCGTGCGAAGCGGCGCTTCCCGAGTTGGATGACGCGCCCGCGCAGATCGTCGGCCGGCACGTCCAGGACGTCAGGCGCCACGGCCTCACCCTCAACCTTCACGCCACCTTGCTCGATCAGGCGCCGTGCCTCGCTCGAGGAGACCCCGAACGCGGTCGCGAGGAGTGCGGGCAGGTGCACCGTCTCCTCCCCACCGAGCTCCACCTCGGGGATATCGTCCGGCACCTCGCCGTGCTTGTGCACGGAGTCGAAGCGCGCTTCCGCAGCAGCCGCATCCTCGTCCGAGTGGAACCGCGCTACCAACTCGCGCGCCATGGCCCGCTTCGCCTCGTTGGGATGCGCCTCTGTATCTAGTTCGCGCCCGAGCAGCAGTACGTAGTACTCGGCCATCACGTCGTCGGGGACGCTCATCAGCTTGCCGAACATCTCCGCCGGCTCGTCCGTCACCCCTACGTAGTTGTCATACGACTTCGACATCTTGCGCACGCCGTAGGTCCCGACCAGGATCGGCATGGTGAGGATCGACTGCGGTGCCTGACCGAACGCGATCTGCACGTCGCGGCCGAACAGGAGGTTGAACCGCTGGTCCGAGCCACCCATCTCGATATCCGCCTCGACGGCGACCGAGTCGTAGCCCTGGAGCACCGGATAGAGGAGCTCGAGCGTCGAGATCCCCTCCTGCGCCGCCATCCGCTTTTGGAAGTCGTCGCGTTCAAGCAGCCGAGCGACCGTGAACCTGCGCACGAGGTCGAAGAACTTCCCGCTCGGCATCTCGAGCCACTCGGAATTGTGGCGGATCTCCGTGCGCTCCCGGTCCAAGACCTTGAACGCCTGCTCCTGGTAGGTGAGCGCGTTCGCCTCGATCTCCTCGGGGCTCAGCTCAGGGCGAATGTCTGATCGTCCTGACGGATCTCCCACCCGCGCCGTGTAGTCACCCACGATCAGGATGACCGTGTGGCCGAGGTCCTGGAAGGTGCGGAGCTTCTGCAGGACCACCGTGTGGCCAAGGTGGATGTCGGGCGCGGTCGGGTCCATCCCGAACTTGACGCGGAGCTCCTTGCCGCTCTCGAGCTGCTCCGCCAGGCGTCCCTCAGGCAGCGCGTCGGCCGCGCCTCGCAGCACGCGCGCAAGCGCTTCCTCCCCTTCGAACCGGGCTTCTCCCATGGCTGCCAATGCTACTTTCGATAGTCGATGGGCTTCAACGAACGACGCAAGGAGCGCGCCGAAGCGCGCCTCGAGCGCCGCGCATCTCGGGGACCTTCCGCACGTGAGCGGGCCATGGACCGCATGCGTGAGCGAAACGGCGAGCCGCCTGTGCGGGACGCTTCCTCGAACGGCGACAGCGGCAACGGGAACGGCGACCAGCCGCGCCGCCGCCTGCGCGTTCTTCCCGGCGGGGGTGGTAGTAACGGCGGCAATGGGGACAACGGCGCTGAAGACGAGCGCGCCAAGCCCCGCCTGAAAAAGCTCCGTGCCGCTCTCGTCTTCATGGGCCTCGCCTTCCTCGCGCTCGTCAGCTGGATCTTCGGGATCATGACGGCGGTGGCGGGCGACCTCCCGGCGCTCGAGAACCGCGCCCAGTTCGAGCGCGCGGAGAACTCCATCATCACCGACCGCAACGGCACCCGGCTGGCGACGCTCACCAACAACGAGGGCCGCGTCCTGGTCGAGTCGGACGAGATCGCGCCAGTCATGAAGGAGGCCGTTGTCGCGATCGAGGACCGCCGCTTCTACGAGCACCGCGGCGTCGACTACCAGGGCATCGCCCGCGCCATCTACCAGGACGTCTTGGCCGGCTCGGCCGAGCAGGGCGCCTCCACGATCACCCAGCAGTTCGTAAAGAACGCCCTCGCCGCCCAGGAGGACCGCACCGTCTTCCAGAAGCTCCGCGAGGCCGCGCTCGCTTACCAGCTCGAGCGCCACTGGACGAAGGACAAGATCATCACCGAGTACCTCAACTCGATCTACTTCGGCGAGGGCGCCTACGGGATCGAGGCCGCCGCGAAGACCTATTTTGGCGCCGCCCACGAGGGTTGTGGCGAGGAGGGCCAGCCCACTTGCGCCTCCGAGCTCCTCCCATGGGAGGCTGCGCTCCTCGCCGGGATCATCGCGTCGCCCGACATCTACTCGCCACCGCGCCTCGTCTCGAACAAAAGCTCCGATGAGGAGTCCCAGGTTGCAAGGGACAGACGCAACCTCGTCCTCGCGAGCATGCGCGACGAGGGCTACATCACCGAGGAGGAGTTCGCCGACTACTCGAGCCGCGAACTCCCCTTCCCGTCGGGGATCGAGCCGCCGACGGATGACTCCCTCTCCCCCTACTTCACCTCCTGGCTTCGCCAGCAGCTCGTCGACAAGTACGGCGCCGGCGAGGCTTTCGGCGGCGGCCTGGTCGTCAAGTCGACCCTGGACCTCGAGCTCCAGCAGCAGGTCGAATCCCTCGTCTCCTCCCGCGTCGACGGCGTCGGCCTCGATTCGTCCGTCGTCGTCCTAGACAACGAGACGGCCGGCGTCCTGGCGATGGTCGGAGGCGACGATTACGCCAAGGAGCCCTTCAACCTCGCGACGAACGGTCTCCGCCAGCCCGGCTCGTCGTTCAAGCCCTTCACCCTCGTCACCGGCCTTGAGGAGGGACATTCCACGGACGAGGTCTTCACCTCGATGCAGATCGACATCCCCTTCGAGGTGAAGATCGAACAGAAGGACGGCTCGACCGAGACGCTCCCGGACCTATTCGAGGTGAACAATTACGCCGACTCCTACCGGGGCCCCATCACCCTCTTCACGGGCACCACCTTCTCCGACAACTCGGTCTACTCCCAGCTCGGAACCGCGGTCGGCCTGGAGGACATCGCGCAGAACGCTCAAGACATGGGAATCAAGAGCGACCTGCGCGCCTACGACGAGAAGGGCAGACCCCTCGAGTTCTCGCTCAAAGGATCGGATTTTTCCGGCTACCCGCCCTCGATGATCCTGGGATCGCAGGTCGTCACGCCGCTCGAGATGGCCCACGCCTACAACACGATCGAGGAGGACGGCGATCGCGTCTCGGGCACCATGGCGGCATCGAAGGGCGGACCAGTCGCGATCGCGGGCGTCTTCGACGGCGATCCGTCAGACGACGGCACCGAGCCCGTCGAAGACAAGGACGGCAACACTGGCATCAACGAGTCGACCCGCGAGCAGGTCCTCAAGCCCGAGACGGCGGCGACGGCTGTCTCCACGCTCACGAGCGTCGTCACGTCAGGTACCGGCAAGCGTGCTCAGACGGGCGAGCCCACCTGGGGCAAGACGGGCACGACCGACGACAACGGCGACGCCTGGTTCTGCGGCGCTACACCGGATATCACCGCCTGCGTCTGGGTCGGCCACGCCGACTCGCGCGACCCCATGCTCACCGAGTTCGCCGGCCAGCCCGTCGACGGCGGCACCATACCCGCCATGATCTTCGCCGACATCGTGAACGCCTACCTCTCGGTAAACGCGGAGGAGCCCACCACGACAACGCCAGTCGTCCCGGAGACCGTGCCCACCACGCCCGTCGTCCCGGAGACGCCGGTCGCCCCCGACGAGACCGTCGTGCCTGAGGAAGAGCCCCTGCCGGAAGAGCAGCCGCCCGCGGATGACGGCACGGGTGCTGTCGGAGAGCGCGGCCGCCAGCGCAGCCACCGCTAGGCAACCCTAGGAATCGGCCGCGAGAGGTAGCGGCTCCCGACCTCGCAGAAGCGCCACTCGAGCTCCGCCGCCCGCGTGATCCCGATCCGCGGTGCGACTCCGACAACCTCGCCGTCCCAGTTGGCCCGCGCCCGGATCTCGAACGGCTTCGCGGTGAGCTTCGCCGTGTTGAGCTCGAGCCCCACGCCCAGCGCCTGCGTGAGGCGGCCCGGGCCCGCGCATAAGACGCGCTCCGCCTCGAGACCCCGGCGCTTTCGCATGACCTCCAGCCCCCACCGCGGCTCGAGTGCGCGGATCAGGACGGCCGCAGCCTCGCCTTCGGGCTCGGTCACCGCGTTCAGCAGGCTGTGGACACCGTAGGAGAGATAGACGTACGCGTGCCCCGGAGGCCCGAAGAGTGGCGCCGTCCGGTCGGTGAGCCCGACGTAGGCGTGGCAGGCCGGCTCGGATGCGTGGTACGCCTCGGTCTCGGTGATGATCCCGCCCACGCCATCGACCGTGAGGCTGCACCCGACCAGGTCGCGCGCGACCTCCACCACCGGCCGGTCGTAGAACTCAACCCCGAGCTCGGCTCCGGGTTCCGTCACGTGCCGGAGAGTCCGGCCAACGCCTCGCGCGCCGCTGCGATCTGCTCGGCGACCCGCGCCGAGGCCGTCCCGCCGGCGGAGACCTTCGACTCCAGCCACATCTCGCCCGCGAGCACCTCGTAGTACTCGTCGTCCAGAAGCTCAGACTCCGCCGCGATCTCCTCGCGCGTCAGCTCTGACAGCGAGCGGCCGGACTCGACCGCCTTTCGCACCAGGCCGCCGATCACGCCGTGCGCCTCGCGGAACGGCATCCCGCGCCGCACCAGGAGGTCGGCGATGTCGGTGGCGGCGAGCATCTCGTCGGCAGCAGCTGCGGCCAAGCGCTCACGGTTGAACGTCATGCCAGAAAGCATCCGCTCCGCCGCCTCCAGGGATGTCTCGATCGTGTCCACCGCGTCGAAGAGCGCCTCCTTGTCCTCTTGGAGGTCCTTGGCGTAGGCGAGCGGCAGCGCGTGGAGCACGCCGATCAGGGTCGAGAACGAGGCCGCTACCCGCGGCGCCTTGCCGCGCAGAAGCTCGGCCGCGTCCGGGTTCTTCTTCTGGGGCATGATTGACGAGCCCGAGGCGAAGTCATCGGCAGGCTCACAGAATCCGAACTCCTGGCTCGACCAGATCACGAGCTCGGATCCCAGGCGCGAGAGGTGCGCCGCGCAGATCGCCGCGGCACTCAGGTAATCGAGGGCAGCATCGCGGTTCGACACGGCGTCGATCGAGTTGGGCGCGGGCGCTGCAAAGCCGAGATCCTCCGCGGTCGCGTCGCGGTCGAGGTCCCAGTTGAGACCGGCAAGCGCGCCCGAGCCGAGCGGCATCTCGGACGTGGCGGCAATACGTGCAGCCTCGAACCGCCGCGCGTCGCGGCGAAGCATCCAGAAGTAGGCGAGGAGGTGGTGCGCCAGATAGACGGGCTGTGCGCGCTGGAGGTGCGTGTAGCCGGGCATCGGCCAGTCGGCATGGCGCTCGGCCGACGCCACCAGCGCCGCCATGAGCGCCGCGATCCGCTCGACCGCCCGTTCGGCGTGGAGGGAGACGAAGAGCGCCAGGTCGGTCGCCACCTGGTCATTGCGCGAACGGCCGGTGTGCAGCTTTCCCCCGAGCGGCCCGACGATCTCGGTCAGCCGCCGCTCGACCGCCATGTGGATGTCCTCGTCGTCCTCTTTGAAGTCGAACGTCTCAGTCGAGAGCTCGTCGCTCACCTGCTCGAGGCCGCGGACCATCTCGTCCAACTCCTCGCCGGTGAGCACTCCCGCGCGCCTGAGCGCACCCGCATGCGCGATCGAGCCCGTGATGTCATGCGGCCACAGGCGCCGGTCGAAGCCAACGGACGTGTTGATCCGCTTGAACAGCGGGTCCTGGGGTTCGTCGAGGCGTCCCATCAGCGGCTGAAGATCCGAAGTGTCTTGAGCGGACGGGAGCGAAGCGAGGGCCAGACTACGTGGACGAGGCCGCCGTAGAAGCCGTCGCGCGGCACCTCTTCGAACACGCCCTTGATCTGGTCGCGGGTTAGGCCGCCTCGCGACAGCCCGCCCGAGACCTCGATGCGGTCGGCAAGGCGGAGCACCTCGACCTCGGCGCCCTGCTCCCACTGCGAGCGGATCGCGTGGTGGTTGGCGCACGCCGCGGCACAAAGCTCGGCGCGGCGCTCGTCCCACCCGTGCTCGAGGCCGAGCTTACGGGCGAACTCGCCACCTTCGTCGGTGTAGACGCCTCCATCGGATACCGCGTCATACAGGCCGATGTCGTGGAGGATCGACGCGCACAGCATCACCTCCCGGTCGAGGTCAGCGTTGTGCTTTTCGGCGAGGAGCTGACAGAGGAGAAAACAGCGCAGGGTGTGACGCTCCATCGTGCCGTCGACCTCGCCGGCGGCCTCGCGGAGCGCGGTGAGGCTCTCGATCTCGGCGGCCGTGTCGACCAGCGTGTCTCCCTGGGCCGGCATCTCAGGTCCAGTCGCTTTCGCCCAGCGCCTCGCCGAGCGCCTCGCACACGGTGTCCACTTGATCGTCCGTCATTGCAGGGAAGAATGGCAGCGCGAGCGAGCGCTCGGCCACTTCCTCGGCAATTGGGAACTCCCCACCCTTAAAGCCGAAGCGCTCGCGGTAGTGCGGCATCAGGTGGATGCACGGCAGATAGGCCTTGGACTGGATGCCGCGCTGGGCGAGGTCGCCGATCACGGCCTCGCGATCGAGGTCCTTCGGCAGGCGCACTGTGTAGACGAACCAGCTCCGCCGCTCGGAGCCGCGATCGGCGCAGGGCAAGACGAGCCCGTTGGCGTCGCCCTCGCCCGCGGGTGCGCCCGCATGCTCGGCGAGGCGCTCGGCATACGACGCTGCGACCCGTGCGCGCGACGCCAGGAGCTCATCGGCCTTCTCGACCTGCGCGACGCCAAGCGCGGCCTGGAAGTCGGTCATCCGGTAGTTGAAGCCCATGCGATCGTGGTCGAGCCAGTCCATGTCGATCGCGCGGCCCTGGTTGCGGGCCGAGCGGAGTTCCGCCGCCTCGTCGGAGGAGCGCGGGACGATCATGCCCCCCTCCCCCGTCGTGAGCTGTTTGTTCGCATAGAAGGCGAAGGTCGCAAGGTGACCGCGGGCGCCGAGCTTCACGCCATCGCCGTCGACAGCGCCGGGCGCCTCGCAGGCGTCTTCGAGGACGCCAAGGCCCTTGTCCTCGGCCAACGCGCACAGCTCGGGCAGTGCCGCCGGATAGCCGAAGATGTCAACCGGCAGGATGCCCGCGGTGCTCTCCCCCACCGCCGCTGCCGCAGCCTCGGAGTCGAGGTTCAACGTCACCGGGTCGATGTCGCAGAAGACCGGCTTTGCGTTCTCGTAAAGGAGGCAGTTAGCGGACGCGACGAACGAGAACGGGGACGTGACGACCTCGTCGCCCTCGCCCCAGCCGAGCTGGCGCACGCCCAGATGAAGTGCTGCGGTACCGGACGAAACGGCCACGGCATCGGCCACCCCCAACCACGAAGCGAACTCGCGCTCGAAGCGCTCGAGCACGGGCCCAAGCGACAGGCGCCCCGACCGGAGCACCTCCAGGACCAGCTCTTCCTCGCGCTCGCCGATCTCCGGCTTCGCTAGGGGTATGTCGTCATGGGTTGACACGATGTCCACTCTATGGAGGTAGCTTCGCCTCATGACACCGCCTCAAAGGCTTGCGCGGCGCGAAGACATCCCGGCCCTCCGGGCGCTCATGCGCGCTTCAGTCCTTGAGATCTTCCCCGCCTTCTACGACAAGCGGCAGACCGAGAGCGCTGCCGTTCACATTGCCCATCTCGACGAGATGCTCGTAGACGACGGCACCTACTTCGTCCACGAGATCGACGGCGAGATCGTGGCGTGTGGAGGCTGGAGCAGGCGCAACCGGCTCTACGCGGGCGAGGGCGAGGCAGGGGACGACGATCGCCTTCTTGACCCAGCGACCGAGCCGGCGCGGGTACGCGCGATGTTCGTGCGGTCGGACTGGACTCGACAGGGCATCGGCCGCGCCATCCTGAAGGCTTCAGAAGCAGCCGCCGCAGCCGAGGGCTTCTCACGAATGGTCCTGGGCGCGACGCTCCCAGGCATACCGCTTTACGCCGCGTATGGGTTCACTGAAGCTGGCCGCTTTGTGCTCGAGACGCCGACGGCGTGAAGATCGAAGGCGCCTCCATGGAGAAGGCGATCGCTGAGTCCTGAGCACAGGCTCGAGGTCTATGCTGCGCGCCATGGCCGACTGGCGCGATGAGAAGCTCGACGAAATCCGCAGCCTCGTAAAGGAGGCAGTACCGGAGATCGTCGAGGAGATGAAGTGGAAGACGAAGTCGAATCCCGACGGAGTTCACACCTGGTACCACGAGGGCCTGATCGGCCACGGCCAGACCTTCAAGGGCAAGGTGAAGGTCACCTTCGCCAAGGGCGGCGCGCTTGACGACCCCAAGGGCGTCTTCGACAAGGTCCACGGAGGCAAGTCCCGCACGATCGACCTCTATGAGGGCGACAAGCTCAACAAGACCGCCTTCAAGAAGCTCGTCCGCGACGCGGCGAAGTTGAACGAGTCCTGACCCGGCTCAGTCGTTACGAACAGCCGCCGGCTGGAACGCGTACTCAAGCGACTCGACGAGTGCCTCCCACGAGGCCTCGATGATGTTCTCCGAGACGCCTATCGTGCCCCAGCTCTCGTGGCCGTCTGAGGAGTCGAGGAGAACGCGGGTGATCGCGCCGGTGCCGTCGTGGGAGTCGAGGATGCGCACCTTGTAGTCGGTGAGCTCGATGTCGGCGAGGTGCGGATGGAGGTCGGTGATCGCCAGGCGAAGCGCCTTGTCGAGCGCATTCACCGGGCCGTTCCCCTCGGCCGTGCGCACGTAGCGGTGCCTGTCGACCCAGATCTTGATCGTCGCTTCCGTCTCGACGTGGCCGTCGGCGGCCTTTTCAGTGATGACCCGGAAGCTCTCTAGGCGGAAGAGCGGCGAGTACTGCCCCGCCTCCCGGCGCAAGAGCAGCTCGAACGAGGCGTCGGCCGCCTCGTACTGGTAGCCGCGGTGCTCGCGCTCCTTCACGTGCTCGAGCGCGCGCTTGGCGGCGTCGGCGTCGAGGTCGATGCCGGCCGCCTCTGCCTCGCTTAGCACCGAGCCCTTGCCCGATAGCTCCGAGATTAGGACGTCGCGCCCATTGCCCACGAGCCCCGGGTCCAGGTGTTCGAAGGTTCGGGCGTCGGCCTGGATGCCCGCGACGTGCATGCCGCCCTTGTGGGCGAAGGCGTTGCGGCCGACGTAGGCCTGGTCGGGGTCCGGGTTCACGTTCAGGAGCTCGTCGACGAAGTGGGACGTCTCCGTGAGGAGGCGGATCCGCTCGGGCCCGACGATGTCGAAGCCCATCTTGAGTTGGAGGTTGCCGAGGATCGAGATCAGGTTCGCGTTTCCGCAGCGCTCACCGTGGCCGTTCACGGTGCCCTGGACGAGGTCGGCGCCGGCGTCGACGGCCGCCAATGAGTTGGCGACCCCGCACTCGGCGTCGTTGTGGGTGTGGATGCCGATCGAGGCGTCCGGGTGCGTCTTTCCGAACTGCTCGACGACCGTGGCGGTGGCGCTCGCGATCTCGTGCGGGAGCGAGGCGCCGTTCGTGTCACACAGCGTCACGTTCTCGGCACCGGCGGTGACCGCGGCGCGCAGGCACTCGAGCGCGTAGGCGGAGTCGTCGCGCCAGGCGTCGAAGAAGTGCTCGGCGTCGTAGACCACGCGCTTGCCCTCCGCGCGGCAGTGGCCGACGGAGTCGAGGATCATGTCGAGGTTCTCCTCGCGCGAGACCTTCGTGACCTTCTCGAGATGGAGGCCCCAGGTCTTGCCGACGAGGGTCACAACGGGCGCGAACGAGCCGACGAGGGTGCGCAGCGCATCGTCCTCGGCAGCGGGGATGCCGCGCCGACGGGTCATGCCAAAGGCGCAGACCTCGGCCGTCTCCAACTGCTCAGTGGAGAGCAGCTCGAAGAGCTCGGCCTCTTTGGGGTTGGACGAGGGGAAGCCGGCCTCGACGAAATGGACGCCGAGGCGGTCGAGTGCCTTGACTACGCGCACCTTCTCGGCGGCGGAGAGGGACATCCCCTGCCCCTGCATGCCGTCGCGGAGGGTGGTGTCGTAGAGCTTTACGGTCGAGGTGGTCACTGGAGAGCCTTTCTTACGGTACGGATCGAGCGAACTTTGGGCGCGAGCAAGGCCGCGCGGGCCACGGCGTCAGGCCGCGGCGCGGGTAATTCGGTCGATGCGCACAGAAAGGATCGTCATGAACTCTCGGAAGCCACCTTACTCGGCACTTCGATCACGTCAAGCCATTCCGAGTACTCCGGGGCGCGCCCGTGCAGGGCATCCTCGTACTTCGATTGGACCGCCTTGGTGATCTCACCGGGCGAGCCGAGGTCGTGGTCGTCGATCTCTCGCACAGGCACGAGCTCGGCCGCGGTCCCGCAGAGGAACATCTCCTCGGCGAGGTAGAGCTCCGAGCGCGAGATCTCGCGCTCGACGACCGGGTAGCCGAGGTCGCCGGCGATCTGCATGATCGAGCGGCGGCTGATCCCGTCGAGGATTGAGGCGGTGTGCGGCGGTGTGACGAGCTGGCCGTCACGGACGATGAAGATGTTCTCCCCCGAGCCCTCGCAGACATGGCCGACCTCGTCGAGAAGAATCGCCTCGTCGTAGCCGGCGTTGTGCGATTCGGTCTTGGCGAGGATCGAGTTGAGGTACTGGCCCGAGGCCTTCGCATGCGGGATCAGGCCTTGGGGCGAGATGCGCCGCCAGGATGAGACCTTGGCGCGAATGCCATTCTGCTTCCCCTCATCGCCCAGATAGGCGCCCCAAGGCCAAACCGCGATCGTAACTTCGATCGGGGAGTTCTTGGCGAACAGCCCCATCTCGCCGTAGCCGCGGAAGGCGAGCGGCCGGATGTAGCAAGAGTTAAGCCCGTTCCGCCGGATCAGCTCGTGTGTTGCCTCGCGGAGCTCCTCGACCGGGTATTCGAGCGGCAAGTAGTAGAGCTTTGCCGAAGCGTGCAGCCGATCGAGATGCTCGCGATGCCTGAACACCGCCGGCCCCTTGTCGGTCTCGTAGCAGCGGATTCCCTCGAACACGCCCGTGCCGTAGTGGAGGCCATGGGACAAGACATGGACCTTGGCGTCCTCCCAAGCGACGAACTCGCCGTTCATCCAGATCCATTCAGACTTTTCCACTGGTCTCCTTGGGTTGCTGGCGTGCACGGAAAGTATGCCGCAACCAGATCTTGCGCTCAGGCGGACACTGGTGCTACTGACAGAGCAACTTGCAGGAGCCGGAAGCTAATTGAGAAGCCTCATTGCCTCTTGCTTGAGACCCAGCATGCGCTCTTCGCGATCGAGATCTGCATTCGCCGGTGCCACTTCGCGTCGATTTGCAACGCTCAATGCGTCCCGGTCGCGTCGACAGCGAACGCGCACAAGCTCTATCGGCCAGCCTGCAACGGGAGCGAGCTCTTCTTCGAATAAGTCGGCTAGAAGTTCATCGTGCGTCGTGAGGATGACTTGTTCCGGTCTTGCCAGCCGGACGAGAGTTCGCAGGGTCGAAACGAATCCGGCGCGGTTCACTGCGTCGAATCCTTCAGCCGGGTCGTCAATAACAAGGACTCGTCGCTCATCTCTTGCCTGCATTAGATGTAGAGACAGGAACCAGGCGATTCCAACCACATCCCGTTCCGCAGCATTAAGAAGGAGCCTGATATCTAGGCCTTCAGCCGTGGTGGATAGTCCTTTGAGTTCGATCTCACCTTGATTGATCGCGACTTGAAGGTCTTCGAAGTACCACTCGAAGCGAGTGAGTGCGGTAACAAGCTCTCTCACGACCGGGAAAAGGCGCTCCTGAAGCATTGCTTCCACCAGAGATGTACTGGCACGCGCTACTGGACTTCTCGCCAAGCGCATATTTCTGGACAGCTCGCACCGAGCCAGAGCGAAAGCCAGGGATTCTTCTTGGCCCGCTACACGATGTCCTGGATGAGCTTCGATGTCTTCCCGCAAGCGCGTGAGAGAGGTGTGATACGTGTTCATCTGTCGCCAAAGTTCCGATGTCGAAGCAATTAGCTCCTGGGTCACTTCAAAGGTTTGCTGGAAGCCCGCAGCGAGAAATAGGTCCGGCGGTATCTCGGCAACGATCTGCGGCTGAGCTGGGTCGCCCCCAGCGGAAACCATGCTCTGAAGCTCTGCAACGTGAGCGATGCTCGACGCCTCGAGCAATATCTCGGCGTACTTCATGAGACGCTGGCGCCATTCGGCGTCCTCTAGGTCCGAAACGTGCGCTTCAAACTCCGAACTTGCAGTTATGAGGCTTTGAGCATGAGAGCTCCATCGAATGGCTAGGGAGTGCGGAAGGGGCCCGCTTGCCTTCGGCCCAGGAGATGAGTTCGAAGCGCGTGTGTAGACGCTCATCGCGTCTACTAGTCGGCGAATCGGCTGGATTCTCTTCTCCACGCCTTGAATCTCATCTGACAATGCGTCAAGCGCAGCGCCGGCGATCGCCTCCGCTCCGCTCACAGAATCAAGTGTCGCCGCGACACCCGCAAACGCATTGTCCAACGCGACCAGGCTTGCTTGGAGCTCGGAGCTAGGCGCCCAGGGCTGCGCCATGTAACCCCCATTGGTTAGCTGGGCCAACGTGTCTGACATCGCGGAAACGTGATCAGGGGCAGGAAGTCGCGCTGCGAAATCTGAACGAAGTGCTCGTTGCGTGTGCTCCAAAGCCTTTGTTGCGATGGACGGAAGCTTCTTCGCACCGATCTTGCCCAGGATCTCGTTGAGGTCAGACACGCTGTCTCTCGCGAGCTGTTCAAGCCTTCCAGCTAGGTCAGGGAGTTCAAGACCAGTGGCTCGCAGGAACGCTTTGAAGCGGCGCGCCGGCTCAAGGCTTGCCAGATCCTCCATTGATTCCTGGGTCAAAACATTGCGATGGAGACTCGCGCCCGGCACATCTTCAACCCTGGAGACAGTCAGGCGGTCGCCCTCCAGCGTTGTCCCGTCCAGATGAAACTCTTCACCCTCATGACCCAGGTGAGCGGTGTAAAGAGCTAGGTCCTCGCCGGTTGGCATGCGTTGAGTCGCGCCTGCCCATAACAATTCCAGAGCTTCGATGATGCTGCTCTTGCCGCTTCCGTTGTGCCCCTCGATGACGGTGGTAGCACCCAGACGAATCCTCTCGTCAGCGAACGATCGGAACGAATCGAGGCCCAGTTCGACAATCGGCCGAAGAGGTGTCTGGACTGGAGCTGTGGTTGGAGAGCCCTGAAGCCCACGCTCTAACCAGTGCACCGCTTCGCCCCTGAAGCTGACAAACACGTCCGTCAAGACATTGGATGCAGTCGAGTCGATCTCCGATTGGAGCTCCTTCCAGAACTGATCGATATCGGCCGGAGCCACCGTGCGTTGTCCGCGAAGCGCCCGCCGGACACACGGGAGCATCGGCGCGAGACCCCTATCAAGGGCGTCCGGGTCACCCGTCGACTCGATGTCAATGAGGTTTAGGTCGACCCGAGTAAACAAGGCATAGTCTTGCGCCAAGTCATCGGCCAGCTCGCGTAAGTCAGACTTCAGATCCCCATCAACAAGCGCGAAGACGATTGGTGTCGCAAGCGCAGGGGTCCCATCCCGTCGCAAGTGATGTCGTAAACCTGAGGCCGCAAATAGCAGTTGTCGCCAAGGCTCTACTCGGGCTTCGCCAACATCCCTCAACGGCTCCGATTCCCGAGCAATGAAGGCGACTTGAGCACTAGTGGAATCCCATGCGACCGCTTCAACCAGTGGGAGCGTTTCACCGAACGGTTCAACGGCGCCCATGCGACCGCTTATTCCTACCTCCGTCAGATGCTCAAGGACGCGTTCGACAGGGTTCATCAGATGCGCACCTCCGCGCCCATCAACGACAGACCAACGAGATCGTTTCCGTCACGTGCGACTAAGAACCAGTCGAGGTCCCTCGGCGCGTCCATGGTCTCAGCTGCGCGACGCCAAGTGGACGGTGGGATCGAGCGCAGCCTGTCGATCTTTATATCCACGGGTAGGTAGGCCTGGGATGATCCGCGATCCACAACAAAGGAGCCGTGTCTCGTTGCCTCGGTCACCGTCTCTGGAGAAGAGAGACCAAGCCAACTCCTAACAGATCTTCGCATCGCGAGCAATCGTGCTGTGCGGAAGGGGAACACTGTCAAGGGAACGTAACCCTTCCGAGCTGCACGCTCCAAATTGATGTCCTGCGCTAGATCAACCTCAGCGTCGAGAGGGGCTAGTTGATACGACCATCTCAGCATGCAAGGCGCAGCCACACTGAGCTCGGGAACTAGCTCAGACACGGCCGACGGCAGGGCGATGCCCAGTTCTTGGGCGGCCGGCTTAAGTCTGAGACTGACCCACTCAGCAGCCAATGCAAGCAGAATGGCGGTCATCGTTGTCCCGCCGCTGCCGATCACTTCAACGCCCGCAAGGCCCACACCTCTGCCGCGCCCCGCATCTATCAACCCCTCCAAGGCAACGGTGTCCGGGCAATGGTCAATCACAACGACTCTGGGTGCTGTGCCACCAGCGGCAACCTCATCCAGGATTCGGGTCAGCGTTGCGTTAATCACCGGGTCCGACCCCGAGAAGCCCAAGAGGAGGATGACATTTCGCCGACTACGATCGGCGAGCACGTCTCGCGCCCAAAAATCTGTGCGCCAGTCAAGCAGCTGACCGCGGCGAACGACTATGGAGTCCCACGGGCCTCGTTTCGATGTGCGCGCCAGCGGCGGTCGAGATCTAGCGAGATTGCGTGTCCGGCGACGAAACTCGGCTACGCAACCATGAGCCTTAGTTAGTGCGAAGGCGCCTCGACGCTCAATTGAGGCGTTGGCTTCCCTATCTGCGATGACCGAAGCATGATCAAGCCATCTTCGGCCCCGCGCAGCTGATGGAGCGAACTGGAATCCCTCATCTTGCAATCCGCGCTCGAATGCTTGGTCGTAGTTCAATGTGATCGCTTCCGGCAACAGACCCTCGCGTGCGAGCCTTGCGAGAACGCGGAAGGGACAGAAGTGCTCGGGAAAGTCATCGACTCCCGGCCAGACGCCCGTGTCGTCAAGGGAGAGCGCATCGACAACGGCTTCTTGAGTCGTGCGATGAAACAAAGCATCTGCCACAACACCTAATGCGCCTTCTGCTTCGGCGGACGCGAGATCGCTGGGATGCGTAGCTGTATCGGGAATGAGACTGCGGTAAGAGCGCGCGACAAGATGCGCCAGATCCTTGGCTGAGATAGAGCCGCAATCGAATGATGCACCGGCGCCGACCAAGGGCAGGACAGCCTTGTGATTGATCTGCTTTGCGAGCTCCCGAACCTTGTTCTGAGTATCAAGGGGTAAGGCTGCGGCCTTGTCGAGCTGTTGGGCGAAATTAAGCACGTCTATTAATGTGAAAGAGGCCGGTCCTTCTCAAGCGAGGTCAGCCGAGATGCACTTGACCCTGAAGCTTTGAATCAACCGGCGTCTGTGAACTGAGCGACTTGGGCAATCTGGTCCAGACTCGACTCTTGTTCCCGCCTGACTCGCCCCTCCGACAGCTCTGCAGCTGTCGTTTCTGGCGGACCTTGCTCTTCGGTCGGCTTGGGAAGCTTTGGAGCCTTCTGCCTAGGCGGCTGAAGATCCTGGACCAGCTCTCCGTAGAAATCCAGCAACTGACGTCGCGTTTCGGACACAAACGATCCATCAGTTCGGCCCCGCTTTGTTCCCATTTTCCTAGACAACGCCACCGAAAATGAGCGCGGCTCACGTTTTGCATCGTCCGCGAGAAGCCGCTCCGGCGCATCGCGACATTCTTTGATGAGGCATGACGAGGTTGTCTTGCTCTGGGAGAATCGGACATCCACTCGCAAGTCGTCTGGAGCATTCTTGAGTTGTCGGAGAAGCCAGTTGACTCTCGTTTGTGGCCGGCCTTCTCGAGGCGCCTGCAACTCGACAGAAGTTACGACTCGGGCGCTTCTCAGGTTCGCCTCTATCGACAGGGGCCCGATGGCATCCGGGATCTTTATCGTGCCTTCCAACACACCAGTAGCTGCCATGAGCTTCGTTGCCTGAGTCACGCGGTCTGACGGCGATTGTCCGCGCGGACGAACACGATTGACGGTTACGCCGAGGTCCTGGCTTAGCTGAAGACAGAGGTACTCGACGAACTGTTCCCACTTTGCAGCGACATCCTTGGCCTCGGTGTCGCTAGCCCGAAGCGTCTCCATCCGCGCCGCGTCACGAACTTTGGTCCACGACTCACCCATCCCGTCGAATCCGCTAGCCCCCGACTTCGGGTCATCCAGATAGCGAATCAATTCGCTCAGAATCCACGCCTGATCGGGATCCGCAACCCCGCGAAAGCGGCTTTGAATAATTGCCTCGGTAAGGATCCGCCACCACGACATATGCCGCACTGTCAAACGGCCGATGCGAGCGCGATTTAGCTTGTACGGCAATTCGTGGGCGTCGGTCCGAATCTGGTTAGAGATCGTGAGCAAGCCGTCGAACCCGTGCGCACGAGCCATCGAGAGATACCGCTCGACTTGGTCGCCCTGCAGGAGAGCCGTGCTTGTCTTAACTTCGACCAGGCATGCCCAGCGCGTTTTTCCCCGCTCGACGATGATCGCTCCGTCGGGAATATGCGTCTGACCGTTGTCATCTTTGAGTCGCACTTCAGTAAACGTCGAGATTGAGCCCTTCGGCGCCTTGAGGCCTCCGAGTAGCGCGTGACCGAAATCGGGTACGGCTGGCAGGACGGCTAGAAGGGCAGATGTGGCGCGACGTTCCTGTTCATCCTGACCGCGAATACCCGCGGTAGGAATCAGCCTGGCGGTTTCCCACTTGGTTTCAGGCCGGTCTTGATTCCGCTTTGGCATAAGTCTTCTCTCTATCTAGCCAAACCGACTCTCGTGCAAACAACAACTGTCACATGGCGCGGCCAGAGCCCCAGCGAGTCGTCGCAGCTGCCTGCGGCCCTCAGGCAGTCTTGGCCGTCGACACCAACGACGGAAGCGATAGAACTCGGACGCGCTCTGCGTGCGTGCAGCGTGCCGCTACACGAGTCTCAATCAGAGGTTCTGAGGCTCGAGCTGAGACATCCCGCGGCCCAAGCCTTTCGGAACCCGGAACCGTCCTCAGTTCTTAACCGTCTTTGAGACGTCGCCCTCGCGCTTACTGGTCTCGTTGGCCTCGGCGAAGTACTTGCCGTTACCCGGGTTACCGCCGCTCCACTGCTACTGGTCGCCGTTGGGCGACACGGTGTCGGTCCGCGCCCCTCGGGCGTCCCTTGATCGCGGTCGGAGGGTTTCCGGGCTCAGGAGCGCGTTGGCGCCGAGGTCGCGCCCGCATCTCCACGCAGCGTGCGAGCGTTGGCAAAGGCCACCAGGCCTAGCACGGCCGCGAAGGCGATTAGAACGCCCGCATCGTCACCGGTGGGCTTGATCACCATCGCCGCGACGACTACGAAGAGGGTCGTCAGCTGGAAGTGGTCCACGGCGGTCATGCGCGCTGAGCGGCTCATCGCTTCCGCCTGGCCTTCAGGGCCTTGCTTGTCGAGCTCCATGATCCGCGCGCTCTCGGGCTTGAAGTAGGCGATGCCGACGAGGAACGAGAAGAGCCAGCCGGCGAGTCCGATCAGGATCCACGCCTGGCCGAAGTCCCAGTCCCCCTCGAGGGCCGTCAGGACGCCGAGGACGAAGGTCGCGAGCGATGCCGGGATGAAGAGGATCGGCGCGAGCCTGTCGATGTCTGCGTGGTACGAGGCCTCACGCTCGGGCTCGTTCGCCCTCTGAGCGAGGGTGATCAAAACCAGGAAGAGGAACCCAGCCCCCAACCAGATGATCACGGCGATTACGTGCAGCATGAGGAGCAACTCGTAGAGCGTCATGCCGGAATCCAATCACGGCACGCGGTCAGAGTGCTTGCAGGACTGCCTCGGTCATCTCGTCGGTTCCGATGACCCCTTCGGCCTCCGCGCCGCCAGCGAGATCCGGGGTACGTGCACCGTCGTTAAGGACCTGGTCAACCGCAGCCTCGACGCGCGTCGCTTCCTCGTCAGCCGCGAGCCCGTCCCTCAGCAGCATCGCCACCGAGAGGATCGTCGCCAGCGGGTTCGCAGTGCCCGTGCCGGCGATGTCGGGGGCTGAGCCGTGGACGGGCTCGAAGACTCCGGGGCCGCTCTCCCCCACGCTCGCCGATGGCAGCATGCCGAGCGAGCCGGTGAGCATCGCGGCGGCGTCGGAGAGAATGTCGCCGAACATGTTCTCGGTCACGATCACGTCGAAGCGCGAGGGGCCAGCGACGAGCTGCATCGCGGCGTTGTCGACGAGCATGTGGTCGAGGGCGACCTCTGGATAATCGGCTTCATGGATCTCCGAGACGACCTCGCGCCAGAGGCGTGACGTCTCGAGGACGTTGGCCTTGTCGACGGAGGTGACCCGGCCATCGAGGCGCTTCGCCGCCTTGAACGCGACACGGGCGATGCGATCGATCTCGTGGCGGGAGTAGACGCACAAATCGCTCGCCGAGTCCCGCTCGCGCGTCTTCTCGCCGAAGTAGATGCCGCCGGTGAGCTCGCGCACCACGAGGATGTCCGTGCCCTGGATGATCTCGGGCCGGAGCGGGCTCGCGTCGACGAGCGCAGGACTCGGGCGGACCGGCCGCAGGTTGGCGAAGAGGCCCAGGCCCTTACGCAGGCCGAGGAGGCCTTGCTCTGGGCGGGGCTTGTCCGGTTCGGTCGTGTCCCACTTCGGGCCGCCGACGGCTCCGAGCAAGACGGCGTCGGCCTTGCGGCACTTCTCGAGGACGGCGTCGGTGAGCGCGATACCGCTTTCGTCGATCGATGCCCCGCCGACGAGGTTCTCCTCGTACGTGAAGTCGCCGACGGCGTCGAGGACCTTGACGGCGGCCGAGACGATCTCGGGGCCAATCCCGTCGCCGGGCAGGAGCGCGATGTGGCCGCTAGCAGTCGCCATGAGCAAAGAGATCATGGTTGAACGACTTCAGGCCGGCCTGACCCGCAAAGCCGAGGTGCTCGAGGCCGAACATGTCCTCGGTTGAGCGAAGGAGCGAGTAGTGGTTGTAGGGCTCCTCGACGACGCGGCCGGGCTTCACGCACTTCGACAGGGCCACGAGACCGACCCGCCCGCCCCCGGGGCCGGGGATCAACCCACCGGGATTTGGCGTGTTCGGGCCCGGCTGCTCGTTGCAGCAAGCGGTGGCGTCGCCGCTTTCGCCCGGTTCAGCCTCCGCCTCGTCGAAGGTGAGGAGGAGAAGCCCGCGGTCCTTGAAGCCGTTCGAGTGCGTGATCTTCGGAACCTTGTGGCGGAGGAAGCGGTTGATCTGCTTCAGGCCGCCGGGCTTGCCGTCGACGCAAGGCGCGTCGTGGCCGTCGTGGCACAGGTCGGGCGTTACGAACGAGTACGCCGGCGTGGTGCGCTTGTGCCGAAAGTCGCCCTTGAGCTCTTTGAAGTCGACGACATGGCGTTCGCAGAACCCCTGGCGGTCGATGATCGAGTGGAAGTACATGAACGGGTTGTGGCGGGTCGCGTACTGGTCGCCCACCTCGGCATCCTGGGTGTCGTCGACGGCCCCCACCGCCGGGTGCCTGCACGGCGTATCCATGTCCTGCATGTAGCCACGCCAGCTGAGCCCTTCCTCGGAGAGCTGGTCGGCAACGGTCTTCACGGCGGTCGGATGGACGCAGCCCTGGCCGATGAACTGCCCGTCCGTGGTCGGAACCGCCGGGGCGAACTCCGCGAAGGTCTGGCAATCAGCCTGGGTGACGATGTTCGGTGCCTGTCCGGACACCATCGATATGTAGTTGTCGAGGCTTAGGTGTCCCGTCGCGTAGTAGTTCTCGAGCGTCACGCCCTTCTTCGGAAGGCGCTTGGCGAAGTAGGGAGCGTCTCCCTCGGGGTCGAACGTCTCCTCGTAGTTCTTGTTCTCGAATACGACGGTAATCACGTGCTTGACTGGCGCCTTGGCAGCGGAGGCCGTGCCGCACACGCCAATCCAGGCGGCGAGCGCCACGAGCACCGCCGCTGCGGTTCTGAGCCTCATGCGACGGCGGAGATGTTGAGGCGGATGTAGTTCACGACTAGCGGGCGTGGCGCCGTCTCGAGCACCGCTCGCTCGAACGCGTCGTGAAGCTCCGGCGGAAGACGGTGGAGGTGCCATGGCAGGATCACCGTCGAAAGGTAGCCCCGCGGATCCTTCGGCGTGACCGGGTGTGGGTGCGTCCAGACCCGGACGTCGGAGAAGCCCGCCAGCTCAAGCCGCGAGCGCGTGTCTTCGACCGAAGCGAAGTTCGTCCCCTGTGTGTCGCCGCGCAGATACGACGCGAAGCGCTCGTCGCCCGAGAGCGCGTCGAGCGCCCGCATGATCTCGGCAACGTTGTCCTGCCCCCCGCATTGCGCCTCGAGCACCGCGCCGGGCTTCATCACCCCGTGGAGCGAGCGGAAAAGCGTCTCGTGCTCCTGGATCCAGTGGAAGACCGCGCTCGAATAGACGACGTCGACCTTCTCCGGGATGTCGAGCGCCCTCAGGTCCTGTTGGCGCAAGTCTGCGTCCTCGCCCAGGTGCTCGCGCGCCTTCTCGATCATCGAGGCCGAGGCGTCGACCCCGATTACATGCCCGTGCGGGACCCGCTCGACCAGCTTCTTGGTGAAGCGGCCCGTGCCGCAGCCGGCGTCGAGGACGGTCTCATCGCCCTTCAACTCGAGCCGGGCAAGGATCTGCTCCGACCACTCATCGTGGGGCGCGGACTGGTGGTCGTACTCGTGCGCGCGCCACTCGACGGGCTTGTCCGGTGCGCTCACTGGCTGTCGACCCCCGCGTTCACCCCCCGAAAGCTAGCCGGGGCGCGCCCAGTGACGCGCCCCGGCTCGGAGTTACTCGCCGCCGTCGTCGCCTGCGTCCTCGCCTGCGTCGTCGTCACCGTCATCGTCGACGTTGCCGCCGCCCGTTGCGATCACATCTTCGGCCTCGCTGCCACCGAGGTCGTCCTCGGCCTGGGTGCCGTCGTCCTCAACGCTGCTGTCGTCGTCCTCGGTGCCGACGTCTTCTGACTCTTCGGATCCCATGGGTCCTCCTCTGTCTTGATCGAAGCCGCAGGTCGCGGCGCCGCAACCCATTTAGCCGAAATAAGCCTGGGCAAACGTTTCCTAGGGGTAAATCGCGCGCAACGCCGAAGCCTGCGCCACGCGCTCGACCGCGATCGAGAGCGCCGCCGTGCGCCAGTCTCCCTTTCCGTCGGCGGCGAGGACGCGCTTGGTCGCGTCCTGCATCGCCGTCTCCAGTCGCTCCGCGACGTCCGCGGCCGACCAGGACTCGCGCTGCACGCCCTGTGCCCACTCGTAGTAGCTCACGGTCACCCCGCCCGAGTTGGCGAGGATGTCCGGCACGACCGGGATGCCGCGCTCGGCGAGGATCGTGTCCGCCTCGGGCGTCGTCGGCCCATTCGCAGCCTCGACGATGAGCTTGGTGTCGAGCTCTCTCGCGTTCTCGTTCGTGACCTGGCACTCCAGCGCTGCGGGCACGAGGATGTCGCACGGAGCCTCGAGCACTTCCGTCTTCCCGATCGGATCGGCGCCGTCGAAATCGCGGATGAAGCGGTTTTCGGCCTGGTGGTCGAGCAGCGCCTTCACTTCGATGCCGTCCTCGTTGTGGAGGCCGCCGGCGACATCCGCGACGCCGACGATCTTCGCCCCGCGCTGAGCCAGGCCGGTCGCGACGGTGGCGCCCACATTGCCGAAGCCCTGGACGACGACCCTCTTGCCCGCGAGCTCCCAGTCGAGGTGCTCGAGCACCGACTCGATCGTGTAGACGACTCCCATCCCCGTCGCGGTCCGCCGGCCCTCGGTGCCGCCGAGGACGACGGGCTTGCCGGTGACGATCTCAGGCACCGCCTGCCCCGCGCTTTGCGAGTAGGTGTCCATGATCCACGACATCTCGCGCTCGCCAGTTGCCATGTCGGGCGCGCCGATGTCGCGGTCGGGGCCGATGATCGGCGCGATCTCGGCGGTGTAGCGGCGCATGAGCCGCTCGATCTCACCATCCGAGAGCCGGTTCGGGTCGCAGCGCACGCCGCCCTTCGCGCCGCCGAACGGCAGACCGAGAAGCGCGCACTTGTAGGTCATCCACATCGCGAGAGCCGCGCACTCGCCCAGCGAGACGCCGGGCGCCAGGCGGATACCGCCCTTGGTCGGTCCCATGACGAGCGTGTGCTGGACGCGATAGCCGGTGAACTCCTGGACCGAGCCGTCGTCGCGACGGACGGGGAAGTTGACGACCAGCGAGCGTCGCGGCTCCTGGAGGCGCTCGCGGATGTCGTCGGGAAGGCCGACCGCGTCCGCAGCGCGGGTGAACTGGGCGACAGCGATCCGGTAGAGCTCCGAGCGCCACTCCGAGCCGGGCGAGACGACATATGCCTCGTCGGCCAGGATGTCGTCCCAGCCGCCGGAGCCTCGGCGCTCGATGCCGTCGCCAGGCTTTTCGCCGACGTCGTATGCCATATGCGATTTCTACAGCGCGGTGGTTACAGGCGCGCGGTCGGCCTTGCCCGCTGACTCGAAAGCGTCAATCGCCGCCTCGTTCTGGAGCGTGACGCCGATGTCGTCGAGGCCGTTCAAGAGGCGGTGCTTGATCTCCTGGTCGATCTCGAACCGGTACGTCCCCGCATCGCAGGTGACGGTTTGTGCGTCGAGGTCGACCGTTGCCGAGCCGGCCTCGGCCACCGCATCGCACTCTTCGTCGGCGAGGACGACCGGCAGCAGGCCGATCTTCGTGCAGTTCGAGAAGAAGATGTCGCCGAACGAGGGCGCGACGACCGCCTTGAAACCGAAGTCCTCGAGCGCCCAGGCAGCGTGCTCCCGCGACGAGCCGCAGCCGAAGTTCCGCCCCGTGACCAGGATCGGGTTCGGCTCGAGCTCGATCTCGCCGTCGCGAAGCCAGTCGTAGAAAAGGAACTCGCCGTAGCCCGTGCGCTCGACGCGCTTCAGGAACTGCTTGGGGATGATCTGGTCGGTGTCGACGTCCGCCCGGTCGAGGACGGACACGGGGCCTTCGATCGTGTTCACGGGGTCCATGGGTCAGCTCCAATCGCGGATGTCGACGAAATGTCCCTCGATCGCGGCCGCTGCCGCCATCTTCGGGCTCACGAGGTGGGTGCGCCCGCCCTTGCCCTGGCGCCCCTCGAAGTTGCGGTTCGAGGTCGACGCGCAGCGCTCGCCCGGGCTCAGGATGTCCGGGTTCATCCCCAAGCACATCGAGCACCCCGCCGAGCGCCAGTCGAAGCCGGCGGCGCGGAAGACCTCATCGAGGCCCTCGGCTTCGGCCTGTGCCTTCACCTGCACCGAGCCGGGCACGACCATCGCTTCGAGCGACGAGGCGACCTTTCGTCCCTCGACCATCGAAGCGGCCTCGCGCAGGTCGCCGATCCGCGAGTTGGTGCACGAGCCGATGAAGATGCGCTCGAGCGGGATCTCCTGCATGGGCGTGCCGGGCTTGAGCGCCATGTACTGAAGAGCGCGCTCCTCGACCTCGTCGGTCGGCTCGGGCACGGAGTCCGTGACCTGGACGACCTGACCGGGGTTCGTTCCCCACGTGACCATGGGCGAGATCTCGGCGGCGTTCAACTCGACCTCTGTGTCGAAGGAGGCGCCGTCGTCGGTCGGGAGCTCGCGCCAGCGGGCGACCGCCTCGTCGAAGTCCTCGGGCGCCGCGGGTCGGTCTTCGACCCACTCGAAGGTCGTCTCGTCCGGGGCGATCATCCCCGCGCGGCCTCCACCTTCGATCGTCATGTTGCAGATCGTCATCCGGTTCTCCATCGAGAGGCCGGCCATCGTCTCTCCCGCGTACTCGACCGCGTGGCCGACCATGCCGCCGGTGCCGAGCTTGCCGATCGTGGCCAGGATCAGGTCCTTGGCGTAGACGCCGTTCCCCAGCTCGCCCGAGTACGCGATGCGCATCGTCTTGGGGCGCTTCTGCATCAGCGTCTGAGTGGCGAGGACGTGCTCGACCTCCGAGGTGCCGATGCCGAAGGCGAGCGCGCCGAAGGCGCCGTGGGTGGAGGTGTGTGAGTCGCCGCAGACGATCGTCATGCCCGGCTGCGTCACGCCCAGCTCGGGGCCGATCACGTGGACGATGCCCTGGCGCTCGGAGCCGAGCGAGTAGATCGGGATGCCGAACTCCTCGCAGTTGTTCTCGAGCGTCTCGACCTGCTTTCGGGAGAGCTCGTCGGCGATCATCCGTGACGTAGGCGTGCCGTCGGTGGGCACGTTGTGGTCCGCTGTGGCAAGCGTTCGGTCGGACCGGCGGACCTTGCGACCCGCGAGGCGGAGGCCGTCGAAGGCCTGGGCCGAGGTGACCTCGTGGACGAGGTGGAGGTCGATGTAGATGGTCCCGTCGGAGACCACGTGGGCCTCCCAGATCTTCTCGAACATGGTCTTTGGCATCTCGTGGCCTCCTATGACCGCCGCAACCCGGCGGCGACTACGGCGACGAACTCACAGGGAGCCTTGTCGCGGTTTTCGAAGTGGTGAGGTAGGTCGGCGTCAAACGTGACGGCGTCGCCCTTGGAGAGCTTGTGGTCCTCGCCGTCGACGACGAGGGTGAGCGTGCCGCCCAGGACGAGCGCGGTCTCGCGGGCGCCCGCCTCGTGCATGGGCGGGTCGGCCGGACCGCCTGTGGAAGCGCCCGGCGCGAGCGTGTGGCGCGAAACGTCCGCGCGCTGGCCCGGGAGCGCCGGCGTGAGCTCCTCGAGGCTGTGCCCCCCGCGGCTGCGGGCTCGTCCCGATCCCTTCGGAACGACGACGACGTGCTCTGCCTCGTCAAGTCGAAGGAGTTGCGAGAGCGTGAGCTCCAGCCCCGTGGCGATCTTGCCCGCGACCGTGAGCGTCGGCGAGGTGTCCCCACGCTCGACCTGAGAGAGCATCGGCGCGGACACGCCCGAGCGCTCGGCCAGGTCGCGCAAAGACAGGTCCATCGACTCACGCAGAGCGCGCACGCGCTTGCCTACGGCCCCGTTCTCTGTCGCCACCGCTTCCACAGCAGCGCGTATGTTATCGCATACGTTTGTCTAGTACTAGAGCGTTATGTACGAGATTCCGTCGAGCGTCACGTTCGGCAGGCAGCTGCCGCCCGACATCGACGTAATCGTGACTGCTCCGCTGCCGGCACTGATCGCTACGTGCGCGAGACCGGGACCTGCGCAGCCGGTGATGAAACTCGAGTCCTGGACCGGCCGCATCCCGACCGGCAGGGTGAACGCGGCACCGGGCGTGGCACCGGAGCCGTTGACGGCCCCAACCAAGTGGACGATGCCCTCCACGTCCTTTCCGGCCGAGGTGATACCCACAGTGGTCCAGGAATTCGTTGGAGTCAGGTTGGTCAGGTTGGTCACGAGGTTGTTCACGGCGTTATCGTCGACGGCGCCGGATGCGATCTGCTCCGAGCTGACGGAATCAGCATTGAGGTTGTCCTCGTTGATTGTGTTGCCGGCGATGTTCTCGCCAAAAACTGCATCAATAGCCAGCGGCCCTGATGAAATCTGGTCTTCGCCGATGTCGTCCGCCTGGACCTCATCGTCGCCGATGTCGTTCGACTTCACCTGACCGTCCTTGATCGACTTTGAGACGACCGAGTTCTTGGGTGCTGTGGCAGCTGCCCAGGCAACCCCGCTCATGGCGACGATCAGCGCAAGCGTCGCTGTGACGTTTGCGTACTTGGTTCCACCGAAGATCTTCACGATCCCTCCCCTAGGTTGATTACGAGCTTCGCCGCACCCTACCTCTTGGGGACTGGCTGATGCCGACCAGGCTGCGCGTCAGTGGGTGGTGCTTGGGCGCACCAGGATCTCGTTGAGGGAGACGTGCTTGGGCTGTGAAATTGCGTAGACGATTGCGTTCGCGATGTCTGCCGCCTCCAGGACCTTGCCCGTGCTCTCCTTCATCTTCTCGATCCGCTCGACCACCATCGGGTTCGTGTTGTGCCCTTGGAGCTCGGTCTCCACGAATCCAGGCTCGACGCAGGTGACCCGGACTCCGATGTGCGAGCCCTCCTGGCGAAGGGACTCGGAAAAGCCGACGACACCCCATTTGGTCATGTTGTAGACGCCCGATCCGAGCGCAGCCGTGCGGCCCGCAACCGACGAGACGTTCACGATGTCCCCTCCGCCGCCGTCGCGGATCATGGGCAGCGCGTAGTGCGTGCAGTAGAGAAGCCCGAGGCAGTTGACGTTGATCATCGTCCGCCACTCCTCTGGATCGGCGCCCTGGAGCGGTCCGAGCAGCATCACGCCCGCGTTGTTGACGAGCCCGTCGAGCCCGCCCATCGCCTCAGCAGCGCCTTCGACCAGCGCCTTGGCCTCGTCCTCGCTGCCGATGTCGGCCTCGATCGCATGGCCATTGCCTTCAAGGCGTCCAGCGAGCTCATCGAGCTTGTCCTTGCGCCGAGCGCCGAGCGCCACCGCCCCGCCTTCGGCGACGATCGCCTCAGCGGTCGCCTCCCCGATTCCAGAGGATGCGCCGGTGATCAGAATCTTTCGCCCGTCTAGCTGTCCCATGCACCCACACTATCCAGCGGGTCACGTCGTGAGCTAGGGCCCCGGCGTAATTGGGAGCTTCGCCGATTCCTCGGTGACGCCCTCGGCCTCGCGCACCGCGGCGCCGTCGAGCGCGTTCGAGAGCGCCCTCACGTAGGCACGGGCCGACGCCTCGAGGATGTCCGTTGCGACGCCTTGGCCGGACGCAAGCCGACCGTGGGCTCTCAGCATCACCGTCACCTCGCCGAGCGCGTCCTCGCCCTCGGTCACAGCGCTCACCGTGTAGGAGCGAAGCTCGCACTCCGTGGGAATAGCCGCGCGGATCGCCGAAAAGATCGCGTCGACCGGCCCGTCACCCGTGGCCTCGCCGATCGCCTCCTCGCCCGAGGGCATCCGCACCGCAACACGGGCCTTCGGCTCCTTGCGCGAGCCCGCCTCGACCTCGAACCAGCTGAGGCCGTAGGAGTCGGTGCGCTCACGCATCTCGTCGGAGACGATCGCCTCCAGATCGAGCGCGGTCACCTGCTTCTTCTTGTCAGCGACCTCCTTGAAGCGCTTGAACGCCTGGTTGAGCGCCGAGCCGTCGACCTTGAAGCCGAGTTGCTCCAGCGCGTCCTTCAGAGCGTGGCGCCCCGAGTGCTTGCCGAGGACGATCGAGTTCGACTCGAGCCCGACATGCGTCGGATCCATGATCTCGTAGGTCGTGCGCTCCTTGAGGACGCCGTCCTGGTGGATCCCGGACTCGTGCGCGAACGCGTTACGGCCCACGATTGCCTTGTTGGGCTGGACCTGGTAGCCAGTCAGGCGCGAGATCATGCGGCTCGTGCGCGCCAGCTCGGTCGCGTCCAGGCCGGTGTCCAGCCCGTGCTCGTTGTTGCGCGTCCGCAGAAGCATCACAATCTCTTCAAGCGGACAGTTGCCGGCGCGCTCGCCGAGCCCGTTCACGGCGCACTCGACCTGGCGCGCGCCAGCCAGGACGCCCGCGTAGGAGTTGGCGACCGCGAGGCCCAGGTCGTCGTGGCAGTGGACCGAGACGGTCAGGCGGTCGAGGCCCGGGACCAGCTCGTAGAGGCGCTTGAGGTAGGCGGTGTACTCCTCGGGCGTCGTGTAACCGACGGTGTCGGGGATGTTGATGACGGTCGCGCCCTCATCGACTGCGATCGCGCACACCTCGGCCGTGAAGTCCACGTCCGCGCGCGTTGCGTCCATCGGCGAGAACTCGACGTCGTCGCAATACGACTTGGAGAGCGCAACGGCGGCGCGCGCCTGTCCCTTCACGTCGTCGTGGGTCGTCTGGAGCTGGTGCTCGATGTGGATGTCGGAGGTCGAGATGAACGTGTGGATCCGCGGGCGGTCCGAGTCCTTGATCGCGTTCCACGCAGCGTCGATGTCGGCCTTGTGCGTGCGGGCGAGCCCGCAGATGATCGGACCCTGGACCTGGCGGGCGATCGCTTCGACCGCCTCGAAGTCGCCGGGCGAGGTGATCGGGAAGCCGGCTTCGATCACATCGACGCCAAGACGGGCGAGCTGATGCGCGATCTCGACCTTCTCCTGCGTATTCAGTGAGATGCCGGGCGACTGCTCGCCGTCCCGCAGCGTCGTGTCGAAGATCTCGACTCGATTTGGATCCGATGAGGGCGTGGTGCCCATGAGTTACTCCTTCTTTGTCCGGTCCGATGTACCTGCGCTGGGTGTGCGGCTCACGCGCCGCCGACGATTAACTCCCCCAGCGGGGGAGGAGAAGGAGAAGCGACAGGTTGAGCGTGCGGCACGTCATCGGTCTTCGCAGAGTAGCAACGACTGGCGAAAGGTGTCAGAGCCGCGATATGCGCGGCTGAGGCACCGCTCGACGCGATCAGCGCACCGTTTCGCAGTCGATGAAGAGGTTGTCGCCGCTCCCGCCCGCACAGATGTCCGTTCCGGGGCCGCCGTTGAGGATGTCAGCCCCGTCGTTGCCGGCGAGCGTGTCGTCGCCTTCGCCGCCCTTCAGCTTCTGCTTGCCCTTCCAGCCCTCGAGGTCATCTTCGCCTGCCTCGCCGTTCAGGATTTGCTTGACCGAACGAGAGCTTCTTCGGAGCCTGATGTCGGCGGCATCGTCCATGTCGCCGAGATTGATGATGATCTTCTTTACGCCCGCCCGAGGGCAGAAGACCTTCCCGGCCTTTGCCTCACAGCCAGGATCGGACGCCGGATCGATCGCGGGCGGAGAGATTTCGTTGGTGAAGACGAAGTCCGGCCCGTCACGGCGGATGGTCATGTTCTCGACCGAGTTATGCGTCGCGATGTCATTCGCCGTGATCACCGGCGGCTTGTAGAGAATCGCGGGCTGAAAGGTCGCGAACGCGAAGCCCGCCCCTGTGAGGAGCAGGACCGCCGTTACGACGGCAAGCTTGACCTTGAAGGAATGCATCACACCGCCGCCGGAGCTCTCAGTCGCCGCCGTGCTCGCAGTCTTTGACGACGTCGTTGGCAGCGCCGCCCTTGCAGCGGTCCTCGCCCCTGCCGCCGTAGATCTTGTCGACGCCGTCGCCGCCGTCGAGCTTGTCATCACCGCCGTCCCCGTACATCAACTGGCCGCCTTGGCCGCCGACGATGGTGTCCGCGCCCGTATTTGCGTGGATCGTGATGATGTTGAACTTGCTTGCGAGGGCCACGGAGTCTCCGCCCCTGCCCATCTCCACCACGACCGTGTCGTAGTCAGAGACGTTGCAGACAGCCTGGCCGGTACCGGTGTCTGGCTGGCACCCCTCGGCGTCGGCGGAGAACTGCGCTCCGTCGATGGTCAAACAGCACTCGTTCTCGCGGCCCGAGATCGTGAGCTTCTCGCTCTCGTCGGACCCAGAGATCCAGATCCTGTCCTCGAAGTCGTGGATGGTCACCACGCGCTCACCTGGGCCCGCGGCGGCAATTGAGACCACCACGGCCATACCGACGCCAGCGACAAGCGCTGCTACCCCCGCGGCAATCGTCTGCCATCTCCCCCTGCTCACCCTGCGGACGATAAAGCGCTTACCGGCGCCAGTCAAGTTCCGGGTCTGCGCTTGGTGCCGGTCCCGAACCAGCGAATCCAGATCGAGTCAGGCTTTGCGAACCTCGTCGCGCCGACGATCCCCACCGGCCAGAAGATGACGGCGAACGCGGCGAGGAGAAGCCTCCCCTTCGCCGCGGTCACGAAGGCGAGAGCCAGGGCAACGAGGCCCACGATGCCGACAGCTGCGAACGCACCGTTGGTGATGTTGTCGGCCGACTCGACCCAGCCGCCGAAGCCGGTCACGCCAATCAGGCCAAGCAACGCGACCACGATCACGGCGTCGATCGAGCGTCGGCCCTCCTTCTCCCAGTAGACGTCGCGGAGGTTCAACCATAGGGCGAACTCGTCGAACGTGAGTCCGCAGCCGAAGCCGAAAAGCCCGACGACGATGTAGTACCAGGGCTGGTCGCGAAGGTCGGCAACGCCCATCAGATAGCCGGTGACGACGACGATCACCATCCCCCACACCAGGTGGTGAATGTGGGTGCCGCCGACGTTTACGTTCCCGGGCCACCAGCTCACACCCGCGTTGATCATGTGAGCGCTCGTTCTGATGAACGAGAACGTCAAGAGAAAGGCGACGAGGAAGATGAATTCGGGCTCGCGCCCGGTGTCGTGGACCGTCTGCTCGTAGAGCGAGGAGATCGATGCGAGCTCGGCGAAGCCCGGCATCAGGGGATAAGGACGACCTTGCCGATGTTCTTGCCCTCGCCCAGGTAGCGATGTGCGGCGGGTGCGTCTGCGAAGGCGAACGATTCTGCGACGACTGGGACGTAAGCCCCTGACTCGACACCGGCCTGGAGCGGCTCGAGAGCGCGGTCGAGGCCCTCACGGTCCCACCAGCTCAGCATGTTGAGGCCGAAGACGCCCTTGTTCTCATTCATGACCGAGAGGCTCTTCCACCAGGGCATCGTGGACAGCGGCATCGTGATGAGGCCCTTGAGGACGGCGGGGATGTCGCGCTTGTCGCCCGTCTGGACCTCTGAGAGGCCGAACATGATGAGCCGGCCGCCCTGGCGAAGGACGGAGTAGGAGCGCTTGAAGCTCGAGGGGCCGACGGCGTCCATGACCACGTCCACCCCCTCCCCGTTTGTGATCTTCATGACCTCCTCGGCGAAGTCCTGCGTGCGGTAGTCGATCGGGTGATGGACTCCCTGGGCGCGGATCGCATCGTGCTTGGAGGCCGACGCTGTCCCGAAGATCTCCGCGCCGATCTCAGTCGCGATCTGGGTCGCGGCGATTCCGACACCGCCCGCGGCGGCGTGGATCAGCGCCTTGTCGCCCTTACGAAGCCCGCCCATCATCACGAACCCCGCGTAGGCGGTCGAGTAGTTGACGGGAATCGCAGCGCCCTGCTCGAACGAGAGCGAGTCCGGGAGCCGGAGCACCTGGCCCTGAACCGGAACGCTCACAAGCTCGGCATAGCCGCCGAAGCGAGTGCCAGCGACGACGCGGTCGCCGACGGCGTAGCCCTCCACCCCGTCGCCAACCGACTCGATCTCACCCGCGACCTCGTAGCCGATCACCGACGGCGGTTTCGGAGCATCCGGGTAGACGCCCGAGCGCGCCATCAGATCGGCGAAGTTGATGCCCGCTGCTTTGGTCGCGACACGGATCTCGCCCGGACCCACCTCGGGGTCGGGACGCTCCTGGACCTCGAGGACATCGGGGCCACCGTTCTTAGTGATCACAACCGCGCGCATCGGGTCACCCTACGCACAACCTGAGGGGTCAGACCCCATTCGTGGGGTCAGACCCCACGCTTGGGGACAGTCCCCACGCTTGAGCTCCGTCCCCCTAGAGGTCGATTGCGTGGCCGTCTGAGAAGCCGGCCATCTCGAGGATGCGGTCGATCGTCTCTTGGGCGACCGGTGCGTCGGTCGTCAGGACCATTACGGCCTGGCCGTCCTCGGACTCGGCGCCGACAGCGGCGGAGATGATGTTCACGCCCTCCTCGCCGAAGCAGGTGCCCACCCGGCCGATCATGCCCGGCTGGTCCGAGTAACGGAAGACCGCGAGGTGCTCGGCGAGCGGCAGGTAGAAGCTCTGGCCCCAGACGCCGACCAGGTAGGGGTCGTTGCGAGGGCCCACGCCGGTGCCCAACACTTCGACGGCATCCGAGCCCGAGCCGACGCGCACGGTGATGAGCTCTGTGAAGTCGCCCGCCGAGGCGTCGATCAGCTCGGTCAGCTCGATCCCGCGCTCTTCCGCGAGAGCGGAAGCGTTCACAAGGTTCACCTGCTCCTCCGTGTGGCCGCGAAGGACGCCGGCGAGGACCGAGATGCCCAGGACGCGCGTGTCGTGCTCGGCGATCCGGCCGCGGAACTCGGCCTGGACGCGATCGACGCCACTGGGCGCGAGGCCCTGGGCGAGCGTTCCGAGGCGGCGGCAGAGCCCGACGAAGGGAGCAACCGCCTCGGGCAAAGGCGCGCCGAGGTTGACCGCGTTGGTGACGACACCGCCGTCGAGCGCCGCCTTGACCTGCTTCGCCGTGTCGGTCCCCGCGCGGTCCTGCGCCTCGGCTGTCGAGGCTCCGAGGTGCGGGGTCACGACTACGTCGTCGCGGCCGAAGAGCGCGTGCTCGGTCATTGGCTCCTCGGGGAAGACGTCGAGGGCGGCGCCCCCGACCTTGCCGGATTTGAGCGCGGCTTCCAAGGCCTCCAGGTCGATGAGCTCGCCGCGCGCGCAGTTCACAATGCGGACGCCGTCCTTCATGCGGGTGAGCGCCGTGGCGTCGATCCAGTTGACAGTCTCGGGCGTCTTCGGAAGGTGCATCGTGATGAAGTCGGCGCGCTCGTACAGCTCGTCCGTGGTCTCGACTCCCTCGACACCGAGGTCCCGGAAGCGCTCGGCGGTGACGAACTTGTCGAAGCCGATCACCTCCATGTCGAAGGCCTGCGCGCGGCGCGCGACCAGCTGGCCGATCCGGCCGAAGCCGATCACGCCGAGCGTCTTGCCGTAGAGCTCGTTGCCGCCGTAACGCGAGCGAGCCCAGTCGCCGGCGACGAGCGCGCCGTGAGCCTGGGGTACGTTGCGCGCGAGCGCGAGCGCCAGCGCCATCGTGTGCTCGGCGGCGGCGACGGAGTTCGACTCCGGCGCGTTCACCACAAGGATCCCGCGCTTCGTCGCGGCGACGAGGTCGACGTTGTCCACGCCCGTACCGGCGCGGCCCACGACCTTCAGGTTGCTCGCCTTCGCGATCAGGTCTGCCGTGACCTTGGTCGCCGAGCGGACGATCAGCGCGTCGAACTCGCCGATCCTGGCCTCGAGCGTTTCCTGGTCCCAGTCGAGGCCGAGCTCGACGTCGAAGTCCTCGCGCAGAAGCTCGACGCCGGTGTCCGCGATCTTTTCCTTGACCAGGACCTTCACGAGCGCACCTCGCCGTTCTCGATCACCCAGTCGATGCACTCGGTGAGCGCCTCGACGTCTGCGGGCTCGACCGCGGGGAACATCCCGATCCGCAGCTGGTTGCGCCCGAGCTTTCGGTACGGCTCGGTGTCGAGGATGCCGTTGGCGCGAAGCGTCGCGGCGAGCGCCGCGGCGTCGATCTCCTCGGAGAAGTCGATCGTGCCGACGACCAGGGACCGCTTGCGCTCGTCCTGCACGAAGGGAGAGGCATAGTCCGAGCTCTCCGCCCAGCCGTACAGGTGGCCGGAGGAGCGGCCCGTCCGCTCGACGCACCAGTCGAGGCCGCCGTTCTCCAGCATCCACTCAAGTTGGTCGGCCAGGAGAAGCTGTGTGGCGACCGCGGGCGTGTTGTAGGTCTGGTCCTTGCGCGAGTTGTCGAGCGCGGTAGAGAGCTTCAGGGACTCGGGCTGCCAGCGGCCCTCGGCGCCGTCGAGCTCCTCGATGCGCTCGATCGCAGCGGGACTGAGGAGAGCCAGCCAGATACCGCCCTCGGACGCGAAGCCCTTCTGCGGCGCGAAGTAGTAGATGTCGGCTTGGGCCGGGTCAAGCGGAAGGCCGGCGGCGCCCGAGGTGGCGTCGATCAGGACGAGCGCGTCGCCCGCATCCGCAGGGCGCTCGACCGAGACCATCACGCCCGTGGAGGTCTCGTTGTGGGCCCAGCAGATCGCGTCGACGCCCTCAGCGCCGTGCGGATCTGGCGCGTCGCCCGGATCGGTGCTATCGACAATCGGATCGGCCAGATGGGGAGCGCCTGCGGCCACCTTCGCGAACTTCTGCGAGAACTCACCGTAGGTGAGATGGAGTGAGCGCTCACGGATGAGGCAAGCCGCGGCAGCGTCCCAGAAAGCGGTGGTGCCGCCGTTCCCGAGCGCGACCTCATAACCGTCGGGGAGCGAGAAGAGCTCGGCCAATCCGGTCCTCACGCGCCCGACCACGTCCTTGACCGCGCGCTGGCGATGCGAGGTGCCCATGACGTCGTTCGCTTGGGCCAGGCGGGCAAGCGCCTCAGGGCGGACCTTGGAGGGGCCGCAACCGAAGCGGCCGTCCTCAGGCTTGAGCTCGGCGGGTATCTGGGTCTCAGTGACGGGCGTCATACAGGGAATCGAGCAGGGTATTAGGGTGCCTCGCATGCCTGATGACAACGGTGGGATCAATACTGGCGACGGCTTTGCCGTCGGGTCACTCGACGACCTGGGCGACGGCCCCGGCTTCCGCAAGGTGCGCCGCGAGCTCGACGTCAAGGAGTTCGGCGTGAACGCGATCGTGTTCCCGCCCGGCGTCGGCGGCGGCTACCACTACCACGACCGCCAGGAAGAGCTCTACTTCGTCCATCAGGGCCAGGTCGAGTTCGAGTTCGGCGATGGGTCCAAGCACGTCCTCGGGCCAGGTGGGCTAGCCCGCGTCGACGCACCTACCCACCGCCGGCTCATGAACGTGGGATCTGACGACGCCGTCATCTTCATCGTCGGCGCCGAGGGCGGCTACGTCGGCCGCGACGGGCAGATGCCCGAAGGCGAGGACGGGCGGATTCGTACTGCGGACGCGCCCGGCGACTAGGCCGTCGGCGCGGGCGGCGGCGTCTGGGCCACCGGCTGGACCTCGGTTGGAGCGGCGTGCGAAGTGCTCGGCTGCTCCGGCTCCCACTCGAAGGGCGGGTACTTCGTGACCATGAAGGCGCCGTAGAGGTTCGAGCGCGCCTGCCAGCGAATGCCGTTCAGCGCCATGTCGAACAAGCCCTGGGGGATCTTCTTTGTGAAGAGGATCGTGAAGAAGGAGATCAGGGAAACGAGCCCGACGAGGTAGCCCAGAATCATGGCGATCAGGTGGTACGGGAGGATCAGGAGCCACTGCACGAGCGGCCGCCAGCGGTCGACTCCCTGCTCGGGATAGGCCAGGTCATAGACCACCGTGTCATCGGGCTGTGGATGGATGCTGAACGGCGGGTACTTGTCTGTCAGGAGGCAGAAGTAGGCGCCCAGACGGGCACCCCAGCGACCGACGCCGACCAGGAAGTTGAAGATGCCCTCGGGATAGCGGCCCGTGACCAGGACGGCGAAGAACGCTCCGATCCACGCGAAGAACGCCCCGAGAATGACAAAGAAGAACACGAAGACGTTCGGGATGATGAGGAGCCACTTGACGAGCGGAAGGAAGCGGCTGTACTCCTCCTGGTGCTGGATGTTGTAAATCAGCGGGAACGGAGTCATTCTTAGAGCTCTCCTTGGTCGATCCACGGCATCATGCCGCGCAGGTCTGACCCTACCTTCTCGATCTGGGCGTCCGCAGCCTCGGAGCGCAGGCGATCGAAGTTCTCGCCGCCGGCCCGGTTCTCGGCGATCCACTCCTTCGCGAACTCGCCTGACTGGATCTCATCCAGGATCTTCTTCATCGCGGCACGCGTCTCGTCGGTGATGACGCGGGGGCCGCGGGTCATGTCGCCGTACTCGGCCGTGTTGGAGATCGAGTAGCGCATGCCGCCGAGGCCCTTCTCGTACATGAGGTCGACGATCAGCTTCAGCTCGTGGAGGCACTCGAAGTAGGCGAGCCGCGGGTCGTACCCGGCCTCGACGAGCGTGTCGAAGCCGGCCTGGACGAGCTCGGTCGCGCCACCGCACAAGACGGCCTGCTCGCCGAAGAGGTCGGTCTCGCACTCGTCCTTGAAGGTGGTCTCGATGACGCCGGCGCGGCCGCCGCCGACGCCCGAGGCGTAGGCCAGGACCTGGTCGCGAGCGGTCCCCGACTCGTCCACGTGGACGGCCATCAGGCATGGGACGCCCCTCCCCTCCTCGTACTGGCGGCGGACGAGGTGGCCGGGGCCCTTGGGGGCGACCATGCCCACGTCAACGCCCGGCGGAGGCGAGATCTGGTCGAAGTGGATCGCGAAGCCGTGCGCGAACATCAGGAGGTTGCCCTCGGAGATGCCGTCCTTGATGTCGGACTCCCAGATGTCCGCCTGGCGCTCGTCGGGCAGGAGGATCATCACGACGTCGCCCTTCGAGGCAGCATCGGCAACGTCGAGGACCTCGAGCCCCGCGGCCTCGGCCTTGGCGCGCGAGGACGAGTCGGGGCGCAGGCCGACGACCACGTCGTGGCCCGATTCCTTGAGGTTCAGGGCGTGGGCGTGCCCCTGCGAGCCGAAGCCGAGAATCGCGATCGTCTTGCCCTTGAGAGCGTCGGGGTTGGCATCAGCGTCGTAGAAAATTCCCTCGTCAGTCATGCGGCGGCAGGTTACTCCGTGATTAGCTGCCTCTTCCGTGTCATCCCGAACGCTCATCCGCGGGATCGTGCCGTGATCCGTTCTCCGAGCCACGACCCTTGGGGCCGCGACCTGGCGGGCGAGCTCCACGAGCTCACCTTCGAGAGCAAGGCGCTGAAGGGCAACCCGCTCGGCGACCCAAGCTCGCGGCCCCTCTACGTCTACACGCCCCCTGGCTGGCCTGACGACGGTCCCTATCCGGCCGTGTGGGCAATCCAGGGCATGACGGGCCAAGCCGACATGTGGCGGAATCGCAATCCGTACGGGACGACGTTCGCAGAGGACGTGGACCGGCTGATAGCCGCCGGCGAGTGCCTGCCGGTCGTCGTGCCCATGCCCGACTGCTGGACCGCCTACGGCGGCTCGCAGTTCATCGACTCCGCGGGTACCGGCGACTATTTGACCTACCTCTGCGACGAGCTCGTCCCGTTCGTCGACGAGCGCTTTTCGACGATCGCAGCTGCGAGTGGCCGAGCGGTCCAGGGCAAGTCGTCGGGCGGCTACGGGGCGCTGGTCCTGGCCATGCTCCGCCCCGATCTCTGGGGCGGGCTCGGCGACGTCTCGGGAGATGCGGCCTTCGAGCACTGCTACCTGCCCGATGTCGGTCCCGCCTGGGCCACGCTTCGCGAGTACGACTCGATCGATGAGTTCTGGGCCTGGATGCTCGATCAACCCAAGGTCCCCGACAGCGCCTTCCCCGCGATCAACCTGATTGCGATGGCCGCGTGCTATTCGCCGGGCGCGGACGGAGCGCCTGAGCTGCCGTTCTCGATGGAAGACGGCTCGCTGCGCACTGACGTGTGGCAGCGCTGGCTCGAGTGGGACCCGGTGAGGATGCTGCCGGACCATCTCGAGGAGATGCGAGGCATGCGCGCGATCTCACTTGAGTGCGGCCTGCAGGACGAGTTCAACCTCCAGGTGGGCACGGCGATGCTCCACACGCAGCTCGAGCAAGCGGGAATCGAGCATCGCTTCGAGCTCTTCGAGGGCAAGCACGGCGGCATCAACTACCGCTATGCGCCGCTGGTCGCCTGGCTCGCCGAACGGCTCGGCGCCGAGTGACGCCCGGTGCCAGGCACCGTGCCTGGCACCTAGCGAAGGACCGAGCGCATGAGCTTGCCTGAAGCCGTGCGCGGAAGGTCCGCGACGAACACGAAGCTCTTCGGCACCTCGTAGCCCGCCAGCTCCTGCGCGCAGTGCGCGCGGAGCGAGACGGCGTCCTCGTGGGCCCCGGGCGTGAGCACCACTACGGCGGTGACTGCCTCTTGCCATTCGGGATCGGGCCGGCCGACGACCGCCGCGTCCGCGACGTTCGGGTGCGCCTTCAAAACGTCCTCGACCCGCTCGGGCATGACGTTCTCGCCGCCGGTGACGATCAGATCGTCGCGGCGGCCATCGACCCACAGGTAGCCCTCGGAGTCGATCGAGCCCAGGTCGCCGGTGCGCAGCCAGCCGTCCGCTCCGGCGGAGCCGGGGGCGACGACGGCGCCGCGGACCAGGATCTCCCCTTGGTCGGTGCGAAGCTCGGCTCCAAGCAGAGCGCGCCCAGCCGAGCCCGCCTTGCGCTGGGCGTCGGCGGTCTCGAGCAACGTGACCTGGGAGGTCGTCTCGGTCATGCCGTAGACCTGGATCACGGTCGCGCCGCGGCCGGTCGCCTCTTCGATCACGTCGATCGGAACCGGGCCGCCCCCTATGGCAAGCGCGCGAGGACCTGTGAGGTCCACATCCGCCTCGAGCAGGCGGATGAGCTGCGTAGTGACCAACGAGACGAGAGTGACCTCGTCCTCGGCGAACGACGCTCCTACGCGGTCCACGTCGAAGCCGTCATGAAGGACCGCCCCAAAACCGCATGTCGCGGCGCGGGTGAGGATCGACAGGCCCCCTACGTGGTGAAGCGGGAGGCAGCAGAGCCAGCGATCCGCCGGTGAAAGGCCGAGAGCAAACGCAGTGCCAACCGCGCTGTGGAAGAAATTCGCCGTTGTGAGATCAACGGCGCGAGGCTGGCCCGTGGTGCCGCTGGTGTACAGGCGACAGAGCGCATCAGGCGTCTGACAACGCTCAAACGTCCGTGAGTACGCCCCAGGGGACGTACTGGCGGACGTTTGCCCCTCGTCGGGGGGCGGTGGCGCTGCGGATCCTTGGCGCGCGGGGGCCGCCACGGCTCCGAGCTTCGCCGCGGCGTGGAGGTGCGCGACAAAGTCGGCGCTTGGCGGCATCTCGAGGGAGATCAGGGCGCCCTCCGCTGCGCCTTCTTCGCGCAGCCGCTCAGCGGCTGCGCTCGCCTCGCGCTCGAGATCGGCGTACGTGAGGTCGACTCCGCCCGTGCGCAGCGCCAGGCGGTTCGGCATGGCGGCGGCGCGCTGGGCGAGCCAGGTGTCGCGGAACTCGGCGGTCACCTCGCCATAATTGCCCACCGTGCCCATTCGACACCGAGACGCCCCGCCCGAGGACAGCCTCTATGCGCCGATCGAGTGGGCCACCGCCCACGAATACGGCGACCTCCTGTACGAGAAGGGCGACGGGATCGCGAAGATCTCGATCAACCGCCCGGATGTCCATAACGCCTTCCGTCCGCAGACCCTCGCCGAGCTCCGCGACGCCTTCAGCCGCGCTCGCGACGACACCGAGGTCGGCTCGATCATCTTCACGGGAGTCGGCGATGAGGCGTTCTGTTCCGGCGGCGACCAACGCATCCGCGGCGACGACGGCTACATCGGTGACGACGAGGTTGCGCAGAAGGGGGTCGGGCGCCTGGACGTCGGCGACCTCCACGTCCAGATCCGCCGCCTGCCCAAGCCCGTCGTGGCGATGGTCGCGGGCTACGCGGTCGGCGGCGGACACATCCTGCACCTCGTCTGCGACTTGACGATCGCGGGCGAGAACGCGCAGTTCGGCCAGACCGGCCCGCGCGTGGGCTCGTTCGACGGCGGCTTCGGCGCCTCGCTCCTGGCCAACAACATCGGTGTCAAGCGCGCAAAGGAGATCTGGTTCCTCTGCCGTCTCTACGGCGCGGCGGAGGCCCTCCAGATGGGCCTCGTCAACACGGTGGTTCCGACATCAGAGCTCGAGCGCGAGACGGTCGCATGGTGCCGCGAGATGAACGCGCTCTCCCCCCTTGCCCTGCGCCTGCTCAAGTCGAGCTTCAACGCGACCGAGGACGGCGTCACGGGCATCCAGCAGCTCTCGCATGACGCGACCCTCCTCTTCTACATGTCCGAGGAGGGCCAGGAGGGCCGGAACTCCTTCCAGGAGGGACGCTCGCCGGACTTCACGAAGTTCCCGCGCCGGCCTTAGATGTCGCCGTTTCGCATCTGGCTCATGGCCGCACGGCCGCGGACGCTGCCCGCGGCGATCGCGCCTGTGATCGTCGGAACAGCATCCGCCTACTACTTCGTGGAGGACATTCGCTGGCTCGCGTTCGCCGCGGCGCTGGTCGGCTCGATCCTGATCCAGATCGGCACCAACCTCGCCAACGACTACTCGGACGCGAAGCGCGGTGCCGACACCGCTGACCGCTTGGGACCGGTGCGCGTCACCTCGGCGGGCCTGATCGCCCCAAAGCGCGTCCTGCGCGCCACGTGGATCGCGTTCGGCCTCGCGGCACTCGCCGGCATCTACTTGGCGACCGTGGCCGGCCCGGTGATCCTCCTGGTCGGCGTGCTCTCGATCGCCGCCGGCGTCCTCTACACGGGTGGCCCGCGGCCCTACGGCTACGCGGGGATGGGCGAGCTCTTCGTCTTCCTCTTCTTCGGCCTGGTCGCCGTAAACGGCTCCTACTACGTGCAGCTCGAAGAGCTCGACTGCCTGCCGCTGCTCCTGAGCGTCTCTGTCGGGTTCCTCTCGACCGCGATCCTTGTGGTGAACAACGTCCGCGACCTCGAGACGGACAAGCGCGCGGACAAGCGGACGCTGGCGGTGCGCCTTGGGCGCGAGCGCACGCGGACGCTGTATGCCGCGCTGATCGCGGGCGCCTTCGTGCTGCTGCCGGTCGCGATCGCGGTCGGCGACGGACCCTGGCTTGCGGTCATCGCGGTCGGCTCGCTTCCCTTGGCGTTCGCGCCGCTCAAGGCCGTCCGGACCCGCACGGACGGCCCGGCGCTGAACGGCGCCCTGGCGGGAACGGGCAGCCTGCTCGGAGCCTTCAGCTTGCTCCTCTCGGTCGGACTCGTCCTGGGCTGACGATGAAGATCGAGCGCGCGGAGACGGTCTCGTACTCGTTGCCGTTCGCCTCGCCCTACGTCACGGCACGCGGCGAGATCCACGAGCGCGAGATGGTGCTCCTGCGGCTTAAAACCGACGCTGGCTTCGAAGGTCTCGGTGAGGCCGTGCCGCTGGCGCTTCGCGGGGACAAGCCCGTCTCCATGGTCGAGGACCAGGTGGAGGACGCCGCCAGGCGGCTCACCGGAATAGACCTGGAGCCGGGCCTCGAGGATCCACTCGCGTTCGCCGTCACGACGATGATCGAGCTCAGGCTTTCGCGCCGCGTGTCCCCCGCGACCTCCGCCGCCCTCGAGTGCGCGATCTTCGACATCGTCGCGAAGGCTGCCGGGATACCGGTCTGGAAGCTGGCCGGCGCCGGCGAGGCGCAGACGATTCGCTGTAACGCGACGCTTACGGCCGGCTCGCCCGACGATGTCGCACGGCAGGCTGTGGAGTGGGTCGGCGAGGGCTACGAGACCGTCAAGCTGAAGCTCGGCGCCGGCGAGGACGACGTCGGCACGGTCGAGGCGGTGCGAGAAGCCGTGGGGCCCGACGTGAAGATTCGCATTGACGCGAACGAGGCGTGGGACGCACCCCTCGCGACGGACCTGTTGAAGCTGATGGAGCCCTTCGGGATCGAGCTGGCGGAGCAGCCGGTAAGCGGGCTGCGGGCAATGGCGCGTGTCGCAGCCGAAACCGATGTTCCTCTCGCGGCCGACGAAGCCGTCGCGTCCGAAGCTGACGCCCACCGTGCGGTGCAGCGACGATCCTGCCGTTACGCCACCGCGAAGCTCTCGAAGGTCGGCGGCGCGGGAGCGGCGCGTCAGATCGCGCGGGTCATCCCCACCTACCTCTCGAGTGCGCTCGACGGCCCGGTGGGCATCGCGGCCGCCGCCCACGCGGTGCAGATCCTGCGCGAGGACGGCTCGGACCCAGGTCTCGCCCACGGGCTGGCGACGCAGCGCCTCTTCGCCGAGACGATCGCCACGCGCGAATGCGAGCTTCGCAACGGCGAGCTCCACCTGCCCGAAGGCCCGGGACTGGGAGTGGAGCTCGACGAGGACGCGCTGGCACTCCGCGTGGATAGCGTTCGGCGCTGATGGACCCCACGAATCGCAACACGGCGCTTGCCTCGGCACTTGTCGAGGAGCTCGCGCGCTCCGGCGTCCGGCAGGCGGTCATCTGCCCGGGCTCGCGCTCGACGCCCATTGCGCTCGCCCTTCTGAGCGAGCCGGGGATTGCGACCACCAGCGTCGTCGACGAGCGCTCGGCCGGGTTCTTCGCGCTGGGGGCGGCGCTCGCATCGGACCTCCCCGTGGCGATCGCATGCACCTCGGGGACCGCGGCGGCGAACCTCCACCCCGCCGTCGCCGAGGCAAACGAGGCTTCGGTGCCGCTGATCGCCCTCACGTCCGACCGCCCGCCGGAGCTTCGCGGCGTAGGCGCCGGTCAGACGATCGATCAGGTCAAGCTCTACGGGTCGAGCGTCCGTTGGTTCTGCGAGATGGGAACCCACGATGCGGACGACGTCGGCCTCCTCCACATGCGCTCGTCGGCATGCCGCGCCTTCGCGGAGGCGACGGGAGACCCACGGCCGGGACCCGTGCACCTGAACCTCTCGTGGCGCGACCCGCTGGGTCCCGAGCCGGTCGAGGGCGACGTAACCGCCACATCGCCCGTGGCCCTGGAAGGGCGAGGCGACCTGCCCCTGAACTCGGTCCACTCCCCCGCCCTCACGCTGGATGCCGCGGCTCTCGACGCGATCTCCGCCGACCTGGCCGAGACCGAGCGCGGCCTGATCGTCGCCGGCCGCCAGACAGATCCCGCGCTGGCTCCTGCGATCGCCGTCCTGGCCGCGGCCTCGGGCTATCCCGTGCTTGCCGAGCCCACCTCCCAGCTTCGGCTGGACCCGGACCTGGGCTCTGATGTGATCTGGGCCTACGACTCGATCGCTCGGGCGAGACCGGAGGACCTCGTGCCCGATGTGGTTATCCGCTTCGGCGACATGCCGACCTCGAAGGCGCTCCGCCAGTGGCTTGGGTCGCTCGACCAGGCTGCGCAGCTCGTCGTTGACCCGGCAGGGACCTGGAACGACCCGACTCGCACCGCCGGGCTGTCGCTTCGTGCCGACCCGGCCCTTCTCGCAATTGGCCTGGCCGCGCGCCTGGACGAGGGGCAGGAGACGCCGTTCGCGGCCAAATGGCGCCTGGCCAACGAGTCCGCGGCAGCGGCGATCCGCGCCGAGCTCAGCCGCTTCGGCGGTGAGCCCACCGAGCCCGGCGCCTACATGTCTCTGGGCGCGGCGCTCCGGGACGGAGACGTCGTCTTCTGCGCCTCGTCGATGCCGATTCGGGACGCGGAGTCGTTCCTTCCCGCATCCGAGCGCGACGTGATCTTCCTGTCGAACCGCGGCGCGAACGGAATCGACGGAACGGTGTCGTCCGCGATCGGGGCCGCGGTCGCGACGGGTAGCCCGGCGTGGGTCGTGATCGGGGACCTCGCGCTCCACCACGACACGAATGGACTGGCGCTCCTCCGGCATGCGCCGGCGCCGGTGCGGATCGTCTGCCTGAACAACGACGGCGGCGGCATCTTCGAGTTCCTGCCGCAGGCTTCCCAGGTGACGCGAGAGGAGTTCGAAGCGGTGTTCGGCACGCCACTCGGGCTCGACCTCTCGAAGCTGGCCGCGCTCCACGGCATCGAGCATCGCCGGATCGCGGGGCTTGACGAACTTGCCGGCGCGGGCGCAAGCGGCCATGTCCTGATCGAGGTCCCCGTCGACCGCGAGAAGAATGTCGCAGTCCACGAGGCGCTGTGGCTGAGCGTCGCTTCCCGGTTGAACTCCCTAGGCGACTAGCGGCCGCGCCCAGTCGGCCATCCGCTGAACGGCCGTTGCCGCCTCGGCCATCATGCCGGCGTGCGCCTGGAAGTCGTGCCACATCCCCTCATAGACCTGGAGCTCAACGGCTGTTCCCGCCGCCTCCAGCCGCGAGGCCAGGCCGGTGCCCTCGGAGAAGAAGAGCTCCTCGTCCCCGCACTGGATGAGGGCCGGCGGCAGACCCGCGAGATTGGCGTAGAGGGGCGAGAGGCGTGGATCGGCGAGGTCGAGTCCGCCCGCGTATGCCTTGGCGTGTTGCGGAAGGTCGTTCGCGCGCAGAATCGCATCCTTGCCGTCGTTTGCGCTGACCGACTCGCCCGAGAGAGTCAGGTCGACCCAGGGCGACATCAGGAGCATCCCGGCCGGAGCGGGCTCGCCCGCGTCGCGGAGTGCGATCGAAGCGGCGACGGCGAGGCCGCCGCCTGCTGAATCGCCCCCGACGATGACGGGCCGCTCCCCGTCACTGACAGCGCGGAACGCGGCCAGGGTGTCCTCGTGCCCCGCGGGATACGGGTGCTCGGGCGCGAGGCGGTAGCTCGGCAGGAGAATGCTGGCGCCGAGAGCCTTCGCGATGTGCGCTGCGAGGGTCGCGTAGGCGCGTGGCGAGTTGTAGCAATAGGCGCCACCGTGGATCCAGACGACGTTTGGCTCCTCACTGGCGCCCTCGGGCACGATCAGCAGCGATGACCTTCCGTCGACCGACCCCTTGCGGACATCGACCCCCCGCGGCACAGGATCGAGATAAGACAGCGCATCGACCCAGATCCTCCCCGAGCGATATCCCATGCCGAACGACCGCGACAACAGCAAGCGATCAAACCGGCGAACGACCCCAGCGGGAAGGTTCATGAGCAAAGTATGGGGACAGGTCTCTCGCGTGGGGACTGTCCCTAGGCGTGGGGACTGTCCCCAGGCGTGGGCTCCGTCCCCCTCAGCGGAGGTAGATCGGGTTTGAGTAGATCCACGGGCGCTCGCGTTTTCGCCAGTGGCGGTGGGCCTCGATGCGGTAGGCGCCGGGCTCGGTGACCTTGTGCTCGAGGGCTTGACCTTCGGCTTGGGCCACCGGCTGGCCGTTGTTGATGAGGACGACCCGCGCGTCCTCGGGGAGGGATGCGCGAAGGGTCCAAGTTCCGGCCGGGTGCTCCTCGCCCATCATCGCGTGCGTGCTGCCGGACTCGCCCCAGAACCGGAAGCCGCGGCCCGGTGCAATCGCATCGACCGCGATGTAGCAACGACCCTCGCGAAGAGCCTCATAAACGAGCTCGAGGTCGGCCTGGCCGTGCTCGCCGCCCAGCGGTGCCTCGGTCAGCGAGACGTAGGTCGAGAGGATCCCGAAGTAGCGGGCGTTTCGCATGGGACTCCACAGGCGGCCGCGCACGCGGATGCCGTGCTGATGCGCGTCGAGGCCGCCGATGGCGACGAAGCGCCTGCCTTCGCAGATCCGGTCCCAGGCTACGAGGTCCTCGGGACGCGGCCCGTCGAGCTGCGCCTCGGGGTCGAGCATGTAGCGAATCGCGTCCACAGGGCCGCGCCAGTCCTCCGACGCGTCGGTGGTAAGGCTCCAGAGCTCGACCCCCGCAACGGTGTCCAGGTCGAGGTCGTTCCAGCCGTGGGGCAAACCGCGCTTGACGAAGCGCCCGTAGCGCTCCAGGATCCGGGCACCCTTGGACCACGGATGGGCGACGAAACCGAAGCCGCCCGCCTCGGCGACGGCATTGGCGATGTCTGCCTCGGACATGCCCTTGTGCTTGATCGCCTTGTCGATGCCGAAGGCCAGGTAGTGCCCGGCGCGAGGCGTCACCTCGAGGCCGACGCCCAGGAGGACCGAACCATGCCAGCCCTCGTGCCCGTCGTCCTTCGCCCCCAGGGTGTCGTGGTCCGTGAGAAGGATTACGTCGCGGCCCGCAACGCGCCCCGCCTCCATCAACTCAGGGATCGATGCGGTGCCGTCCGAGTAGTCCGAATGAAGATGGACCGCGCAGGACAGGTCGTGGAGCCCGGCCACGTCGCCGGGCACGGCAGGATCGGGCATCGCGGTCAGCCTGGTGAGGAAGCCGGCTCGACCCGGTTGCTCGCCGCGTAAGAGATGAAGTACGACATGCCGGACATGATTGTGACGGCAGTCGTCAAGGCGATGAGTAGGAGCGGGCCATCCAGGTACGGGTCCGTCACCCAGATGAGCATCGCGACCGTCAGCACCTGAAGCGCGGTCTTGGCCTTGCCGAACGCATCGGCGCTGATTACGACTCCACGACTATTTGCGAACCAGCGCAGGCCGCTCACCGCGACCTCACGGCTCAGGATGACGACGACGATCGCCACGTCGACCCGGTCCATCGCGGCGAGGCTGACGAAGGCCGTGCCGACGAAGAGTTTGTCGGCGATCGGATCCATCAGCTTGCCGAAATTGGTGATGGGGCCCCGCGTTCGCGCGATGTGTCCGTCGAGGACATCGGTGACCATCCCGACGAGAAAGATGCCGAGGGCGAGGTCCCAACGGGCCTGATTGAGGGAGATCGCGAGGACGGGGACCAGTGCGATGCGTGAAAGCGTGAGTGCGTTGGGGATGTTCATCGGGGCTGCACCCCCATACCCATCTGCGAGGGTTCCACCATGAGCGCCGGCGAAGTGGGGACTCCGCGGAACGGGCGGCTGGGCGACCTGCCCGGCCGGCTAGCCGTGGCTATTCCCGGCGCCGCGGTCGTCGCGACGCTTCTGTGGGTGGGCGGGGCGGCATGGGCGTCACTCGTGGCGATCGTCGCCGCATTCGCTGCGTTCGAGGGCGTGAGGCTCCTGCGCGACGCCAATGCGCTGGCGCTGGCCACCGGCGCGCTGACCGCAGGCGTCATCGCCGCCGCGGCGATCGATGGCCCGGAAGCGCTGGCGCCCGCGTTGATGGCGGCGTTTGCCGTGCTGGCGATCAGCTCGTTCGCCGTGATTCGCGCGGGGGACCGGACGCAGTCCGTGCTTGCCGGAACCCTCTGCCTCGTCTGGGTCGGAGCTTCGCTGGCGCACGGAGCGCTCCTAAGGGAGCTCGACCACGGCGGGGTGCTCGTCCTGGCCGTGCTGGTGGGGACGTTCCTCGGCGACACGTTCGCCCACATCCTGGGGTCGCTGTTCGGGCGCACACCGCTGGCGCCGTCGGTCTCGCCGAACAAGAGCGTCGAGGGATTCGTTGCGGGCATCATCGGCGGCACCGCGGCTGTCGTCGTCCTGGCTGCGATCGTCGACGAGCCATGGTTCGAGTTGTGGGAGGCAGCCCTGTTCGGCCTCGCGATCACGGTCGCGGCGGTCTGCGGCGACCTCTTCGAGTCCGCGCTGAAGCGCGAGGCGGGCGTCAAGGATTCGGGGACGCTTCTAGGCGCGCACGGGGGCGTGCTCGACCGAGTCGATGCGCTGTTGTTCACGGTGCCGCTCGGCTACTACCTGGCAACGACCCTGGTATGAGCTCGCGGCTCCGCTCCGGCGGGGCCGACAGGCGAACCGTCATTCGCTCGGCGCCCCACACGGCAAAGATGCCGATGAAAAGGCCCGCGAAGTCATCGACGATGTAGTGCCAGCCGAAGTAGACGGTGGCGAGCACCGTGAAGAAGAGCATCGCAAACAGACCGAAGGTGACCGCTCGATGCGAGCGCGAGCGAAACGCGATCAGCCCAGCAGCGAACAGCACGCCGGTGTGAAGTGAGGCGAAGGCCGCAATCGACTGGACCGCGTTGGTCGAAGCAGGGTCGGCGAGCACCTCGCGGCGATGCTCGATCAGCGTCGCCTGGAGCTGTGCCACGCCCGTGTCGGGTAGGCCCGCGAATACCTGTGGATCGGCGAAGGCGGGGCCGAGCGCGGGGATGATGTAGTACGAGAGCGCTCCGAGGAGCCAGCAGATCGAAAGGGCGCTCACGTATGTGATGCCGACGCGCAGGCGGTTCGACCAGATGAGCGCGATCGCGAGCGAGATCGGCACGAAGGTAAGGAAGGCCAGATAGACCGCCGAGAGGAACTCAGCCGAAAAGCCCGTGCCGAGAATGTTGTGGAGGAATTCGGCGGGGTCGTGACCGAAGAAGAGCCAGCGCTCGGACGAGAGGAGTTCGCCGTCGAAGTTCGCGTCCGTCACGAAGGGCAGGAAGCTCTTGAGGTTGCGGTAGGAGATGTAGGTGACGTAGAACGAGAACAGCGCCACGATCACGATCAGGCCGCGACGTCCCCACCAGCGCTGCTCGAAGACGCCGACGAAGGAAGCCGGGAGCGAGGTGCCCGTCTCGCGCGAATGGCGCCAGGAGCGTGGCACCAGGTCGAGCACCAGGAATACGCCCGCGATCACGCCGATCAAGGCCAGAGGCGAACCGACGTAGCGAGCGTCGGGATCGCGCAGCGGCAGGCTCTCCACCGAGGCGACGATGAGCATTAGGGATGCCGAAAAGGCAGCGATGATCACAGGCGCCACCCACGCACGGCCGACGTCGTCGTCGGACGAGTACGAGGGGGAGTCTGCCAAAGGCCGCTTTAGCTTGCCTTTAAGCATCCCGACAGTGTAGGGACTCAGCTTTAAGGGCGAGTTAGTTCGAAAGAAGCGGCAAAAGCGCGCCGAGCTTGAGCTCGGTCTCTGCCAGTTCGGCCTCGGGATCCGAGTCCGCCACGATGCCGGCGCCGGCGAAGAGGTGGGCGGTCCGGTCGCGAAGAAGCGCCGAGCGGAGGGCAACGCAGAACTCCCCGTCCTCGACGGCGTCCATCCAGCCGACCGGCCCGGCATACCAGCCACGGTCGAGGTCCTCGAGCTCCGGAATCGCCTGGACTGCCAGGGGCCCGGGCTCGCCGCCGACCGCAGGCGTCGGATGCAGCATCCCCGCCAGCTCGACGGCCGAGCGCGGGTCAGCCAGCTGGGCGTGGATAAGCGTGGCGAGGTGCTGGATGTTCGCGACCTTGACGAGCATCGGCTCCCTGGCCCGCTCCACCCACACCGAGTGAGGCCGCAGCGCGCGCTCGATCCTGCGCGCGACGATCTCGTGCTCCTCGCGGTTCTTGGCCGATTGGCGGAGCTGCTCGCCCAGGTGATCGTCGACCGCCGGGTCGGCGCTGCGGCGGGTCGAGCCCGCGAGCGCGACGGCCTGGGCCCCGGCCCCGCGCCTTCTGACGAGTAGCTCAGGGCTCGCGCCGATGAACGCCGCCTCTGGCGTGCCGACGCAGAAGCAGTAACAGGACGGGAAGAGCTCGCGCAGGGCTCCGAAGAGCGCGGCGGGATCGTGCGCGCGCGGGGCCTCGGCGCGGACCTCGCGAGCGAGGACGACCTTCTTGAGCTCACCGGCGCGAATGCGCTCGACAGCGCGGGCGACGGCTTGCTCGTATGCGGAAGGCTCGGCCGCGCTCGCGACGCGCACCTGGCCGATCGCGGCGGGATCGAGCATCGGAAGTGGCTGGTCCGCGAGGGCTGCGATCCGGGCGCGGAGCCCGGCGAGTGCCTCGACCGGGTCATCTCCCGCGGCGAGCATCGTCGCGGCTGTCAGAAAGGTCTGCTCCTCCTCGCGCGCGATCGAGAGCTCGGGCAGGACCAGCAGCGCGGGCGGAAGCGACGACCAGTGCGCGGATGAGCCACCGTCCTCGGCGAACGCCAGGCCTCCCACCCACACCGGCCCCGCACCGGCGGGAAGGCCCGCCGGCTCGTCTGCGAGGCGGTCGCGCAGGACGTCCGTGCATCCTGACGAGAGGTCGGCGAATCGGCCCGGGCCGCGCGAGACCGTCTCGGCCGCGGAGCCGAGGCCTGCCAGGGCGAACCCGCGGTCTGGCTCCTCCCACGCGAACCATCGGTCCGAAGCCAGCCGCGCGGCGACGACCGAGCCGACGGGATCGCTGAGCTCGACCTCGACGGTCGCACTGACGAGCCGCCGCGAGCGCCCATCCCAGCGCGCGGCAAGCGCATCGAGCTTCTCCCCCAGCCCGCCGAGTGTGATCTGACGGGACATATTGAGCCGCGAGATCACTCTCGGCGAGAGATCAGGCGTCGGGGCGCGACTTGGTGATCGCTACTTCGCCGGTGCGGGCCATCTCGATCAGGCCGTGGGGGCGCACCATGCGCTCGAACGAGTCGATCTTGTCCTGTGAGCCGGTGACCTCGATCGTGAGGGTCCGGCGCGAGACGTCGACGATGTTCGCGTTGAAGATCTCTGCGAACTGCATGATCTCGCCGCGGTTCTCGACAGCCGCGTTCACGCGGAAGAGCGCCATCTCGCGAGCCACGGTCCCGTCGGGCTCCATGTCGCGGATCTTGATCACGTTGACGAGCTTGTGAAGCTGCTTGGTGACCTGGTCGATCGGGTGGACGGCGCCGTCGAGCGTGAGCGTCACGCGCGAGACGTCCGGGTCCTCGGTGGGGCCAACCGCCAGTGTGTCGATATTGAACCCGCGGCGGCTGAAGAGTCCGGCGATGCGCGCCAGAACGCCCGGTTTGTTCTCGACCGTGAGGCTGAGGATGTGCTTGCGGCCCGTGAGCGCGCTCGACGCCTCGAGGTCCTCGAGCTTGACCAGCTCAGGTGTTCCCGGCTCGCCCATCAGCAGGTACCTATTGAGCGCTTTAGCGCGAAAGCAGCGTGTGTCGTTGGGTATCTCATCCCTCAACCAACCATGTCACGGGCAGCCGCTCCCGCCGGGATCATCGGGTAGCAGTTCTCTTCCTTGGAGACGTGGACGTCCAGGAGCACGGGGCCGTCGGTCTCGAGCGCGGTGCGCATCGCGTCGCGCAGGTCGCCCTTGTCGTCGCAGCGCATGCCGGTCCAACCGAATGCGTCGGCCAGCTTCGACCAATCCGGGCTCGGACCCATCTCGACCGAGGAGTAGCGCTTCTCCCAGAAGAGCTCCTGCCACTGACGCACCATGCCGAAGTGCCCGTTGTTCATCAGGAACATCTTCACGGGGATGTTGTGGCGGGCTGCGGTGGCCATCTCCTGGCAGGTCATGATCAGCGAGCCGTCGCCGGTGAGGCCGACGACCGTCTCGTCGGGGCACGCGACCTTGGCGCCGATCGCCGAGGGAAGGCCGAAGCCCATCGTGCCCAGGCCGCCCGAGTTCAGCCAGCGGCGCGGCTTCGAGAAGTGGTAGTACTGCGCCGCCCACATCTGGTGCTGGCCGACGTCTGAAGTGATGATCGCGTCGCCCGAGGTCGCCTCGTACATCGACTCGACCATGAACTGAGGCTTGATCTCGGAATCGGAGGAGTCCTCGTAGCGGAGCGGGTACTCGGACTGCCAGGTGCGGATGCGCTGCCACCACTCGCCGAGACGCGCGGGCTCGGGATTGAGCGCCTTGTACTCCGTGGCGAGCTTTGTGAGCACGTCCTTGGCGTCGCCGACGATCGGGATGTGGGCGGGAAGGTTCTTGCCGATCTCCGCGGGGTCGATGTCGATGTGGACGAACTTGGCACGCGGCGCGAACTCGGAGAGCTTGCCGGTGATGCGGTCGTCGAAGCGGGCGCCGACGCAGACGATCAGGTCGGCCTCGTCCATCGCGTAGTTGGCCGTGCGCGTGCCGTGCATGCCCAGCATGCCGAGCCACTGCTCGTCGGGCGCGGGGAACGCCCCGAGGCCCATCACCGTGGTTGTCACGGGAAGCTCGTCCGTGCGGCAGAACTCGCGGAACTCCTCGGAGGCGTTGGCGTTGATGATCCCGCCGCCGCCGTAGATCACGGGGCGCTTGGAGTTGGCAAGTGCCTTGGCCGCGATGCGGATCTGCTTGATATTGCCGTCGGTCGAAGGCTTGTAGCCGGGAAGCTCTGGCGAGCCGGTCGCGGGCGTGTACTCGATGTCCGCGCGGCTCAGGTCCTGCGGGATGTCCACGAGCACAGGGCCCGGGCGGCCGGTCGACGCGATGTGGAACGCCTTGTGGATGTAGTCGGGGATCTGGCGCGGGTCGGTGACCAGCAGCGAGTGCTTGACGACCGGCAGCGTGATTCCCACGACGTCGGCCTCCTGGAAGCCGTCCGTGCCGATCAGGTCGGTGCGCACCTGCCCGGTGATGAAGACCGTGGGGACCGAGTCCATCATCGCGTCGGCGATGGGCGTCACCAGGTTCGTGGCGCCCGGGCCCGAGGTGGCGATCGCGACTCCCACACGCCCCGAGGCCTTTGCGTAGCCCTCGGCCATGTGGCCGGCCCCCTGCTCGTGGCGGGCCTGGATGTGCTGGAACTCAGCGTCGTAGATCGCGTCGTAAAGCGGCAGGTTGGCGCCGCCGGGGATGCCGAAAACGTGTTCGACCCCCTCGTTGGTCAGTGCCTGGCAAAGTGCGTCCGCGGCGCGCATAAAAGCGATGGTACCTAGCGCCATATGCCGATCAGACAGGGGTCAGACCCCTGCAGCGGAGGGACCAGCGGCTTGCCGATCTAGGTGTCTGACCCCGCGCGAGGTCCGCCACCACTGTGGCGCCTACCTCTTGATCTTGACGGTCACCAGCTTCGAGAGTCCCCCCGCGAACTCGCCCGATGGCGCCGTCGAGGCCCGGAAAGTCGTCTTCTTCGAGATCGGGTGCGAGAAGATGGCGAGTCCGTTGTCATTGGTGTTGGCCTGCCCGATCAACTCGAAGGGTCTCTGACCGATCCGCTCGACGAAGTAGACGTCCGTGTCGCCGACACCCGGCCATGGGCCCACTTCCGCCTTGAGCTTGACCGGCTTGTTCTTCTTCACGCTCTTGGGAGCCGTGAGGTCGACCTCCATCTCCGCAGCCTCGCTCTCATCCGCGGGGCTCTCGCACTCGGGGTCGTTGCCGAAGTCGATCAGGTTGTCCTCGTCGTTGTCCCATCCGTCGCTGCACTCGGGGAAGCTTTGATTCGGTTGCTCGCAGTCGATCAGCTCCTCCCCGATCACGTTGTCCGTGACGATGTCGATTCCGGGACCGCAGTCGAAAACGTCGATGCCCGAGTCGCCGGTGAGAATGTCATCGCCGGCTCCGGCAACCAGGAGGTCGGGACCCTCGTTCCCATTCATCGTGTCGCCTTCGCCCATGGCGTTAAGCGTGTCTTCCCCCTCGCCCCCGTGCAGCGTGTCCACGCCGGGGCTCGCCGTGAGGGTGTCGTCGCCGTCGTCGCCTTTGAGGGTGTCGGCCTCGTCGTTCAACTGATTGAGCGCCGACTCCAGGACGTCGTTGCCGAACCCGCCTTCGAGCGTGTCGTTTCCGAATCCGCCCCCGATGATGTCGTTCCCGACCCCGCCTTCGAGCGTGTCGTTCCCGGAATTCCCCCCGATCCGGTCTGGCCCATCCAACCCCTTGATCGTGTCGTTGGAGGCATCTCCCAACAAACAGTTGCCGACCCCGTTGCCAAGCACCGTGTGGCCCGCGCCGGTGGGGATGCCGAACGCTTGGACGTCGACGTTTTCGAAGCCGGTGAGGCTGATCGGTGAGGCGTCGGCAGGGGCGAACGGTGTCGCTGTACCCGCAGTGAGGTCGACCGACCAGCGGATCTGCTTCGGGCTGGCCCCGGTCGCCTGCGTGCCCTGGGAGACACCCGTCTTGAAGGTGTCCCCGTCCAAGCAGGTGGGATTCGCGGGCGTGGTGTTAGAGCCGCCGTTGAGTGCCCGCGTGCCGAAGCCTGAGCCGGCCGTCACGACGTCGTTGCCATCTCCAGCGTTGACGACGAGGTTGGCGCTGGGGCCGTCCTCGTACTGCTTGAACTCGAAGATGTCGTCCGAGGGGCTGCCGCCGAGGGTGAAGTTGGTGACTGTTCGGCAGTGCCAGCGGGTGATCGTCGGCCCATTGCTCGTATGGACGTTGCTGCAGTTCTCAGGTAGGTGCTCTGGCGGCGAGGATGTCTCGTACGAGGAGAAGTTCACCCCCGGAAGAGTGACGGCGGGACTCGCGACCCAGAGAATGATCTCCTCGCCTGGCCAGCGCGGCTGGACACCTTCCACGGACTCATTCGCATCTTCGTCACAGCCGTTGCAGAAGGTCTGAAAGACGGTCGTGTCGGCGTCGCCCGACCCGTCCCAGGTGGAAGTGATGTCCGTGCCGGAGATCGACATCGTGACGGAGGCATCCGCCTTGCCGGCAACGGCCAGAAGCACGAAAATCGGCACGAGCAGCGCGAGACGCAGGTAGCGCATCTGAGGAGGCTCCCACGCACGCTCGCCGTTTACATCGGTAATAACTACGGAGCCAGCGAGGCGCGCCTCGCCCGCCTGACTACTGGGACTCGGCTACCGGATCGGCACCTTCGAGCTCTCCGGGCTTCCACTGCGTGGTCGGCAGGATCGCGGAGTCGATCACGCGGTCCTTGTGGCGCTCGATGAGGCCAAGGAGGGAATGCACCAGCTCATCGCCCAGGAAGTGTGGCTCGAGGCCCAGGTCGATGAGCTTCGTGTTGGTCGCGTTGTAGTAGTGCTCTTCCATCTCGACGCGCGGGTTCGGGTACTTCTTGATCTCGACGTCGATCCCGACCTCTCCCGCGCTCGCGCGGACCAGCTCGGCCAACTCACCGACCGAGAACTGCTCGGTGAACTGGTTGAAGACGCGGAAGTCGCCGAGTTCGGCCGGGTTCGAGACCGCTAGCTCGACGCATTGGAGCGTGTCGCGGATGTTGAGGAAGCCACGGGTCTGCCCGCCCTCCCCGTAGACGGTAAGCGGGTGGCCGATCACGGCCTGTGTGCAGAAGCGGTTGAGGACGGTGCCGAAGTACTGGTCGTAGTCGAAGCGGGTGATCAGCCGCTCGTCATCGGCCGACTCGTCCGTTTCGACGCCGTAGACGACGCCCTGGTTGAGGTCGGTGGCGCGGAGGCCCCAGATGCGGCAGGCGAAGTGGATGTTGTGGGAGTCGTGGACCTTCGAGAGGTGGTAGAGCGAGCCGGGGAGCTTCGGGAACGGGAGCGTGTCCTTGCGGCCCTTGTGCTCGATCTCGATGTAGCCCTCCTCGATGTCGATGTTGGGAGTGCCGTACTCCCCCATCGTCCCGAGCTTCACCAGGTGTGCATCCGGCACTTGGTCGCGGATCGCGAAGAGCAGGTTGAGCGTGCCGATCACGTTGGAGTACTGAGTCTCGACCGCGGCCTCGCGCGACTTCATCGAGTACGGCGCTGAGGGCTGCTCGGCGTAGTGGACGATCGCCTCGGGCAGGGTGTCGGCGATCACGGCGTCGACGAAGGTCGCGTCCTCCATCGAGCCGACGAAGGAGCGGATCCGGTTCTCAGACCGCTCGTGCCAGGCGTCGAGGCGCTCGTCGAGGCTCGCAATGGGGGTCAGCGAGTCGGTGCCGGCTTCGGTGTGCCAGCGGCGGCGAGCGAAGTTGTCGACGATGGAGACTTCGTGGCCCCGTGCGGAGAACCGCATCGCGGTGGGCCACCCGAGGTATCCGTCGCCCCCCAGGATCAGGATGCGCATCGCGGGAACGGTAGCGGGCGCGCGGCGTACGTCAACACCACTTGCCGAACTATCCTGCTCCGGCCCGTGGATATCTCCCTGCCCACAGCCGCGCTCTTTCCTGAGGAGCTGACTCCGCTACGGATCGGCGGCCTGGTTCTGGCCGTCGCGCTGGCCGGGTTCGCGATCTCGCGCCGGCGTTCCCTGCGCAACGGCGATGTTCTCATCCTCCTCGGGCTTGCACTTGGGCTCGCGCTCGTAACCGGCACCGAGCTTCTAGACACCATCCTCTCGGCTTTCTCGTTTGAACGGGAGAACGGGACGCGGATCGTCGGTGTCGCGGTCTTCGCGATCCTGATCCTGTTCGTCCTGGTCGTGCGGGCACTCACCCAGGGCTCGCGCGTCACACGTGAGCTCCAGGCCGTCCTGGAGGGCCTCGCCTGGGAGCGCTTCCGCCGCGACGGCCACCCCGCCCACTTCGCCGGCAAGATCGCGATCCTCGTCCCCGCATACAACGAGCGCGAGAACATCGGGGTCGTGCTCGAGAAGCTTCCGCGCGAGGTCTGCGAGCGCCAGACCGCGGTCCTCGTTGTCGACGACGGCTCGCGCGACGGCACGGGCGACGTGGCCGAGCACGCCGGTGCGGTGGTCGCGCGCCACGTGATCAACCGCGGCGGCGGCGCGGCACTCCGGACCGGCTACCGCCTGCTCGCCGACTCCGGCGCTGAGATCGTCGTCACGATCGACGCGGACGGCCAGCACCTGCCCGAGGAGATGCCCCGGCTGGTCGAGCCCGTGCTCTCGGGCGAGGTCGACATGGCGCATGGCTCGCGGGTCCTGGGCGAGGCAGAGCCCAACACGCGCTCCCGCGAGCTCGGGATCGTCTTCTTCAACCGCCTCGTCTCGTTCATCACGCGCACCAAGGTCTCGGACTGCTCGAACGGATATCGCGCGGTGCGCGCGTCCGTGCTGCCTCAGCTCGTCTTGCGCCAGGAGCAGTTCCACACGTCTGAGTTCATGATCGAGGCGATCAAGCGCGGCATCCCCGCCAAGGAGGTCCCGGTGACCGTCGTCGCGCGCCTCCACGGGCACTCGAAGAAGCCCGCCGTGATGCGCTACGGCGCCGGCTTCGCGAACGCGATCGTCAGGACCTGGCTGCGCTAAAGCGGGCCGTCCGCTAGCGGAGGCAGAAGCCGCGGATGACGAGCGTGAGCGGGTCGGAGTCCTTGAAGAAGAGGGATGCAGCCGCCGCGAACTTCCGGACGGACTCGATCACTCCTCTGGACAGCAGGGAGTCCCCTTCGTCGAGATCGCCGGCGGGCTTCCCGTCTTGCTTCAGCAAGAGGGCGCCGGCTGGTCCCGCGACGGGATGCGAATCGGGACAAGAGGTGGTCTCGACGAGCGCCTCGCCACCGCCAAGCGGCGTTTTGACCTCTTTTCGCTTGTACCCGGCGAGCTGGTCACCGTCCACGCAATGGACGGTGACGGTCAGATCTGCGCTTCCGAATGTCACGCCACGGGCGAACCAGCCCCGGGCATCCCTGGTCGGCACGGAGCTGACGAATTTGCTGGGCGCACTGTCCGGGTCCACACCCGAGCCGTCCGTGAAGTAGGCACCTCCCGTGATCGCTCGAAAGCCGTGCGGGCACTTGGCGGTCGCGTTTCGTCCTGAATCGGATCCGAGGTCAACCGTCTTGGAAACGCGCTCCACGATGACTGTGTCGTCCAATTCGGGCAGGCATCGCACGATGATCGTGATCGTCATCGGATCGTTTCCACGGTCGACCGCGTCGGCATACCAGCCGCTCCCGCTGTCGGTGGGCATCGAATTCGTCACGTGAGTCCTCCGCCGCGCGGCTGGTTCGGTTGAGCCGGGCCGATGCACATAGGCCCCGCCCGTGAAGACCCGCGTCAGCGGCGGGCAGATCGCATTCCCGCCACCAACCAGCGTGCCGCTAGCGAAGTGCTCCTCGATGTCGTAGCTCTGAATGACGCGGGTACCCCCCTTGACGTCAGTCGAGTTGAGCTTGGCCGCGGACGCCGATGTACCCGCGATCAGAAAGGCAGCCAAGGTTGCGGCGGAGAGCCGCCAGGCCCTCATGACCTAGGCCTCGGTGCCGACCGACGCGGAAGCAAACAAGGCAAACGCGGCGATCGCGAAGGTGGAGAGGACGACCCTGCGCATGGCGCGCATCCTATGGATCAGGGCACACGGTCGTTCGCCGCCTCGCGCAACCCGTCGAGCGACTCGTCGCTCCACTTGCGGAAGTACGTGCGCCCGATCGTGATATCGGCCACGCGATCGCGAAACCGCTGGGGCTGCATCCCCATTTCGAGGTCGACGAACGTCCCGTCCTGCGCGGCGGTGAGCGTCCAATGGGCAAAGGCACCGGTCAACTGGCAACTCATCCGGATCTCCCGGAGCTCCTCCCGGCGCTCGATCAGGAAGCTGGTTTGCACTTGTCCCGTGGGGTCCCGCGTGACCTGGACGTACTCGTCTCCCTCCTCGAACTTCTCTCCATCGACCTCGATGACTCGTGGCCACCACGTTGGATACAGAGTCGGGGTCGCCACCAGCTCCCATGCCGCCTCGAGCGGGACGTCAAGAAGGGCTTGTTGTCGGTGAGAGGACATGGTCCTAGACCATCCGCTGGCGACCCTCGCGAATTGCGCGCGGGTGCCTGACCTCAGACGGATCGGGCAGGTACAGGTCCTCGCCGCAACCCCTGCACACCTGAACGTAGATCTTCTGCACACGGCCGCAGCGCGGGCACATCCGCTCCGGCTCGTCCACCTCCGAGCGGTGGAGGATCACGGCGAGGATGCCGATTCCCGGCAGGAGCGTTCCGATAAGGAACCAGAGGAAGAACGAGCCACCCTTGGCACGGCCGATGATCCCGGTCGCGAGGCCGAACGAAACGAAGACGATGAGGGGCTGGAGCACCCCTTAAGTATGGCCCCACCGCTACTCGAGCGGGCGATGGGTGCCGCCGCGTGCGTACACCTCATCGGTGAGTGGGCGCGGGTGGCCGATCGAACCCACTTCCGCGACGTCGCGTGCGAACGGAAGGCCGATCGTCCAGTCGGCGACTGCGCGGATCTTCCGCGCCGCGCCCGGGACCTGGCTCATGTGGTAGGTCCGAGCCAGCCACCAGGCGGGAAAACCGCGGAAGCGCTGTTTGCCGAGCTGGCCGACGGCTTGGTAGCGGCCCAGGTTCACGAACGCGGCCTTCGCGTGGTAGTCGAACGCCCCCTGCGAGGTCGCGACGCCGAGCTCGGCGGCGATGTTATGCGCGACCGCCCTGCCTTGGCGGACGGCGTGCTGCGCGGTCGGGGGACAGGGCTTGGCGCCACCGTGGTTGGGGTCGGGCACCGCGGCGCAGTCGCCGATCGCCCAGACGCCCTCGAGCCCGCGGACCCGCATGTGGTCATCGACGTCGACCTTCCAGTCGTCGGTCAGCGGCAGGTTGAGAGCGCGGAGGCTGGGATGCGGGGCAACGCCGGCGGTCCAGACGATCGTCTGGGTCGGGATCTCCTCGCCTGTCGAAAGACGGCAGGAGTCCTCGCGCGCCTCCTCCAGGCGAGTGCCTAGGCGGACGTCGATACCGCGCCCGCGAAGCTCGCGCACGGCGTAGTCGGCGAGGCCTTGATCGACTTCGGGCAAGACGCGGTCCATCGCCTCGACCAGAATCCAGCGCATGCCCGTCAACCGGGCTCGCGGGTAACGGTCGATCGCGTCCGCGGCGAAGTCTTGGAGCTCTGCCAGCGCCTCCAGGCCCGAGTAGCCACCGCCGACGAAGACGTAGGTGAGTAGCTCCTGGCGGCGCTCGGGGTCCTCGGAGGCGTTCGCGCGCTCAAGCGTCTCGATCACGTGGTTGCGAAGCCAGATCGCGTCGGCGAGGCTCTTGAAGCCGACCGCGTGCTGATCAAGCCCGGGAACCGGAAGCGAGCGCGATACGGAGCCCACCGCAACCAGGAACTGGTCGTAGCGGATTGTCTCGCCCTCGCCCTCGTGGGTCGAGATTTCGACGGTGCGCGCCTCGGGATCGTGGCCGGTCACCGCGCCGAGCCGGAGGTTCGTGCGCTTCAGCATGTCGCGGAGCGGCGTCACGACGTGGCGCGGCTCCAACATGCCGGCCGCTGCCTCGGGCAGGAACGGCGTGTAGAGCATGAAGTTGACGTCGTTGACGAGGATCAGCCGCGCCGACTGCTTCGGCAGGAGCTTCTCGAGCTCGCGAGCGGCCGCCGCTCCGGCGAATCCTCCTCCAGCGATGACGACGTTCCAGGCCATATCTGAAGTATGGCAGACCTTGTGACAGCTTGTTACAAAGTGACTTCGGGCACGAAGCTACAAACCCAGCTTTTCGCGCACGATCCGGGTCACTTCCTTGCCGTCCGCAGCGCCCTTCGTCTCGCGCATGACGAAGCCGATGATCGGGCCGATCGCCTGCATGCCGCCGTCCTTGATCTTCTGTGCCTCGTCGGGATGCGCCTCGAGCGCCCGGTCGACGATCGCCTCGAGCTCGCCGGAGTCCTCCATCGCGCCCAGGCCCTCCGCCTCGATGATCTCGGCGGGGTCTCCCCCGTCCTCGGCCAGCTTGGCCAGGACCTTCTTTGCGGCCTGGTTTGTGACCTTGCCGTCCTCGACCATCGCGACAAGGGACGCCAGGGACGAGGGCTCCACATCCCGCGCCTCGGCCTCGCCCGTAATCCAGTTGGCGACGGCGCCCGGGCTGGCCGAGCCGGCGCCAACCACCGCCTCGAAGAGCTCGCCGAGGTCCGGATCGCGAGCCAACTGGCGGGCATGCGCGTCGGGCAGGCCGAGCTCAGAGGCATAGCGCCCCTCGCGCTCGGCTGGAAGCTCGGGGAGCGCGGCGCGGGCCTCAGCGAGCATCTCCTCGGTCGGGGCGAGCGGCACCAGGTCGGGCTCGGGGAAGTAGCGATAGTCGTGCGCCTCCTCCTTCGAGCGAAGCGATGTGATCGAGCCCGACCGTGGGTCGAAGTGGAGCGTCTCCTGCGTCACCTTGTCGCCGGCCGCGACGATCGCGCGCTGGCGCTCGAGCTCGGCGTCGATCCCACGCTCGATGAAACGGAAGGAGTTCATGTTCTTCAGCTCGGTCTTGGTGCCAAGCGCTTCCGAGCCCGCCGGGCGGATCGAGACGTTCGCGTCGCAGCGGAGGCTCCCCTCCTCCATGTTCACGTCCGAGGCGCCGATGGCCTTGATCGTCGAGCGCAGGAGCTGCAGCCACTCACGGGCCTCCGACCCGCTGCGGACGTCAGGCTCGGTGACGATCTCGACCAGCGGCGTACCGCCGCGGTTGAAGTCGACGAGCGAGGCGCCCGAGCCTTGGATGCGGCCAGATTCGGACTGATGGACCAGCTTCGCGGCGTCCTCCTCGAGGTGGACGCGATGGATGCGGATGTCGCCGAGGCGCCCGTTCGTAGCGAGCGGAATGTCGTACTGGGAGATCTGGTACGCCTTCGGGTTGTCGGGATAGAAGTAGTTCTTGCGGTGGAAGATCGAGCGCGGGGCAATCTCGCAGCCGAGAGCGAGGCCGATCTGGATGCCGTACTGGATCGCCTGCGCGTTCACGACCGGGAGGCTTCCGGGGTGCGCGAGGCAGACCGGGCAGGTGTGGACGTTCGGGTCGTCGCCGAAGGAGAGCTCGCAGCCGCAGAACATCTTCGTCTTCGTGCGGAGCTGGACGTGGATCTCCAGGCCGATGACCGCTTGTGTTTGACCGGGGACAGGATTAATCCTGTCCCCGGACTGTCTCCGGTCGCTCATCCGAACCCCAAGCTGTCGATGTGCGCTTCGTCCATGCCGAAGTGGTGGCCGATCTCGTGGAAGACCGTGCGCTTGACCTCTTCGGCGTTCGGGTTCGCGTTGCGAAAGACGACGATTCGCTTGAGCCCGCCCCTGGGGTCGTAGATGCCCATGATCCCGTTGGGGTGGGAGTCCTCGACGATCACGGCCACGTCTCCGATCTCCCGGCGGACCCACTCGGGCAGCTCGTCGAGGGCGTCGCGCACCGCTGCCTCGGTCTCCTCGGTGGACATCATCGGACTCATCCAGGCCTGCCGTCGAACGAGATGGCGCCCTCGATCGCGTGCGCTGCATCCAGCAGGCGCGTCTCGGAGAACGCCGGCCCTGCGATCTGGAAGCCGACGGGCAGCCCGGACGCGGCGCCCAAGCCTGCCGGGATCGAGATTGCGGGGATGCCCGCCAGCGACATCGGCACGGTGAAGAAGTCCGACAGGTACATCGCCAGCGGGTCCTGGGTGCGCTCGCCCCGCTTGAACGCGACCGACGGTGAGGTCGGGGCGACGACGAAGTCGCACTTTTCAAAGGCCGAGCGGAAGTCGCCGGCGATCTTCGTGCGCACCCTCTGGGCTTGGCCGTAATACGCGTCGTAGTAGCCCGAGGAGAGCGCGTAGGTGCCGAGCATGATGCGCCGCTTCACCTCGGCCCCAAAGCCCTGCGATCGCGTGCGCTCGTACATCTGACCCAGGTCCTCATCTCCGTCGACCCGCAGGCCGTAGCGCACGCCGTCGAAGCGCGCGAGGTTCGCCGACGCCTCGGCCGGGGCGATCACGTAATAGGCCGAGAGGCCGTGGCCGGCGTTCGGAAGCTCGATGTCGACGATCTCGCCACCCTGGGCCTGGATCAGAGCGAGCGTTGAGCGAAAAAGCTGAGCGACGTCCGGCTCGACGCCCTCAGCCTCATCCGAGAAGTCGGTCGCGACTCCGAACCGGACGCCCTGGAGATCGCCTCCCGACGGCAGCTCGACGCCACCGGGGATGCCCGTCGAGGTCGAGTCACGCGGGTCGCGGCCCTCGAGCTCGCGAAGGAGGAGCGCAGCGTCGGTGACATCGCGGGTGAGCGGGCCACACTGGTCGAGCGACGAGGCGAACGCGATCATCCCGTAGCGCGAGACGGCCCCGTAGGTGGGCTTGAGACCGACAATCCCGCAGAGCGCTGCCGGCTGGCGGATCGACCCGCCGGTGTCGGTTCCGATCGCGACTGGCGCGAGGCCCGCGGCGACCGCGGCTGCCGAGCCACCCGAGCTGCCGCCCGGAACGCGATTGTGGTCCCAAGGGTTGAGGACGTCGCCGTAGGCGGAGTTCTCATTCGAGGAGCCCATCGCGAACTCGTCCATGTTCGTCTTGGCGAGGGTCGCCGCTCCAGCCGCCTCCAGCCGCGCCACTGCCGTGGATGTGTACGGGGGCCTGTAGCCCTCCAAGATCTTCGAGCCCGCGGTCGTCGGGATGTCCTGGGTGCAGAAGATGTCCTTTACGGCGACCGGGATGCCCGCCAGAGGGCCGTCGCCGGGCGCCGGGGCCGCATCCCGCGACCAGAGGAACGCGTTGAGGTCGTCGTTGAGGCCATCAAATGCGGTGGCGTAATCCGCGGCATCCAGGGCGCCGGCCTTGATGCGTTCGAGCGCCTCCGTGGCCGTCAGCCCGCGGATCTCCGAGTCGCTCACGAAGCGCCGGGCGACGGGACGCGAAAAGCGCCGTCGGCTGGGTCAGGGGCGTTGGCGAGCGCTGCGTCGCGCTCCAGGCTGGGAGCCGGCTCGTCGGCGCGCAGGACGTTCTCGAGCTCCACCACGTGCGAGGTGGGCTCGACTCCCTCCAGGTCGAGTTCGGAGATGCGGTCGACGTGCTCGAGGATCCCCGAGAGCTCCGTCGCCATCTGCTCAACCTCGTCGTCTGAGAGCTCGAGCCGGGCGAGCTTGGCGACGTGAAGTACTTGATCGCGATCGATCACGCGCCCATGTTAGGGGCGCTATTCAGGCGGCTCGAAGTTCGAGCACCGCGTGGCGAGCTCTTCTTCAGCAAACTTGCCAGGGTCTGGCAAGAGATCCTCAGAGCAGATAGTTCGCTCGCGCCATTTGGCCTCGAACTCTTTCTGAAACTCGGCCATTACTGACTCTTCTTCTTCGGGATCGTCGGTCTTCGCGGTCACGTCGTCTTGGAGCGCTCGTGAGGAGGCTTGAATTTCGACCCGGGCGCGCGCGTCTTCCTCTGTCAGGCCGGAATCCTGGAGGAACTTCGCATAGTCGTCCCGACTCGAAAACTGGGTGTCGATGACACTCTCCAGTTCGGCGTCGATATCCGCTTCTGTGACAGTGATTTCCCGTTCCTCCAACTCACCGGCGACCCAGCGCTTTAGCAGTACTTCCTGTAGCGCCGTTGTAGTCAGCAAGTCATAGCCCCGCGAGCCCTCGGCGGGCATCTTCTCTCCGCCGAGTCCCGCATTGAGAGAAATCGCAGCGTCAAACTCCTCTTGCGTCACCTCGCCCTCTTCGACCTCGTCGACGAAGGCGACCGCGCCTTCTGGCACCTCGAGTGCCGCCTCCTCGGGCGGCGGCGGCTCGTCGTCACCTCCACAAGCAACGAGCGCGGATGCGATCGCGAGCGTCGCAAGCACGCAAAAGACCGGCGACCGCATGAAGCGGCCGCCGGTCGGTGCGAATTCTGGGTTCGGCTCTATGCCGCCGGGCCCTGTGGGGGCTGCTGTGAGGGCGGGGGATCCGCCGGCGGAGGTGGCGGTGCAGCCGGTGGGGGCGCCGCGGGCGGCGGTGCGCCGGCACCCGGGCCGGGCGACTGCAACCCGCCGGCCTGGTCGCCGAACGAGGTTCCCTCTTCCTCCATCGCGCGCCAGCCGCCGTATGCAATGGCCCCGGAGGCGATGAGGCCTAGGAACACTCCATACGAGCGGTCAAGCCCCTCAGCCGGGGGATCGATCACGCGATACAGGACCAGGACGGTGGTCAGGATTCCAAGGCCCGCCACGAGCGCACTCATCGCGATCGGGAGGTTCACTTGAGATCCCATTGCCGTCATCGCCGCAAGCGCGATCGCCGCGATAATGGTGAGCAGCATCACGATCTTGATGAGGTCGAATGCGTCCCATGCCGAGATGCTGGCAGCATCGTCGACTGCGTCGCTTGCGCCCTCGGGCACGGCCAATCCCTGTTCCTCGGCCTGCTCGATAGCAGCCTTGGCTTGGGCCTGGGTCTCTTCATCGAGACCCGGAACCGAATACCAAGACAAGAACATCACTATGAAGAGCACGACCGCAGCTACGGCCGCGATCATCTGCCCCTGTCCGATACGACTTGTGTCCATTGGACCCCCTTCGTGGGTGGTGGAGATCTTCGCGGCGCGCGGAATTGCTCGCCGTTGTGCTGACCCTATACCGCCCGCACGGCGGAATGTCGGCGGGTTTGCGCCGCACCTAGCGTGTTGCGAAGGAGCATTGCGATCGTCATCGGCCCGACTCCGCCCGGGACCGGCGTGATCGCGCCCGCAACCTCGGCGGCGGGCTGGAAGTCCACGTCGCCCACGAGGCCCTGATCCGTCCGGTTGATGCCGACGTCGATGACGGTGGCGCCAGGCTTGACCCAGTCGCCCTGAATCATCCGAGGCGACCCGACTGCCGCGATCAGGATGTCGGCCTCGCGGCAGACGGAGCCCAGGTCACGGGTGCGGGAATGGCAGACGGTGACGGTCGCGCTGGCGTTCGTAAGCAGGGCCGCCATTGGGCGGCCGACCAGGATCGAGCGGCCGACGACCACTGCGGTCGCCCCGCTTACCTCGGTAGCCGCCTCATCCAGAAGCTCCATGATCCCGAGCGGCGTGCAGGGCACCATGCACGGCCGGCCCTGCGCCAGGAGCCCGGCGCTGACCGCCGTCAGGCCGTCGACGTCCTTGGCGGAGTCGATCGCTGCCACGACCTGGTCCTGGTCGAGCGCATCGGGCAGGGGCATCTGGACGAGGATCCCGTCCACGTCGTCGTCGGCGTTGAGGGTCTCGACCAGGCTGAGGAGATCGGCCTGCGAGACGTCCGTGTCCAGGCCATGATGAAACGAGCGGATCCCCGCCTCCTCGCACGCCTTGATCTTGTTGCCGACGTAGACGTGAGATGCCGGGTCGTCGCCCACGAGGACCGTGGCAAGGCCGGGAACCGTGTCGTGCTCTTCTTCGAAGGCGTCGACGCCGTCGCGCACCTCCGCCCGAACCCGCGCCGCCACCACCTTGCCGTCGATGATGCGAGCGCTCACGAGGCCTTCTTGAGCGGGGCATAGTCGGCCATCAGCTTGCGCTCCCCGCCCACGGACGCGAAGCGGACGACCACGACGGAGCCGGGCTCGACCGAGGTGACGACCCCCTCGCCGAAGCTGGCGTGGACGACGTCGTCGCCGATGCGGAACTCGACCTCGGGCGTCTGCGGCTGGGGTCGCTGAGGAGCCCTGAACTCCCCCGCCCCTCCGAACCCGAGAACCGTGTCGCGCCGCGACCCGCCGGCCCGCGCACCCTGCCAGCCGGTTTGTACGGCCATCGCCTTCTTGTCCACGAGCTCGTCGGGGACCTCGCGCAGGAAGCGGGATGGCAGGTTCCAGCCGGACGAGCCGTGAAGGCTCCGGCGGCGCGCGCAGGTCATGTAGAGGCGCTGCTTGGCGCGCGTCACGCCCACGTACGCGAGGCGGCGCTCCTCCTCGAGATTGCCCTCTTCGACCGAACGGGCGTGTGGGAAGACGCCCTCCTCGCAGCCGATGATGAACGCGGCGTCGTACTCGAGCCCCTTCGCGTTGTGGAGGCTCATGAGCGTGATCAGGCTCTCCGAGTCACGGATCCCATCCTGCTCGGTGAAGAGGCGGATCTGGGCAAGGAACTCCTCGAGCGGAGTGTCCTCGCGCTCCTCGCCCTCCACCTTGCGGTTGATGTCGAACTCGCCGGCGACGCCGACCAGCTCCTGGAGGTTCTCCATCCGCCCCTCGGCCTCGAGGGTGCGCTCGGCCTCGAGCGAGTCGAAGTAGCCAGTGTCGTGGAGGACCGACTCGAGAAGCTCGGCAACCGAATTGCCCTCGGCCCGCTCGCGAAGGCCGGCCATGACGGCGGCGAAGCGCGATACGGCCTTGACCGCTGCTGCTCCGAGGCCCGGAACCGACTCCGGGCGCGACATGACGTCCCAGACGTCCTCGCCCGTCGTGTTGACGTGGGAGAGGATGCGGCTCTCGGAGGTTTGGCCGATCCCTCGGCGCGGCGAGTTGATGACGCGGGTGAAAGAGATCGCATCGGCCGGGTTCGCGAGGAGCGACAGGTAGGCAACTGCGTCCTTCACCTCGGCCCGCTCGTAGAACTTGGTGCCGCCGATGACCTGGTAGGGCACCTCGTAGCGGACGAGCGTGTCCTCCAGGACGCGGCTCTGCGCATTCATCCGGTAGAAGACCGCGATGTCGTCGCGCCCGAAGTCCTCATCGGAGACCAGACGCTCGATCTCGCCGGCGACGTAGCGTGCCTCCGCATGCTCGTCGTCGAGCTCTGCGACGACCACGGGCTCGCCCCGACCCGCGTCCGTCCAGAGGTTCTTCTGCTTCTGCTCGGTGTTGTTCGCGATCACCGCGTTCGCGGCATCGAGGATGGTCCCGGTCGAGCGGTAGTTCTGCTCGAGCTTCACGACCTCGGCCCCTTCGAAGTCATGCTCGAACTCGAGGATGTTGCGAACGTCAGCGGAGCGGAAGCTGTAGATCGACTGAGCATCGTCACCGACAACCGTCAAGTTCTGCTGCTCGCCTGCGAGGAGCTGGAGGAGGCGGTATTGCGCGCGGTTGGTGTCCTGGTATTCGTCGACGAGGAGCCAGCGGAAGGTGCGCTGGTAGCGCTCGCGGACGTCGGCGAAGAGCTCGAAGAGGTTGACGGTCCGGACGAGGAGATCGTCGAAGTCCATCGCGGAGGCCTCGACCATGCGGCGCTCATACAGCGAATAGACCTCCGCAACTACCTCCTCGAAATAGGTGGCCTGGCTCTCGGCGTAGTCGGTCGAGTCCTCGAGGCGGTTCTTGGCGCTCGAGATCGCGGCCTGGATCGAGCGCGGGGTGAAGCGCTTGGGGTCAATGTCGTTCTCCTCCAGGCAGCGCTTGACCATGCGGAGCGAGTCGGCCTGGTCGTAGATCGTGAACGAGCGCTTGTAGCCCAGGCGCTCGGCGTTCGCACGAAGGAGCCGCGCGCACGCTGAGTGGAACGTCATCACCCACATGAGCCGCGAGACGCCGCCGACGAGCTCCTCGACACGGTTGCGCATCTCCTGCGCGGCCTTGTTGGTGAACGTGATCGCGAGGATCTCCGATGGATGCGCCTGGCCGGTCGCCACGAGGTAGGCGATCCGGCGCGTCAGCACCCTCGTCTTGCCCGAGCCGGCCCCGGCGATGACGAGGAGCGGCCCCTCGCCGTACTCCACGGCACGCTGCTGCGGCGGGTTCAGTCCCTCCAGAAGGCGCTCGATGGCGTCTTGGCCGGGGCTGATCGGGGCGAGGTTCTCCATCTCATCCAAAGATAGACCCGCCTCCGGCGTCGGCTGCGTTATCCCCCGGCTGAACTCGGGCCTTGCTTTGGCTTGAGTTCCCTGACCTCGGCCTCAGCCGCTCGGCCGTCGATCTCGGCCAGGCGATCCTCGATGGCCCCCAGGCGGTCCGACAGGCTGCGCATTGCGTCGGCGACCGGGTCCGGCAGGTGGATCCAGTCCGCGTCCGGGCCTTCGGGGCGCTTGCCCTCGACCCGCACGGGGTGCCCGGGGTTCCCGACCACTGTCGAGTTCGAGGGCACATCCGAAATAACCACTGTGTTGGCGCCGACCTTGGCGCCGTGTCCGATCTCGACCGGCCCCAGGAGCTTGGCCCCCGAGCCGATCGTCACGTCGTCGCCCACCGTGGGATGGCGCTTTCCGCGGGCGAACCCGGTGCCGCCGAGCGTCACGCCCTGGTAGAGCGTCACGCGATCGCCGATCTCTGCCGTTTCACCAATCACGACGCCCGCCCCGTGGTCGATAAAGAAGTCGGAGCCGATCCGGGCGGCCGGATGGATCTCGACCCCCGTGACGGCGCGGCTCGAGAACGCCACCACTCGGGGCACCAGCGGTACCTCAGCCTCATACAAGGCATGAGCAACACGATGCGCCAACAACGCCTGAACACCCGCCCAAGTCGTGAGGATCTCGGCGCTGCCGACGCCGCGCGCCGCGGGATCGCGGTCGCGGGCAGAGGCGACGTCGCTCCTGATCTCGGAGGCGACACGACGGAGTGCTCCCAGGCCGAACATTCACGCCCAAGGCTAGGCCACTCGAGGGCTACTCTCGAACCATGAGCGAGAGCCAGGGCGATCTCGACCCAACACGCGGCGCCAACGAGCAGATGGAGCGCCTTCTCTCCGAGGTCCTGGGGAACATGCCGGGCACGGCGATCACCGTGTTCGACCGCAGGCTGCGCGTCCTTCTGATGTCAGGGTCGGCGCCGAAGGAGATGGGAATCGACCCTGCAACCGCGACGGGCCGGTCCCTGTCCGAACTCATGTCGCCCGCCGAGTTCGTACGGCTCGAGCCCCTCTACCGCGCCACCCTCGCCGGCGCATCCCGCACGGACGAGCAGTCGAACCTGGGAACAGAGGGCGTGTGGTGGCTCAGGACGGCTCCGCTTCGCACGCCGTCGGGCAAGGTGTACGCGGGCCTCGCGGTTGCGACAGACGTGACCGACCGCCGCGTCGAGGAGCTCCGGCGCCTTCGCATCGACGCACAGCTCGAGCGGGCGAGGCGGCTTGAAGCGGTCGGCAAGATGGCCGGCGGGGTCGCCCACGACTTCAACAACCTGCTTGCCGTCGTCCTCAACTACGCGGACTTCATCGCCGACGCTCTGCCAGGGGACTCCGAGCTTCAGGAGGACCTCGCCGAGATCCGCAGGGCCGGTGAGCGCGGAGCCTCGCTCACGCGCCAGCTCCTGATCTTCAGCCGTCGCGAGGTCGCAACGCCGGAGATCATCGACCTCAACGAGGTCGTTTCCCACCTCGAAAAGCTTCTTCAGCGCACCCTCGGCGAGGACGTGAACCTCAACATCCTCACGGGCGAGAACCTCTACCCCATCGAGGCCGACCCCGCGCAGGTCGAGCAGGCCCTGGTCGGGATGGCGATGAACGCCCGCGAGGCGATGCCCGACGGCGGCGCGTTGACGATCCAGACCGAGAGCGTCAACCTCGACGACGACTACGTCGACGCCAACCCGCAGGCTCGGACTGGCCCGCATGTACGGCTGACGGTCGCGGACACCGGCTCCGGCATCTCTCCCGAGCTGGTCGAGCGCATCTTCGAGCCGTTCTTCACGACCAAGGCCCGGAGCACCGGGACGGGGCTGGGGCTGGCCGCCGTCCACGGGGTCATGGCGAACGCGTCCGGCCACATCACGGTCTACTCCGAGCCCGGCCTGGGCTCGGTGTTCCGCCTCCACTTCCCGGCCGCTGCGCCCGCCGGGACACAGCCGCCCAAGCCAGGCGTCGAGGAGCCGGCGCGCGAGATCTCCGTCCCCCCTGGCACGCGCGTCCTCGTGGCCGAGGACGATCCCGACGTACGGCGCGTGGCCACCCGCGTCCTGGAGCGCACTGGCTTCGAGGTGGTCGCCTGCGAGGACGGACAGGAGGCGATCGAGGTCCTCGAGTCGGGCCAGCGCTTCTCCCTGATGCTCACCGACGTCGTCATGCCTCGCAAATCGGGTCGCGAGCTCGCCAACCGGGCACACGAGATCGACCCCTGGATGCCGGTGCTCTACATGTCCGGCTACACCGAGGACATCATCTCCTCCCACGACGTGGCCACGGAGGACATGTCGTTCCTGAGGAAGCCGTTTACGGCGCGCGACCTACTTGAGTCCGTAGGCATCTCTCTCGGGCTCTCCGACTGATTCCAGATCAAGGCCGCCAGGAATCCTGATCCGGAAGATCGAGCCCGAGCCCACCTCGCTCTCGATCTCGAGCGCGCCCCGGTGAAGGTCGACGAGCTCCCGTGTGATCGTGATTCCAAGGCCCGAGCCGGAGGCAGCGCCTGCCGTGGAGGCCCGAAAGAAGCGCTCGCCCAGCCGCTCGATTTCGTCCGCTGGAATCCCGACGCCCTTGTCGATCACCTCGACCCATAGCTCCGAGTCCATCTGCCGCGCGCGGATCAGCACCGGGCCGCCCCTGGGCGAGTACTTGATGGCGTTCGAAACGAGGTTCGTGACTGCCTGCTCGAAGCGCTCACGGTCGAGTTCCCAGACGAACTCGGGCGTTGCCTCGACGATCAGGTTGGTACCTGCCTCTTGGGCGAGCTGGTCGAGATCCTCGCTGACCATCCGAAGGGACGAGTGCACATCGACGGGCTTGGCACGCAGCCGGAGCTCACCGGCCTCGACCCTGGAGAGCAGGAGGAGGTCGGCGATCAGCATCTCCAGCCGAACGGAGTTCCGCAGCGCAACCGCCGCCAGCTCGCGCTGCGCCGGGTCGAGGTCCCCAGCTTCGCCCTCGATCAGTGCCTCGACGTAGCCCTTGACCGACGTGAGCGGCGTGCGCAACTCGTGGGAGACCCTGGTGACGAGCTGGTCGCGTACCTGGCTTACCTCGAGCAGGCGGCCCGCCTCGGCCGCCATCTCGTCCTGCGCCTCCCTCGCCGCCCCGATCAGCTCTATCAAGCTTGCCTCCGAGCGACCCACGCGAGTGCTCAGCCAGACCATGGTGAGGAGCGTCGCCACGGAGGCCGAGCCGATCATGATCACGACCGCGACCTCGCCCGCAGATGCGGGCGCGTCGTAGATCAGCGGAGCGGCGGCAACCACGAGGATCCAGAGAATCAGGAAGCGCCTGACCCGCGGCCGGTGGGGCGCGATGCTCGACGCCACGAGTGGCAAGAGCAGCGGATATGGCGACTCGAGGCCACCGGTGAGCCACGCGAGCATCCCCAGCACTCCCGCCGCGAACACGTTCGATGCCGCAAGCTCCGCGGCCGAAACATGCGGCGACAAGATCAACCTCACGCCGACCACGACGATCGCCGCAACCCCGGCAAGGGCCAGGACCCATCCCCAGTCGCCGATCGGCCCGGTCGGGTGAACGACCAGAAGGAGCGGCGCGGTGAGGATCGGCAGGAGAATCGCCTGCAGGCCAGCCACCTGAGCGGTGCGCTCGATCGACACCCCGGTGCGAGCGCGCAGCTCGGCATCGTCGCCCGTTGGCTCGACGAGCATCGCGCCGAGCTCTCGCAGGAGGGGTCCCAGACCTGCGCCAGCTTTCAAATCACCGGATTCCACGCCCTTCGATCATTCCATCCACACCTCGGGCCCCGGCGGCGGCCGCATAGGATCGGCAACGTTCTGACCAGCGGAGCCCTACACGAACAGACCCTGCCGACGGTCCTGGTCGCCGATGACGACGCCGACATCCTGCGGCTGATCTCCCAGCGCCTCACGCACCGCGGCTATCACGTAGTGACGGCAGCGAATGGCGATGACGCGCTCGAGCTCGTCTTTGACGAGCCCCCGGATGCGGCGATCCTTGACGGGATCATGCCCGGAATCGAGGGCCACGAGATCTGCGCCAGGATGCGCGCGGACGGGCGCACCGCCGAGATCCCGGTCGTGCTCTTGACGGCCAAGGCCGGCGACGTCGACGAGCGGGAGGCGGCCGACGCGGGCGTCGACGCCTACATCGCCAAGCCGTTCCGGATCGAAGAGCTCGACTCAAAGCTAAAAGAGCTTCTGGCTAAGGCACGGGAGCGGCGCCGGTAGGCGACGCAGGGGTCGAGTCGGGCGCCGAGACGACGCGTCCCTCACCCTCGCCAAGCATCGTGAGGCTCGTGGAGGGGGGCTCGACGTACTGCTTGTCCGCCACGAGAGTTCTGAGAGTCTCGAGCAGGATCGCGATGTCGAGCGAGATCGAGTGGTGCTTGACGTAGTAGAGGTCGTTGCAGAGCTTGAACGCCGTCCCCTCCAGGGATCCGGAGTAGCCGACACGCACCTGCGCCCAGCCCGTGATCCCGGGCTTGGAGACGTGGCGCTGCGTGTAGAAGGGAATCTGCTTGGACAGCTCATCCACGTAGGCGCCCTGCTCGGGCCGGGGGCCGACCAGGCTCATGTCGCCCTTGATCACGTTCCAAAGCTGCGGCGCCTCGTCCAGATGGCTCTTGCGGAGGAAGCGGCCGATGCGAGTGACGCGCACGTCGTCGGCCTCGGCCCACACCGCCTCGCGGCCCGGCTCGTGCGTCATCGTGCGCAGCTTGTTGATCAGGAACGGCTTCCCGCCCTGGCCGATGCGCTCCTGGCGAAAGAGCGCCGGCCCGCCATCCCGCCTCACCAGCAGGGCCATGACGCCCACCGCCGGGGCCAGCAGGATCGCCGCGGGAACAGCCACCAGCAGATCGAGGCCACGCTTGAGCGCCCGCGTCAGCGGCTTGTAATGGGATCCGGCGAGGCGCGTGAACCACGCGTAGTCGATCTCCGCCAGCGGCACTGAGCCGAAGCGGTGCTCATGGAACTCGTGGAGCTCCATGAGCTGAACCGGGCGCGCCACGACCTCCGCGAAGAGCCGGCGGTCAACCTCGGCGCGATCGAACTCGCGGGTGACGACGAGCGCCTCCAGGTCGCGATCGTCGATCGCGGCGCCGATGTCGGAGAGCGAACAGAGATATGGCGCGTCGAGCGCTGAGGGATCGAAGTCCCAATCGTCCGGCACGATCGTTGCCCCGACCTCGAAGCCGCGTGACTGCTCGCGGTTGAGCTCTTTCTGCAAGCGCACCGCCGCGTTCGGCGAGCCGATCACGCCGATCCTGATCCGCGTGGATGGCGAGAACACGCGGCCGGTGATGATCAGGGCGGCCACGGCCCCGAGCGCAGCGAACGCAAGCGGCAGGAACGAGACGGACTCGTCCATCACCAGAAGCGCGAGGATCGACAAGGCGGTGCCCAGGATGGCCATGATCCCGTAGGAGAGGAGCCCCGCCATCGGCAGAAGCCAGCGCCAGCGGGCAGCCCGCGCGCTGTACCACCCGGCGACCAGATAGGCGCCGAGGACGATCGCGCCGGTCGAGTTGTCGCCGGTTTCGATGGCGCCCGCGACGAGACCGGCCGCGAACGCGCCGCAAAGCTGCGGCAGGAGCGCAGCCATGCGCCTGAGCCCTGCCTGGACGCCTCCGATGCCGAACTCGTTGCTCATCGATATCCCATGTGCCGTTTACGTGTTTTCAGTCTAAGGGTGGGTTCGGCACGTTCCAGCGTAAAGTTGAGGGCGTGACGGAGGATGCCCACAGGGGAGAGATCTCGGCGCTCGTCGCCGACGATGACGATCAGAACGCCCGGCTCCTGGTCCGGATCCTGGAACGGGGCGGTTACGGCTCGATCGAATGCACGACCAAGTCCGAAGCGGTCATTGCCCTGTGCAGGGAGCACAAACCTGACCTCCTCCTCTTGGACGTCTCGATGCCCTCGCCGAACGGGTTCGACATTCTCGAGCAGTTGGCCGAGCTAGAGGACCTGAACCCGGTGGTCGTGATGCTCACAGGCCACGACCATCCGTCTATCGAGGGCAAGGCGCTGGAACTGGGCGCCGCCGCGGTCGTCGGCAAGACCGTGCTGATGGACGACCTCCTGAAGCGCCTCGACGAGGTGCTGATCGAGGCGGGCCGGCTGCAGGCCGACTCGATCTAGCTGTCGAGGAAGAACGGCAGCGACATGTAGCGCTCGCCGCCGTCGCAGGCGATCGTGACGATCCGCTTGCCCTTCATCTCCGGCCGGGCCGCAACGTCAAGCGCCGCGGCGATCGCCGCGCCTGCCGAGATGCCGACCAGCAGCCCCTCGCGCGACGCAACCTCGTGCGCGGTCTTGAGGGCGTCTTCGTCGGATACCTGGATCGTCTCGTCGATCACCGAGCGGTCGAGGACGTCGGGGACGAATCCGGCCCCGATCCCCTGGATCTTGTGCGGCCCCGCCTCTCCCCCGCTCAGCACCGGCGACCCGCTCGGCTCGACGGCGAAGCACTGAAAGCCGGGGCGACGGTCTTTCAGGACCTGCCCGACCCCGGTGATCGTGCCGCCGGTGCCGACGCCGCAGACCAGCGCGTCGACCTCGCCGCCGGTGTCGCGCCAGATCTCCTCGGCCGTGGTCCTGCGGTGGACGTCCGGGTTGGCGGGGTTCGAGAACTGCTGCGGCATGAACCCGCCGCGCTCGGCCACGACCCTTTGCGCGAGCTCGATGGCCTCCCCCATGCCGCCCATCGACGGCGTCTCGTGGACCTCGGCGCCATAGGCGCGAAGAAGCTTCGAGCGCTCACGGCTCATTCCCTCGGGAAGCGTCAGGACCAGCTCGTATCCCCGAGCCGCGCAGATCATGGCCAGCGCGATGCCGGTGTTGCCGCTGGTGGGCTCGACGATCACGCCCTTGCCGCGCTCGATTCGTCCCTCGCGCTCAGCCGCGTCAAGCATCGCCACCCCGATCCTGTCCTTGACCGACCCGCCCGGGTTCATGTACTCGAGCTTCGCCAGGACCTCCGCCCGCTCGGTCTCCCCCACTCGGCCGAGAACCGCCAGCGGCGTGTTTCCGATCGTCTCGGAGACCTCGTCCGCCGGTGCTCGCCGAGCAGGCTCGCTCATAGCTCCAGCTCGATCACGCGGGCGCCGTTCGGCTCCAGGATGTTGAACTTGACCGTCTCACCGTTTCGCCCTTCCACAGCAGCGCAGTATTCGCGAAAGCTCTGCACAGGCTCGCCATTCACGCCGACGACGATGGCACGTCCGCCGACAAGGCCCTCATCGGCCGCAGGCGTCCCAGGCACGACAGCGGTGACCAGGAGCCCGGGCGCAAGCCCCTGGCGGGTCGCCTCCGCGGTCGGAAGCGGCCGGAAGGCGAAACCCAGCCAAGCCTGCGAATCGCCGTCGCGAAGGCCTTCTACGACCTCTGCGACCCGATCCACCCCGATCGCGTAGCCCTGGCCCTCGATCTCGCCCCTGCGCCCGCGGAAGATCAGGGTGTTCACGCCGACCAGGTCCCCATGCGAATCGATCAGCGGGCCGCCCGAGTTGCCGGGGTTGATGGGCGCGTCGGTCTGGATCACGTTCGGATAGAGCTGGACAAACGGGTCGTTCGGCACGTCGAAGGTCTGCTCGACCACGGAGACGATCCCCTCGGTCGCCTGAAGCTCGTCGCTGGGAGAGGCGTTGATCGGGTAGCCAACCGCGACGACCTGGTCTCCCTGCGAGATCGAGTCCTGGCTGCCGAGCTTGAGCGACTCGAGGCCGTCGGTCTCGGAGACCCTGAGCACCGCCAAGTCGTCGCATGGAGCGACGCCCACCACCTCGGCGTCGGAGAGGCTCTCCTCGGTCCCCACCTCAAACGTCTCACCGGCGTCGACCACGTGCGCGTTGGTGACGATCAGTCCCTCCTCGGCGTCCAGGACCCAGCCGGTGCCGCTGCCGGCGCGAGCGCCGCCTCCCAATGCCACCACGATCGCCGTGCTCGGACGAGCGAGGTTCACGATCTCGGCCGGCGAGAGCGCGTCGGGCTCGCCCTCCCCGCCGCCGCTCGAAAAGACGCCCGCGACAGCCAGGACGACCGCGATCACAGCGATCGCAACCGCGGCCGAAGCCAAGAGCAGCGCGCGATGCGACTCGCGAACCATGCCCTGCATCGCCTCGCGGCGCGTGAGCGCTCGCTCAGACGGATCTGGCCGCTCGAGCGAAGAGACCAGCTCCGTGCGCCCGATTCGCAGCCGCTCGCCCCCCTCGAGCGTCGCCGGCCCGCCCAGGCGAACACCGCCGACCCAGGTGCCCGACCCCGAGCCCAGATCCTCGATCTCCAGCCGCCCGTCGGCGAGCTTCCGAAACTCAGCGTGTCGCGGCGAGATCTCCTCGTCCGCGATCACGATGTCGCAGGAGGGATCGCTGCCGATCGTCGACGCCCCCGTCACCTCGACCACCAGAGGCTCCTGCGAAGGGAGTTCGATGGTCAGCCACATTCAGGCGAGGAGTCTAAGGGCGGCTTCCGGCGGGACGGAACGATCGCCGCGCTAGATGTAGTACATGCCGGCGCCGGCTTCTGAGGCCTCGCGGCTGGCGATGTCGGCGATCGTCGTCGAGCGGAAAACCTCGCGCAGGGCTCCGACGCCCTCGGCCCAGATGCCCCCCGCCTCGCGCGCTTCCTCGCCGACCTTGCCGTCCAGTACCTGGACGACCTCGAGCACCGTGATCTCCGAAGCCGGCTTGGCGAGCGAGTAGCCGCCCTTCACTCCGCGCTGGCTCGTCAGGAGCCCTCCGCGGCGAAGCGTCGAGAAGAGCTGCTCCAGAAACTGAACCGGCATGTCCCGGCGCTCGGCTATCTGCGCGATCGGGACGGGGCCGGACTCTCCGGTGCGGGCCAGCTCGGCCATCGCGACGACGGCGTAGCGAGACTTTGAGGTCACGGAAATCACTTCCACAGTTTCTACAGCACGAAAAGGCCGCTCCTAGCGAGGGGTATGGGTTTGGGTCCGCACCGTGCGGGATAGGCTGCGCCACACCGGTGAGTTAGCCGGTGTGTACCTCGAGGGCAAGGAGCCCTCCTTAGGAGCCTTTGAAGGGGTTTACGGAGTTGAGCGACGATCGTCGATGTCTTGTTGTGGACGGCCATGCCGTCACGCGCATCGGCGTCCGCGACCTCCTGGAGTCCGACTTCGAGATCGAGGAGGCGGCCGACTGGCGCGAGGCGATCGAGACCCAAACCGCCACCGGCAGCTTTGACGTTGCCGTCGTCGAGCTCGACAACCGCCCACCCCGCGGAGAGCCCGCAGGTCCGGCGATGATCAAGGCGCTGCGCCGCGCCATGCCCAGCACGGGAATCGTCGCCTTGGCGATGCGACCCGAGCGTCACGCCGCGAACGCGGCGCTCAAGGCGGGCGCATCCGCATACGTGGCCAAGACTTCGCCCCCCGAAGCGATCTTGACGGCGGTCGAGGCGGCGGCCGACTCAGGGAGCTTCATCGACCCCGCGGCCAACAGCTCGCCCAAGGCGGCGATCACAAAGCGCCAGCGCGAAACGCTCCAACTCCTGGCGGACGGCAACTCCACCGCGGAGGTCGCGCGCCGGCTGCACTTGAGCGCCGAAACGGTGCGCACCCATATGAAGGCAACGCTTCAGCGCCTGGGCGCCAGAGACCGGGCCCACGCAGTGGCGATCGCCCTGCGCACCGGGCTGATCGAATAGCGCAACGCATGGATGCTGGACCCCGGGGACGGGCGTTCCGATGCCCGCCGTTGAGGGCTAGATCCAGCCGCGCTCGCGCGCGATGAGAACGGCCTGGGCGCGGTCGACCGCGCCGATCTTCTTGTAGACGTTGTGAAGGTGCGTTCGGATCGTCGAGACGGAAAGCTGGAGCTCCTGGGCGATCTGCTTGTAAACCTTGCCGGCGGCCAGGCCGCGAAGAGCATCGACCTCGCGGGCAGATAGCGGGCAGGGCTCGGTGGCGCGGCGGGGGTGCTCACCCGCGTGCGGGTACTCAAACAGGAGGTCGCGAAGGGCGTCCTCGTCGAAGCCAACCCTGGCAGCGGCGCTCCGAAGCGACGTCGGCGAGACGCGGTCGCCTGCCGCGTGATGGACGATCAGATCGGCAAGCTGCACGGCAGCGGTGATGCCCTCGGCCTCTGGCGAATGATGGCGCTCGACCGCGGCGGCGATGGACGAGGGCAGACCCCAGCGCCGTACGAGGACGGCCCCGACGAGCGCATGGTCGACCCCCAGCTCGCGGCGCTCGCGGCGCAGGCGCTCTTCGGGCCCGTCCTCCGGCTCGGGTCCCATCCCGAACTCCTGGCCGTAGAGGTCGCCAAGGACCAGACGGCCGACGTCGTGGACCAGGGCGGCGACTGCCAGCTCGTCGCGATCTTCGATCCGCGCGACATCAGCGATCCGGTCCGCCGCGGAGCGAACGGAGGCGGCATGGCGCCGGAAGCGCTCGAATCGCTCCGAGCCCGACCCGGCGGGGCCCAGAAGGTCGTAGGTCTCCATCCGGGCGGCTATGGCCACAACTCGAGTCGCCGAAAGTGAATCGATCGCCGCCGGTACGCCGCCGGTCCGGCCTCGCGGCCCGTTGCCGTTGTTCGCGGCCTGCATGATCGCGATAGCGATCGCTGCGTCGGACTCGACGACGTCAGCGATCTGGTTCGGAGAGGTCGAAGGGGCCTCGGCAAGGGCGACCAGGCGCTCGCGCGCCTCGGCCAGCGCGGGCAGGCTCGAGATCGAATCGAAGGAGGCGGCGAGGCGGCGTCCCCCGGCGCCCATCGGGCGCGCAGCGACGACTCCAGCTTCGCTGCCGGCAACAGTCGCGGTGTCACTCATGACTGGCTCATAGGGAATCCGTCCAGGTTCTGATGCCTGGGCTCAAGCCCGTTATCGGCAGGAACGGCCGCCTTTGTTAGCCCGAAATAACCCGCAACAAGCGGTTCAAGGTCTCGTCACGGCCCAAGAGGGCGAGCGAGTCGAAGATCCCCGGCGAGATTGTGCTGCCCGTGATCGCGACCCTGATCGGCTGATAGACCGCCCCAGGCTTCATTTCCAGGCGCTCCACGACCTCTGAGAGAGCCTCCTCGAGCGTCTCCGCAGACCACTCCGGGACGCTCTCGAGCGCAGCGTGAACAGCCTTGAGCGTCTCGATGCCCTCCGGGCCGAGGAACTTCTGGCGCGCCTTTTCGTCATCGACGGGCTCTGAGAAGACGAAGCGGATGAGCGGCCAGACGTCGTCGAGCGTCTGCGCCTTGTCCTGTGCCACGCGGCAGGCCTCGGCAAAGTGCTCGCGGTCGGATGGTGGTTCGACTCCCGAGCGCTCCAGGTGGTCCGCGACCATCTCGGCGTACTCCCCTGGGTCGAGTTCGCGCATGAAGCGCCCGTTGAGCCAGCGGAGCTTCTGCTCGTCGAAGATCGCCGACGCGCGGCCGATCCGCGCAACGTCGAAGCGTGAGACGAGTTCCTCGGTCGACATGATCGTCGTGTCGTCGTCGGTGCCCCAACCCAGCAGCGCCAGATAGTTCCGCACCGCCTCCGGCAGATACCCCGCGTCGCGGAGCTCCTGGACCGACGCCGCCCCATGACGCTTCGAGAGCTTCTTCCCGTCGGGCCCGTGGAGGAGGGGCAGGTGGACGTAGCGCGGCGGCTCGTGGCCCAGCGCCTCCAGCACCATCGCCTGCTTCGGCGTATTCGAAAGATGGTCGTCGCCGCGGATCACGTCCGTGATGCCCATCTCGGCGTCGTCCACGGCGACGGCGAGGTTGTAGAGCGGCGTGCCGTCGCCGCGGGCGATCACGAAATCGTCCTGCGAGTCGTTCGGAAATGAGACGTCTCCCCGAAGCAGGTCGTGGACCACGGTCGAGCCATCGTCGGGTACGCGCAGGCGGGTCGCCGCTCCCGGCTCGTCCCGGGGCTCGCCCCGGTAACCGCGATTGCCGTTGGCGGCCTTCCATTCGCGCACCTCGTCGCCACTCGACGGGTCCTTGTAGGCGCGACCGGACTCGAGCAGCTGCTCGACCGCCAGGGCATGGCGCTCACGCCGGTCGTACTGCGAGACGGGCTCGCCATCCCAGTCCAGCTCGAGCCACTGGAGCGCGTCGATTATCTGCCCCACGTTCTCCGGAGTCGAGCGCTCGCGGTCCGTGTCCTCGATCCGGAGGACCATCGTCCCGCCCCACCCCTGAGCCGCCAGCCAGTTGTAGAGAGCCGTGCGCGCGCCACCGATGTGTAGCGCTCCCGTGGGGGAAGGTGCGAAGCGGACCTTTCTAGGCTCGGGCGGAATGCTCATAGGTGCACACGTATCCATAGCGGGCGGGCTGCCCAACGCGGTGGCCCGTGGGATCGAGATCGAGTGCGACTCGATCCAGATCTTCAACCAGAGCTCGCGCCAGTGGAAGCCGCAGAACCACTCGGACGAAGCCATCGCCGAGTTCCGCGAGGGCGTCGAGGGCTCGCGCATCGGCCCCGTTCTGATCCACGCGGTATACCTGATCAACGCGGCATCCCTCGAGGACGAGGTGCGCTCGAAGTCGCTCGAGGCGCTGAAGGGAGCCCTCGCGCTGGGAGACCGGATCGGAGCCACGGGCGTAGTCCTCCACCCCGGCTCGCAGAAGCAGCGTGACTACGAGGAGTGCATGGCGGCGGTGGGCGAGGCGATCCGCGAATGCCTGGCCGAGACCGAGAAGTGTCCACTCCTCCTGGAGGACACCGCGGGCGCGGGCGGCACCCTCGGCCGCGACCTCTCAGAGCTCGCCCGCCTTGTCGAGCTGGGAGGCGGCGACGAGCGGATCGGAATCTGCCTCGACTGCTGCCACCTCCTGGCCTCGGGGTTCGAGGTGAGGGAGCGCCAGGCGCTGTCCGAGATCGTGGACGAGCTAGACCTCAAGATCGGCCTCGACCGGCTCCATGCCCTCCACGTCAATGACTCGCAGATGCCCCTTGGGTCGAACCGCGACCGCCACGCGAGCCTGGGCGAGGGCGAACTGGGCGACCGCGGCCTGAGGGTCTTCCTCTCCGAACCGAGGTTCGAGGGGCTCCCAGCGATCCTGGAGACGCCCGGCCCGGGCCAGAGCGGCACCGGCCCCGACCTGGCCGAGATTCGCAAGGCGAAGCGCCTGAGGCGCGAAGGCCAGCGAAACCGCAAGCGGTAGGTAGCGGCTTTACATAAACGAAGACGCGCCGGCCACCCTAGTGCCGGCGCGTCCAACCCGAGAACGCCCGTGTCTCCGATGGCGCCCGTGAGGGCGCCTTACCCCAAGCTCAGCGCAGGTCCTTTGGCTCTCGAGAAACGGCCCTCTGCAGGGCGAGTCCGAGGCCGGTCACCGCAAGCGCCACCGCGAGCATCGCGATCACGTCGAAACCGGTGAAGGGCAGCGGGCCGACGGAGTCGTTGAGTCCGCCGCCACTGTCCTTGAAGGTGATGGTTGAAGGGTCGTACTGATCAGAAGTCGGGCCCTGAGCCGCCGCGACACCGGGCATTGCGCCTAGCATCAGCATGGCTGCGACGAGCAGTCCGACAGTCTTTCGCTTTAGGGTGTTCTTGGGCATTTTGCGGGTATTCCTTCCCCCTGTTGGGTGTTCTCTTGGGTGTCACGGTAGGAATGGGCCGTGAGAGCAAGGTGAGGGGGCGATGAGAGTTCGTCTTATGAAATGCCCGTTTCCTCTCATCCCAATCTCATCCGCCTCTCATGATGCGCGGGCAGTCTCAGTGGCGTGTACGCACACAATTCCCTGGGGGCTGACCGATGAGCGGCCGCTATCGGACGGTGGCCCTCCAGGCGGTGGGTGTTGCGGTACTCGCAGCGTTCGTCTTCATCGCATTCCTACGCCCTTCCGAGCCTGGTGACCTGGCCGGAATCGACGCTCCCGGTGGGGGCGACAGCCCGGCCGCGGTCACGCCGCCCGACGACGACAAGGAGAAGGGCGGTAAGAAGGGCGGAAAAGACAAGAACGGCCCCAACGGGAACGAGCGCTCGAACGGCAATGACCGCCGCGATGGCAATGGCCCTCCGAACGGCCCTGACGACGACGAGACGGACACCCCGCCCGACGGCGATGACGGTCCCGACGACGATCAGTACACGGACCTCGTAAGCGTGCTCATGAAACAGGTCGGCCAGCCCGAGCTGTTCAAGGAGATCGACGTTCCCTAGCGAGTATCTTGGCCATCCCATGGCGCCCGCTCGCGAGGACAGCGCCGCCTTGGCGGACAACAAGATGCGGGCGGCTATGAGCCGGCCCGGGGATGGCCTGCGCCCGGATAGCGGCAGAAACCTCCGGCGACCCCTGCTCGGCGATGTCCGGACGCGCGTCCTGGCTTCGTTCTTCATCCTCCTCGTCGTCTCGACCGCGGTCTCCCTCTTGGTCCTGCGCCAGGTCCTGATCTCACGGATCGGAAACGACGTGCGCGAGACGCTCACTGCCCAGGTCGAACCGCTCCGCAACATCGCCGCGACCGGAAGGGATCCAGACACAGGCAAGCTGCTGAATGGTGACCTCGAGAAGATCTTCGCTGCCTATCTGCAGCAAGAGCGCGCGGCGGACGACGGATTCCTGGCGACCTTCATCAGCGGGAATCGCAACCAGTCAGAGCCCGCGGATGCTCAGCTGCCCGCGGAGCTGGCCGACCTCTCGTCCATCGACGCGCCCGTCACCGATCGCGTTTCCACGCAGAGCGGTGAGGAGATCCAGTACGTGGCGGTGCCCGTCACCGGCGGCGGTCGCTCCGGCGTCCTGGTCGCCGCGGAGAGCCTCCAAGACGAGCGCGACCAGGTGGAGAGCGCGGTCACCCTGGCAATCGCGGTGAGTGTCGTGGTGACGCTCCTTGCCTCGCTCTTCATCTGGCTTGCAGCCGGGCGAGCGGTGCAGCCGCTCCGCGCCCTCGCGCGGACAACGCGCACGATCACCGACACCGACCTCTCGGATCGCGTCTCCGTTCGGGGCGGCGACGAGATCGCCGAGCTCGGGCGCACCTTCAACAGCATGCTCGACCGCCTGGAGTCCGCGTTCGAGGACCAGAAGGAGTTCCTCGCAGACGTCGGGCACGAGCTGCGAACGCCGATCACCGTGATCCGGGGCCATCTCGAGACGCTCGGGGACGACCCGGCCGAACGGGCCGAGGCGAGCGGCGTGATCCAGGACGAGTTGGAGCGGATGAGCCGGCTGGTCGACGACCTCCTTCTTCTCGCCCGTTCCGATCGCGCCGACTTCCTGCGCCCTGAGCCGCTCGACCTCGACCTGCTCACCCACGACCTCTTCGCCAAGGCGCGAACGCTCGGCGAGCGGCGATGGAAGGTGGACCGTGCCGACGTCGCCCTGTTCGAGGGCGACCCCCATCGTCTCACCTCAGCCGTGATGAACCTCGCCCAGAATGCCGTCAAGCACACGCGCGGCAACCAGGTGATCGCGATCGGCAGCTCGCACGAGGGCAGGCTCATCCGCATCTGGGTCCGCGACGAGGGCGAGGGGATCGAACTGCACGAGCAGGAGCGGATCTTCGAGCGATTCGCCAGGGGTGGTCAGCGCCCGGGCCACGGGCACGGCGCGGGCCTCGGGCTCGCGATCGTCAAGGCAATCGCAGAGGCGCACGGCGGCTGGGTCGAGGTGGAATCGAACCCGGGCGTAGGCTCGACCTTCACCGTGATCGTCCCGGCGGACCACCAAGAAGAGAACAAGAGCGAGTCTTGGCGCGCATCCTGATCGCCGAGGACGAGCCGCGCCTCGCCGCATTCCTCGAGAAGGGCCTTCGGGCGGGAGGGTTCGCCACAACCGTCGTCTCCGACGGGATCGGCGCGAGCGCGATCGCGAAGGACGAGGACTTCGACCTCCTCATTCTCGACCTCGGGCTGCCTGGCCGTGACGGCCTTGACGTTCTCCGCGACGTGCGCGCCGCGCAGAACAAGCTGCCCGTGATCATCCTCACCGCACGCGACGACACCTCGGACCGCATCGCGGGGCTCGAGGCGGGCGCTGACGACTACATCGGCAAGCCGTTCCACTTCGAGGAGCTCGTCGCCCGCGTCCGGGCGCGCCTTCGCGGGGACACCGGCCCGCCCGAGGAGCGCCATCAGATCTCTGAGGGAGGCATCACCCTCGACCTCCGCACCCGCTGGGTGAGCTCAGGGTCGACGACCGTGGAGCTGTCAGCGCGCGAGTTCGAGCTCCTTCGCACCTTCCTTGAGCACCCGAACCAGGTCCTGAGCCGCGAGCAGCTCCTGGCCCACGTATGGGGCTACGACTACGACCCGGGCTCGAACGTCGTGGACGTCTACGTGGGCTACCTGCGCCGAAAGCTCTCGACCGACGCGTTCGAGACGGTGCGCGGGGTCGGGTACCGCTACCGGGCGTAGGGCTTCCGCCTCGGACCGCGGGGTGCCCATGAGTGGCTCTTCTGTGGATCGTGGAGGGTTGTCGTTGATATGCGATGTCAAGTCTCCACTCTGTGGCGCCGCTGGGCTATGACGGCGAGCATTCGGTCGAATACTCCGTCCTCGTCTTCGTTGATTTGGCGGCCCGTGATCGGCATGACGGCTACGCCTGCTGCTTGAAGCTTCGCCCACTTCAGGCGATCCCGTTCGAATGCCGCGCGGCCTGAATGACCGTCCCATCCGTCGAGCTCGACACAGAACTCCTCGTCGCGCCATAGAAAGTCCACCTCTTCTCCTTGGATGCTGCCGTTCGTTTCGAACCCCTTGATGCCTCGATTGCGAAGCAAGCGCAACATGAGCCGCTCCCCGTCCGAGCGGGTGCGCTGCGGGCCGCCTTCGAGTCGCAGGACGTGGTTCAGCGCTGGGACACCTCGGCAGCCGGAGTTCCGCTCGGTCTGATCTCGGAGCTCCTTCTCTGAGGCCAAGCGCCGGAACGCCGCCTCGGCGACCAGCGCTTCGAGCTCGTAGGGGTCATCGACGATGCTTGCCATGTCGAACACGGTCCGCGGCGGGCTCGTCACTCGCATGCCGTGGCGCTTTCGGACGTCGCGACGCTCCAGGTCGATCCTGCTGATCACAACCCTCGGACGCTCGATGCGCTTCTGGCGCGGCACGATCACCCACGGATAAGCGTTCGCCGGATACTTCGCGAGGCCCCAGATCCGCGTCGCGCTTCTCTGACCCAGAGTCGCCTCTTCCCCGCATGCAAAGAGTCCAGCCTGCGAGTAGGCCCATTCCGGCGCCACGGCGCCGACGAGATACACACCGCGATGGAGAGCGACAAGCCTCCCGTCTCGCAATCTCCACTGGATTTGCTGGGGAGACAGGCCCGCCGCTAGAAGCTGGTCACGAGTGACAACACCGTTCTGGCGACCGGCAAGCCGTTGGATGATCGAGTCGGGCAACAGAGTGGAGGACTTGCGTCGCATAGCAACGACAACCCTCCACGCGTCGACCGCGCCCCCCTTTGCGCCAAGATTGATCCCCTTTAGTGCCCGCGCCGAAGGCGCGGTATCGCGAGAAGAACCCGCGCGCACGCGCGCACTGGGCACCACACGATCTGTAGCTCCAGCTAAAGCGCGTTGCGCAGGTCGAAGGCTCTGAGGCCTTCGGGGCCGGCGTCGGAGGCGTCGAAGAAGCGCTTGTTCACGCAGTGGTACTCCTCCCCCGTGCCGGCGAACGCCGGCTCGACCCGGAACTGGCACTGGGGCATCGGCTGGCCGGTGACCTTAAGGCCGCCGAAGCCGCCCGAGTTCTCGGCGACCTGGAACATGTCCACGTCCACCTCGGCGCGGAAGACCTTGCGCAAGCAGCCCATGTAGGTGTTGCCGGTGAACTTGTCCTCGTACGAGTAGAGGTACTTGCAGCGGACATCGAGGCACCCGCGCGGCTCGACCACCTTGTCGCAGAAGGTTCCGCACTTCCGGCATTCGCCGGGCTCGGTCTTTGCGCGTTGGTCGAGCGCCACTCGCGAAGTGTAAGTGCGCGAGAGGAGGTCTGGCTACTGCGTGCGGATGGTTACGCGGCCAGCGCGGTCGGGCCCAGAAGCTGATCGAGCTCGGCGCGGAGGCCGTGATTGGGCTCGACGCGGTAGCCGTCGCCGAAGCGGAGCTTCCGTGTGCCCTCGCGGGTCTTCATGACGAGGGTCACCTCGGTGCCGCCGGGGTAAGTCTCGAAGAGACCCTTGAGCTCCGCGATCAGCTCGGCGCGAAAGCGCGAAGCGTCGATGTGGAGCAGCAGCGCCTCAGGCTGCGCGTTCTTCTTGGCGCGTGCGATCTCCATGGCGTCGGGCTCGAAGATTTCGGCGTCCTGGACACGGATCGAGGTCTGGCCGCGCTCCTTGTGGTCGAGGCGACCGCGCACCACCACGACGCGGTCGAGCTCTACGGCCTGCGCGACCTCGGACGTCGCGTCGGGGATGAAGAGCTCGACCTGTCCCTCGAGGTCGTCGAGCTTCGCGAACATGACGTAACTGCCCGACCTGGTGCGCACCTTCTTCGCCTCGGCGACGATGCCACCAACGGTGACCCAGGAGCCGTCCTGCTTCTTCTCGAGCGCTGAGAGGGCAGAGTCCACCTTCTCGGCGAGCGCTTCGCGCACTTCCTTGAGCGGGTGCGAGGAGAGGAAGGTGCCCAGCGTCTCCTTCTCGAGCGAGAGCAGCTCGCGCTGGCCGAACTCCTCAGCCGGGATTGGCGGCCGCTGGGAAGTGAAGGCGCCGGCGAGGGGATCCTCGGCCTCGGACGATCCGCCGAAGTCGAAGATCGAGCCCTGTCCGCGCAGCGCGTCGTCCTGGGCCTTCTGGCCGGACGCCTGCGCCGCGGGCAGCACCTCGAGCATTCCCCGGCGCGAAGCCCCGGTCGAGTCGAGCGCACCGCACTTGACGAGGCACTCGATAGCGCGCTTGTTGACAGTACGCGCGTCGACCCGGTCGCAGAAGTCCCAGATCGACTCGAACGGCCCACCCCGCTCCCGCGCCGCCATGATCACATCGACCGCTCCCTGCCCGACGTTCTTCACCGCGTCGAGCCCGAAGCGGATCGAGTTGCCGGAGACGATGAAGCTGTGCTCGGAGGAGTTGACGTCGGGCGGCAGGACCTGGATGTCCATCTCGGCGCAGCGGTTGACGAAGAACGGAACCTTGTCCTTGGTCGACATGACGGACGAGATCACGGCCGCCATGTACTCGGCCGGGTAGTTCGCCTTGAGGTAGGCGGTGCGGTACGAGATCATCGCGTAGCAAGCCGCGTGCGACTTGTTGAAGGAGTAGTCGGCCGCCGCCGTCATCAGGCCCCACAGATCGTCCCCGACGCGGCGCTGCGTGCCCGAGGCCGCGCAGCCGTCGATGAACTTGTCCTTCATCGTCGCCATCAGGTCGCGCTTCTTCTTGCCGATCGCCTTGCGGAGATCGTCCGCTTCGGCGGGAGTGAAGCCGCCAAGCTGCTTCGAGATCTCCATGAGCTGCTCCTGGTAGATGCAGCAGCCATAGGTCTCTTCGGTGATGGGCCGCAGGCGCGGGTCCTGGAAGGTGACCGAGCCGGGGTCGCGCTTGCCGCGGGCGTAGTCGGGGATGAAGCGCATCGCTCCCGGGCGATAGAGCGCGCCGATGGCGACGATGTCGTTGAACTCAGTCGGCCGGATCTGCTTCAGCGCCTCGCGCATGCCCTCTGACTCGAGCTGGAAGACGCCTACCGAGTCGCCGCGGGCCAGCATCTCGTAGGTCTTGACATCGTCGAGCGGAATCGCCTGCATGTCGATGTCGATGTCGCGCGAGCGCTTGATGATCGCGACGGCGTCCTCGATCACGTCAAGGTTGCGCAAGCCCAGAAAGTCCATCTTGAGCAGGCCGATTTCCTCGATCGGGCCCATCGAGTACTGCGTCACGATCTTGTACTTGCGCTCGGGCCGCCCGCCGTCGCCATTCTGAGCGGCGGCGCCGCGGTCCTCGGCAAGCTGGAGCGGCACGATCTCATGGAGCGGCCGGTCCGCGATCACGACCGCGGCGGCGTGGATCGAGTTGTTTCGGACCACGCCCTCGAGGCCCTGTGCGACGTCGACGATCCGCTTCGAGTCCGGGCTTGCGTCGACCTCACGCCGAAGGTCGGCGTTCGGCTTCAGGCACTCCTCGAAGCTCGGGCTGCGGCCCATGATCGGCTCGGGGATGAGCTTTGCGAGCCGGTCCCCCGTGCCGTAGTCGTAGCCAAGGACTCGCGCTGCGTCACGGGTGGCGGCGCGCGGCGCCATCTTGCCGAAGGTGATGATCTGCGCGACGGACTCGCGGCCGTACTTCTCCTGGACGTAGTGCATCACGCGCTCACGGCCGCGGACCGAGAAGTCGATGTCGATGTCCGGCATGGACTTACGCGCCGGGTTGAGGAAGCGCTCGAACAGAAGGTCGTTGGCGATCGGGTCGAGGTCGGTGATGTCGAGGCAGTAGGCGACGATCGAGCCAGCTGCCGAACCGCGGCCCGGGCCCACGGCCACACCGTTGTTCTTCGCGAAGGACACGAAGTCCCACACGATCAGGAAGTAGGACTCGAAGCCCATGTCGGAGATGACCCCGAGCTCGAACTCCATCCTTTCGACTGCCTCGGCCGGGAGTGGGTCGCCGTAGCGGCGGCGCAGCCCGTCGTAGGCGAGGCGGCGAAGCATCTGGCCGGGCTCTTCTGAGTCGGGAGTGGGAAAGCGCGGAAGGAGGAGCTTGTTGAGCTCGATCTCGGTGTGGCAGCGCTCGGCGATCTCGAGCGTCGTCGGTACCGCCTCGGGCCAGGGCTCGAAGTCCTTGGCCATCTCCTCCGGGCTCTTCAGGAAGAACTCGTTCGTGTCGAACTTGAGCTTGGGCTGCTCGAGCGTCGATTTGGTCTGGACGCAGAGGAGCGCGGCGTGATGGTGATAGTCCTCTCGGGTCAGGTAGTGGACGTCGCCGGTACCCACGAGCGGGCGGCCGATCTCACGCGCCAAGCGCACGACGCCTTCGTTCACCTTGTCCTGCTCCGGGATGCCGTTGACCTGGATCTCCATGTACAGGTTGTCGCGCCCGATCGCCTGCGCGAGATCGTCGAGGTGAGCGCGGGCGTCGGCAGGGCGCTCCTCGAGGATCCGCCGCGACAGCCGCGACTGCAGACAGCCTGAAAGGGCGATGAGGCCCTTCGAATGACGCTCCAAGAGGCCGATGTCAATGTTGGCCTTCCCGCGCCCGAATCCCTGGAGGAACCCAGCCGAAGAGAGCTTCACGAGATTGCGAAATCCCTCGTCGGAGCCGGCCAGGAGCGTCAGGTGGTTGCGCTCACCCCGGCGGTCAGCCGCGGTGTGGTCGTCGACGAGGTACGCCTCCATCCCCAGGATGGGCTTGATCCCCACCTTCTTGCACGCCTTGTAGTGGTCGACGGCGCCGTTCATCGCGCCGTGATCGGTGATGCCGAGCGCGGGCATGCCGAGCTCCGCGGCCCTCTCGGCCATCGGGTAGACGGTGCCCTTCGAGGTCTTCTTCTCGATCTGGCAATGGCCGTCGAGCAGCGAATACTCGCTGTGGACGTGCAGATGTGCAACCGATCCGCTCAAGACATTCATCTTGCCAGCGAGACCAGATGCCAACTGGCCGCTTTCGCGGAGTTTGCGCTAGCGGGTAACGACGAAATCGATGAGCTTTCGCTCGGCGATGGAGATCTGCTCCGCCGCCGCCGCCTCCATGCTGAGCGCCTGCCGCATCCGCGACTCCAGCTCGACAGCATTCCGCGCCAACTCGGCCGATCGCGCCGCTTCCCGCCCGGCGACGGAGGCCCGGCGCTCGAGCTCCGCGATCCGCCCACTTGAGTCTTCGATCTCCGCCACCGTCAATTCCGCGCGGCTGAGCACATCGGCGAGTCGCTCGCCGCCACCGGCCACCGACCGGCCCGCATCCTCGGCGTGCTTGTCGATCCTCGTCATCGCCTGGGCGATCGCGTCCTCGAGCTCGGCTTGTCCCTTGGAGACGGCTTCCTTGCGCAGCGAGTCGACTCGGCCGCGCTCCTCCTCGAGCTTCGAGAGCGCGCGCTTGACCCGCTTGGACGTCTCAGCCTTGGCGAGGCGAAGCTCGCGGCGCTGCTCGCGCTTTTCGAGGTCCTCGGCGAGGGCGGCCAGCTCCGTGCGGCTGGCGGCGACCACCTCGCGAATCTGTTCGCTGCTTGCAGCCACGACCTTGCCGAGCTCCGTGCGGGTTTCGCCGGCCTCCTTGGCAAACCGCTCCTTCTGCGACGCGAGCTGGGTGGCGCCCTCGGTGCGAACCTTCTCGAGCGCCTCCTCCAGACGCGCTCGGGCCGCCTCGTGGTTCACGTCCTCGAGCTCCGTGCGGACGCGCGCGGCCTCGGCGGCTGAAGCCTCCTCGGCCCGCTCAATGCGCGCCTCGAGCCCCTTGCCCAGCCCCTCGTACATGCGCCTCGATTCGGTCTCGGCCACCGCCTTTGCGATTTCCTCGGCTGCCGTCCGGCTCTCCGCCGCCAGCTCGGAGGCGCGCTCGCCGAGCGATGCCGACTGCTTGGCGGCCTGTTCTACGAGCCTGGAGGTGTGATCTGCCATTCGGCCGGCCGAGCGCTCGTCGAGAGTCCGCTCTGCCTCGGCAAGCCCCGACGCAAGCTCGGTCCTGACCTCACCGGAGATCCGCTCGGTTGCCTCACTGAGCCCCTTGGCGACCTGCGCCTCGAGCGCTCCCCCGACCTCCGAGCGGTGCTCGGAGGCGGTGCGCTCCAGTGCCCCTCGCGCCGCCGCCAGCCCCTCCTCCGCCACGGCCGCAAGGCGAGCCTCGATCGCCTCCTGTGCGGCGGCGGACTCCGCGCCGATGGCCGAGCGGTGCTCGTCGAGGGCCGCGAGCGATCGCTCGGCCTGGGCCGCATGAGCCTGGCTCAGCTCGTCCAGCGCCGACTGCTTCATGGCCTGGCCCTCCGCGCGCAGCGACTCGGTCGCCTCGTCGGTCCGCCGGCTGAACTCGGCAGCCGCTCCCGCGACAACCCGCTCGTGGACGGTCGCGGTGGCGGCGTCGACCTGCGAGGCGAGCTCGGCATGGGCCGCGCCGAGCTTTGCGGCGACGTCCGCGTTCGCCGCGCCGAGCCTCTCCGCGATCTCGTCCTGCAACTCGGCGGCAAGCGCAGCCTGGTCCGCTGAGGCCGAGCGAGCGAGCCTCTCCTCCGCGGCCCCGAGCTGCTCGCCGATCAAGTCGCGCAACCTTTTCTCGAGCTTTGCGGCTCGGCGCTTTACCTCCCCTAGGGTCTGCTCGTTCAGCGAGAGGAGCGCGGCGTCCACACTTGCCTCGTTCTGCTTGGCGAGCGCCTTGCGCGCTGCTGCCGTTCGCTCTTCGACCAGCTCGAGGGCAGCGGCCTGAGTTGCCTCGCCGACCTCCGCCCGGGCCTCCGATTTCCACTCCTCAAGGGACGCCGAGATCTCGTCACGGAGCTTGGCCGCCTCAGTCGCGGTGGCAGCTGCGCCTCGCGCTGTCAGGGATTGATCAATCACGGAGAGGCGCGCGCTTGCGGATTCCTCGAGCCGCGCCTCGAGACTTGCCTGGGCCGCCTCCGCGGAAGCTTCGAGCGCGGTGCGTGCCTCGGTCGCCTCCGCGTGGATCTGCGCCCGTGCCGCCTTTCCGTCGGCATCGACGCGCGCTGCCCTTGCGCGTGCTTCGGTCTCGACCTCGACCAGAGCAGCCTTCGTCTCAGCTTGAAACTCCGCGCGGATACTCGCCGCCGACGCGGCGAAATGCTCGGTGAGCTCAGCCCGTACCGCGTCGGCGCCCTGAGCGCTCACGCGCTGGAGCTCCGCGAGCGCGGCGTTGTGCTCCTCGGTAAGACGGGCCTCGATCTCCCCTAGGCGCGACTCGGACGCGGCGTGCGCAGCTTCGGACGCCTTTGCGACCGCATCCTCCGTAGTCCGCGACCCGGTCGCGGCGAGCTCGGCGAGGTGGGCTTGCGCCTGGCCGGTGACTATCTCCTCCGCCCGCGCGGCAAGGCCCTGCGCCAGCCGCTCGGACGAGGCGTTTCTGAGCTCGGCGTCGCGCACTGTCAGCGCCGACTCGATCTCAGCGGCCTTCGCCGCGATCCCCGACTCGATCTCGGCGACCCTTGCCTTGAGTTGCGCCTCCGTCTCCTTGGCGCTCGTCTCAAGCTCGGCGACCCTGCCCGAAATGCTGGACTCGATCTCCGCGAGCTTCGTGCTGAGCTGCGACTCCACCTCCGCGGCCTTGGCGGTGACCTGCGAGTCCGTCTCGGACGTCTTCGCACTCAGTGCCGATTCGATCGCCGCGGTCCTGTCTTTGAGGCGCGACTCCAGCTCTTCGATCCTGGCGCTCACCTGCGACTCGAGCGCGGCCGTCTTCGCGTTGAGGTCAGACTCGAGCTCGCCGGTCTTACCCGTCAGGCCCGACTCGAGCTCCGTCGTCTTCGAGGCCAGACCGGACTGAAGCTCCGCGGTCTTCGCGGCGAGCCCGGACTCCAGCTCCTCTGTCTTCGCAGCCAGGCCGGACTCGAGCTCTGAGGTCCTTGCAACCAGCCGCGATTCGAGCTCGGTGGTCCTCGTCGCCGTCTCGCTTGCGACCGTTTGATGGCCGATCGTCAGCTGTTCCGAGACCCGGTCGGCGAGAGACTTTGCCTCGCCTTCGGCCCGCCGGCGAAGCTCGCCCTGCGTTTCTGAGAGGGCAGCGGCGACCCGTGCCTCCGCGGCCTCGATGGCCGTCGCTACCTCCTGCTCGACCCACTCGCGCGCCTCCACGCTGGTGGCTTGGGCCCGCTCCTTCGAAGCGGCCTCAAGGGTCGAGGCGTGTTGAGAAAGGCGCTCCTTCGTCTCGGATCGAAGCTCCTCGGCGAGGGCATGCATGTGCGACTCGGCCGCTTCCCGCGCTGCGGCGCTCGCCTGCTGCGTGGCTTCCGTCAGATCGCGATCAAGGCGCTCGGCGTACGCGTTGAGCATCGCTTCGAGCCGCTCGTTCGCGCGCGCCTCGACCAGATCGAGCGCTGCGGCATGCTCCTCCTCCTGGCGCTTTTCGGCCTCGTCCGCAACCTCTTCGAGGCGTTTGGCGATCGACTCGCGAAGGCCCGCGATCCGGTCCTGGGACTCGTCGTCGGGCGCAGGCTCGTCTTTGCCCTGAAAGGGCCGATCGTCGCTTGGGGACAAGGCTCGCCGACCCTACCGATGGCGTCGGCCGTCGAAACGGCCGAATGTGGGGATACCTTGAAGCGGATGGCGGCCGATCCGACAGCCGGCCAGGGGGCGAGCCCCGCGGCCATTCCCGAGCAGCGGTGGACCGCCATCGCGGCGGTCCTCGCCCTCTCGCTCGTAGGCGGAACTCTCACCTGGTGGGTACTCAAGGACGGCGCCTACTTCGGCAGCGTGATGTATCCGGGGCTAGGGCTGCTCGCCGCCGGGATGGTGGTGTTGATGGCGACCGCTCCGTGGCGGGCCAGCCTCGCGGTCTCGGGGCCCGCGCGCCTCGCCCTCTTCTCCCTCCTCGGGCTGGGGCTCTGGAGCCTCGCCTCAGCCCTGTGGTCGCCCACACCGGATATCGCCGTCGAGGACGCCCAGCGCATCGTCGGCTACGGCCTCTTCTTCGCCATGGGGATCTGGGGCTGCGCGCTCCTCGGCAGGCGGATGGAGCTCTCGGTCCTACCCGTCGTGGGCGCCGCCCTTATCGCGGCCGTCGTGGCGCTCGCGGCGATGGCACTTGCGAACGGGCCCTTACCGTTCCTGGAGGAGGATGGAACGCTCCAGTACCCGCTGGGATACCGGAACGCGAACGCCGCGTTCTTCCTCGTCGCGCTGTGGCCGTCGCTTGCCCTGGCCGGCTCCCCGCGCGTCGCCAGGGCCATCCGGGTCGGCGCCTTCGTCACGGCGACGTCGTGCATCCAGTTCGCGCTCCTCTCCCAAAGCCGCGGTGCGATTGCAGGCGTCCTCGTCGCACTGATCGTGTACGTCCTGTTCTCCCCCAATCGCCTCAACGCGCTTGCATGGCTCCTCCTCGCCGCGGCGCCGGCCGCGTTCGCGGTTCTTGACGCCCAGTCGCTCTTCGATGCCGCCAAGGGCGAGGGCGGCGTCAAGAACGCTGTCGATGAGCTCAATTCGGCAGGTCTTTGGGGCCTGATCCGCATGGCCATCGCTGCCGTCATTTGCCTGGTTGCAATCCGCTTTGACCCGCTCGTCAACTTTTCGCGGCGGGTCGAGAACCGCATCCTGATCGGCGGGGTCGTGGTCCTCGCGCTCGCCTTCATCGCCGTGGCGGGCAACCCGGTGACCTGGGTGGAAGATCGGGCCTCCGAGTTCTCCGAGGGCGAAGCCGACCTGTCGGAGAGCACGAGCCGACTGACGTTCAACGCAGGCTCCAACCGGTCCGAGATCTGGCGCGTTGCCCTGGATGTGAGCGGAGACGACCCGCTCTTCGGCCAGGGCGGCGGCGGCTTCCAGTTCAGGTTCACCCAGGACCGCGACGACCCTGGTCAGCTGGCACGCGACGCGCACTCGGTCGAACTCGAGGTGCTGACCGAGCTGGGGGTGGTCGGCCTCGTCCTGTTCCTCGCTGCCATGGCCGGCGCGTTCGCCGGTGCGGTCCGCGCCCGGAAGCTCGGCCCTTCGGCTGCCCAACTCTCATGTGGCGTGCTGGGCGGGGGCGCGTACTGGTTCACCCACGCTTCCATCGACTGGTTCTGGCCATACCCCGCCGTGACGGCGGCGGCCTTTGTCCTGTTCGGCGCGGCAGTCGCGCCCACGCTTCTCATGCCCGAGCGCGCATCGCGCCCCGCGGGCCGCAGGGTGGTGATGGCGCTCATCGCCGTCTTCGCGATCACGCTGATCCCCCCGTTCGTCTCGAAGAAGCTGATCGACAACGCGGTCGAGACCTTTGCGGCCGACCCGCAGCAGGCCTACGACAACCTTGAGCTGGCGAAGGACCTGAACCCGCTCACCGACGTGCCTGCCCTGCGCGAAGGCTCGATCGCTTTCGCGCAGGGCGACCGCGAGCGGGCGATCGATGCGTACCGGGAGGCGGTGAGGAAGCGGCCCGAGGAGTACGCCGGCCACTTCTTCCTCGCCCTCCTCTACGCGAAGAGCGATCCCGACCAGGCTCGAACCGAACTGGCGGTCGTCGCCGAACTCAACCCACTCGAACCGCGAATCGACGAGATCCGGGAGCGGATCGACAAGGCCGAGCGCCAGGCGCGCTAGTCCAGGTCGATCAGGCCGCTGACCAGGGCCAGCGCTACGGCTTGGGCGCGAGTCCGCGCCCCCAGCTTTGCCTTGGCGTTCCTGACATGCGTCTGCACGGTCGCCGGCGAAAGCTCCAGGACCTCGGCGATCTGCACATCGGTCGAGCCGCGAGCGAGGAGCGCGAGGATCTCACGCTCGCGGCGCGAGGGCTGCCGGCCCTTCGGGCGGGCGTCGCCAGACGGCCTGCGAGCAGCCCAGCCGCCAACGGCGTGCTCGTCCTCGATGCGTGGGAGGACCAAGAGATGCCCGTCCGGGAGGTTGATCGACTCCACGTTGCGGCCGACGATCTCCGAGCGCGTCATGCCTAGCATCCGGGACGCGGCGTCGTTCACCTCGACGCAGCGCTGGGCAGCGTCGACGATCAGAACCGGCGGTCCCTCGGTCGCGACCGGGTTATCTGGAGCTGCGGCATCGGACGAACCCCCATCCCCAACCCGGAACCGTTCGCTCAAATTCCCTCGTCTGTTCTAGCCGCGCGGTGAAGGCCGACGCCGGCGCCCACGAGTGCGACTGCCGCAAAGGCGGCGAGCCCGACGTCATAGCCGGTGAACGGCAGACCCGGATCGCCGCCGCCAGTGATCGTCGACGGCGGGCAGTACTGATCCTGGGTGGGACCCGCGACTGAGCAATCGGCGGCGTTGGCGGCGGGAGGGCCCGCGAAGAACAGGGACGCTGAGGCGATCAGCCCCACAATTGTTGTGCGTGTAGCGAAAATCATGTCTTCGACGATGCTTGCCCGTTTCATTAGCCCGTTCACTCATACTCGGGCTGATTCTCCCCACTCGGCGTGAGTGGCATTACCACAAATCGGTTAGTGCTAGTGTCGAAACTGTGGGGGAACAAGAACCGACGCTACCCGTGGCCCGGCTGACCTCCATGGCTGATTCCAAACCTGAAAGCGTGCCCCCGCTTAGGTCGGTAGGCGCAGGCTCGCGCCCGCTGAGCGCGCGCGAGCGCGAGGTGCTGGGGTACTTGGCTGAGGGGCTGTCCGGCGCTGCGATCGCCGAACGCCTCGTCCTCTCTCCGGAAACCGTCAGGACTCACGTGCGGAACGCGATGGAGAAGCTCGGCGCCTCCACCCGCTCACAGGCGGTGGCCCTCGCGCTCGAGACCGGCGTGATCGGAGACGCTCCCGATGAGAAGGCCGCCCGCCCCCGCGGCGGCTCAAACTCGGCGGCGCCCGTGGGCCTCGAGAAGGGACCCATCCTGACCGCGCTCCTCGCAGGCGTCGTCTCGCTCGCAGACATCGAGTCCGGCGCTATCTACAGCGCCGAAGACGGCGGCATGCTCCTCCGGCTGGCGGCTCAGGCAACTGGTGGCGGGGGACCCGGCGCCACCCCACCCACCGAGGTCACGCTGGGCGACCCGGGCATCGGGCGCGTGGCGCTCGAGCGCAGAGCAAGACTCCTCGGAGCGACCAAGGCCGGATCGCATCCGCTGCTCGCATCTCCGATGACGTCCGGGGGCCGGCTGACCGGCGTGCTCGCCCTTGGCATCCGCCCGTCGCGGCCGGCGTCTCGGCGCGAGCTGCTCCTGATCGAGGCGTTCGCCAACCGGATCGCCGACATCATCTCCTCGGGCTCCGACCCCGCCGCACTGCGCCTCGCGCTCCAGCGCTTCAAGGCGTCCTGGACCGAGACGCTGGACGTCTGAGGCGCGTCGACCGGTGGTGGACGAGCGTGGTCTCGTCCAGCTCAGGCGTCGGTTGAGGGACGATCCGTTCAAGACTCACCCAAGGGGGCCTCGTTCCTCGTTACAAGATCGAGCCGGGTTGACCACCGTGTGGGTGGCAAAGTCCGACCTCGTTACTCCGCCCGAGGAATCGCCGCAAGCGACGGTCCCTTCCTCCTTTAGAGCCCAGAACGGACGCTCCGCGCCACGACCGGGTCGGCGCTCCAGCCACGACGTTGGCGCTAAGCCGCGTCGACCGCTTCGAGGCCGTCGCCCTGGGACTCGACCAGGATGGCGACGCTTCCGATGTCGCAGAGCTCGAGAACCTTGCGGACCCCCGATCCCTTCGGTACGACCACGGTGAAGATCTGACGCCGGGCCGAGAGACGGCGGGCCAGCTCGAATAGGAGCTCGACGCCCGTCGAGTCGATGTAGGTGGTCGCCGTCAGGTCCATGATCAGCGAGCGAGCGGTCGAAGGCACGCGCTCAGCGACGGCACGGCGAAGCTCGGCGGCGTTCGAGCCGTCGATATCGCCGGACACCGACGCAACGATCGTGTCAGCCCGGGCTTCCGTGAAGCCAACCTCGGCCAGGCGGTCGCGCATCAACTCGGTGCCATCCCTTCCATCTTGCGCCGCATCCTGACAGTCGTACCGGCGATACCGCGGTCGATCTCCAGCGAGTCGGTCAATTGCTCGATCAACGCGAGGCCGCGACCCCCAGATCCGCCGCGCGGCGGCCGCCAGGCCCCGAAGTCGCCGACCTCGATCAGGAGCTCCGATCCTTCGCGCACCGCGCGCACCGCGAAGTGGGCATCGCCCGGCGGATACGCATGCGCGATCGCGTTCGCGCATGCCTCGCCACAGGCGACCTGAAGCTCGTACGCATCCGCATCGCCCACCCCGATCGCGCGAAGCCAGCGGCCGAGGCCCCTGCGAACGCCCACCAGCGAGGTTGGATCGGCCGGCACCACGAGGTCCAGGGTCAGCGGCGGGGCGTCGAGGCGGGCGATCAGAAGCGCAACGTCGTCGTGGGCGAGGCCATCGGCGAGGAGCCGGTCGAGCAGCGTGCGGCAGGCCTCGTCGGGCTCGTCGGGAAGGCTCAGGCCGAGGTCGGCGAGGATCTCCATGCCGACGTCGAGTGCCTGGTCGGGGCGCTCGACGATTCCGTCCGTGTAGAGGACGAGCGCCGACCCTGTTGGCATCGCCATCACGGTCTCGTCGTAGCTGGGGAAGAGCGATGCGCCGAGCGGATTGCCCGCGGGGCCCTCGGCAAAGCTGGAGTTCCCATCCGGGTCGACGATGAGCGGCGGCGGGTGGCCGGCCGATGCGAGCCTGACCGTCTCAGCGTCGGGATCGACGACGGCGAGGAGCAGCGTCGCGGTCCCACGGCTCTCGAGCTCTTGGACGAAGCCGTTCATGCGCTCGAGGATCAGCGATGGCCGAAGGCCCTCGAGGGCGTAGGCGCGAACCGCGCTCTGGAGGTGCGCCATCCGGGCCGCCGCCTCGATGCCGCGTCCGACGACGTCGCCTATCACCAGGCCGACGCGACCGTCGCGCAACGGAATCGCGTCGTACCAGTCGCCGCCGATGCGCGCCTCGCCGGAGCCAGGCAGGTAGCGGGCAGCGAGCCGCAGGCCCGGCACGTCGGGGAGCCGCTCGCGCAGCAGGCTCCTCTGAAGGGTTTCCGCGGTCGAGCGCTCGACCTCGACCTCTTCGGCCGCCCGGCGCAGACCCTCGAGCGCGGCGCCCAGGATCGCGTCGCCGCCCGGATCGGGCGTCCCGCCCTCCGGCAGACTCGGATCCTCACCCTCTATCCACCCTCGATCTGCCACGAGGCGATTCTAAACGTGCCCACGCGCGAGGACGCAGGTCCCGCCGGAACGTGAATTAGCTTGGTCAGGGATGACCGGACAATCGCCAGGCGCCGAGATAGCGCGATCGCCCGCCGCTTGGGAGCGTCTTGCCAAGAACTGGATGCTCGAGGTGATCGAGCGCAGCCCGCTGGAGGAGGTCGACGACCTGCCCCTCGGCTGGATCTCCCACGAGGCAGCGCCGCTGATCGCCGAGATCCTCGGCCTCCTGTCTGACCCGGGCGCGGCACGGGAGCTGCGGCTGTCCCCTGCCGCGCTTGAGCGCGCGGCCTCGCTTGCGTCCGAACGCGACCCCGAGGCGCTCTTAAAGAGGCTCCCGGGCGAGTTCGCGGCGCTCCAAACGCTCTTGATCGAGGCGCTCGACCGCGAGCTCCCGGATCGGGACCGCCGGGAGTTCACCCGCGCCGTCACCCGCTTGGCCGAGGTCTTCGGCGCCGTCCAGGCCGCCGCGATGGAATCGCTTGTCGGCGCCGAGCGTCCTCCCACCCCCAGCCCACCCGGCCTGGCCCCCTCCGGCCCGGCGCAGCCCGACTCAGGCCCCGAGCCTCCGGACGAGTGGCTCGCGACTCTGGTGGCCGAGGAGCGGCGCACCGGGATCCCGTTCGCGATCGCCCACTTCGAGGTCGAGGGCGTCGAGCGGATCTCCAAGGGGTACGGAACCGAGGCCGCCGGGCGGATGGTGGACGCGGTCGCGGGGATCCTCGACGGGCAGCTGGGAGGTCGCGAGCGCGCCTTCAGGACCGGCTTCGGGCAGCTCCTCGCCGTGATCCCAGGCGCAGAGGCTGCCGGCGCGGTCGATCTGGCAACCGCCGTCTCAGACGTTGTCGAGCGCTCCCAGATCGGGCGCGGGCCGCGGGTGGAGGTTGCGGTCGGCCTCGCCTCGTGTCCGCTGCACGGCAGCACACCTGATCAGGTTCGCGAGGCAGCCGAGGTAGCCGCCTGGGACGCACGCGCCGGAGGGCGCGGGATAGCCATTGCCAGCGTGCCAGTAATGCAAGATCCGTAGCGAGAACGCCACGCAGACTTGAGAAAAGTCGCCAAAAGCGCGACAACTCTTATATGAGCGGTATTCGCACCTCCGCTGCCGCCGAGATGCTCGGTGTCAGCCCGTCCACGCTTCGCACGTGGGAACGACGCCTGGGCTACCCACAGCCGAGGCGCACCGAGGGCAACCACCGCCATTACGAATTGAGCGAGATCGAGGCGCTTCGCGACGCCCTGCGAGAGACGAACAACATCTCCTCCGCGGTCGAGGTCGCCCGGCGCCGCGGCCGCGGGCCGTCGTCCCCCGCCCGCCTTCTGAGCGCCTTTGACCGCTTCGACGAACGCGCCGCGGACCGCGAGCTCGAGGAGAGCCTGGCCGTCCGAACGCTCGAGCGAACGCTCGAGGAGGTGCTCCTGCCCGCGCTCGACACGGCGTCCGCCCGCTCGAACGGAGAGGCGGAGCTCGAGTACGCATGCCGCTGGGCGACGGGCTGGCTCCACGGGGCCCGCAGGCTCGCTCCACCGGCCAGCCGACCCCAGGGCGTGCTCCTGCTTGATTCGGGCCCAGCGCTCAGCCCCGAGGCGGTCCACGCTCAGGCGCTCGAGCTGTGCCTCCGCAGGGCCGGCCTTAGAGCCCTCCTCCTGTCAGCCGATCTCGCCGAGCGCCGCTTCTCGACGGCCCTGCGGGCTCTCAACCCCGTCGCCGTCGTCATCTGCGGCGCCGAGGCTCGTCTGGACGTGCTTGGTGAGCCGCTCCGGCGGGCGATGCGCGCGTCAGGCGCCGCGCCCTTCTCGTATCGTTCGGCGCGCCTCGTGGGTGGCAAGAACGGGATGCCCGCCCTGGGCAGCCGCCCGGGTGAGGCAGCCACCCTCCTCATCGCAGCGCTCGACCTGGCCTAACGCAACGTTCGGTTCACCCTGCGCGTCGTGCGCAGGTTTGGCCGTCTTAACCTGCGCATCGCTTGAGCGCGTGCGTGAAAAGCGTTGCCAGAAGCGGTCAAGCACCCGAAGTTCTCTCCGTAAACGTCAAGTTTGGACCGGTTTTCCGAGGGACGGCCGGCCCTGCGCCTTAGGAGGGCACGGATATGGAGATCACTGCAAGGCTGCTCAACGTCGGGCAAGCCGCTGACTACGTAGGGGTGAGCGCCGCCTCGCTTCGCAAATGGTCGAATGACGGCCTCGTCGCGGTGTACCGCACGCCCGGCGGCCAGCGCCGCTACCACCGCGATGACCTGGACCGCTTCATGAGCTCGATGCGCGAGGCATCGCCCGGAGAGCACCCCGTGCCCAGGCTCGGCCGGGGCTCAGCGACCGCGATCCACAGCTAGCCCAACCCCGGACCGCAGCCAAAGAAAGGCACCCATGCAGGGCCGTCCCTCCAAATTGGTGATCGCAGCCGAATGGCTGACGCTTGCCTGCGCCATCGCCGCCGCCGCCCTCCTGGCCGGCGATGCGAACTGGGACCCCGCCCTCTTCGCGGTCCTCCTCGGCTCGGCCGTCGTCAGCGATCTGCGCGCGATCCGGATCACGGCCAACAAGATCGTCGTCTCGGGATCGTTCGTCGTGATCATCACGGCGATCGTGCTCCTCGGAGCGGTGCCGGCCGCGCTGATCGCGGTGGTCACCACGCTCTCCTCCTGGGCATCGTCGCGCTACCCCCTGCACGACCTGCTCGTCAACGTGGCCGTCTATGCCTCGTTCCCGCTGCTCTCAGGCTTCCTGTTCGAGCACGCGGTAGACGAGCTCGGCATTGGCCCCACGGACACCACCTACTACCTGCTCATCCTCGCCCTCTTCGTCGGCGCGCTCATTATCGACTTCGTGTCGATCACCGCCTACACGTCGTACGTCGACGGCGTGAGCTTCCGCTCCCGCATCAAGACCTTCCTGCTCCCCGTGCTGCCGTCAGAGCTTGTCGCTGCGCTGCTCTGCCTCGGCATCACATTCGCCTACGAGCAGCTCGGGCTCCCCGCCGTTGCGCTCTTCGCCATCGTCCTCCTGGTCTTCCAGTACCTCGTCGGCGAGCTGATCCTCTCCCAGGACCGCGCGATCGAGCTCGAGCATCGAGCAAAGCAGCTCGCCGGCTTCCAGGTCGCCCTCCTCGGAGCGCTCCTGCGCACCCTCGACCTGCGCGACCGCATGACGGCGCGCCACTCTGCGGCCGTGGCCCGCTACTCCCGCGAGCTCGCGGTGGCCGCCGGGCTCTCGCCGGATGAGCAGGAGCTCGCCCACACCGCCGGGCTCCTCCACGACATCGGCAAGTTCGTCCTGCCCGACCAGATCCTCAAATCCCGCGGCCGCCTGCTCCCCGACGACTGGGACCAGATCAAGCGCCACCCCTACGAAGGTGCCCGGATCGTCTCCCAGATCGACGGCTACAGGCCCGTAGGCGAGATCATCCTGGCGCACCACGAGCGCCTAGACGGCCTTGGCTATCCCCGTGGCCTGGTCGCCGACCAGATCCCGCCCATCGCTCGGATCCTCTCCATCGCCGACGCGTATGACGCGATGACGGCCCGCGACTCCTACGGCTCTCCGAAGAGCTCGTTCGAGGCGATCGCCGAGCTTCGACGGGTTTCAGGCTCGCAACTGGACGGCGACCTGGTCGAGCTGTTCGCGGAGATGCTCTCGGACAAGGACCTCGCGTACCGCCACGGCGAGGATGCGGACTTCGAGGCCGAACTGGCGCTCGACAAGCGCATCCACGACTACGTGGACCGCCCGACCGCGGCTCGCTGACCCAACTCCCCAACGACGACGAGCCCCGGCAGGGGCTCCTCTGCGGGCGTCGAAGGACGCCCTACGCCGTCGCGCTCAATGCGCTCCGGTCCGAACTTCTTGACTTAGCCGCGACGAATGCCCATGTGATCACCCCTTTTTCAGATCCCTTGGCAGCGGGCGGATTCGCCCGGCTCGCCTGTAGTGATTGAAATCATGACAGAACTTACCCAAACTTGCAAGTACTTGGTAGAACCTGCAAAAAGCGTGAAATCTCGATGAACCAGCGCCCACGATCCCCCTCCCCCCTCTCACTGCCCGGCTTCCGCCGCCTGGCCGCCTCCTACTTCACGAACGAGCTCGGCAACTGGCTCGGTGAGGTAGCCCTCGCGGTCCTCGTCTTCGACCTGACCGACAGCCCCATCGCCACCGCGGGCCTGTTCGTGGCCATGCAGTTCGTCCCGGCGCTCACAACCCCGCTTCTGATCGCCCGCATCGACGCGTGGAGCCACCGGCGCGCCCTCTCCATCCTCTACGCCGCCGAGGCAGCCGCCTTCTGTGCGCTGGCCCTGCTGGCGACCGAGGAGGCGTTCGTGTTGAGCGCAGTCCTCGTGATCGCCGCGATCGACGGCACGCTCGCAACCGCGGCTCGGGCTCGCTCGCGCGCGGCGGCGGGAACGATCCTGGAGCCTGCAGGCCTCCTCCGCCAGGGCAACGGGATCCTGAACGTGGGCTTCACCGCCGGCGCCGCGGCGGGGCCGGCGCTCGCCGGCGTGCTGGTTGCGACCGCGGGAGCGCAGGTAGCGCTCTTGGCCGACGCCGCCTCGTTCGTCGCCGTCTCAGTTCTCCTCGCGACCACGAGCGTCCTGTCGCGAGCCGCGGGCGACGACGCCGACGAGAAGGTCACCTGGACTGCCCGGCTTCGCCTCGGCTTCACCTACGTTCGTGAGCGGCCGGTCCTGCGCCGGCTCCTGGCCGCCGAGTCGATCGCCTTCATCTTCTTCGCCCTCGTCCTCCCGATCGAGGTCGCGTTCGCCAAGGAGACGCTCGACGCCGGCGATCTGGGCTACGGCCTCATGCTCGCCTCCTGGGGCGCCGGGATGGTGCTTGGCAGCCTGATCTTCTCGGGCCTTCGCGGTGCCTCGCTGGCGTCGCTTTTGGTTGGCGGCACGGCCGCGATCGGGGTCGCCTACCTGGGAACTGCCATTGCCCCAACTCTTCTGGTCGCCTGCCTCGCCTCAGCCATCGGCGGCACGGGGAACGGCGTCCAGTGGGTCGCCGTCATCACCGCGATCCAGGAGTTCACGGCCAAGGCGTACCAAGCCCGAGTCATCGGCCTCCTTGAGTCGCTGGCGAGCGGGCTCTCGGGCGTCGGTTTCCTCCTCGGCGGTGCGATCGCGGCGATCGCCTCGCCGCGCGCGAGCTTCGCGGTGGCAGGGTTAGGCGTCATTGCCGTCCTCGCGATCGCGGTCGCCGTCCTGCGCGGCTCACGTTGGGAGGAGCGGGCGGAGGCACGCGCGCTGACGACCCCGGTAGAAGCTGCCTGACCGTAAGGCGGGGGCTAGCCCGCGCAGACCCAGGCGGAGGGGCCTGAGTCGGCCCAGATCAGCGCCGCGATCCGATGCTGCTCGGCCGGAGGCGCTTCGTGTGGCAAGCCCTTCCCGCCGTAGGCAGCCCAGGTCGAGGGAAGGATCTGGTAGGCGCCGCCGGCTCCTGAGCTCGGGTTGAGCGCCTGGAAGTTGCCGCCGGACTCGCACATGACGATCGCCTCGGGGATGGCCCAGGGGCCGAAGTTGTTCCAGTTGCCGACCTCCTCGACGGCCTCGTCCGCGGAGACGTCCTCGAGCTTTTCGACGTCCTTCGCCCAGCCGCTCATCTGGCTCTCGAGCTGTTCGACCGACGCAGCCTGCGCGGCACGCGCGTCTTGAAGCTGAGCGGCGCGTGCCTCTGCGGCAGCGCGGGCAGCGGCGATCTCGTCGCGTGCTGCTTCGACCTCGGCGTTGAGCTTGTCGGAGCGCTTCTTGGCACGGCTCACCTTTAAGACCTGGTCCTGCACGTCCGCCTTCAGCGCGCGCACCCGCTCGGCCAGCCCGCGGTCGGCATCCTGGATGCGGCCGAGCAGCTCGGCCCGGGTCGCAAGGTCCTCGAAGCCTTCGGAATCGAGGAGGACGTCGATCTCGTTCATGCCACTCGACTTGTAAATCTCGACCAAGCGCTGCGCCAGCACGGCCTGGGCGCGCTCCAGCCGCTCCTGCGTGGTGGCGAGCTCAGCCTCTGCAGCGTCGAGCTTTCGGGCGAGCGCCGCGGAGCGCTCCTGGCCCTCAGCAAGGACCTGGCTCAGCTCGGATTCCTCGCCGGCCGCGCGGTCCGCCTCGTTTCGAGCCTCGGCCAGGGCGACGATGTCGCCTTCGATCTGGTCGTTGAGCGTCTCCGCCTCGTCTCGGGCGTCCCCGATCTTCCCCTCGAGGCCCTCGATCGTCTCCGCACCGGCCCTGGCGATCGGGATGACCAGAGCAACGCCGCACGCGAGGACGAACACAGCTCTCGCAGCAAGGCTGGGCTTTTGCGCACGTCGGGAAGCAACGCGCGCGACGATCTGGTCAGGGCGGCCCGAGGACACGAGCGGGCAATGCTAGCGATTCGTTAGCGTTTGCCAACGATTTGCTCAGGGTGGCTACATAATCCGGGTGGAAAGTTGCACATCCGGTGCCAGGCACCGTGCCTGGCACCGAGGCCGATTTGAGGTAGACGGCGCCGCGGCTCCTCCCCGCCTCGTGGTAACTGCCTAGCCACTGCCAGGTACATCGCCTCATCACCGGCCGGAGAGCTGCCGATGACGCCCGAGACGGCTGGCAATCTCTGCGCGTGTCCCCGGGATGGCGCATTCGAACCGTTGCTTTGGGCTGCGCAATCGCGGGAGCTTTCTTTGCGCTTGCGCCCGGGGCTCTCGCGAAGCCGGGCGCGGACGTCGATCTCTCCCTTGGCGGCGACGGGACCCTGGCCACCTCCCTCCCGGTCGAGGTGACGGACGCCGCACTGGACCGGCAGGGCCGGCTCGTCCTCGGCGGCATCCGCTACGGACAGCCGTCTGTAGCGCGGCTTCTGGAGGACGGCACGCTCGATCCCGCCTTCGGGGGAGACGGTGAGTCCCACGAGGGCTCGGTGAACGGGACCCTCGACGTGGACATCGAAGTCCTGCCGGACGGTTCGGTGCAGGCGCTCGCGTTGGTCGAGACGGGCGCGGACAAGTACCTGCGGATCGACTTCGACGCGAACGGCGCGCAGACGGGCGCAGTTCGATTCGACGGCTCAGCCGGGGCCGCGGGGCTCACGCCGGAAGGCGGCGCCGTCGCGACCCGTCTCGACGAGCAGCTCGAGACTCGGCAATACGACTTCCTGGGCGACGAGATACCCGGATTCGAGCCCGGTGGCCAGCCGCAAAGCGATTGCATTCCGATGGAGGGGTGTCACTACTACTTCCCGGACGAGCTCGCCGTCGGCCCCACAGGAACTGTCGTCCAATCGCTGGACTCCTGGCACACGACCAGCCCATGCGCCGGGTCGAAATCGATCCTCTCGCTAGCTCCCGGCGCCAACGCTTTCGACCTCGAGGCCTTCGTTGGCGGCTGCGGCGTAAACGAGGTGTTCTCGATCGCGGTAGCGCCGAAGGGCCATTTCCTGGTCTCAGCATGGGGAGCTCCGCCATCGAAGGCGTCGTTCGTCCGGCTCCGTCCGGACGGTTCCCTGGACGCGTCGTTCGGCGATGACGGTGTCGCGGACACCAAGGACCTCGGCGTCGACAATTTCTTCGTCTCGTATCCCGCCTTCGCCCAGAGCGGCGCGTTCTTCAACTCCCTCACCCAGCCGCGCGAGCCGACTCTCCGCCTCAAGCCATCCCGCTTCTCCGCCGCCGGCGAGTTCAACGACAAATTCGATTCGCGGACGGGAAGCGCCGAGTTCGGCGTGTCCGATGGCCTGACCGAGTTCGACCCGGTGGCGACCCTGCGCTCGAAGTCAAAGCAGATCACCATCGTCGGCACCGGGCAGACTGCCGCCGGTCCCGTCGCGGCGATCGCCCGCTGGAAGCCGCGCTGAGCGGCCGGCTCAGCCCTCCGGCGGATCGCGGCGGCTGAGCAGGTAGCCCGCGGCGCCTGCGGCGACGAGTGCAACCGCCCCGGCAATCTGGATCTGGCGCCCGAAACGCCACCAAACGGCCTGGACGAAGATGCGCCCGATGAACTCGTAGATGATTCCCATGTCCTAGCCCTCTTTCCCGTCTTGGTGCTCGCGAATCCGATGTGCCATGCGGCTTTGCAAAGTGTGGAGCTCGATGAAGCCGGGGCTCGCGGCCTGGGAGAACTCGCCGCCCGACTCGCCGAAGCTGGCGAGTGACTCGTCATAAAGGGCGAACGGGCTCGAGCGCGCGACGACGCGAACGGATCCCTTATAGAGATCGACGGTGATTTCGCCGGTGACGTGCTCATTCGCGGAGAGCATGTAGGCGTCGAGGTCGTGGCGAAGCGGGTCAAGCCAGAGCCCTGCGTAGACCAGATAGGCCCACTTGCGGTCGAGCACGTGCTTGTGCTCGTTCTGGTGGATGGTGGAGACGAGCTTCTCAAGATCCTGGTGGGCCGTGAGGAGGATGGCTGCCGCGGGCACCTCGTAGATGTCGCGCACCTTGAGGCCGACGATGCGGTCCTCGATGTGATCGACGATGCCAACGCCGTGGCGACAGCCGATCTCGGCCGCGCGCTCGATCAGGTCCACGGGCTCAAGCCGCTCGCCGTCGAGCGAGACGGGCACGCCGTGCTCGAAGCCGACAACCAGTCGCTGTGCCTCGTCGGGGGCATCGCGCGGGTGCGTCACAAGCTGGAAGACCTCGTCCTCGGGCGGCGTGTCGAGCGTCTCGATCTCCCTGCCTTCGGATGAGCGGCCCCACAGGTTGTCGTCGATCGAATACGGGGGGCCCTCATTCGAGCCCTTGACGGGGATGCCGTGCTCGTTCGCGTAGGCGATTTCCTCCTCGCGGCCCATCGCCCATTCCCGGACGGGCGCGAGCACCTTGAGCTCGGGCGCAAGCGCGGCGATCGTGCCGTCGATCCTGACCTGGTCGTTCCCCTTGCCCGTGCAACCGTGAGCGATCGTGTCACACCCGGTTTCGCGGGCGTGATCGACGGCGAGCTTTGCGATCAGCGGACGCGCGAGCGCGGTGAAAAGCGGATAACCGCCCCCGTAGAGCGCGTTGGAGCGGATCGCCGGCAGGACGTAGTCCCGGGCGAAATCCTCGCGGGCGTCGGCGCGGATCGCGTCGATCGCGCCCAGCTGCTTTGCCTTGCCGACAACCACGTCCCAGTCCTCGCCCGGCTGGCCCAGATCGACGGTGAGGGTGACGATCTCCGCGCCGTAGCGCGCCTGGATCCAGTGGAGCATGACCGACGTGTCGAGGCCGCCCGAATAGAGCAGGAGCACCCGCCCAACGTTTGCCGGGTCTGCCTGATAAGAGGCGATCCTGGGGGCTGATTCTTGTGCGGCGTCGTCGGGCATATGGCAGCCGGGAGTGTGGCATGCGCGATCATTGGGGCTCACCGTGAATCGCTTCCTCCGCATTCTCGCCACCGCGCTCATCACCGCGGGCCTCGTCATCGCCATGGACGTCGGGCTGACGCTGGCGTGGGAGGAGCCGCTGTCGAGCATCTACGCGACCTATAAGCAGAACGAGGCCGAGGACGAGCTGAAGGAGCTGGAGCGGGCCTTCCCAGACGCCGGTGACTTCGATGCGGCCAGGGGCGCCTCCAGCCTCGAGGAGCGCGTCGCGATCCTGGCGGACCGCTTTGCAGCATCGGACCAGGTCGAGACCGGCAACGCGATCGGCAGGATCAAAATCCCGGCGATCGGCCTCGACATCGTGGTCGTCGAGGGCACTGATACGACGTCTCTCCAAAAGGGTCCAGGCCACTACACGCCCTCGGACGACGTGGACACACGGCGCCAGGGAGACGGCTCAGCCTTTCCGGGGCAGGGAAAGACGGTTGGGATCGCGGGCCACCGAACGACGTACAAGGCACCGTTCAACAAGATGGACGACCTCGAGCCGGGCGACGCGATCACGCTCGATATGCCGTACGCAACCTTCACGTACGAGGTGCAAAAGGTCGACATCGTCGATCCGACCGATATCGGCGTGGTCCGGAACGTCGGCTACGAGCGCCTGGTCCTGAGCGCCTGCCACCCGCTCTACTCGGCGGCGCAGCGCATCATCACCTTCGCGAAGCTGGAGGAGATCAGCCTCTTCGGCTCGGGCGAGCGGATCTGGCAGGACCCGTAGGCACGAACTCGGGCGGGCCCTCGGCGAGGTGTGTACGCGGACTACCGCTCAGCGAAACTCCCAGTACACAGCTCCCTAGCTGCCGGGAATAGGCGCTTCTCGTCGAAAGCGTGATACTTCCCAAATGGGTTTCTGGGCGAATCTCGTGGATCGGATCGACGCAAAGGTCGATCGCCCCGCCGACCAAAGTGTGCTCCGGGGTGAGCGCAACCCAGGAAGCGACTCGATGATCGAAGCCGACTCGCCTGACGCCTCCCGCGATGCTGCCCGAAACGTGCGCCGGGAACGTGATCGACGACGTTGGCGCTGGCGCTCCTGGTCCTAGCGAACTTCGTCCAAAGCAAACCTAACTCGCCGAGAGTGAGATAGCGGGACACATTGGGCCGTCAGATCACTCTCGGCGAAATTCGGCTTATACGCAGGCGGGGCGCAGAGGCGGCCCGCGGCTGCGACTAGGCCGGGCCGAGGATGTCGTTCACGACGGGCGTCGCGTCGGCGAGGCCGAACTCGTCGCTGAGGGTCGCCTCGATCTCTGAGCGGGAGCTGCCCGCGACCGCCATCTGCGTCGCGCGAAGAACCGCCTCCTCGGGCGGGGCGGACGCGTCGTTCGAGTCGGCGCCTGTGCCGGGGTATGCGACCGGCGTGGGCCCTGGCGTCAAGGACGCAACCGGCGCCTCCTCGACCACCGGAGGCTCCTCGACCTCAGCCTCCGCCGTCTCTTTCAAACCGATGACTGGCGCGGGCGACGCGGACACGTCGGCTGGAACCGGCTCAGCCGTCCGCTTGGTCAGGTCGACGAGTTCGAGCGTCGCCGCCTCCAGCTCGTGCATGAGCGCCGCGGACTCGACGCGAAGGCTCTCGACCCTCTTGATGAGGGGTTCCAGCACCGAGGCGAGTTGCGCCCCGCCTTCGGAGACGATGCGACGGGACTCGCGCTCGGCCTCCTCGCGCGCTTCTGCCCTGATGTCCGACGCCGCTCGTTCGGCGTCGTCGATGATGCTTTCGATTTTGAGGGTGGCATCGGTGATCGATGCCTTTAGCTGCGACCCGGGTGTCGGGTTATCCACCGTTTTCGGACTCCTTGACCTTGCGAGCTATCGGAGCCTCCCCCAGGAGCTCCGTGGCGTCCTCGACGCCGAACTCGTCACGAAGTCGCGATGCTATCTCCTCGTGGGTGGATCCTGCAACTGCCATCTGCGTCGCCAAGAGGCGAAGCCCCTCGGTTGAACGGCTGGGCGCGGGGCGCGGAGCCTTGGTCGAGGTTGAACGGCGCTTGAAGCGGGAGGCGGCTCCGCTGTTGGCGTCCGGTGAGTCCTGAAAGCGCTCTGAGACCTTCCTCGAGAGGTTCGCGCCGCTGTTTTGAGGAGACGGAGCGACCCCTGGCGGCTTGATGGGCGTTGCCGCCGCCGCGGGTATGACCGCCGGCTTGGTGGGCTCTTCTTCGGGCTTGGCCTCTACCTCGCGCTCCGCCTTTGACGGCGAAACGTCCAGGCGCGAGGATGCGCGCTCGAGGACGTCGGCAAGGTTCGCGGCATCGCGGCTGAGCTCTTCCGCCCGGGCGACAAGCGAATCGGCAAGCTGTGCGACCAGCCGCTCGCGTGAGATACGGCTCGTCTCGTCGCCCTGCATCTCGGGGCTCGAGCGCACCTTGGCGCTGATATCGGCTGCGGCGCGCTCGGCGGCATCGACGATCCCGCGAATGCGATCGGATGCCACACCAAGGACATCCGAAACCGATCCCTCACCGCTTCCTTGGGTCAGGGACGGGTCACGCTCTCGAGAGAAGAGGCGCATTGGTCCACGGTAACGCAATAGCCCTGGCACACGCATGATCTTCGCCTTCCCGGGCGTTATCACTCGTGCAGCAACGAAAATTGCAGCGGAGGGGCTTCGCCTCCCTGCCAGAATCCAGGTACATGGATTCGACCAACGGATCGGGGGATCGGTCGCGCGCGGCTGTCAGCGGCGCCGACTGGATGCAACCTCCGGTCGAGCAGGAGGGCCTCAAGCGCTACGTAGCAACGCTGCGCGAACGCATCTGGATCGTGATCGCAACGATCGTGATCACCACAGGCATCGCGATCCTCTACGTGATGACCGCGACCGAGGTCTACCGCGGCGCCACCGAGATGAGCGTCAACCCCGCGCCGGCCGACCAGAGCGGAGTGGTCGCGCAGCTTCCCCTCCTTCGCGAGTCCGCGGACCCGACCCGCGACGTCGAGACCGCGGCGCGCTACGTCACGAACATCGACGTCGCCGAGCGCGTCAGGGAGGAGCTCGACTCGCCGCTCTCCGCTGAGGCGCTCCTCGGCAAGATCACCGCCGAGCCGGTCGCCCAGTCGGAGATCATCGTCGTGCGCGCCGACGCCACCACCCCGGAGGAGGCAGCCGAGCTTTCGAACGCCTTCGCCGAGCAGGCGATCGTCGAACAGACCGAGGAGCTCCACTCCTTCATCGAGGACATTCTCCCGGGGCTCGAAAAGGAGCAAGAGAACTTGGGCGAAACCCAGGCGGGCACCCAGCTCTTCAGCGATATCAGCACCCTCCGGAGCTACCTGAACGGCGATGACCCCACGATGTCGGTCCTCACCGAGGCAACTCCGCCCTCCGCCCCGATCTCCCCCAAGCCCGTTCTGAGCGTAATCGGTGGCCTCTTCGCCGGCACGATTCTCGGGATCGCCGCGGCGTTCGCCGTGCAGGTCCTCGACCCGCGCCTTCGCCGCGAGGAGCAGCTCCGGCGCCTCTACCGGCTGCCGATCCTCGCCCGGATCCCCAAAGAGGTGAAGAAGACCGAAGCCCCGATCGATCCTCTATCCCTCTCCCCCGCTGCCTCGGAGGCGTATCGAACCCTTCGCGGGACCCTTGCGGTCCAGAAGCGAAACCACGGCGACTCCGCGCGGGTCATCCTTGTCACCGGCTCTTCCCCGTCGGAGGGCAAGACCACCACCGCGGTGAACCTCGCGACGTCGCTCGCCGCGGCAGGCAACAGCGTGATCCTGATGGAGTCCGACCTGCGCCGCCCCTCGATCGGCCGCGCGCTCGGAGTCACGCCCACGTACGGAATGGTCAGCGTCCTGATCGAGAGCATCGACCTCGAGGACGCGCTCGTGACGACCGAGCAGTTCGGCGCGAACTTCGGGCTCCTTCTCGCCGACTACGAGGGCGGCTGGATCTCCGAGCTCTTCGCCCTCCCCGCCGCACGCCAGCTGATCGAGGACGCCCGCGAGATCGCGGATTACGTGATCGTCGACTCCCCGCCGCTCACTGATGTGGTCGACGCCCTCCCGCTCGCGAGCTACGTGGATGACGTCCTCCTGGTCGTGAAGCTGGGCAAGACGACCCTTTCCAAACTCGCCCAGCTAGGCGAGCTCCTGGCCGAGAACGGGATCAAGCCCGCCGGCTTCACCGTTGTCGGCACCCCGCGCCCGACCCGCTCGGACTACCACTACTACGGCGCGCGCCCCGGCGGCATGCGCGACCGGCTGCCGATCGGCAGCTCGAAGAGCTAGGCCATGAGTCGCGCGCTCGCGCGCTTCGATCCCGCCGAGTTCTTCGTCCCCATCGGCGTCGGCCTCAGCGCGGCGACGCTGGGCGGCCTGGCGGGCGTCGAGCCGAAGCTGGCGGTCGGCGCGGCGCTAGGCATCGCTTTCGCGCTCATCACCCTTGCGAACCTGTCCATCGGGGTCGCCGCCTTCACCCTTGTCATGTTCTTCGAGCTCTCGCCCGTCGCCGGCGGGTCCGCCCTCAGCTTCACGAAGCTTGCGGGGGCGATCCTCGTTCTCTCCTGGATCGCCTCGTTCACCTCGCGGGTGCACGGCCGCAACACGCTTTGGAACCGCCACCCGATTCTGAGCTTCTCGATCATCGCGTTCTGCGCGTGGGTCACCCTCAGCTTCGTCTGGGCGGAGAAGCCCTCCGTTGTGCCGGCCGAGTCTCTGCGCCTCCTGTTGACGGCGGCCCTCTTTCTCATCCTCTATGAGGCGATTCGCACTCCGCAACACATCCGAATGGTGCTGGGGGCCTTCATCGCCGGAGCCACTTTTGCCGCCCTCTACGGGGTCGTCGCGCAACCGGACGCATCCCAGTTCGCCTACGCGGCCGGCTCGGAGGGCCTCAATCGCATCGCCGGCACCGTCGGCGATCCGAACGTACTTGCAGCCACGCTCGCAGCCGGCCTGATGATCTCTGTTGCGATGGGGGCCGCCCAAGGCCGGTCGTCGATCGTTCGAGTGCTCTGCTTCAGCGCCGCCTTGCTGTGTCTGGCGGGCGTCTTCCTGACCGGTTCGCGTGGGGGTCTCGTCGCCCTGGCGGGCGCTGTCATCGCCGCGATCGCCCTGGCCCCCCGGCACCGGGCTCTGGCCCTCCTCGTCGGCATCATGATCTCCGTCGCCGGCACTTACTACTACGCCGACATCGCCCCACAGGCCGCGCGCGACCGCCTGTCCCTTGCGGACGGCGGCACCGGCAGAACCGACATCTGGAAGGTCGGCTGGCGCATGATCGAAGACAAGCCGCTCACGGGCGTCGGCGCGGCCAACTTCCAGATCTCCTCGATCCATTATCTGCTTGCGGAGCCTGGCGCCCTCAAAGACGACACGTACGTGGCCGACAAGCCCGCGGTGGCCCACAACGCCTTCATAAACGTGCTCGCCGAGTACGGCATCCCCGGATTGGTCTTCTTCATGATGATCGTGATCGGGTCGATCGCGGCCGCCTATCGCGCTGCTAAGGAGTTCGGCAGACGGAGCGATCCAGGAATGGAGCTGATCGCGGTTTCCGTCGCTGTCGCCCTGGTAGCTCTACTGGCAGCGGACATGTTCGTTTCCGAGCACTTCAACAAGCAGCTCTGGCTCCTGATGGCGATGTGTCCCGCCATGTTGGCGGTCGCGCGGGGCCAGACGACCGAGGACTAGGACGCGTCGCGAATCCCGACGCCCCAGCCGCCGTACGCCGGCTCGACCCATGTCCTGAACCCGAAGCCGCGAAGCATTTCGATGCAGTCCGCCTCGTGGAAGCCGTAGTACGGGTGAAACTCGACCTTGATGCAGGCGACCCGATCGATCCAGCTCGCGGCCGTTGAAAGCATTCGCGGTTCCGTCCCCTCGATGGTGACCGCCATGTAGTCGATCGCGCCTTCCGGCATGTGCCGTGCCAGCAGGTCGTCGACGCTCAGTCCCGGGATGGTGATCGTGTCCGCCGGGTCCTTGGGCCCAAGCGGGCGAACCGTGTAGCCCAGCGCCTCGTCGCCCTCGATCACAAGGTCTGCCGACTCATCCCAGATGGCGGCTTGCACCAACGTGCACCGGTCGCCGAACTGGCCGGCGTTGCGTTTCGCGATCGCGGCGGTCTCAGGATCGGGCTCGACGCCGAGCAGCCGCGCGTCCGGGTACGCCACCGCGAGCCCGGCCAATCCGCTGCCGCCGTTGGAGCCAAGCTCGACGATCTGCTTCAGCGGGCGGCCCGCCAGTTCTGACGGCGGGAAGACGATCCTGCCGCGAAAGTTGAAGAAGGCCATGTCCAGATCGGACGTGCCCGGGCGAACCCAGAGAGAGCCGCCCTCGAGTGCCCGAAGCTCGAGGCTCAGCGGTTCGGGATCAGGCGCGCGCCCGATCAGCCGTCCGAGCTTCATCGCCGCCACGCGACGCCGTCCTTCGAACCCACGGATCTGCCACATCGCCCAAGCGAACGCCACCAAGCGACTCCATGCGATCGCGAGAACGCGTTTCGTGCGGCTGGCCAGGGAGCGCAAGCGGGAGACTTTAGTCCGCTCTTCGGCACCGTAGGATCGCCGCCGTGGAGCGGGTCCGGAATGCAGCTGCGAACAACCGTGCCGTGCGCATGCTGTACAGGCTCGGCGCCATCTTCCGTAGCCGCGGCGCGATCCGGCACAGGCCGCGCCAGAGTCTGAGATACGTCTTCAAGAGCAAGGACGTGATGCATTTCACGTACGAACTCGAAAACGAAGCGGCGATGGCCTCCTGGCTCGGTGAGGCGTTGAGCGTGCCTCCGGCGGAGGTAACGGCGCTATTCGACGAGCTCCGGGACGACGCGTGGCTTCATGAGGGGATTGCGGAGCGACTCCGGGCACACCCCCGGCGCGATGACGACGTCCACTACGGCTACCGGCTCGCCACCTACGCGATCGTCCGTCTCACATCTCCCCGCGTCGCGGCAGAGCTCGGAACGCACGATGGGCTACAGACGGCGATGTTGCTGCGAGCGCTCGAGCGCAACGGCGAGGGCGGAGCCGCGGGCACGCTCATGTCCTTCGATTTGAATCCCGACAGTGGCTGGCTCGTCCCCTCAGAGCTCAAGGAGAATCTGGTTCATGTGGTTGGCGACCTGGCTGAGACGTTTGGTCCGGCACTGCGAGAGGACGGCGTCGACTTCCTCATGCAGGACATCGGACACGCCTATCCCGGCAATCGGGGCATGTACGCGGAAGCGGCCGATGCGGCGAATAGGAGCCTGCACGTATTCGCCGAGGTCGATTCCGAGACGGATCTCCTAGAAGTCGCAAACGAGCGAAACGCCCGGTATTCCAGCTTCTCAGAAGAGCCGCTCGACCATTTCTGGCACGGCCAGCGCTGGGGTCTCGCTTCGTTCGAGCGGCGCGCCGACGACTAGGTGACCAGTTGTCCCGTTCGTACCGGTGTGGGCGCGTGGTTCTCCCACGCCGAGAACATTTCGCTTGATCCGACCCACTTGACGCCGGCAAGTGCAGCCAGCCTGAAGATGTCGCGCTCGAGGACCAGGCGCGCCGCATTGAGTGGCCCGCCCATGGTTTCCCGCCTGTCGTCCAGCGAGAGCCCATGCATCGTTAGAACGGGCGGCAGGCCCGCCTCGGCCAGGGCGGCAACTGGCCGAAAGTCGACTCCGTTGAGGCCGGGCAGCGCGCCGACCAACGTCTCCGTCAGCGCGCCGTCTTCAATCAACGGCCCTGGTGAGGGGCGTTCCCAGCATGGAAGGCCTCGCGCCTCGGCAGCAGTTCGAGTCCCCGGGCTGTAGTCCCAGGCAACTGCGACGAACGAGTGGGGCTCGCCAAGATTGGCCCGCTGCCACTCGACCACGCGGTCGAGCACATCGCCGGCCGTCTCTTCGTCGAGCTCCGCATACTCGCGGAAGTTCGTGCGTCCGTCGGCCAGATCCTCGGGCACGAGGCCCAGCAGCCCGTGGCAGACCGGTTCGACCACTCCGGCGGCCACGCCGTCCCGAAGCTCAGAGATCGATTGCGGCCACACCGTCTCAAGGGGGACGCGCTCCCCATCAAGCAAGGCCTCGCACGAGGTGGCGAGATTGAGCACGTTGCAGTTCGCCGCGAACTTCTCTCGCAGGAGCTTTGCGCGCCGCGCCTGCTTGCGATCGGACTTCGCCACCCCGTCGAGCTGAAACTCGGCGGTCCCAGGAAAATCATCGAGCCGGATGCACCCCACCGGTGGGAGCTTGGTGAGGCGCGAGCCACCCGTGGCCTCGAGGAAATTGCCGATGGCCTCGAGGGCCCAGCTCAGGTGCAGCGTGCCCCAGCCCCCGTCCGGTCCGCAGCCCAGGGTCAAAATGCCATGAGCTTCGGCAGCATGGACTCCGATCGAGGACTCGAGCACTCCATGCTCAGCCTGCAAGACGGTGAACTCACCGGCCAAGGAGTAGCCAGGAAACCGCGCTACTCCATCGACCTTCTTACTTGCCGGAACGGGCCCGAACCCTGCCTGGGGCGAGCCGGCGAGGATCACAGCGCCCGCGAGGCGCCCCTCTGCGACATGCTCCGTGAGGGCGAAGGCTTCCCGAGCCACACCAACGCCGACACCGCCCAAAGGCCTCGCCTCGTCGCTCCATGAAAGCTGCCAAAGCCATGCAAGCGCCTCAGTGAAGCGACGCGCGGGGGATGCTGCGGATACCCAGAGGTCCATCTGACGCAGCATCCCCCTTTTGGAACCTGGGCGAACCAACCGTGCCCGCGTTCCAGGTAACGCAGTACCGCAAATCGGGACGTGTGGAAGGATCTCGCCGTGGGCGTGAATTCAATGATCCGGGCGCGTCTCACCCGCAGCCCACGCCTCTACAGCGTCGCCCGACGAGGCGCGATCCTGGGCCGGTATGCCCGCAAGCGCGTCCACGAGCCCGATTTCGAGTTCTTCCGCGGCCGCGGCGACGGCACCGGCCTGCTCCTCGACATCGGCGCCAACGCCGGCCAGTCCGCCCTCTCCTTCCGCGCCGTGAACAAGGGTCCGATTCTCTCGATCGAGCCCAACCCCGGACACGAGCGGGACCTGAAGCTCGTCGCCAGGATCATCAAGGACTTCGAGTACCGGATGTGCGCGGTTGGAGCTGAGGCCGGCAGAGCGACGCTGTACGTGCCGATCTACGGGCGCATCGAGCTGACCGGCGAGGCCTCGCTCCTGGCGGACGACGCGGCGCGCGGCTTCTGGGTCGAGTCGCATACCGCCGACGACGCGTCCGAGCTGGAGCTTCGCGAGATCGACGTCGAGGTCGTCCGTATCGATGACCTGGATCTGGCGCCGGCCTGGGTCAAGATCGACGTCGAGGGTGCCGAGATGGAAGCGCTTCGCGGCATGGAGAAGACGCTCTCCGAGCACCGCCCCGTGCTCATGGTGGAAGGCTCAGACACCTCATACGGGGCGCTCAAGCCGTGGCTTGCCGAGCGCGGCTACGAGCCGTTCGGCTTCGACGCTGAGACTCGAGAGCTGTTCGAGAAGGGCGACGTCCCCACCCTCAACATCTTCTTCATCCATGCCGAGGATCCGCTGCGCCGCTCAGGCGGATAGGTCCTCGTAGAGCTCCTCGAGCCTCCGAGCCCAGACCGCGATGTCGTACTCGGCGCGCTGGCGCTCGCGCCCGGCTTGCCCCAGCCGTGCGGCTAGGGCATCATCGTCCAAGACGCGGGCGATGCCGTCCGCCAGCTCCACATGGTCGCGCGGAGGGACGAAGACGGCGCCGCCGTCTCCCAGAAGCTCCGGGAGCCCGCCCACCCGAGTCGCAACGACCGGGAGGCCGGCGCGCATGTACTCCATGACGGACAGCGGGCCGCCCTCGAAGTCCGAGCAGCAGACCGCAACGTCCAGGGCCGCGAGCAGCGACGGGACGTCCTCGGTTGCACCGACGAGATCCACCACACCCTCGAGCCCGAGCGTCGCGATCTGTGCTTCGAGCCGTGCGCGCTCGTCTCCCTCGCCCGCGACGAGCACCCTGAGGGCCGGGACCCGCTCGCGCAGCGCGGCCGCCGCCTCGACGAGCGTCTCAAAGGACTTCTCGGGGCGCAGGTGGCCGACGGTCCCAACCACGCGGTCGGAGTCCGCGAGGCCGAGCTTCGCCCGCGCCTCCGCCTTCGGGGGAGGCTCGACAGCGGTGATGCCGTTGGGGATGACGACGATGTCATCGGGATCGAGGCCTTCGGATTCCACCATTAGTGTGCGCCCCGTCTCCGACACTGCGATGAAGGCGTCCGAACCGCGGGCGATCACGTGCCGGTCGATCAACGCCCGTGAGCGGCCGCCGTCATAGGCCCACATGTGCTCATGCGCGACCACGACCGGCACCCGGCAGAGCCGCCCGAGGACGACCGCCCAGACGTTCGAGCCGAACATGTGCCCGTGGATCACGTCCACCCCCTCCGAGCGAAGCACCTTCGTGAGGGGGCGCCACGCGCCAAGCGAGAGCGTGCTCTTGCGCTCGAGCCCGATCACGCGTACTCCGTCGCGCTCGAGGCCCTCGATGAGCCCCGCCGCGGGCTGCTTGGAGCGATGCTCGGGATCGAACCGCGTGATGCAGAGGATGCGGTCGAATCGCTCGGGATCGAGGAGGCGCGCGTTCTCGACCGCGAGGCGCTCACCGCCGCCCGGATTGAGCAGGCTGTCCACGAGAACGACGACACCGAGCTTTCGCTCTGCGCGGGAGCGGTTCATTCCCGCGGGAGCGTATGGGACGCTTGAGACGTGAGCGAGCCAGGACGCGAGGGGCCGAACCCACCACAGGAGGTCCCCGCAGGCCTCGCTGGAACCGTGTTGCGCGGCGCCGGGCTCGGAGGTTTGGGCTATGGCACCTCCCAGGCGCTCACGCTCGGCATCTACATCGTCCTCGCGCGCCTGATCACGCCGGAGGAGTTCGGCGACTTCGCTGCGGCCACCGTCCTCATCGGGTTCACCCTCCTCGTGACGGAGACGGGAATGATGTCCGCCATCGTCCAACGGCGAAGCCGCGTCGAGGAGGCGGCCAATACCGCGTTCCTGGCGACGCTCGTGAGCGGGATCGCCTTCACCGGCATCCTCTTCGCTCTTGCCCCGCTGGTAGGGAACTTCTTCAACTCTGACGAAGTTCAGGAGCTCGCCGCAGCCACCAGCGGGTTGATCTTGCTGCGCACCGTCAACGCCGTTCCAGACGGAATCCTGTGGCGGCAGTTCTCCTTCCTTCGCCGGCTGATCATCGAGCCTGCGCAGGCCCTGGCGTTCGGCATAGCGGCGATCCTTTGCGCCACCTCGGACCTGGGTGCGTGGTCGCTTGTCGCCGGCCAGTACGCGAGCCATGGCGTCGAGGTGATCCTGGTCTGGACGCTCGCCCGCTGGCGGCCACGGCCGCGCATGGCGTCGTTCGGAATGTGGCGGGAGCTGGTGGGCTACGGGCGCCACGTCTTCCTCGCAACCACGATCCTCCGCGCGGGTGAGCAGTCAGACGCAGTCATCGTTGGAAAGATTCTTGGCGCGGAGCCCCTCGGGCAGTTCCGGTACGCGTACCGCGTCGCGTCGACCCCCTTCCTGCTCATCTTGGCCGCAGCTTCCTTCTCCCTGTTCCCCGCTTTCGCGCGAATCGCCCACGACGCCGAGCGGATGAGCGCGGCCTTCCTGCGCTCGCTGCGCTGGATGATGGCCATCGCCGCGCCCGCCGGCCTGTTCCTGGTCGCGCTCGGCCTGCAATTGACCGTCCTCGTCTTTGGCGATGTCTGGCGCCCGGCCGGTTACGCGGCGATGGCGATGGCCGGATTCGCCGTGGGCGGCGCCGTGACGTCGCTCGTCTCTGAGCTTCTGCGCTCCCAGGAACGCCCGGCGGCCCTGACCCCGATGCATGCCACGACCGCGGTCGGGACGATTGTTTCAATGGCTCTCCTCGCTCAGATCAGCCTCACGGCAGCAGCGGCTGGTCTCACGATCGGCCCTCTTTTGGGTGCCGCGTACGGTCTACGCGTGGCGCACAGGATCACGGGGCTCGGGATTAGGCGACTGCTGGACGCGATTGTGCGGCCCCTCGTGGCCGCTGGGGTGATGGCAGGGGCAGTGCTCGCGCTCGACCGGCTCTTGATCGACGCCGCCGACAAGGCCACTTTCGCCGGCCTCGCTTGGGTGGCCGTCGAAACTCTGATTGCCGCGGTGATCTACCTGATCGCCCTCCGCATCACCTCCCCTGCGACTGCAAAAGACATCGGCGGAGTGGCGCGCGGGGGGCTTTCAGGGCTGCGCGACCGGATTGGGTCTCCCGCGAAGGAGGGTCTGTGAGCGCTACTCCCGCCTTCTCGGTCGTAGTTCCCGCGTACAACGCGACCCGCACGATCAGCGCCACGATCGGATCGATCCTGCGCCAGAGCCGATCGGACCTGGAGTTGATCGTCGTCGACGACGGCTCGAGCGACGGGACCTCGGACCTGGTTCGCGAACTGGGGCTCGGTGACGATCGGCTGCGCCTGGTCGAGCAGCCGAACAAGGGCACGGCCGGCGCGCGCAACACCGGCATCGCCGAAGCGCGAGCGGACCTGATCGCGTTCCTCGACAACGACGACATGTGGATGCCGCAATACCTCGAGCGGATGGAGGCTGCGCTCGCGAAAGCTCCGGAGGCGGGCTTCGGCTACACGGACGCCTGGGTCCTGAACGACGCCACGGGGCGCATCCGCAAGAAGCCGTCGCTGGAGCATCATCCCCCGATTCCCGATCCCGCTTCGCCCGGCGACCTCCTCGCGCGGTTCCTGACTGGCCTCAACTTCGTGATGAGCTCGACGACGGTGCGCCGCGAAGTGCTCGAGGCCACGAACGGCTTCGACGAGCGAATTCGCGGCGCCGACGATTTCGACCTCTGGATCAGGATCGCCGCGAAGGGATACGACGCCGTCCGCGCGGACGGCATCAACCTCGTCCAACGCGACCGTTCCGACTCGCAATCGAAAGACCTGCCGATGATGATCGAGAACGCGCGCGCGGTCCTTCGCAACGCGGCTGCCAACGACGACCTTTCCGAGGCCGACATGGCGACCGCCAGCGCCTCGGTCGAGGAGCTTGGCCGCTTCCTCGAGACCCTCTCGGGAGAGCGCAAAGCGTCCGCGCTCGCATGGCGCCTCCGGCGCCGCTTGGCGCCCATGCGCCAGCGCATGACGCGCGACCGAATATTCATGGCCGAGCTGCCCCCCGAGATCGCGGACGCCCTCCCCGAGCTCTTGGGCACGGATCGGAGCGAGGCATGAGGGTCGCCTACATCGTCTCGCGTTTTCCGAGCTCGTCGGAGACGTTCATCGCCCGCGAGCTCAACCACGTCGCGGGCGCCGACGGCGTCGAGATCGAGATCCACTCGCTCTTCCCTCCCACTGAGACGCTCGTGCATCCGAGCGCCGAGCCGTGGGTCGAACAGGTGCGCCGGCCAAGCCCTGCCGAGGGCTTGCGCGACCTTGGCTGGTGGCTAGTGCGCCGCCCTGGCTCGGTGCTGGCGATCATCGGCACCGTCCTGCGCACGTGTGTGCGCTCGCCCGGCTATATGGTCCGCTCGCTTGCGACCGTGCCGGTCGCGGCGTCAATCGCTCGTCGCATCCGCGAGACCGGCGCAGATCACGTCCATGCCCACTACGCGACCTTCCCGGGCCTTGCGGCCTGGGTCTGCCGCCGCCTCGCCGAAGTCCCTTACAGCATCACCGTGCACGCCCATGACATCTTCGTGACCCAGGCGATGCTCTCGGAGAAGGTCTGCGACGCGGAGTTCGTGGATGCGATCTCCGCGTTCAACCGCGACTTCCTTCGCCCCTTCGGCGGCGACTCGGAGACGCCCGTCCATGTCATTCACTGCGGCATCGAGCTTGATCGCTACGAGTTCAGGCCGCGCCGAGCGCCGGCCAGTGGGCCGATCGCCGCGTTGTGCGTGGCGAGCCTCCAGGAGCACAAGGGCCACGGCGTCCTGCTCGAGGCGATTGCGCCTGACGTCAACCCCGCCGACCGGATCCGGCTCACGTTGATCGGCGACGGGCCCGAGCGTGAGCGGCTCGAGCAGTCGGCGCGGGACCTTGGCGTCGCTGGCCGCGTCGAGTTCATGGGCGCCCAGTCCGAAGACGCGGTCAGAAGGCAGCTCGACGAGGCCCACCTCTTCGTCCTCCCAAGCGTCGTTGCGCGCGACGGCCAGATGGAGGGCCTGCCGGTTGTGCTGATGGAATCACTCGCCTGCGGCGTGCCCACGGTTGCCTCGAGCCTCTCCGGGATCCCCGAGATCATCCGCGACGGCTCGACGGGCTGCCTGGCGGAGGCCGGCGACCCGGACTCGCTTCGCGACGCCCTTACGCGGGCGTCGACCGGGACGCTTGACCCGGCCGCGGCCAGGATGCTGGTTGAGGACGAATTCAACGTCGAGCGCTCAGCCGCGCGACTGGTAACCCTGTTTCGCATGTCAGCCGAAGGAGCCCCGTGAGCGCGCTCTCGGAAAGAGCCGCCCGGGTCAGCCGCCTGCTTCGCGGCGCGAGCGGAGCCCGGGGCAAGATCGCCGCCGCCAAGGTGCTCGCGAGCAGGCGCGGGTCGGGGGGCCAAGCGTCGCCGGTCGCCGTGCCGCTCAAGGGCCTTGGAGGCGACGTCATCTACGTCCGGCCTGGGACGAGCGACCTCGACAACGCCGTGGACTACCTCTCGCTCGACATCCACCTCCCGCCGCCGGAGATCGCGGCCCAGGACCTTCGGCGGGTGGCCGAGATCGGCACTAACATGGGCGCCGCTCTCACCGGCCTCGCGCGTGCGTACCCGAGCGCCGAGCTCCTGGGCGTCGAGCCTGACCCGGGCAACCTGGCGGTCGCGGAGCTGAACGTCGCCAGGTTCGGCGCGCGGGTGAAGCTCACCCGCGCGGGGATCTGGGACGAGGACTGCCGGCTCGTCGTCGAGGAAGCTGGGGCGCACGAACACGGCCTGGTCGTCCGCCCCGCCACCGAGGACGAGGCGGATTCCGAGGGCCTGGTCGAGGCCCGGACCATCGACAGCGTCCTCGGCGAGCGGTGGCCCGACGACGGGCCGGTGGACTACCTCCACGTCAGCATCGAAGGCTCAGAGCCCCGCGTTTTTGCCGGCGGCGGCTCCTGGCCCTCGCGGGTGCGATCCCTCCGCGTCGAGATCCACCCGTACTTCGGCTACGGAGCCGATGAGTGCATCGGCCAACTGGAGGCGCTCGGCTACCGGGCGTGGGTTGCGCCTTCCCCGCCGGACAAGTGGGTCTTCGCGATCAAGCGCTGAGGCCGTCCGTGCGCAGGAACGAGAACGGGGCCCCCCGGGGGGCCCCGTTCTGCGTCAGGGTCTGACTAGGACTCTGAGGGAAACTCACCAAGGCATCAGGGTGAGCATCCGGGCTTTTCTGAGATCAGGTTCCGGGCTTGACGACGCGGAGCTTCTTCTGCCAGTCGACACCGCCGGCGACGTCGAACCAGAACTCGTCCTGGCCGTTGCCGTTGTAGTCGACGGGCTCGAAGCCCTGGGCCCGTGCGAGGTCTTCCAGCGGGTCATCCTCGCCCTCGGCCTCGTAGCCCGCGGCGGACTCGAACTTGAGCGACCACTGGGTGGCATCGCCCGTCGTGTCGCCGACGAAGGCGCCGTAGCGCTTCCATGCCTGGAGGATCGCGCTCTTCCACCTGGGGAAGGTTGCGATGCGCTTGTCGGACATCTTGAGCTGGAGCAGGTCGCCGTTCTGCAGCGCGCTGCTGGTCGGCATGCCGGCGTCGGAGCACTCGAGGGCACCCTTGGACGCGGGGTACGTGTAGCCGACGGTGCAGGGGACGGTGAGCGAGAGGGCGTGATCGATCTTGCCCTCCTGGAGCTCTTCGGCGCGGATCAGGCCAGCGGCGGCGCCGTAGCGGGCGGCCACTGCGTCGGAGCCCAGGCCGTCACCGTCGACGCGGGTCTTACCGCCCCACTTGATGGTGATCTCGCCGCCCTGGATCTTCCGGACGTTCCAGAGGTCGTACTCCCAGCCCGTGGCCTGATCGACGACCGTAAGGTGCGAGTCGTAGTCGGCGTTGGGGTTGGGCAGCGGCCACACGCCTGAAGGCTCGGCGCCATTCGGGAGGTGAATCTGCGCACCCTCGACGGCGCAGGTGCCCCAGGGCTCCGTGCAGTGGACCGTGTAGACGGGATCGGAATCGTCTGAGTAGTACATCGCGACGCCCCAGTCGCGCGCCTCGTCGCCGGCGACGAAGTACGAGACGCCGGGGGCCTGCGAGGTGAGCTGGTCGACGGTGCCGTTCGAGCCGTTCTCGACCTGCGGGTTGCGCGAGATGCGGTCGTTGAAGGGGCTGTCCGACGCGTAGGGGCGCCAGCAGGAGCTGGGGAAAACGCCGTCCCCAAGCTCGCCGTAGCCGCCGCCCGTGTTCGACGCGGTGCAGCCGCTGCTCTTCGCCTGCGCGTCGCCACCGACGGCGAGCGAGACGAGGCCAGCGGCTGCGAAAGCCTTGATGGTGTTCTTGATCCGATTGCTCTGGGTGTTCTTGCGATGCATTTCCGACTCCTGATGCCTTGGCGGCGAGACCGTTGGAGGTCTTGCCTGTCAGGAGGGGAATCGGGCAGCAGCGCGCATCCGGCCACGAACGGCCGGGTCTTTCGGACGCGTGTCCAGCGCCTAACTAGTACAAACGTCCAGCCGCGGCTCTGGCCGAGATGCGATCGTAGGTCTCGAACAGGTCAGAACACCAGTGTTCAAGGGAAAAATGCTGTTCCACGGCTTGATGGGACCCGAGTCCAGAGTCCGCGTCCAGAGTGCCCATTTGCATGGACGCGTCCAGAATCGCCCTGGCCATCTGTATTGGTTCACGCGTGACGACGCGTACGCCGGGCACCCGCTCGGCAACGTACCGGTGGGAGGGAAGATCGGTCGCCACGACTGGGAGCCCGCTTGAGAGCGCCTCGAGCACGGCCAGGGGCGTCCCACCCTCAGCCCTCGAGGCAGCCACGAACACGTCTGTAGCGGCCATGAGGCCCGCTACATCGCTCGTCTGCCCGATCAGGCGCACCGTCCCCTCCAGTCCGAGCCTGCGCACGAGGCTCTCCGCCTCGGGCGCGCCCGTCGAGTGAAGCGCAACAATCTGCCGGTTGCCTTCTTGAAGCTCAGCGACTGCGTGCTGGAAGAGATCGCCGCCCTTGAGGTCCCAGTGCCAGCCGAACGAGAGGACGACCAGCGCATCGGGCTCGATTCCGTGCGTCTCCCGTGCCTGGGCACGAGTCGCAGCGTCGATGATGGGGAACTTCGAGGCGTCGATCGCATTGGGGACGAACCTGACGCGGTCCGCGGGCGCTCCACGCCTGATCACCGCCTCGGCCAGGTCGGGCGCCGGGCACATGATGGCTGCCACCCGCCGGCCGCCCACGGCGAACTTGATGGCGTTCCTGGCGACCATCTGGGGCCTTGACGAGAGGGCAGTGTGCTCGTGCCAGACGACGTCCAGGTTCCCCGGCTGCGCCGCGACCGCCATGGGCAGGTCGTAACGCGTGAAGTGCGTGTGGACGATCGTGGGCGTGTCGTGTTCTTTGGCGAGAGCGCGCGCCCACCTGATCTGCTCTGAGCGCGAGCCTGCCGGCGCACTGCGATAGACGATCCCGCGCTCGCGAAGGCCGGCCAGCCACTCGGTGTCGTCGGCAGGCCGGGCGAAGATGGCCTCAGCGTCCCAACCGCGCTCGCGTGCGGACTCGATGACAGAGGCGACCATCGGAACGAACGACCCCGCCTGCGGGTTCGCGAAGTTGCACAGCTGGATGAGCCGCGGCCGAGGCCTGGCGCGGCGCTCCACGAAAGGCGCACGAGGCGGCGGCAGTGCGTCCTCATAGAGGCGAATCACGCGCCTCGCGACCGGAGCGTGGGCAAGGTTCTCCTCCATCCACGCATGGGCATCGCGCGCCTCGCGCTCAGCGTCAGCAGGCGTGCGGTCGAGCGTCTCCCTGACGGCGCCCGCCAGCTCTCCCGCATCGACCAGTGTCAGGCGGCAGGCCTCGACCTGCTCTCCGATAACGGCGTGGCCAGGGATCGCCGTGGCGACCACCGGGGTCCCGCTTGCGAGCGACTCGAGGACCGCATACGCCATTCCCTCCTCGCGGCTCGAGGAGACCATCACGTCCGCCGCACCGTGGACCGTTCGCACGTCCTCGACCGGCGGGATCAGGCGAAAGCGGTCGCCGATGCCAAGCTCGGCAGCGCGCTCGACCATCTCCTCTGAGCCACCGCGGTCGATGCCGATCACATCGGGGTCATCTGCGGCAAGCCTGCGAAGAACCTCGAGGAAGATGTCGGAGCCCTTCAGGTGCCAATGCCACCCGAAGTGAAGGAGCACCTTGGCGTCGAGCGGGATCCCGAGCTCCTCCCGCGCCTCGGCGCGCGCTTCGGTGCCCAGCATTGGAAAGCTCGCAAGGTCGAGCGACGATGGGATGAAGTGCGTGCGATCGCGGGGCGCGAGGCGCCTGCGCGCGCCGTCCACGATGTTCGGCGCAGGGCACAGAAGCCCGGCCGCGCTGTGGCCGAGAACGCCGAACTTGAGCGCGGTGCGGGCAACGACGAGCGGATCGCGGGGAAGCGCGGAATGCACGTGCCAGAAAACCGCTGCCTCGCGGCCACGCGCGGCGATCAGCGCAGGGACGTCCCAGGTGGTGAAGTGCGTGTGGAGGACAACCGGCTCTGGATCGTCCCCCAGATAGCCGTCGAGCCAGCGCCCCAGGCGTACGCGGCTGCCGGTCGCGGGACCGAGGGACACGGGTATCCCGGCCCGTTCGAAGTCGTCGAGCCAGGGGGCGCCCCGCGTGGTCGCACCGAAGATCGCCTCCGTGCGGTGTCCCTGGCGCTGGGCCTCGGCGAGGAGACCGAGGAGCATGGGAACGAACGACCCCGCGTGGGGTCGGTCGAAGTCTGAGATCTGGACTATCCTCACGCGCTGGACTTCTTGAACGGGCACGCCTCCCCTGCAAGCCGCCGGGGCGATCGGCATGCGAATCCTCTTCCTCTCACCACGCTACCCGTATCCACCCAGGCGTGGAGACCAAGTGCGCGCGTACCACCTGGCGAGCGGGCTCTCCCGCCACGGCGATGTGACCCTGCTCTCGTTTGGGGACGGGCCGGCGCCACCGGACTCCAATCTCGAGATCCGGAGCATCAAGCCGTCGTTCGGAGGCAGGATCACCGGCAACCTCGTCAAGCCGAACCCGGCGCTTCCGCTTCAGGCACGGCTTTTCGCACACTCAGGCATGCGCAGGGCGGTCTCTGAGGAGCTCGCCAAGGGCCCCGACGTGGTCCACCTGAGCCTCGCCCGCATGGGCACCTACTTGCCCCCGCCCGCTCCAGGGCTTCACCGTCACCTCGATCTGGTCGACTCGCTCTCGATCAACATGCGAACGCGCGCCGATGCATCGCACGGTCCCTCACGCACCATCTTCGGCGCCGAGGCGCGTCTGATGGCGCGCTACGAGGCGCGACTGGCCGCGCAAGCAGACTCGGTCTCACTGGTGTCCGCCGCGGACCGAGTCGCGCCTGGGCTGGCCGGGGCCGCGGTCATCCCCAACGGGATCGACACGGACGGAGTCTCATACGCAGAGCGGGAGGCGGGCAGGGCCCCGGTGCTGGCCTTCTTCGGGAACCTGGGCTACTTCCACAACGCCGAGCCGGCCCGCTTCGTGGCCGAGGAGGTGCTGCCGCTGGTGGTGAAGAGCGTTCCCGGGGCCTCGCTTCGGCTTGCCGGCGCACGCCCGTCGGCCGAGGTCCGGCGCCTGGAGGAACTCGCCGGCGTCGAGATTCATCCCGACGTCCCAGACATGGGCGCCGAGCTGAGCGAGGCGACGGTTGCGCTCCTCCCCATGTTCACCGGGTCCGGCCTGAAGAACAAGGTGCTCGAGGCGTTCGCATCGGGCCTGCCGGTCGTAGCGAACCGCATGGGGATGGACGGCGTCGAGGGGGCCGAGGCCGGGACTCACTACCTGGCGGCCGAGACGGCAAAGGAATTCGCCGCTGCTGCGTCGGCCCTTCTCCAGGACCCCGAACGGCGCCGGCTCGTTGCCCGTGCCGCGCGCGACCTCGTCCTCGAGCGCTACTCGTGGGAGCGCCAGGTCGAGAGCCTCCTCGAGCTCTACGGCGCCTAGTCCTTGCGGCAGACGGCGTAGCTGGTGACCTCCGGGTCCAAGGCCCCTGGGTATCACTCGGCCTCGTACCGCTCCGGATCCGCTTCGAAGGCCGAGACCGCATGTTCGTGCTCGTCGCGCGTCCCGATGTCGAACCATTCGCCCTCGAAGGGATGCGAATCGACCCGCTCGCCCTCGGCGAGGAGCTTCAGGACGAGGTCCGGGAAGTCGAAGCGGCCCTCAGGCACGTGGTCGAGGGCCCAGGGCGAATACGCGTAGATGCCCATGCTGACGTTGTAGTGCAGGGTCGGCTTCTCCACGTAGCCGGTCACGGTCTCCCCTTCCGACTCGATCACTCCCAGCGCGAGCGGCACGTCTTTGCGGTGGGTGGCGATCGTGAGCGCCGCGCCGCCGTCCGAATGGCCACGCAGGAAGTCTCCGTAGTCGAGGGTCGTGAGGATGTCGCCGTTCATGACCAGGAAGGGATCATCTGGGCGATCGATGAGGCGCAACGCGCCGGCCGTACCAAGGGGCTCCTCCTCCCACTGGTAGTGCACCTCGAGGCCATCCGGGACGACTCCAGACTCGGACAGGTAGGCGCGAATGAGGCCGCCCAGGTGTCCGACGCATAGGTCGGCCCGCGTGAAGCCAGCCGCGTGAAGCTGGTTGAGGATCAGCTCCAGGATGGGCCGCTCGCCCACGGGGACGAGGGGCTTGGGCAAGACGGTGGTGTAGGGGCGCAACCGCGTCCCAACGCCGCCGGCAAGGATCACCGCACGCATCGGCCTAGTCGTCGCCGGGCGGCGCCTCGCCCGGGATCACGACGGAGTGATTGGTGTAGAAGCCAGGCCGGAGGCCGTAGTCGTCGAAGATCCCCTGCTGAATCGCCGTCACGAGCGAGGCCACCGTCTCGGGTACGCGGTGCTGTGGCTCGAAGCCCAGCCGCTCGCGGATCTTGTCGAAGTTGACGCGGTAGTTCCGCGGGTCACGCCCGCCCTCCTCGAAGGAGACGGAGCCGGCGCCGCCCAGAACGTCCTGGACGACGTCCACAACCATGCGCTTCGTGTAGTTCTCGTCGGAGTGGCCGACGTTGAAGACCTCCGAGCGCACCAGCGCCTCGTCCGCCGTGAGCGCCGTCATGACCGCGCCGGAGATGTCCTCGACGTGGCAGTAGGGGCGCCAGGTGTCGGCGTCGTAGACGACCAGCTCGTCGCCCACGGCGAGCGTGCGCGTGAACTCCGAGATCGTCAGGTCGAAGCGCATCCGCTGCGAAAGGCCGTAGGCGGTCGCGATCCGCAGGAGCGTCGGACAGAGGCTCCAGTCGGAGCGGCTGAGGACGAACTGCTCGAAATCGACCTTCAGCTCGGCGTAAAGCGAGACGGGCGAGAGATCTGACTCCTCGGTAGCCGGCTCGTCCGTGTCGCGGAGGCCGTAGTTCGAGCAGGTCGACGTGAAGACCAGCCGGTCGACGCCGGCCTCATCGGCTCGCTCGGCGAGGCGCTTGCAGCCGTCGTTCACCTTCCTGGCCAGGTCCGGGTACTTGCTCGCGATCGGGTCGCCCACGAGCGCTGCGAGGATCACGACGTCCGTAGCGCCTTCGAGCGCCGTGCCAACCGCGCTGTCGTCGTTCAGGTCGCCCAGCTGAAAGCTGAAGGCGGGATCCTCGACCAGGCCCGAGAGAACGGTGCCGTGGTCGAAGAGCAGGCGGTCGAGCACACGAACCTGGTGGCCCGCCGCCAGAAGCTTTCGCGTGAGGACGCTGCCGACGTAGCCGGCACCGCCCACAACGAGAATGTCGCGATTTCCGTTGACGTCGCTCATCGGCGACACCATATTCAACGGTTGGAGGCGTCCCGATGCGTCTACGATGTGAGCGTGGCACGGAGGGCCCTTACTCGCGGCATGGTTGCGGCAATAGCGACGACGCTTGTGTGCGCGCTGGCACCGGCTGCGACCGGACACGTGACCGGAGCCATGGACCACGGCAAGGAGCTCGAGCTCCTTCGCAAGCTCGCCAAGCAGGACCAGCGCAAATGGGAGGCGATGAGCCCGGCTGAGCGAAAGGCGACGGCGCGGAAGAGCGAGCGAAAGGCGCGCCTCTTCGCGGAGGCGACCGAGGGCGACCCCGCGGAGGTCGGTCAGTGGACCCAGGCTCCTTTCAGCCTTCCCAACTACGCCATCCACGCCGCCATGCTGCCGACCGGGAAGATCATCTTCTGGGGGATCCCGTTCTACAACGACTTCACGAACCGGGGCGAGGCGTCGATCTGGGATCCCTCCCTCGGCACCGGTCCAGCAGCGTTCAAGGACGTCGACCCGCCCCTCGTCGACCCCGACGGCCCCGAGGGCCCGCAAGGGCTTGTGCCGGCACCCCTCTACTGCGCCGGCCAGTCGCTGCTTGCGACGGGTGAGCTCCTGGTCACAGGCGGAAACCTCAACTTCACCTGGAAGGACTCGCGCTACCAATCGGCAGCGGGGACGGACTTCGTCTTCACCTTCAACCCGTGGACGGAGACGTGGCAGCAGCAGCCCTCGATGAACCAGGGCCGCTGGTATCCGTCGCAGCTCCAGCTCGGCGACGGCACGACGCTGGTGATGGGCGGTTACACGGATGCGCCGCCTGGCGGCATCCCCAACACGGACATCGAGGTTTTCGTTCCCTCCCCCGTCCCGGGCGGGATCGGCACCATCGGCACGTATGGGTCGGCCCAGCGTGTGACCAACCTCTATCCCCACCTCGCCACGCTGCCCAACGGAGACGCGCTCCTAGCCGGCCCCGGGGACACGGACTCAGCGATCCTGCCCATGTCGAGGCTCGGCGAAGGCCCGCTCCAGTGGGAGCAGCTCGGCAAGACCTCGGGCTACCGCATCGGCGGGTCCGCATTCCTCCACCCCGTGCAGCGCGACGGATCCTGGAAGGTCTCGCAGGTCGGCGGCTACGGGACGATCCCCGAGGCGAACGGACTCTCCCCTGCCTCAGCCGACGCGGAGACCATCGACGGGGCGAATCTCGGCAACGGGTGGAAGCCCGATGGAACGATGAACCTCGGTCGCTCGTTCCAGAACACGGTGCTCCTGCCCGACGAGAGCATGGTCGCGGTCGGCGGCGGGACGGGCTTTACGACTACGAGCGGAAACTGGAGCATCGACCCCTCCGGCGAGCGGCGCCGTGTCGAGATCTTCGACCCTGCGACGCGGACATGGCGACTCGGTCCCGCGCAGACGGAGGATCGCTCGTACCACTCGACCGCGCTCCTAATGCCCGACGGCCGCATCTGGTCGGCGGGCGACGACCGCTATCCGCTTCAAGGCGGCGAGAAGTCGCGCACCGATACGGCCGAGATCTATTCCCCGCCCTACCTCTTCCGCGGGCCCCGTCCGTCAATCCAGACGGCGCCGACGGCCAGCAAGTACAACCACCTGATGTCGGTCACCATGTCCGCGTCCGGCCCCACCGCCCAGAAGTTCGTCCTGGCGGCGCCGGGCGCGACGACTCACGGCGCCGACATGCAGCAGCGCATCGTCCCCCTGAGGGTGGACGAGCAGTCCGGCAACACATTCGGCGTCCGCATGCCGCCCCGCTCCGAGATGGCGCCGCCCGGCAACTACATGCTGTTCGCGCTCTCACCGAACGGCGTGCCCGCGGTCGCTCGCTGGATCCGTCTGAGCTACTAATTCGTCCGATTCGGCCCGTTGCGGGAAACCCCGTGGCGAAAGCAGGTAATCCGTGAGAGCGAGTCTCATCCGGCGCTCATAGCGCTCTCATTTCTGCAATGAAGGATGCGCGTTATGGCACCGGGGTCCCTGAGAGGCGGGCTTGCAGCTTTGGCTGCGGCAACGCTCGCATTGAGTCTTACGGCGGTGTCATCCGCGCACGACGTCGAGGGCGCCACGGCCATCGATCACGCGCAGGAGCACGAGATCCTGTTCGAGTTGAACCGCAGCGAGGAGCGCCGCTGGGCGAAGATGACCCAGGCCGAGCGCCAGGCAGAGTCTGCGAAGGCAGCGGCGGAAGCAGAGGCGCTCGCTCGCAGGACCGAGGGCAACCCCAAGCATGTGGGCAAGTGGACTCAGGCGCCCTTCGAGCTTCCCAACTACGCGATTCACGCGGCGATGCTGCCCACCGGGAAGATCCTCTTCTGGGGCTATCCCACCTATCCCGACCTGCAGAACCGCGGCGAGGCCGCGATCTGGGATCCCACCGAGGGCTATGGGCCAGGTGCCTTCGAGGACGTGGACCCGCCGCAGGTGGATCCCGACGGAGACGGCCCGCAGGGCATGGTGCCGGCGCCGATCTACTGCTCAGGCCAGTCGTTCCTGCCCACCGGCGAGCTCCTCGTCACCGGGGGCAACCTGGCATGGAGCTTTCAGGACCCCCGCTTCACCTCGGCTCCAGGCGCCCACTTCGTCTTCACCTTCGATCCGTGGACTGAGCGCTGGACCCAGCAGCCCTCGATGGCCAACGGGCGCTGGTATCCCTCGCAGGTCGAGCTGGCCGACGGCACGACCCTGATCGCCGGCGGCTTCTCAGACGCCGAGCCGGGCGGCATCGACAACCCGGCTGTGGAGGTCTTCGCGCCCTCCGCGGTGCGCGGCGGAATCGGCACCATCGGCGAGTACGGGAGCGCCGCCCGGACGACCGAGCTCTACCCGCACCTCTTCACCCTGCCGAGCGGCGACGCCCTCCTCGCAGGCCCCGGACCCTCCGATTCGGCGGTCCTCAACCTTTCCGAGCTCGGCCAGGGCCCACTTTTCTGGGAAGACACGCCCAAGAGCGCCGGCTATCGCATCGGCGGCTCAGCTGTCCTCAAGCCAGGCTCGCCCGATGGATCCTGGAAGGTCACCCAACTCGGCGGCTACGGCACGATCCCCGAGCAGGACGGCTTCCTAAGGGCTTCGATGGACTCGGAGACCCTGGACGCACGCAAGCCTCAGAGGGGCTGGAAGAAGGGCAAAGGCCTGAAGCTCGGCCGCTCGTTCCACAACACGGTGCTCCTGCCGGACAAAAGCATGGTCACCGTGGGCGGCGGGGTCGGGTTCACCCAGGAGAACGGCAACTGGACGATCGACTCGACGGGCCGCCACCGCCGCGTGGAGGTCCTGAAGGCGGGCAAGGAGACCTGGCGCATGGGCCCGGCTCAGCTCGAGGAGCGCTCCTATCACTCGACCGCGCTCCTGATGCCCGACGGCCGGGTCTGGTCGGCCGGCGACGATCGCTATCCGCTCGAAAGCGATGGCACCAAGGCCCGGAGCGACACCGCCGAGATCTACTCGCCTCCCTACCTCTTCAGAGGCGCAAGGCCAAGGCTCCAGGGTTCGTCCGAGTCCGCGACCTACAACGGCACCTTCTTCGCGGACGCCGACCCGTCGGGCCCATCCGCTCGCAAATACGTTCTGGTGGCACCCGGCGCAACGACTCACGGGGCCGACATGCAACAGCGAGTCGTGCCGCTTCGGGTGGCAGCCAGGGAGGGCGATACGACGGCTCTGCGGGCTCCCGCGAACTCCGCGATCGCCCCTCCCGGCCGCTACATGCTGTTCGGCCTCTCGGACAGGGGCGTCCCCTCGGTCGCCCGCTGGATCAACCTCTCCTACTAGGAGAGTCGCGCCGGCGGCTTGTCCGCGATCACCCAGAAGCCCGCGACGGCGAGCTCGGTAGGCGAGAGCGAGCGGAACCTCGGAAGGAGCCGCGGGCGGATCTTCTCGACGGCATCGAGAGGCGCATGCGCGGGCAGGCCGTCCTCCGACGGAACGTGCGGCTCGACCTCTTCTTCGATCCCGGCCAGGTGCGTGGTGAGAAACTCGGTCGCATATCCCCGCTCGGCCAGGGTGCGCTCGTAATAGCCCTGAAGCCGGCGGTTGGGTAGGCCCGCCGACTCCTCGCCCATCCAGGTGTAGAGGCGATCGCTCACGGTCAGGAACTCCAGCGCGTCCAGGCCACCGTCCGTGAACAAGCCGTGGTCGCGCAGGTCCACCTTGTGGGCCATGCGGCCCCCGGGCTTCAGGAGGCGGTGCATCGCGGCGAACGCCGTGTCGAGGTCGAAGACGTGCTCGAGGACCGCACGCGAGACGATCACGTCAACGCTTGCCTCGCCGATCTGGGCCGGCGCTTCCTCGATGCCCACCCCGGCGCGGACGTCGATGCCCACAGCGGGCAGGTCGATGCCCGCCGACGTGAGCATGTCGTCGACACGAGCGCGTTCGTCTGAGCTCATGCGGCTCAGGACGCCCTCGTAGATCGCGCGCTGCTGGCCGGTGTCGCGGATCGGGATGAAGCGGTCCGCGGTGATGACCTTGGCCGCACCGGCTGCGATGAACCGCAGCGCAACGCCAAATGAATCGCCGGGGCCGAGCTCCAGGATCGTCTTGCCCTCGATCGCCTCGCCGGCCAGACCCGCGTAGCGCTCGTAATCGGCGAAGACAGCATCGATGTAGTCAAGGCTCTTCTCCAGCGCGAAGCCGCGATGGGTCGCCCCCATCGGGTTCTCCTCGCGGCCAAGAGCGCGGCGCAAATCGCGCACGCGCTCCGCGCCGATCCGACCGCCTATCACGCCCAAGCGCGAGCGCTTGACCGTGCGCTTCAGCCGATCCGTCGCCCCCGGGGAGTCGGCCATCTAGGGGCTGATTCCTCCGCCCCCGCCGCCGCCATCATCGGGATCTGGATCCGGTTCGGGATCGGGCTCCGGATCCGGGTCCGGTTCGGGATCAGGCTCGGGATCGGGTTCCGGATCTGGTTCGGGCTCCTCTTCCGTCGTCGTCGTGTCCGTGTCGGTCGAAGTGGTTGTGGTGGTCGTGCTCGTGCTCTCGGTGGTCGTCGAGGAGGAGGTCGTCTCGTCGTCGTCGCCGTCGCCCGATGCAATCACGGCGAGCGCGACGCCCAGGCCGATCACGAGGGCGGCGAGAAGGATCAGGGCGGCCTTTCCCCCGCTCGACATGCCGCCGTCGTCCGGCGGCTGCCACTGCTGGTCCGGCGGGGGCTGGTCGTAGGGGTCCGCCTGTTGCGCGTAGGGGTCAGGCTCGGGATCCGGTTCCGGCGGCATCACTCGCGTGGGGTCGTCGCTCATGGCGCGCGAGTTTACGGAGCTACGGGGATACGCATCCGGCGATGACCGACAGGCCCTGAGCAGCATCTTCGCTCGTCAGGATCAGCGGCGGCAGGAGGCGCAGCATGCCGGGCCCCGGGCAATTGATGACCAGGCCCGCGTCCAGGCAACGGTCGCGGACCTCGGGGGCGTCGAGGCCATCGGCGAGCGTCATGCCGATCATCAGCCCACGGCCGCGCACTTCGAGGATGCCGTCGATGGCCTCGAGGCCATCCTTGATCTCGGCGCCTCGCTCCTGCACATTGGCGAGCAGCTCTTCGTCGCCGATGACGTCCAAGGCAGCCAGTGCCGCGGATGCCCCCACCGGGCCGCCGGCGAAAGTCGAGCCGTGGTCGCCGGGCTCGAAGGTATCGGCGAGTTCAGGTGTGGTGACGACCGCGCCGACCGGTAGGCCACCGCCAAGCGCCTTCGCCGCAGTCATGACGTCGGGCTTCACTGGGAGCTGCTCGAACGCCCACATGCTTCCGGTCCTCCCCATCCCCGTCTGGACCTCGTCGAGCACGAGCAACGCGCCGGTCGCATCGCACGCCTCGCGCGCCGCGACAAGCACGTCGTCCGAGACCGGAAAGATCCCCGCCTCGCCCTGGATCGGCTCGATCATCACGGCCGCGGTTTCTTCGGTCACGGCGGCGCGCAGTGCGTCGGCGTCGTCGCGCGCGACGGGGTCGAAGCCTCGGGGCAGCGGGCCGAAGCGGCCCTCGTCGGCGAGCTTCGGGGTCGCCGCAAGCGCCCCGATCGTGCGGCCGTGAAAGCCGCCGTCGAGGCTCACTACTCGCGGCGTCTCGATGCCCCGGCCATGGGCGTGCTTGCGAGCGAGTTTGATCGCGCACTCGGAAGCCTCGGCGCCGGAGTTGGTCAGGAAGACCTTCCCGCCAAGCGAGGTCTCTGAGATCCGCTCGGCGAGCCTCAGCGCCGGCTCGGAGAGAAAGAGGTTCGAGGAGCCGTTGAAGCGACCGGCCTGCTCGGTGATCGCGGCGACGATCCGCGGGTGGCAGTGGCCCGCGTTGTGGACCGAGAGGCCCGCGAAGAAGTCGAGGTACTCCTTGCCGTCCGAGTCCCAGAGGCGCGTGCCTTCGCCGCGCACGAACTCGACGCCCGCCCGCAGGTAGGTGGGCATCGTGTAGCGCGACTCGAGGTCGCGAAGCTCGCCGGCGTTGGTCATGGCTTGAACCTGAGGACCTTGATTCCGCCCTGGCCGACGATCTTTGCCCTCTGGTTCGGGTTGAAGCCGGTGTCGTGCTTGGCTTCACTCGCCATGAGCAGGTTGACGTACAGCGGGACAGGGTGCCCCTGGCCGTCGGTGGCGTCCTCTTTGAGGCGGGCGACGCCGACCTTCAGGGTCCGGCAGGGAGAGCGCGGCTTGCCGCAGTTGAATCCGTTGGTCTCCGACATCTCCGCGCCGCCCTGTACCACCCTCCGCGCGATCGGCCCCGGGCTAGTCGCGTTTTGCGAGTCGGTCAGGATCAGCTGGGCGGTCGAGCGGGCGTCGTGTGGCAGGTGGCGCACCTCCATGAACGCGTCGGCCTCAGCCGCGAGCTGGTCCTTGGCGTCCAAACCGTTGAGGCGTTTCGAGTAGACGACGCTGAAGTGCCCGTCGAACGGAAGCCCGCTCGTTCGCACGTCCCTCGTCGTCTCCGGCCTCGGGCGGGGCTGGCCCGCCGGCCGGTAGACGATCGCGTTGACCCGGCCACGGTCCTGTGAGATATCCCCGCTGGGCGGCGTGCCGCCGATGGCGAGGAGATTGCCGTCCTGAGCGTTGGCGTTGTGTGCCGAGAGGACAACGTTGATGCGGCACTCGGCGGCTGGGCAGGGCGGCCCGTGCGGTCCAACCCTCATCCCTCCGCCGGTGAAGGTGATCACGCAGTGGTGCTCGCGATGCGGATATCGCCCAAGGCAAAGATGGTGCTTTTCGCGCGTCAAGCGCACCGCCTTGCCCCCGCCGGTGGCTTCGGCTCCACGCGCGAGAACCAGCTTTACCCCCAGGCTGACGTCGTACTCGTACGGGCGGCCCGCGCAGCGCGGGTCGGGCCGCACGCAGTCCATCGTCACCTGGAGCTCCGAGGTGACATCCAAGCGGTCCCCGGGCTCGAGATCGGGCATGTGACTCGGATCCATCGACATCACGACCTGGTCCTTCGGCTGACGGGTGATCTGGACCGTCTCGCGGGTCTCGGAGTCGGTGCCGCTCGTCGCGACGATCACCTTCTCCTGGCCGGCCCGTTCGCCCGAGGCAACTCCGAGGGAAGCGGCCACGATGATCGCGGCCGCGAGGAAGCTCAGCGCGAGCTTCACGGCGTGATCTTCGTGCCGACGCCGCTGTCGGTGAAAAGCTCGAGGAGGATCGAGTGCGGAAGGCGGCCATCCACGATCTGCGCCGAGCCGACGCCGCCGCGGATCGCCTCGATGCACGCCGACAGCTTGGGGCGCATACCCCCTTCGATGTCGCCCAAGACGCTCTCGACCTCGTCGACGCGGGCCGAGGAGATCAGCGTCGACTCATCCGCCGGGTCCTCGAGCCAGCCCGCGACGTCGGTCAGGAACATGACCTTGTGGGCGCGGAGCGCGGCCGCAACCTTGCCGGCGGCAGCGTCGGCGTTCACGTTGTAGGAGTTACCGCGCGCGTCGGCCGCGGCCGAGGCGACGACCGGGATGTAGTCGGCCGCGATGTGGTTGATGACGTCGACGTCCACGCGCTCGACCTCGCCCACGTTGCCGACCTCGTCCGCGTTGGCGACCGGCCTGACGGCGAACATCGAGCCGTCCTCGCCCGAGAGGCCGACTGCGGGCTGGCCGTGGCGGTTGATGCGCTTGACGATGTCCGAGTTGACCTTGCCGAGCAGGACCATCTTCGCCACCTCGACGGTCTCGGGATCGGACACGCGAAGCCCCTCGTGGAACTTCACCTCCATACCGAGGCGCTCCATATAGCGGGTGATGTCAGGGCCGCCGCCGTGGACGACGACCGGGTTCATCCCCACGTACTTGAGGAGCACGATGTCCGTCGCGAAGGCATCCATGAGCTCCTCATCGGCCATCGCCGCGCCGCCGTACTTGATGACGACGGTGCGCCCGTGGAACTCCCTGATGTAGGGCAGCGCCTCCAAGAGCGTCTCGACGCTGGCGTGGACCGGCTCGGTGCGATGCTCGGGATTCATGTCGTGTACTCGGCGTTGATGTGGATGTACTCATGGGTGAGATCGGAGAAGTAAACGTGGGCGCTCGCATCCCCGCGGCCCAGGGCAATGCCGATCTCGGCCTCGTCGGTCTCGGCCCCGAGCTCCTGATAAGAGATGGAGTGCGGGCCGGGCTCGGGCATCTCTTCGCCAGCAAGTGCCATGCCGGCGGCCTGGGCGATGCGGCCCCAGTTCGCGTCGCGGCCTGTGAGCGCGGTCTTCACCAGCGGCGAGTTGGCGATAGCGCGAGCGACCCGCTCGGCTTCGCCCGGGTCCCTGGCCTTGGTCACCTCGACGCGCCCGATGCGCTCGGCGCCCTCGCCGTCGGCCACGATCTCGAGGGCGAGCGCGAGGAGGACGGAGTCGAGAAGGCCGGTCGGCATCGGCGTTTCGGTCTCGCCGGTTGCCTGGAGGACAATCGTGTCGTTGGTCGACATCTGCCCGTCGACCGTGATCCGCTCGAACGAGCGGTCGGTGGCATGCCTGAGGGCCCCGTCCGGGTCGGGGATCTGCGCGTCGGTCTGCACGAAGCAGAGCATGGTGGCGAAGCCGGGCTGGATCATCCCGGCCCCCTTCGCCTGGGCGGAGACGGTCACCCCTCCCACCTTGACGCTCAGGTTCTTGGGCGAGCGGTCGGTGGTCATGATCGCCCGGGTGAATCCTGTGGCGCGGTCCCTGGCGAGGCTGTTTGCAGCGTGGCGCACTCCCTCGGTCACGCGATCGATCTCGAGTGGCACCCCGATGACGCCCGTCTCCGCGACGACGACCTCACGACTGTCGAGGCCAAGCGCGTCGGCGGTCGCCGACTGCATCTCAAGCGCGTCCTTGAAGCCCTGCTCTCCTGTCGCGGCATTCGCGTTCCCCGAGTTGACCGCGATGGCGCGAACGGCACCGGCATCGATGTTCTCACGACAGACGCGAATTGGCGCGGCCGCTGCGGCGTTCTTGGTGAGGAGCACGGACGAGACGACCTCTGAGGCGTCGCAGACCAGGACGGCGACATCTGTCTCGCCGCCGTCTTTCAAACCGCAGTTGGTCGCCCCTGCCCTGAAGCCCGGCGCGAGGACGGAGGGGTCGAGTTCCTCAGCGCTCCGCGGCAGGCGCACCCAGCGCTTGTCGAAAAGGCTGCTCATGAAAGGCCCGCGGTCTCGTCGAGGCCGAGCATCAGGTTCAGGTTCTGGACCGCCTGCCCTGCTGCGCCCTTCCAGAGGTTGTCGATTGCCGCGAACACGATCGCCCGCTCGCCGCCCCACTCCAGGCGTGGGTGGATGCTGCAGAAGTTGGACTCGAACACGTCGGCGACCCCGGGTGGGTTGGCCACCAGCTCGACGAACTTCTCGGAGCCGTAGAGGTCCTCGTAGAGCTCGCGGAGCTCCTCGGCGTCAAGCGGCCGGGAGAGCTCGACGTAGCAGCTCGCGAGGAGCCCCTGGTCGAGCGGCAGCAGGTGCGGGATGAAGGTGAGCGGGCCGCTCGCGCCAATCGCGTGGAGCTCCTGCTCGATCTCGGGCAGGTGCCGGTGCCCGTCGACGCCGTACGGCTTCACGTTCTGTGAAACGTCGGTGAAGTCCGCCCCGCCCTTTCCTGCGCCCGAGACGCCCGACTTTGCATCGACGACGGCGCTCTTGACTACGCCTGCCCGGGCGAGCGGCGCGAGGGCCAGGAGGGTCGCGGTCGGGTAGCAGCCGGGGTTGGCGACCAGCCCCGCCTCGGCGACGGCAGCCCGGTTCAGCTCGGTCAGGCCATACGCGGCCTCTTCCACGAGCTCGGGCGCGCCGTGATCTCCGTACCACTCGCCGTAGGTGGCGAGGTCGCGGATACGGAAGTCGGCCGAGAGGTCGACGACCGGGACGTCCTGCGCACGGAGCGCCGCCACGACCGGGGCTGCAGCGCCGTGTGGATAGGCGACGATCGCCGCGTCGTAGCCGGAGAGGTTGTCGAGGTCGAGCTCTTCAAGCGCCAGCGGCACACGGTGGCGTGGGTAGATCGAGTCGAGCCGGGCGCCGATGTCGCCCCGCGCGGTAACGCTCGCCAGCTCGAGGCCGGGGTGGCGATGGACGATTCGGGCCGCGAGGGCGCCCGCGAGCCCGCTGGCGCCGGCGATCAGGACCTTTGGCTCAGCCACGGAGCGACCCCCCGATGCCCTCCAGGGAGTCGTTGATCGCGCTACGGACGGGAGCAACCTCCTCGTCGGTGAGGGTGCGCTCTTGAGCGCGGAACTCGAGGCGGAGGGCGAGGCTCTTCTTTCCCTCGCCAACCTGGTCGCCGCGGTAGAGGTCGAAGATCTCGGCGCTGCGAAGGAGCTCCCCACCCGCGCTCAGGACCGTCTCGCGAACGCGTTCGGCGGGGACGTCCTCGGGAACGACCACGGCCAGGTCCTGAAGGAGCGCCGGATGGGTCAAAAGGTCCTCATAGACCTCGTCGCCGCTGCCTGCCGCGTCCAGAAGCGGAGCGACGTCGAACTCGAAAGCGACGCCGGAGGGCAGGTCCCACTCGGCGGCGACCGCCGGGTGAAGCTCGCCGAGCCACCCCGCATGGACGCCGCCGAACGACACCGACGCCGCTCGCGCCGGGTGAAGGAACGGCTCGGATCCAGGAGCGAACTTCGGGTCGGCACCGACGCCGCGGGCGAGGACTTCGATCACGCCCTTGAGGACGAAGAAGTCCTCGGCCGGAGCGTCGCCCCGCCATGCGGGCGGGCTCAGCGGCCCGACGGTGATGGCCGCCAGCCGGTGGGGCTCGCGGTCAGGCGCGGGCATGTCGCCTGGGAATGCTCCAGCCTCGGTGAGGCCGCCGGCGGGCGGCGGCTCGGCGAAGTAGGCGCGGCCCGACTCGAAAAGGTCCGCCCGATCCATGCCGTGTGCCAGGTTCCTGCGCGCGGCGTCGAGGAGTCCGCTGAGAAGCGTGGTGCGCATCACCGAGAGGCCCTCGGAGAGCGGGTTCGAGACCCGCACGGCAGTGCGACGCACGTCGTCGGCACCAAGGCGCAGCAGGTCGAAGACCGCGGGCGCGATGAGGCCCCAGGAGATCGCCTGGTCGAAGCCCATGTCCCGCAGCGAATCCTCGAGCCGGCGGCGAAGCGTTTGGCCGCGCGTGAGCCCACCGCGCTGGCCGTGAGCCGGCAGCGTCCTGGGCAGTTGATCGATGCCGTGGAGGCGCGCGACCTCCTCGATCAGGTCAATCTCGCGCGTGACGTCGTAGTGGCGCTCGGGCGTGATCTCGGCGCGCAGGTCGTCGCCTTCACGCTCGACCCCAAAGCCCAATCGCGTCAGGTTCTCCTGCGCCTCGGCCGTGTCGATCGGGATGCCCAGGATCGCCTCGATGCGCTCCGAGCGAAGCGAGATCACGTGAGGCGCGGGAGGCTCCGTCGCCTCGTCAATCGTGCCGGGGACAAGGCTTGCGCCCGAGTTCTCACAGATGAGCCTGGATGCCACCCGCTGAGCCCGCATCCCCAGTTCGGGATGAAGCTGCTTCTCGAACCGCGTGGACGCCTCGGAGCGAAGGCCCAGCTCGTTCGAGGTCCGCAGGATGTTCGGGCCGTTCCAGGTCGCCGCCTCGAGCAGGACCCGGGTCGTGGAGCCGGATACTTCGGAGTCGCGGCCACCCATCACGCCGGCGATGCCTCCCGACGGACCGGCCTCGTCGCAGATCAGGACCATCTCCGGGTCGAGGACCCGCTCATTGCCGTCGAGGGTGGTGATCTTCTCGCCGTCCGCGGCCGCGCGGACGACCAGGATGCCGCCCGCGACCTGGTCGAGGTCGTACGAGTGAAGCGGCTGCCCGGTAAGGAGCATCACGTAGTTCGTGATGTCGACGATGTTCGAGATCGGGCGCTGCCCGGCGGCGATCAGACGGGCGCGGAGCCAGAGCGGAGACTGCCCCATCTGGACGCCCTCGAACGCCCTTGCGGTGAAACGCGGGCAGAGCTCCGGCACCTCCACGGTGATCTTTGCCAGATCCTTGACGGAGCCCGAGCCTGTCGCCGGGTAGTCCTCAGCCCACGGAGGCGGAGCCAGGTCGGCGCCCGTGATCGCGTGGACCTCACGGGCGACCCCGTAGAGGCCGAGGCAGTCCGAGCGGTTCGGGTTGAGGTCGAGCTCGAGGACCTCCTCGGCGATCGGCAGGACCTCCGCGAGCGATGTCCCCGGCGCAGGCGCTCCGTCGCCCGTCGCGAGGACCATGATCCCGTCGTGGTCGGAGCCGAGCTGCAGCTCGTCCTCGGCCAGGATCATCCCGGCCGACTCGATCCCGCGAAGCTTCGCCTTGCCCAGCTTCTGGCCGCCGGGCATGACTGCGCCGGGAAGCGCCACCGCAACGGTCTGGCCCGTGGCGACGTTGGGCGCGCCGCAGACGATCGTCCGCTCCCCCTCGCCGTCGTTGACCACGCAGACGCTCAGGCGGTCGGCGTTCGGGTGCTGCTCGGCCGAGACGACATAACCGACGACGAAACCGTCAGACGATGGCGGGCCGACGGTGGAGACCCGCTCGACCTCGACCGCGCGCATCGACAGGAGATCGGCGATTTCCTCGGCCGGTATGCCAGGGTCGCAGTATTCCCGAAGCCATGACATCGGGACTTTCATGCGAACTGCCCCAGGAATCTGGCGTCGTTCTCGTAGAACATGCGCAGGTCGGGGATGCCGTGCTTGAGGAAGGCGATCCGCTCGATCCCCATGCCGAACGCGAAACCCTGGACGCGCTCCGGGTCGTAGCCGTGCTCGGCGACGAAACCGAAGACGTTCGGGTCGACCATGCCGGCGCCCAGGATCTCGATCCAGCCGGTGCCCTTGCAGACGCCGTCGCGCTCGCCGCTCTCGAGAGTGCCGGAGCCGCCGCAGCGAAAACAGGAGACGTCAACCTGCACGCTCGGCTCGGTGAAGGGAAAGAAATCGGGCTTCAGGCGGGTCTCGCGCTCGTCGCCGAACAGCGCCCGAGCCACCTCCTGGAGGGTGCCGGCGAGGTCGGCGAGCGTGATGTCCTCGGCGACAGCGAGCCCCTCGACCTGCGAGAACATGGGCAGGTGCGTCGCGTCCATGGTGTCCCGTCGATAGACGGTCCCGGGGACGATCACGAAGAGGGGTGGCTCGTTCGCCTCCATCGCGCGCACCTGGTTCGGCGACGTGTGAGTGCGAAGGAGGACGTCGCGCGGCCCAGGCGGCAGGCCGTCCCTGCCGACGACGCCTTCCGCGAGCGAGGCGGGGTCGACGTAAAAGGTGTCCTGCACCATCCGCGCGGGATGGCCGGGCGGATGGTTGAGCGCGGTGAAGTTGTAGAAGTCGTGCTCGACCTCGGGGCCGTCCATGACGCGATAGCCCAGCGCGACGAAGATGTCCTCGATCTCGCGCCGCGTGCGGGTGATCGGGTGCAGGTGGCCGACACGGACCGGAGGCGTGCCGGGCAGGGTCACATCGATCGCATCGGCCGCGAGACGGACATCCAGCTCGCCGGCCTCAAGCGCCGCGCGCCGGGACTCGAGCGCCTCCTCCAGCTCCTTGCGCGCGCTGTTGGCGCCCGCGCCCACGGGTCCCTTCTCCTCCGCAGGCAAATCGCCGATCCCACGCAGGATCGAGGTCAGCTCGGACTTGCGGCCCAGGAAGCCGACGCGGAGCTCCTCGAGCGCGGCGGAATCGGGCGCCGCGGCGATCGCGGCGGCCCCCTCGGCCCGTAGCTCTTCGATTCGATCGACTGCGCTCATGGTCATTTATTCGCCGACTCTCGACCCTATCCGGCTCAAAGCGATCGCCGCCGCGGCCGCGACGCCCAGGGACTCGACGGCGTCGGGGCGCATCGGGATCGTCCACGTTGCGTCGGTCGCGTCGATGATGGTTTGCGGCAGGCCGTCGCGCTCGGCGCCGAGGCAGAGCGTCCGCGCATCCGTTGCGAGCTGCGAAGCGCCTCCGTGGGCAACTAGGGAGACGCGAGGAGCCGGGGTCTCCGTGATGTCGCAGCGGCTGATGTGGACGGAGAAGATTGCGCCCATTGAGGCCCGGACCGCCTTGGGGCCGTAGGGATCGGCGCATTCGGGCCCCAGCGCGACCCAGGCGTCGGCGAGCGCCCCCGCGCTGCGCACGATGCTTCCCACGTTCCCGGGGTCCCCAACGCCATGGAGGTACACGCAAACCGCCCCCTCCCCGGGCAAACGTCCGTCAGTACGTCCTATCGGACGTAGTCCCGGACGTTTGCCCTCTTCGGGGGGGCTTGGGAGGGGCCATATGGCGATTGCGCGGCTGCCCGAGCCCAGGGTTGAGGCCGCGTCGAGGAGCTCGCGCTCCACTTCGAGACCGCCCAGGCCCTCGCCTTCGCGGGTTAGGAGGACGGTGGGCTCTCGACCTGCCGAGCGACCTGCTTTCAGCAGGTCTTCGCCTTCGGTTACGAAGAGGCCCTCCCGCTCGCGGTGTTTGCGGTCGGCCAGCTTTCGCACCAGCTTCAGCTTTTCGTTGTCTTTGCTCGTGATCGTCATTCGTGTTCTCTCGTTATCCCAACAAAAAGGGCGCCTCTTGGGCGCCCGGGTGGATCCTGGTCGGCGGTCGAGGGTTCGCTCAGGCCGCCGCGGCCTCCCGGGCTAGCTCGGTAAAACGTCGAAATGCCTCGGGGTCGCGCACGGCGAGGTCGGCGAGCATCTTGCGGTTGACCTCGACCTCGGCCAGCTTCAGACCGTGCATCAGCTCGGAGTAGCTCATGCCCTCCTGGCGCGCGGCGGCGTTGATCCGGACGATCCAAAGCCGACGGAAGTCGCGCTTGCGCCGGCGGCGGTCGCGGAACGCGTAGTTCCCCGAGCGCATGACCTGCTCGTTCGCGAAGCGGTAGCTGGAGTGCTTGCGGCCGTAGTAGCCCTTCGCCTGGTCGAGCGTCTTCTTCTTGCGCCGCTTGCGTGCGACCGCGTTCGTTGCGCGGGGCATGGCGCTACTTCCTCTTCGCCAGCAGGCGGTTTACGCGCTCTTTGTCGGCCGGAGCGACCTCGGTGGGCTTGGCCATGCGGCGCTTTCGCTTCGGCGACTTCTTCTCCAGGATGTGGCTGGAGTACGCGCGCCGGCCGCGGAGCTTGCCGCTGGCGGTTTTGCGAAAGCGCTTCTTGGCGCCCGAGTGGGTCTTCATCTTCGGCATGGCGAACGGACTATTGAAGCAGGTGGCACGCCCGAGCTAAGACTGCCCGGCTCGGCGTCGCGGCTCCCATCGCCCGAATATCGCTTTGGCCCTACGGGTCGTTCCCCTTCAAGAGGAGCGACGTCGTCGATTCACCCGTGCAGGTGATTGCGTCGTCCGTCGAACCCGGGTCCTCGGGGACTCCGTCGCCGTCGTCCACCCACTCGCCGGTGAGGATCAGGCCTGCGAATCCTCCCCCTTGGTTCGGGGAATCCCGCTTGGCCTTGAGCTTGGCCACGACGAGCTTCGTCTCCTTGTCCGAGGGCACGACATCTTCTGTTCGCCAGACCGCCAACCCGGGCGGGCCTCTGCGGACCGCCGGGGCGAAGGTCTGGCAGTTTTCGTCGAGGAGATCGCCGATCGAGTTGTCCGCTATCAGCTTCTCCTTGAGGCCGGCCACGTTCTCGGCGTCGAAAGTCGGGGCCTTGGGCGTAAACCCGCTGCCCTTGCCGACCATGCCCATGAAGAAGTAGGTGTCGTCGTCGGCGCCGGACGGCTGCAGCCCGATCGTCGCCGTGGAGTTCTTGCCCTTGGGAACGACGTCCTGGCTCCAGTTGAGCTCGCGCAGGAAGTAACAGCCGCTCAAGAGCTGCGTGGCGACGAGCGCGATCACAACGGCCGAAATCTTCTTGCCCATTTGTCTACTCCTCGTTCTGATTACTTGACCTGGAACGCGCTGGTGGTGAACCCGGTGCAGTTGATCGCGTCGTCATCGTTGCCCTCGGGGATCCCGTCGCCGTCGTCGTCCCAGTAGCCGACGTAGACGACACCAACCACCCCGGTCCCCGGGGGCGTGCCCTCTGCGACCTTGGCCTTGAAGGTCGCAGTGACGAACTTGTTGTTTGCCGAGGCGATCTCGTTGACCGTCTTGTACGCGCGACTCGGCGCTTGCGGACCCTGGCGGGGCGAATCAGGCACGATCGACGCGTCGCACCCCTGGCCGCTGTCCACGGCGACCTGGCCCAGCACCGCGTCCTCGACGAGCGACTTTTGCGGCCCCAGCTTCTCCTTGGCGTCGAACACCGGCTTGCGAATCGATACGTCGTCGCCCTCGAGCCGAGGCAGGATGAAGAAGTGGGAGGGGTCGGCGTCGCCGCCAATCAGCTTCGCTTCGAAGGTTGTCGCCTTGCCCGCCTTGACTCTGTCCTTGGTCCAGTTGGACTCTCGGAGGAAGAAGCAGCCGCTGAGGAGTTGCGCCGCTACCAGCGCGATCACCACTGCCGAAAGCCTCTTCCCCATCTTCTTCCGCCCTGTCGTTCCTATGACCCTTGCGGATTGCCGCTCATGGGCCGGAAACGTCGAAGCCCTTCGTAGAGACAACGGTCGAGGCCACCCCACTGCACTCGTAGGTGTCGCCACTCGCGCTCGGATCCTCGGCGAGGCCGTCCCCGTCGTCGAACCACTGCCCGGAGGAGACGAAACCGCCAAGTCCACCACCCGCGCCGTCCATCTTGACCTTGAACGTTGCCTGGAATAGCTTGTCCACGGGACTGGTCTTCACCGGAGTCTCTGTCCGATAGGTGGAGCCGCCGCTTACCGGCCCACACTCGGTGTCTGCAAAGTCTCCGACATCGTCGTCGCTGACCATTTTGCCCTTGGCGTTCAGCACGTTGCCGGGATCGAACTTGAAGCTCTTCGGTGTTACTCCGTCGCCGTCTCCGATGATGCCGATGTAGAAGTAGGCCTTGTTCGGCTCCCCATTCTGACCCGTTAGACCTTTCAGATCAATGATGCCTTTTGTGGTGTCGCCGGCCTTCGGCTGCGCGTTTGTCCAGTGAAAGCCCGTCTGAGCGATGCATCCACTAAGTCCCATGCCCACCGCGATAGCGCTAGCCGCGAACGCAAACTTCTTCATCCTTGCCTTCTCCCTGGTTCGATTACCTTGCATCCGGCACCCTAGCGCTCCGCGAAGACGGCAGGTAGAGAAGCTCGCCGCACTTAGGTGCATGCGAGGGCGGATGTAAGCGCGTCCACGACGATCTCGATTTTCGCGTCGTCCAGGGTGGGTGAGAGCGGCAGCGCGAAGTGGCGGTCGGCGATCTCCTCGGCGACCGGGCGCTCGTCCTCCGGTCGCTTCGGCTCGTAGACGGACAGCTGCGTCAGCGAGGGATAGAAGGTGGTCTGTACGCGCTGAGCGTGCATCGACTCCCGAACCGCATCGCGGGTCTCGCGGTCGGCGACGAGAACCGGGAAGGCGAAGTGGCCGCTCAGCTCGACCCACTCATCGGGGAACGGGACCTCGATGCCGTCGATCGCGGCAAGGTGCTCGCGGTACGCATTCGCGACGCGGCGGAGTTCCCCCAATTCGTCATCCAAGCGGGCGAGGCGTGCCATCGCAAGCGTCGCCCGCGGCTCGTCGATGCGGAAGTTGAAGCCGAGGCGCGTCACGTCATATGTCTCGGCGTGGCCGCGGTGGCGGTCCCATGTGACCGAGGTCATCGCGTGGGAACGGAGCTTGCGAAGCTCGGCGGCGAACTCCTCGGAGTCGGTGACCATGATTCCGCCCTCGCCCACGCCGAGCTGCGTCTTCGAGAAGAACGAGAAGCAGCCGCAGATGCCGGCGGTCCCGGCGCGCGAGCCGTCGCGCAGCTTGCCGCCGTCGGATTCGGCGCAGTCCTCGATCAGGGCGATGCCGCGCTCGTCCGCGATCGCCCGGAGCGCGTCGATGTCGGCGGGGTAGCCGAACATGTGGACCGCGATGATCGCCTTCGTCCGCTCGGTGACGAGGCTCTCGACGTGGGCGGGATCCATCAGCGGCTCCGCCGGGGAGACGCAGTCCGCGAGAACGGTCTCACCGCCCGCAATCCGGCCCGCGTGCGCGTCGGCGACGAAGGAAAGCGCCGGCGCGATGACTTCATCGCCCGGCCCGACCTCGGCCGCGAGGCACGCCATGTGGAGGGCAGCGGTGGCGCTCGACACGGCGACCGCGTGCGCAGAGCCCGTGTAGTCGCAGAACGCCTTCTCGAGCTCGAGCGTCTTCGGCCCCATCGTGAGCCAGCCGGAGCGAAGCGTGTCAAGGACGGCTTCGACGTCCGACTCGGGCAAGGAGATCTCGGTGAGGGTGACCTTCCAGGGCTCGCTCATGAGCCGCCCTCCAGCACATGGGCCACCGACTCGCGGACCGCCGCAGCAACTTGGTCCAGCAGGTCTAAGGACATGTGCGGGTAAAGCGGGATAGAGAACAGGCGCGCCGCGGCGTCCTCGGTCTTCGGCAGCGAGACGGCGCCGAATTCGCGCACATAGCCACCGAGCTCGTGGGTAGCGGGATAGACCGTCGTCTGAACTCCATGCTCGTCGCGCAGGCGGTCGCGAACGGGCTGGCGCGCGGCGGGATCGACGAGGATCCCCATCAAGTAGCACGAAGAGCGGGTCTCGTCGTTGCCGCGGTACGCGATGCCGAGTCCCTCGGCGTCGTCCAGGAGCTCGCGGTAGCGCGCGATCAGCTCGCGCCGGCGCTTGATCTCTGCGCCCAGGCGGGCGAAGCGCGGCCGGATGATGGCCGCGCGCAGGTCGTCGAATCGGTAGTTGAAGCCGACCTCGACCACGTCGTAGCTCATCGCATTGCCGCGGTGGCGATCCATCGTCGTCGCGGTCATGCCCTGCGAGCGCAGGCGCCTGACCCGCTCGGCGATCTCGTCCGAATCGGTGCAAAGCGCGCCGCCCTCCCCCACGCCCAGGACTTTGTTAGGGAAGAACGAGAAGCAGCCCGCGATGCCGTAGGTCCCAAGCTCCTTTGACCCGTAGTTCGCCCAAGGGGCGTGCGCGGCGTCCTCGATCAAGGTCAAGCCGCGACTCTCGCAGAGCTCGGCGAGGCCCACGATCTCGACCGGGTAGCCCGCCCAATGGACCGGGATCACTGCCTTGGTGCGCTCAGTGATGAGCGCTTCGACCGCTTCGGTGTCCATGTTCAGGTCGTTGCCGTCACCGCCGACGATGTCGCAGAAGACGGGCTTGGCGCCGCAGTAGCGGACGGCGTTGGCAGTGGCGACGAACGTGAGCGAAGGCACGATCACCTCGTCGCCGGGCTCGATTCCCGCGGCTATGCAAGCGAGGTGGAGAGCAGCTGTGCAGCTCGAGAGGGCAAGCACGTGCTTCGAGCCCAGGTGCTCGGCGAACTCCTGCTCGAACGCCTCGGTCTGGGGGCCGGCGCTCAGCCAGCCCGAGCGGAGCGTCGCGGCGACGGCTTCGAGCTCCTCGTCCCCGACCCGGACGTCGAAGACAGGTATCTGCGGAACTCCCGCCTCCACTGGCGTCTCAGCCGGTGGCGGCTTCGGGCTCTACTGCGGTCTCTTCTGCCTCAGGCGCTTCGGCCTCGGGCTCTGCCTCGGCCGCGGGGGCCTCGACCTCCGAGGGATCAGGCACCTCGTCGGCGGAGGGCTCTTCTGCCTCGGCAGCGTCGGAGCCAGACCCCGCGTCCGGTGCTTCGCCTGCCTCCGGCTCGGGCACCGCGGGCTGCTCGCCGGTCTTGGCCTTGTCGCGTTCTTTGAGCGCCTCCTTGGATGGCGCGAGCAACATGTGCATGTTGCGGCCCTCCTGAAGCGGGTGTTGCTCGATCACACTGAGGCCGTCGAGGTCGTCGAAGAGGCGCTTGAGCAAGTTCCGGCCACGGTCAGGATGAGCCTGCTCGCGGCCGCGGAACATGATCGTGACCTTCACCTTGTCGCCCTGCTTGAGAAAGCGCTCGACGTGGCCCTTCTTCGTCATGTAGTCGTGGTCCGCGATCTTCGGGCGGAGCTTGATCTCGCGCACGTTGATCTGTTGCTGGTGCTTGCGGGCCTGCTTTGCCTTCTGCTCCTGCTCGTACTTGTACTTCGAGTAGTCGAGGAGACGGGCGACTGGCGGCCGGGACTCCGGAGCGACCTCGACGAGGTCGAGATCACGCTCCTGCGCCATTTCGAGTGCCTTCTTTGTGTCGATGACGCCGATCTGCTTGCCGTCCTCGTCGACCAGGCGAACCTCGCGAACGCCGATGCGCTCGTTGATCCGAGTCTGGTCCCGCTCGGGCATCCGGCGGTCGAAACGGCGAGGAACAGGCACTAGATGAAGCTGTTGCGGCGCGTCAAGTCGTTAATGGCGCTGCGAGGTGTTGGGAAACTCCATCTGCCTGGAGTATAGAAGTAGATCGAATGCGTTGCCGAACGGCAACGCAAGAGGCAGGTGTTGTTAACGGACCTGGCTAGGTGGGGTATTGCGCCCGTAGTCTCATTCGAGATGTCCTGGGACTCCCTGATCGCGCTGCTCGTTGTCGCCACGAGCCCGATACCGGCGACGACCTCGACCAATACGTGCGACGACACCGTCGACCCGCTCGCGTTCAAGGCGGGGAATCCCCCGCCGGCCTGCTGGCGCCCCTACCGGCCGGAAAGCCCGTTCAACCTCGAGATCCCGCGGAATGTGAAGGAGCTCGAGAGCTCCGAAAAGATCTCGGGCAAGCTGGTCGAGAGCGGTCCTGTCGGGCCGATTCCAGCGGGCGACCCCGAGCGCGATTTTGGCATCGCCACCTACCACGCTCAGCCGGGCGATGAGACCAAGACGGTCACTTGTATCGAGGACTTCGGGGGCACGTGCGACCTGGAGGGAGTCGAGGTTCCGATGCCGCCGAACGCGATCCCCTCGGGCGTCTGGCCCCTCACGGAGCCGGAGGACGACTGGGACTCCCACCTGACCGTGATCGATCATGCATCGGGCATGGAGTACGACCTCTGGAACATCCGCGAGATGGACGACGACTCGGTCTCGATCAAGTGGGGCGGCATCACGAACGTCCGCGGGTACGGCCTGGGCTCCGACGCGGTGGCCTCCCAGAACGGCTCGATCGCGGGCATGGTCCGCGCTGAGGAGCTGCGCGCCGGCGAGATCGACCATGCGCTCGCCCTGTTCGTCCCCTGCACCGAGGGCTACGTCTACCCCGCGACGAAGGGCGGATTCGATTGCTCCGACAACGACTTCGACGCCGAGGACCGCCCGGCGATGGGCGCCCATTTCCAGCTTCCCTCCGATCCGGACGAGCTGGCGGCCGCACCGCCCTGGAAGCGCGCGATCCTGAAGGCGCTCGACCGCTACGGCGCCTACGTCGTGGATACGAGCGGCACGGAGGGCATCTGGGGCGTGAAGCACGAGAGCGCGAACGGCTACACGAGCCAGGGTGAGGACGACCCGTTCGTAAAGCTCGCGATCGATTCCGGGATCGGCGCCGTCGACCCCAACGAGAACGGGATCCCCGAGTACTTCTTCAACTTCGGCTTCGAGACGGACTTCTCAGGCCTGCGGCTGGTGCCGGCGTCGATCGAGCCGCCGCCGTCCGGCTAGCCCGATTGTTAAGGGGCCTGTCCCCCTTAACGCAGGCGCTCGGCCAGGGCCCCGGGACTCATCGTGCCCAGGTCGCCGTCCTCATGCGAGCGGACCGAGATCTCGCCCGACTCCGCTTCGCGATCGCCGAGGATCACCATGTACGGGAGCTTCGCGAGCTCCGCGTCGCGGATCTTGCGGCCGACGGACTCGGTGCGGTCGTCGATGCGCGCACGAACGCCGAGGCTTGTGAGCTCGGCGACAACCGCTGCCGCCTGCTCGTTGTGGCGGTCGGCAACGGGCAGGACGCCCACCTGGACGGGCGCGAGCCAGTCGGGGAAGCGCCCGGCGTAGTGCTCGATCAGGATCCCCGCGAAGCGTTCCATGGAGCCGATCAGCGCGCGGTGGATCATCACCGGCCGGTGCTCCGAGTTGTCTTCGCCCCAATAGGTGAGCTCGAAGCGCTCGGGCATCTGGAAGTCGAGCTGGCACGTGCCGAGCTGCCAGGAGCGGCCGAGGGCATCGGTCACGTGGAAGTCGATCTTGGGCCCGTAGAACGAGCCGTCGCCGGGATTGAGGATGTACTCGCGGCCCTGGCCCTCGAGCGCTTCCGTCAGCGCCTTCTCCGCCGCCTCCCAATCCTCGTCGGACCCGATGGACTTGTCCGGCCGGGTCGAGAGCTCGACCCGCACCTCGGTGAAGCCGAAACGGCTGTAGAGCTCGTCGATCGACTCGCAGATCGAGTCGACCTCGGCCTGAACCTGGTCGAGCGTGCAGTAGACGTGGGCGTCGTCCTGGGTGAACGCGCGCACACGGAGCAGGCCGTGCAGGACGCCCTCGCGCTCGTGACGCGAAACGTGCCCATACTCGGCGAGGCGGAGCGGCAGGTCGCGATATGAGCGCCGCTCGGCGCCGAAGACAAGGCAGGCGCCGGGGCAGTTCATGGGCTTGAGCGCGAACTGGCGGTCGTCCACGTCGGAGAAGTACATGTTCTCGCGGTAGTTGTCGTAGTGGCCCGAGCGGTGCCAGAGCTCGACGTCCATGATGTGCGGCGTCTTGATCTCGTCGTACCCGCGCTTTTCGAGCTGCGCGTCGACCTCGTCCTGGATCAGACGCAAGAGAACGGTGCCCTGCGGGAGCCAGAAGGGCATACCGGGCGACTCCGGCCGCAGCATGAACAGCCCCAGCTCGCGACCGAGGCGGCGATGGTCGCGCTCGCGGGCTTCGTCCAGGAGGCGCTCATGCTCCTCCAGGTCTGCCTGCTTGAAGAAGGCAGTGCCGTAGATCCTGCTCAGCATCGCCCGGCTCTCATCGCCGCGCCAGTACGCGCCGGCGACCGAGGTCAGCTTGAAGGCCTTGATGCGCTTCGTCGTCGGTCCGTGCGGGCCTAGGCAGAGGTCCGTGAACGGCCCGTTCCGGTAGAGCGAAACCGTCTCGACGCCCTTATCGCGCACCAGGTCTTCGATCAGCTCGACCTTGAAGGGCTGATCCTCGCCTTTGAACCGCTCCAGCGCCTCGCCGGGCGTCACCTCGGTCCGCTCGAACTCCTCGTCGGCCGCGATGTGGCGGGCCATCGCCTCCTCGATCTTCGGCAGGTCGTCGACGGAGGGCCGAAAGTCGTCGGGAAACTCGAAGTCGTAGTAGAAGCCATTCTCGATCGCGGGGCCGATCGAGACCTTGGTGCCGGGCCAGAGCTCGACCACCGCGGTGGCCAGCACGTGCGCCGCGTCGTGGCGGATGAGCGCAAGCGCCTCGGGGTCACGGTCGGTGAGGATCGCGATCTGGGCGCCATCGGGGAGAGCAGCGGACAGGTCACGGAGCTCGTCCCCGACCTTGATCGCAAGTGCCGCCTTGGCCAGCCCCGGGCCGATCGCGGCAGCGGCATCGGCGCCCGTCGCTCCCTCGGGGAGCTCGAGCGGGGTCCCGTCGGGGAGCTTCACGGTGATCGCGGCCATCGCGCCTGATGCTATTCGCGCTAGTCGGCGGGCTCGGCGCGGTCGCCGTCAGCGACAAACGGGCAGCCCGGGTCGGAGCCCACGATGTTCGCGCGATAGAGCGTGTAGTCGAGCCCGCCGCTGGTCTCGCGATCAAGCTCCTCGAGGCGGCCGACAACCGGCAGGGGATGGTCGAGCTCGCCAATCACGACTACCGCGCCGAACGCCTTGTCCGAGACCTCCCCGGCCGAGACCTCCTCGTTCGAGATCACGCACACCTCGTGCCCGCGGAGCTCCCAGGTGACCAGGTCGCGCCCGTTCTGCGAGGCGAGCTCGTCGTCGATCACTGCGAGGACGGGCTTGTCGCCGGGGATTTGGGCGGAGAACTCCAGCAGGGCCGGAGTCCAGGCCGAAGGCCCGACCGGGCCGTTCACCAGGGCGAGCGCGCTCGAACCGACGGCCCCCACCAGAAAGGCGAGGGTCAGGGCGGGCACAACCAGAAGGCGGGCTGGCGCGTTCCTGAGGGTGTGCGCGAGCGGCGTTTCCTCGAGACAGCCGCGCGCCGCAATCAGCATCGCGACCGGAGCCACGACCGCCAGCGCCTTCGCCTCCTGGTAGGGAGTCCCGGCGATGAGCGCGTACGCGTAGAGGACGGAGCCCGCGGCGAGCGCCGAAGCGAGAGCGGTCTCGCCGGCCTGGAGCGCGCGGATCAGGCCCAGCGCCAGCGCCAGCCCTCCGATCGCCCCGCCCACATAGAAGGCGAACGCCGGCGCGAAGCCCGCGCCCGGGTCCAGGCGGAAGTCGCCCGACGGCCAGATCCCGAGCGCTTCGATCGGCGAGATCGGGTTGAAGAGGTTCCCGAGCCCTGCGCCGTCAGGGTCAAAGGTCTCGAAGCTCGCGAAGTCGAGCATGCGAGGAACCTCGGGCGCCGCCACAACGGCGACGGCCGCGACCCCGATCAGTGTGGGCACCAGCGCGTTTCGGATAATTCCCAGGCTTCGAGCGCGGACGACCTCCGCCACCGCGAACACCCCCAGCGTTCCCACAAGCCACGTGAGCCCGGGGAAGCTGTACGCGTAGAGCGAGCCGACCGCAAGCGCCGCGAGGGGAAGCCCTTTGAGGCGCCTCCAGCGGGCGCCGCTCCCCGCCTCGCCCGCGGCCAGTTCGGCGAGGCCGGCCGCGAACGCGAGCAGGAACAGGGCCTGCATCGTCTCCTTGAAAGCGCCCTGGATGTAGTAGGACGCGGCGAGATACGCCATGCCGACCAACAGCGCTGCACCGATGCGCCTGGTCCTCTCCAGGTCCTTCAAAAGACCCAGCGGCGCCAGCGTCGCGGAGACCACCGTCGCGAGCATCAGCCCGGCAAACCCATGGACGAACGACGGTCCAAGCTTGGCGATCCCGGCGACCAGAGCGTGTGGGCCGAGCGGGTAGCCCTCGGTGATGAGCCGCTCCTCTCCCCCATTTGCGATCCGGTCCGCCGCAAGGAGATGCTGCGACATGTCGGGGTTGAGCGAGGTGCCCAAGATCCCGAAGCGCATCTCGATCAGGAACGGCAGCGACCCCAGGACGATCGCACCGACCGCGACCGGCAGGGCATCGCCGATCGAGCCCTTAGCCGGCTCGAAGAAAAGCAGGGTCGCGCCGACGACGGTGAGGACGATGGTCGCGCCCAGCCCGGCCCAGGCCGACGAGGCGAGGTCCGCTGCGAGCCAAGCGACCGCGCACAGAAGCCCCAGGCCCACGGCCGGGGCGAGGGGCGAGCGCTCGCGATGTCCGCAGGCGCAGAAGACCGCCTGACCGACGACGAACGAAGCCCCCAGGATGAGTGCCAGCGAAACGTAGGTGCCGAGCATCGGGCGGCGAGCCTACAGCCGTATGCCCCGGGGCCCCGGCGCCGCGGGCTACGGCGGTACGAGCTATGCGTACCGAGCGCTACGTGACGAGAATGATGATGATGATGATCAGGAGCAGGGTTCCAATACCGATGTACATCTGGCTCTCCTTCCTTGGGCGGGGTACGGGATTGACCCCCACTACCCGCTCAGACGCCGCGTCAAGCGCGATTGAGCCTCAGAGCTCCCGCTCGTAGAAGAACATCACCGGGCCGTCCGGTGTGCCCTCACGGTTCGTGCCCGCCCTGCGACGACGTACCACCGCGTCAGTGCCCGAACCAGCGCGCACGGCGGGTCGCGCCAAACTCGGCTTTCTCAGCCGCGTACTCCAGCGAGGGATCGTGCCGCTGGGCGGACGGGGCGTCTCCCCGGAGGAAGTTCACGTCCACCTTGCTCACGAGCCCGTCACCGAACTCGGCGTAGCAGACGCCCGATGCCTCATACGGCGCCGGCGGTGCGCCACCGGTGATCTCCGCCGCGATGTCATCGGCGATCACCAGGGCAGCCGACTCGGCGAAGATCCCTGCCTTGGGGACCGGCCGCGGGCCCGAGGCAACGTCACCCGCCGCGTACACGCGTGGGAACCGGGTCCTGAGGTTGGACTGGTCGATCGGCACCCAGCCATCCGGCGCCAAGCCCGAAGCCGCGAGCGGCTCGGGTGCCCGATGCACCGGGATCCCTACGAACAGGTCGTATTGCAGCGTTTCACCGCTCGCCAGGTGCGCCACGTGGGCGGCTGGGTCGATGCTGGTGACAAGCTGTTCGGGTAGGTCCTCGACCCCTCGCGACACGAGACCGTCGCGGAACATCTGCGAGACGTCGCCTGTCACCGGAACCGGGCGCTGCATCGGGTACGTGGTCGCCATCTCCACTTGCTCGCGGATTCCCTGCCGAGTGAAGTGCTCGTGCAGCAGGAAGGAGCCCTCGAACGGCGCCGGTGGGCACTTGAACGGCTGCCCGAGGACCGAGACGAGAACGCGCCCCCCGCCGAAGCCGGCCAGCGCGTCGCGCAGGCGCTCTGCCCCGGCAAGGGTGTAATACTCGAAGCCGCCCTCCTCGAAGCCCGGGGTGGCAGCCATGTCGTAGTCCGCGCCCATTGCGACGACCAGGAAGTCGGCGTCATAGGCGCCGGCGTCTGTCGTTACCCGCCGCGCGACCGGATCGATGCCGGTCACCGTTTCTTGCCGGAACGTAACCCCTTCTTTCGCGATGTCGGCGTAGGGCAGCCGTACCCCGTCGGCCGACTCGCGGCCAAGCATCACCTCGAGCTTCGAGAAGCCAAAGTAGAACGAGTCGTTACGGTCGATCAGCGTGACCTCGACCACATCGGCAAGCGTCTCGGACAGCCGCGTCGCCAACTCGAGTCCGGCGAAGCCGGCACCGAGAATCAGGACGTGGTGCCGCATGGCGCGATGCTACTTCGCATGAGGCGGTGCCAAGTCTGCCGATCCTCGCGTCGCGTGTGTACCGGGACTTTCGCTCAGCGAAAGCGGGAGTACACACGAGCCGTCTAGATGGGCACTACTGGGCTCGAACCAGTGACCTCCGCCTTGTCGAGGCGGCGCTCTCCCAACTGAGCTAAGCGCCCGGGGCTCGGAATTTACCAGCGGTCGGCGGGTTCGACCGGGTAGCGTGCGCGCCGTGATCGCACTGGTTACAGGAGCTTCGAGCGGCATCGGCGAGGCGACCGCCAAGAGGATCGCTCGCGAGCCCGGAGCGAAACTGATTCTGGTCGCGCGCCGACAGGACCGCCTCGACGCGATCGCCGCCGAAGTCGGCGGCGCGACGGTGATCGCGCTCGATCTGACCGAGGAAGGCGCGCCGGCGGCGGTTGCCGAGCGAGTGGAGGCCGAGCATGGCCGCCTGGACCTCCTGGTGAACAATGCGGGCGCCGCCTGGCGCGGCAAGTTCGGCGACACCGGCTGGGAAAACCTCGACAAGCACATGAAGCTCAACTTCGAGTCGGTCGCCCGGCTGACCGAAGCCCTCCTCCCCATCCTCCGCCGCTCGGCGCCGAGCTCGATCGTGAACGTCGCCTCGACGGCCGGGCGCGTGTCACGCGCCAACTCGGGCGCCTACTCGGCTTCGAAGTTCGCGCTTGCGGGCTGGACCGACGCGCTCCATCTCGAGGAGCGCGAGCACGGTGTCCACGTGGGCATGGTCCTGCCCGGGTTCGTCGCAACGGAGGGGTTCCCCCAGAAGGAGCTCGTCGACAAGCCCCACACCCGCTGGATCGTCTCCACTCCCGAGAAGGTGGCCGAGGCGATCATGGACGCCGGGCCCGGCGGCAAGGCCGAGCGCTACGTGCCGCGCGCCTATGCGCTAGCCGCGGCTTCGCGAGTGGTGATGCCTTCGGTCGTTCGCCGCGCGCTTTCCGGAGGCAACAAGGCGATCACGCCCGCCACCGGCTCGGACTCCGACTAGCCGATCAGCTCGATGCGATGTCGAAGTGGAGCTCCTCGCAGTACATCTCCACCTGCACGCGGCGCACGGTCTCACCGTCCACCTGCTCCGTCACCGGGATCGCGGCGAGGATCCCCATGTTCAGGAGATCGATGGTCGCGAGCTCCTTGGTGCCCTTTGAATTCGTGAGGGTGACCTGGCCGTCAATCTCGTCAGCTTCGGAGTGGTTGCCCTCGACCAGGAAGTCCTCGTAGAAGGCGAGCCACGAGCTCAGTCCGCTGTTCCGCGTGAGCGTCACCTTGATGTCCGGGATGCTGATCTTGGCGGCTCTCTTGGGGCCGCCGGGCGAAACCTCGGCGAGCCCCTGTTTGATTGTGAACGCGTCGATCTTCGCCGGGGCCTTGCTGGACAGCGAGCCCGCTGCGAACTTGAAGCTCGCGTCGCCTGCCTTGACACCCCCACTCGGAACGGTGCCGCCACCGCCCTCTGTGGCGATCGCGTCCGAGCTGAATTTGAGCGTCATATACGCAGGATCCTTCGCGGCGGCGTCCAACGCCGGGAAGCCGATCTCGGTGATGAGCGCGTCGGTGAAGTGACCCTGTTGTGTCACCCGGAAGTCCGCATCGCACGCTTTGATCGAGCCGCTTCTCGATGGCACCGAGCGGTCTAGCGTCTCGCTGATCCAGTTGAAGAGGCCTTGCGGCTGTTGGGTCATCGCGAACTTGAACGAGACCTCTTCGTACTTGACGTTTCCGATGTGTTTCTTGAACTGGTCCGGCCCGTTGGGCGTTTCGAGAATCTCGCCGTGCGGGAATCCGCCCTGAACGTCCACCACGAAGCCGCCCGGCTCACCGTCGAGCTCGAGGAAGAATTTCTCGCCATCGAAGTCGGGCCCGAACGCACCCTCGGTCACGACGCCTTCACTCGCAGCAAGGGGGGTCGGCGCAGCTTCCTGAGCCTCGGCCGCCTCCGGGCTTCGCCAGGTGCTCGCGAGCGCACCGGCGCTCAGCGCCGCTCCGGCTCCCAGGAACTGCCCGCGGGTGTGCCCCTCCTCCGCCACTCGGAACCCACTCTACATCGGATTTCGGGCCTGTCAAGGAAGCGCGAAGCCGAGCTCGACCATGCGGCGAACCGGCCGCAGGGATGCCTTCGCGAAGTCCTCAGGAGTCATCGCCGGCTCGACCTCCGCTCGCGCCATCTCGAGCGCCTCGCGGAGCGTTCGCTTCCCGTCGAGGTGAAGCAGGATCTGCACAGCATGAACGTCGACCGCGGCGCGGAAGCTCATGCCCTCCTCGAGGATCACGCCCGCCCCGTGGACCGCGTAGCCCGCCCCGTCGGGACGCAGCATCTGCTCCAGCCGATGGTGCGGGTTCGAGCGCAGGACGAGGTCCAGGAGCCCCTCGTCGTCGCCCGCCGCCTCGAGCACGTCCTGCGTCGCGATCATCCGCGCCACGAGCTCTCCGGCCGGAGCCTCCACCCCGCTGTGAAGCGTGTCGGCGCGGAGCCAGTTGTCACCTGAGCGCTTTCGCAGCACGATCGCGCCATATCCGATCGCCTCAATCCCAAGGCGCTGGTCGTAGTCGAGCCAGCGGTCGATCGCGTCCGAGTAGCCCTGCGGGTCGAGGGGCGCGAGCGGCCGATTGAAGCCCACGGCATAATCGAGCGGGTCGGCCGACGAGTGACGAAGTAGCCACACATCGCAGCCAAGCCCCTCGACCCATGGCCTGAGCGGCTCATCCCACGCCTGCTCTCTCCCGTGGGCCCAGCCGACCATGACGACCGCGAGGCCTCCCTCCCGCAGCCGGGCCGCGGCGCCATCCACGACGCGCCGCGAGATCTCGTCGCCCTCGAGGCCCGAGTCGCGGTAGGAATAAGCCGAGTCAGGCGAGATCACGAACGGCGGGTTCGCGACAACAAGGTCGAACGTTTCCTCACCCACGGGCTCGAATAGGTCGCCCTGCCGCATCTCGATGTTGTCGAGTCCGTTCAGCCGGGCGCCGATCTCGCCGAACCGAAGCGCCCTCGCGTTGATATCCGTCGCCACGACGTTCCCCGAGTGCCGCGCCGCGAGCAGCGCCTGGAGCCCGCTTCCGCAACAGAGGTCCAGCGTCGTCCCGACCGGCGTCCGGGGCGTGAGGTCGGAGAGCATGGAAGTGGAAGGAGTGATCCCCATGACGTGGTCGGGCTCGAGGTCCGCCGAGAACTCGTGCTCTCGGTCCACCACGACCAGGACGTCCCGATGCGGAACGATCCGGAACAGCGCCTGAACCGAGTCACCGACCCGCTCGAGCAGGCCGGCCGCCACCAGGCGCTCCGACGAAGCCGCGGCGAGCGCACCATCCGCCTCGTCTGAGGCGACGGGCATCGCCATCAGGAATAGGCGCATGAGGGTCGGCAGCGGCTCGCCCTTGGGCAGCTGACGGTCGATCACCGGGACATCGCCCGGCGGGACGCTCACAGAGTCCGCTTCGACCCCCAGCGCCTCCGCGATCCGATCCAGGCCGTAGCCCGCGGACCAGAGCGCGGCGCGCAGGTCTCTCAGCGCGGCCTCCTCCTCGGTGCTGAGGCTCACCAGTCCTAGGGCCCGACGGCCTCGGCGGCCTTGCGGTCGCCCTCTTCGAGCGCCTGCTTCACCTTGTCCGGATAGCGGAAGATCCGGTCGAGGGTCGCGTCCGGCACGTCGATCCCGAGCGAGTCGAGGTAGCCGGAAGTCTCGAGCCCGACCATGTCGTGCGCCTTGGGCCGCTCGGCAGCGCCCTGAGCCGCGCAGGGGGCCGTCTGCGCTTCGAGGAATTCGTACATCGGCAGCTCCGGCAGCTCGAAGTCCGGGTGCTTGAAGTTGAACGAACGGGCGATGTTCGACGCAAAGCGGTGGCGCTTCGTCAGGTGGCCGAGGCCGAACCGGTAGGAGATGAGCTTCAGGATCGACTCGTGGGTGATCGGCATGTGGCTGACCCTCCCACCCCGCGTGAAAGGCGAGATCGCTACGCCCGGAATCCGGAAGCCCGTCAGGCTCCAGTCGTTGGCCAGGTCCGCCGGGTTCTCCCTGTCGTCCGGCATCCGCGGCGGCGCGACGTGGTCGAAGAACCCGCCCCACTCGTCGTAGTTGATGAACATCGCGCCGCGCTCGTAGTGCGACGACTCGATGAACGCGTTGGTGACGTCGGACATGAACGCCTGCCCGAGGCGGATATCGCCGTGCGGATGCTCGTCAGCGGACAGGCCGTTGCCTCCGCCGCCGTCCCGGAACGGAGGGTCGACGAACGCGATCTGGGGCAGGTTCCCCAGCGCGGCATCCACGTAGAAGTCGGCCACGGGCTTGGTCCAGCCGGCGCCCCGGGCGCCGTAGAGCGCCGCGAAGGGAAGATCGGAGTTGTAGTAGGTGAACGTGACCCCGTTCGCGATCGCGCGGTCGGCGATCGTCTCCCAGCGAAAGCCCGCGAAGTCGGCGGGGTCCGGGGACTCGAACGGAAAGAGGTTCGACTTCTGCCCGCCGTTCTGAGCGCCCCACTGGTAGTGACGATTCGGGTAGGTGCCGGCCATGATCGAGCAGAACCAGCGGTCATAGAGCGTGTAGGCCTCTGCGGCGTGCGGGAGGAACGGAACGTCCTCCTCCAGGTAGTACCCGATCGCGAACTCGTCGCTTCCCGTGCCCGCCTCGTTGCCGGTGACGAAACGATCGTTCTGACCGTTGTTCCACTGCCAGCGCCCCCCGCTCCAGCCGTGATCAGGGTCGGGGTGCTCGCAGCCCTGGAAGTCCGGGGTCAGCCGATAGGTGGGTAGCTGCGTGCCGGTCGCATCGGGATATGTGAGCCCCTCGTTCTTCGCGTCCGCTTCGGGGTGCCAGCCGAAGTAGTGGTCGAACGAGCGGTTCTCCATCATCAGGACGACGATGGTGTCGATCGGCATGTCCTGGGGGCTTGGGAGCTTTCGGTGGGCCGTGCGGCGAGCCGCCTCGGCGATGAGCTGCTCGGCGGGCAGGTAGGAGGCGAGGGCCACACCGCCCGCAACCGCGGCGGTCCGAGCGAGAAAGTCGCGGCGCTTGAGCGTCGCCTCGGGGTTCTGCGCCATCGCTCGCTCGAGAGCCTCGGGGTCTGCCAGCTCGCCGCGGTTGAAGGAGTCCGAATGGTCGCTCGGGCGCCTCATCGCATCAGGACCTCGACGTGCTCGCAATCGAACACGCCCTCCTCAACCTCATCCGCCAAAACCGTGTCCTCGCCGGGACCGCAGTCGATCAGGTCCTCCTGGCCGTCGCGGGTATGGATCTCGTCGTCGCCGTCCCCAGCCCGGATCTCGTCGAATCCTTGCCCCGACTTGATGAAGTCGTTCCCCTTGTTGCCGATGACAAGGTCGCCGCCCTCGGAGGAGCGCAGGATGTCGTTGCCGCCCCTGCCGATCAGCTTGTCGCCGTTCTTCGAGCCGATCAGCTTGTCGTCGCCCGGCGTGCCCTTGAGGATCTTGGCCACTGCCGGCCCCGCAAGAACGAGCGCGCAGACGAGCAAGAGACCGGCTACCCCGCTCCGAAACCGCATCATCACCTCACTTTGTACACCCTCAGGCGGCCTGGGTGTTGCAGTTCGTGTTAACGATCCTCGCCGCTCACAGTCACCGTGAGGCCATCTACGGCGAGCACGGTGGCTCGTTCTCCCTCGCCGAGCGCGTCCCCGTTGGCGCGCGCCTTCCACACCTCGCCCCGGACCCGCACGAGCCCGTCCGGGTCGCACGCCTCGATCACAGTGGCGCGCTCTCCGAGCATCCCCTCCGCCCCGCCCCGCACGCGGTAGCGCTCGAGGAACCGCATCCACAGGTAGATCTCGCCGATCTCGAAGAACACTGCGAGGCCGAACAGAATTACGTTCCAAGGGCTCGGCAGGATGAAGAGGCCGATGATCGAGGCCGTGAGGACCATTCGCGCCGAGTCTAGGTCTGAGGCTCTAGCCTCGTCGCAGTGAGGATCGCGGTTGCGACATGCGGGGTCATGCCGGAGCAGTTCACAGACGACCAGGTCGTCATGGACGAGCTTCGCGCCCTCGGCGCCGACGTCACCTATGAGCCGTGGGACACGGAAATCGACTGGGCCGGATTCGACGCCGTCGCCGTCCGCTCACCCTGGGACTACAGCTACCGGCGCGACGAGTTCGTAGCGTGGGCGGAGGCCGCAGGCCCGGACCTCCACAACTCGGCCGACCTCCTGCGCTGGAACTCCGACAAGTCGTATGTCGCCGACCTGGCAGAGGCGAGTCTCCCGGTTGTCGAGACGGCGTTTCTGAAGCCCGGTGAAGCATGGGCCGGCGACGAGCGGGAGGTGATCGTGAAGCCCTCCATCTCTGCGGGCGCGCGGGACACGGGTCGGTTCGGCCCGTGTCTCCACGACGAGGCCCGAGTGCTCATCGAGACCATCCATGGAAGCGGCCGGACCGCAATGGTCCAGCCCTACTTGGCGTCGGTCGACGACCTGGGCGAGACGGCGCTCGTCTTCATCGATGGCGAGTTCAGCCACTCACTCCGAAAGAGCTCGGTGCTCCAGCCCGACGAGGTCGCGCCGGTGCGCTCGACCGACCTGATGGTCGCCGAGGCCATGTACGACCCCGAGCTGGTCCTCGCGGGCACGTATGAGCCAGACGAGCTAGAGCTAGCTGAGGGCATCGTCCGCCACATCACCGAGCGCTTCGAGTATCTCCCCCTCTATGCCCGGGTGGACATGCTGCGCGACGCCGACGGGACGCCGGTCCTGCTCGAGCTCGAGGCGGTCGAGCCAAACCTCTACTTCAATGAGTTCCCGGACGGCGCGGGACGTCTTGCGCGTGCCATCGCCGCCCGCGCGGGCTAGTGGACGCTGAGGCTCTGATGTACGACCACGCCGGGATCTGGGCGTCCGATCGCGAGGCAACCGATCGCTTTTACCTCACGGTGCTCGAGACGATTGACGTGAACCTGACGCACCGGGGCGACGCGTACACCGAGTGGGACGACTTCGCGACCGGTCAGGCCTCCGAGGAGAGGCCGGTCACTCGCAACCTCCATGTGGGCTTCGTCTCGCCCTCGCGCGAGCAGGTTGACGAGTTCTGGCGGATTGGCACCGAGGCCGGATATGAGAGCGACGGCGAGCCGGGGCCGCGCACCGAGTACGGCGACGACTACTACGGCTCATTCCTCCTCGATCCCGACGGGAACAGCGCCGAGGCGGTCCACCACGGTGATTTACGGCGCGGGAACATCGACCACCTATGGATCGGGGTTTCCGACCTGGGGGCTGCGACCGCCTTTTACGGCACGATCGCCCGGTTCGTAGGCATCCGCGCAGGCAGGCCTTCAAGCGAGCGCCAGCCATTCCGCGGCGCCTGGGGCACTTTCTCCCTACTCGCCGACGGCCGCCCGCCGACCGAGAACCTCCACATGGCCTTCCCGGTCCCGGAGCGAGACGATGTCCACCGTTTCCACGAGGCCGCGATGGCAGCGGGTTTCCGCGACAACGGCGGGCCGGGCGAGCGGCCCGAGTACCACCCCGGCTATTACGCCGCCTACCTCCTCGACCCCGATGGCAACAACATCGAGGCGGTCCACCACGGGAACTAGCTAGCGCAGGACGATCGAGTTCTCGGCGTGCCAGCCCATCCGGATCTTCATCCCGGGCTCCCAGCGGTCGTCCGCTGATGCGCGGTAGGTCGCCTGCTCGAGCGCGACCAGGCGTGCGCCGTTTCCAAGGCCAACCGTGATCTGGGTCGAGACCCCCAGATAGACGCGGCCCTCGATAGTCCCCTCGATGCTCTCCATGCCGTCCTCGACCTCGTCATCGATCGCGATCTTTTCCGGGCGCACGGAGATCTGGACCGTGTCGCCCTTGCCGCAGTCGGCCGGAATCGGCGCCCGAAGGATCTGGCCGGTGCCGATCTTCACGGACGTCTCGTCCTCGACCTGGCCCTCGATCAGGTTCGAGATGCCAATGAAGCCCGCCACGAACTCGCCGGTTGGGTGCTCGTAGATGTCCTCGGGCGGGCCACACTGCGCGATCTTCCCGCCTGACATGACCGCGATCCGGTCGGACATCGAAAGCGCCTCTTCCTGGTCGTGGGTCACATAGACGAACGTAATCCCGACCTCGCGCTGGATCTGCTTGAGCTCGACCTGCATCTGGCGCCGCAGCTTCAGGTCGAGCGCGCCGAGCGGCTCGTCGAGAAGGAGAACGGAGGGACGGTTGACGAGCGCGCGTGCCAGTGCGACTCGCTGTCGCTGTCCGCCCGAGAGCTTGTTGGGCCGGTCGTGTGCCCGATCGGCCAGCCCGACCAGCTCGAGCGCATCAGCGACGCGCTGCTCGATCTCGTCCTTCGGCCGCTTCTTTCGCTTGAGCCCGAAGGCGACGTTCCCGGCAACGTCGAGGTGGCCGAACAGCGCGTAGCTCTGGAACACCATGTTCACGTTCCGCTCGTACGGCGGGACGTCCTCGACCGGCTCGCCCTCGAGCAGGATGTGGCCCTCGGTTGGCACCTCGAAGCCGGCAAGCATCCTCAGCGTGGTCGTCTTGCCGCAGCCCGAGGGCCCCAGCAGGCTGAAGAACTCGCCTTTCGGGATTGAGAGGTCGATGTTGTCGACGGCGGCGAAGTCGCCGAAGCGCTTCGTAACCCCTTTGATCGTGATCGCGTCAGACACGCTCATCCTCCTTCCTGTCCGGTCAGCACCTTGAGGCCGCTTTCCTTGCGCCCGAAGAATCGCGGGAGCAGGACCGCCGCGACAACGGCGGTCAGTGATACGGCCATCATGAGCGTCCCGATCGCGTTGATCGTCGGTGAGACGCCGAAGCGGATCGCCGACCAGATGCGGACGGGCAACGGCTGCACGTCCTCGCCAGTCGTGAAGAACGAGATCACGAAGTCGTCGAAGGACAGGGCGAAGACCAGCAGGCCGGCAGCGACCACCGCGGGCCATAGCTCCGGGAAGAGGACGAGGCGGACGGCGCCGAACCGGGTGGCTCCGAGGTCCATCGCCGCCTGCTCGACCTCGTCGCCCATCGACGCGAGGCGACCGCGCACGACGATCGTCACGTAGGAGATCGAGAACGTGATGTGGGCGATCACGATCGTCCAGAACGAGAGCTGCACGCCCAACTGGCTGAAGATGATCAGTGCCGAGATGCCCGCGACGATTTCGGGCGTGACCAAGGGGACCAGCATGAGAATGTTGGCTGCGGGACTCCAGCGCGTCCGAGCGCGAACCAGGCCGATCGCGAGGGCCGTGCCCAGGAGCGTCGCGACGACCATCGTGATCACGGCGATCTCGAGCGACACGAAGAGGGATTCGCGAAGCGTCGAGTCGTTGAGGAACTCCTCGTACCACTGGAGGGAGAAGCCCTGAAACGACTGGAGCGACTTGACCGAGTTGAACGAGAAGAGGACGACGACCGCGATCGGCAGGAAGAGAAACGCGTAGACGAAGAATGAGTAGACGCGGAGGAAGCGGGGGCGATCGAAGGCCATATCAGGCACCCACCGGATCGCGGGCTTCGCGAGCTGCCGAGCGCAGATAACCGACCATCCAGAACGAGAGGAAGACCATCATCACCACGGTCAGAGCCGATCCGAACGGCCAGTTGTTCGCGGTGAAGAACTGGTCCTGGATCAGGTTCCCGACCATGTAGGTGTCGGGCCCGCCGAGGAGCTGGGCCGAGACGAAATCGCCGACGGCGGGAAGGAAGACCAGGACGCAGCCGGCCAGGATCCCCTGCCTCGTCTGCGGAAGCGTTACGTGGATGAACGTCTGGAAGGGCCGGCCGAAGAGGTCCTTCCCGGCCTCGATCAGCGACGGGTCCATGCGCTCGAGCGAGGCGTAGATCGGAAGGATCATGAAGACGAGGTACCCGTAGACGAGGCCGCCGATCACCGCGTACGGCGTGTTGATGAGCTGAAGGCCGCTCTCCGAGATGTTGAGCGAGCTGAGCGCGGAGTTCACGAGGCCCTCGTCGGCAAGGAGCGCCACCCACGCGTAGGTGCGGACGAGGTAGTTGACGAAGAACGGGATCACCAGGAGAGCGATCAGGATGTGCTTCTTCGAGCCTCCGTAGCGGGCGATGTAATAGGCGATCGGGTAGCCCAGGGCGAGACACAAAACGACTGTCGCGAGCGCAAAGCCGACCGAGCGCAGAAGCACCGGAATGTAGAGCGGGTCGAAGGCGTCCGCGTAGTTGTCGAGCTCGAAGGAGTAGACGGCGCGGCCGAGGTCGTCGGTGAAGCCGAACGAGAGCGCGAGGACGAGCCCAAGCGGGATCGCGAAGAGCAGAAGGAGCCAGAGACCGCCGGGAAGGAGAAAGCGCGACCAAAAGCTGCCCGCACGCGCGGTCACGTGGCTTTCACCTCGGTCCAGATCTGGGTCCAGAGCGCCCGGTCGTCGGGGTCGTCCAGGCGGTACTCGAGTGCCCCGTCCTCGAGTTGTTCAAGGTTGACGTCGATCGACGGCTCCTCCTTGACGAGCTCGGCGAACGCCTCGCGCCCTCCTTCTACCGGCTGTGGGTAGCCGTTCCACATCACGTTCTGGGAAGCGTTCTCAGGCGTGATGATCCAGTCGATGAAGAGGAGCGCCGTACCCGGGCTTCGGGCGGTTACTGGGATACACATGAGGTCGGTGCCGACGGGGACGCCTTCCTCGCAGGTCTCGTACTTGAAGTCCTCCGGATTGTCGACCTGGTTTCGGACGTTCACGATGTCGCCGTTCCAGGCCTGGTGGATCGCCGCCGTCCCGTTCACCAGATTCTGGGTGGAGCTCGTCGAGATCCCGCGCGCGAACTCCTTCTGTTCGAGCAGCGTCTCCTTCGAGATCTCGAGCTCGTTGGCATCGGCGGTGTTGAGGTCCCAGCCATTGATCAGGTTCGCCTCGCCGATCCCCTCCTGATAGTCGTCGAGGATGAACATGCGGCCCTCGCCGTCGGGGTTCGTGAGGTCGTTCCACGAGCCGGTCATGCCCGAGACCTCATCGTCGCGCCAGGCGATCCCTGTCGTGTAGTACGTGTACGGAACGGAGATCTTCGAGTCGGGGTCCCACCAGCCCGAGTCGTAGTACGGGGAGATCCCCTTGGCGTTCTCGAGGTCGGAGCGGTCCCAGTTCGCCAGAAGGCCCTCCGCGTTGAGCCGGTACGCGTACTCGGGCGTCGGCCAGATCAGGTCGTACTGGCCGCCGGCCCGGAGCTTGGTCACCATCGCCTCGAGGTTGTCGAAATTGATCTCGTTCACCTCGACCCCGTACTCCTCAGCGAAGCCCTTCTTGATCTCGGGGTCCATGTACTGCGACCAGTTGTAGATCAGGAGGTCACCGTCGATCTTCGGCTTGACCGAGAGCCCGCCTTCCGGCGTATCGATCGGGCGCGAGACCGTGCACCCTGAAAGCCCGTACGCGCCCAACGCGCCGACCGCTGCTGCCCGTAAGGCCTGCCGCCGGGTAAAAGGTGCGCCGAGGTCGATGATTGTCACTCGGCGATTCACGCTACTCCGCTGTGTTTTGAACCGAAATTAAGCTCACGCCAACGCCTCCGGCTCAACTCCAAGGAGCGGCGCGAGCGTCCCGGCGACGAGCGCGCGGCCGGCCTCGACGTCCATGGCGGGGTCGGCAACCATCGCGCGGATTCCGGTGCCGTCGAGAAGCGCCATGGCGATATCGGCGATCTCCTCGGGATCGCGCTCGAGCGTGAACTCTCCGCTGTCGGCCCCGGCGCGGATCATCGCCGCCAGCCAACGGCGGTAGCGGTCGTAAAGCTTGGCCGCGACCTCGCGCAGGCCCGGCTCACGCACGGCCCGGAGCCAGAGCTCCACCCACAGAACCCACTCACGCTCCGACTCCCCCGCGAACGGCAGGCATTCGCGGATCGCGAGCCCGAAGGTCTCGGCTGCCGATCCGGGCGGCGGATGAGACTCATCGCCGAAGCGATCGTCGCCGGCCCGCTCGAACGAGTGGACGAGCGCTTGTTCGAGGAGCTCCTCGCGCGTTGAGAAGTAGTGATGGACGAGGCCGGAAGATGCCCGCGCGCGCGTTGCGACCCGTGCGATCCGCACCTCGTCGATCCCCTCCTCGGCGATGATCTCGCAGGCTGCGTCCAGGATCCGGTCGGCGGTTTCCGTAGCCACATCGCTCACCCTGACACCACTCTCCTAGCGGAGCGCCTCCATGTAGCGCTCGGCAACCATCGCGTCGAAGGCGTGGACGTCGCCCTCGTCAGCCGAATAGCGGCCGGCGGTGTAGCCGCGGGCGCGAACGCCCTTCTGGGTCAGCTCGCAGACCCGCCAGTCCTCACGGTTGACCTGGTCCCAGAAGTCGATCGCGTCGGAAGGGTCGAAGCCGTCGGCGTCGATCGTCGAAGGCTCGAAATACCACTCGCAGATCACGTCCGTCCGGTCGACCGCGCGTGGCCACATGGTGTGGAGCATCACGTAGTCGGGGTGGAGTGAGAGCAGCGCGTTGGGGAAGAGCGCGAAGTAGTAGACGGAGTGGTATTCGGCCGGATCGAGGCCCGTGATTGGCGGGCGGCCGGCATGGCCGTTCCGGCCCATCGTGTCGGCGCCCTCGTTGAGCGCCATCGAGCCGCCGCACCACGCGCCGGGTCCGGACTGCGAGTTGCCCGAGCGATAGTCGGAGAGCGCGTTCAACTCCGGGTGGACGCCCGGGCAGTGGAGGCACTCGTTGTAGTTCTCGCCGATCGCCTTCCAGTTCGCCTCGACCTCATACGTTCGCGACCCGGCCCGCCGAAGATCCGAAAGCTGCCAGCCCGCAAGGCGTGTGCCCAGGTCGCCGACGTGCTCGACCGGGTCGCTCGCCTGGCCGCTGAGGTCGGCGAGCAGGAGCCCCGAGACGACCGCGCTCCTGACCTCGATCAGGCCAAAGCAGGTGCGGTCGAAGTCCTCGACCGCGTCCATGTGCGGCGAGGCGGCCAGGCTTCCGTCGAGGCCGTAGGACCAGGCGTGGTACGGGCATTGGATGCGCCTGCGGACCTGCCCTTCGGCCTTCTCGACGAGCCGGGAGCCGCGATGGCGGCACGTGTTGAGGAAGACCCTCGGCGAGCCCTCCTCATCACCAAGGGCGAAGACGCTGGTCTGGCCGATCTCGCGCATCAGATAGCTGCCCGGCTCGGTCACGAGCGACGCGTGGCCCAGGCACACCCAGCCGCCGTAGAGGTGCTCGATCTCCCAGTCGAGGACGGCGGGATCCGCGAACGACGCCGGTGGGAGCATCGTGGCGCGCTCGACCGGGCGGAGCGTGAGCTCGACGTCGCCTGGTTCAAGCGGAAGAAAGCCGTTAGTTGATCTTGTAGTCAATTGCGCTATCTCATGTTAGAGTGTCTCGCCGATGGAGGCAAGCGCGCTCATGGACGCGGTCGAGGAGATCCCCTTCGAGCTCACGGATAGGGCTCGTGACATCCAGGCGCGCTCGCGCCGTTTCGTCGAGGACGTGCTCTTCCCGCTCGAGGAAGAGGCTGAGCGCCACCTTGGGCGACTGCCCCAGGAGGCGATCGACCTGGTGAAGTCCGAGGCTGTCGACGCCGGCCTCGTGGGCGGCCTCCATAAGCCCGAGCACGGCGGCCAGGGCTGGTCGACACTCGAGTGGGCGCTCGTCGAAGAGCAGTTCGGCCGCTCGACGAACGCAATCCATTGGCACATCCCAAACGCCTACAACGTCTGGCACCACGCGTCGGACGCGCAGATCGAGCGCTACCTCCTCCCCGCGCTTCGCGGCGAGATCCGCGACGCCTATGCCGTCACCGAGCGCGACGCCGGCTCGGATCCCAGTCGCATCGCGGCGACGGCCGAGCGCACCGCGGACGGCTTCCGCTTGAACGGCGAGAAGTGGTTCGTGACGACGGGCGACGTCGCTGCGGTCCTGGTCGTGATGGCCAACGTGATCGACGGCGATCACAAGCTTCCGACCCTCTTCGCTGTCGACGCCGACGCCGCCGGCGTCGAGATGATCGATGACCCGGCCTTCACCCACTCCTACCCCGACGGCCACCCCACCTTCCTGTTCACCGACGTCGAGCTCGCGGAGGATTCCGTGATCGGTGGGGTCGGCGAGGGCAACGACCTCCAACGCGCCTGGTTCATGGAGGAGCGCCTGGGCATCGCCGCCCGGTGCGTCGGGGCGATGTGGCGTCTTCTCGACGAAACGGTCGCCTGGGCGGCCGGGCGCGAGCAGGGCGGCAGCCGCATCCTCGACTACCAGGGAGTCTCCTTCCCGCTCGCCGACTCGGCGGCCGACGCCGCGGCGGCACGCCTTCTCACCTTCCAGGTCGCCCAGCTCTCCGACGGCGGCGCCGATCTCAAGCTCGTCCACAACAAGGCGTCGATGGCCAAGCTGTTCGCCTCGGAGCGCGCCTGGGTCTGCGCCGACCGCTGCGTCCAGACGTTCGGCGGGCGCGGCTACCTGCGCTCCAACGTGGCCGAGCGCTTCCTGCGCGAGCTCCGCGTCGACCGGATCTGGGAGGGCACCTCCGAGATCCAGCGGCTGATCGTGACCCGCGGCCTCGAGCGCCGCGGTGTCGAGCGGATGCTTCACTGAGGAATTGATCAATGAGCAGCTTTAGCTGCGAAAGCAGCATGTGCCGGTAGGAATTATGGAGCTCGACCGACTGCTCGAGCCCCGTTCCATCGCGGTCGTCGGGGCGACGGACCGGCCTAGCGCGTACGGCGACATCATCCTGCGCAACCTCGAGCGGATCGGATTCGATGGCCCGATCTGGGGCGTGAACCCGCGCCGCGAGAGCATCCGCGATATCCCATGCTTCCGCTCGCTGACAGACCTGCCCGAGCCCGCCGACGCCGTGGCGATTGCAGTGCCGGCGCCTTACGTACCCGCGACCGTCGAGTCGGCGGCCGACGCCGGCTGCGGCGGCGCGGTCGTGATCTCGGCCGGCTTCGGCGAGATCGAGGGTGGCCGGGAGCTCCAACGTGAGCTGCGCGAGACCGCGATCGGGCGGGGCTTCCCCGTTTGCGGGCCAAACGGCAACGGGATCATCTCCTTCGCCCACAACGCTGCCGTGTGGGGAGACGCGATCGATTCGAAGCCGGCGGGACCGGTCGCGATGATCTCGCAGAGCGGGAACCTCGCGGTGAACGCGCTCAACACCAAGCGCGGTATCGGATTCCACACGGTGATCTCTACCGGCAACGGCGCCGTCCTTGATCCGGCCGACTGGCTTCTCGCACTCTGCCGACGGGAAGGCGTTGGATCGGTCGCGATGTTCCTCGAGTCCGACGGCGACGGCGAGAAGCTGGCCGAGGCGCTTGCGTGTTGCGCCGAGCGGCAGATCGGTGTGGTGGTCCTCAAGTCCGGCGCATCCGAGGCCGGCGCCGCAGCCGCAGCCGCACACACGGGCGCTCTCGCCGGCGACGCGAAGGTCTTCCAGGCGCTCATCGAGGAAGCGGGCGCGACGTGGGCTCGGAATCCGCACGAGCTCCTGGAGCTCTCGCGGGTCCTGGCGGAGCCCCGCGCACGGCCGCGCGGCGACGGGGGCCTTGCAATCGTCACCTGCTCGGGCGGAGACTCGGGAGTTGCGGCCGACGAGGCCGAGCGCTACGGAGTCGAGTTGCCCAAGCTGAGCGAGGAGACTCGCGCGAAGCTCCGCGATCGCCTCCCCGACGCCGCAACAGTCGCAAACCCGCTCGACTACACGCCGCTCCTCTGGGCGCAAACGGCGCTCCTCGCAGAGATCGTCGAAATCGCCGCGTCGGACCCAGCGGTCGACCAGGTGCTGGTGTACCACGACACACCCGCGGACCTGCCGGTGGACTCACAGGCTTCTTGGGATGCACACCGCGCAGGAATTGCTGAGGGTCTCGACCGGGCGGACGCAGCGCCGCTCATGGCCTCCACCCTGCCCGAGCTCACTCACGGCGAGATCGTCGAGGAGCTAGCGACGCGCGGGATCGCGTCGGTCGGCGGCCTCACGACGGCGATCCTGGCGGCCCGGGAGCTTCGCCGCTCGCCGGCCAGCCCCGAGCGCCTCAGGGAGATCGCGGCGAGAGCCGCATCCGGCCCCCCGGACCCAGGGCTCTGGCTCTCGGAAGCTGGCGCGAAAGGGCTTCTTCACGCGGCTGGCGTGCCGGTTCCCGAGGGCCGCAGGGCGCGGAGCGCCGAGGAATGCGTTCGCGCCGCCAAGGGCATGGAGTGGCCGCTTGCGCTCAAGCTCTCGGGCCCGATGATCCAACACAAGTCCGACATCGGCGCGATCTCGCTTGTCATCGAGACCGAACCGGACCTCATCCGCGAGGCCGTGCGAATCCTCTCCATCCCCGAGGCGGTGGGCGCCGAGCTCCTCCTCGAGGAAATGGCACCACCCGGCGGCATCGAGCTGATCGTCGCCGCCCGGACCGACGCGATCGTGCCGGCGCTCGTCATCGGCATTGGCGGCATCTGGACCGAGGCGCTCGACGACGTCGCAGTAATCCCCCTCCCCGCCTCGCCAGCCCGAGTGGAAACCGCGCTCGACGGCCTGCGCGGGGCGGCCCTTCTCCACGGCGGCCGCGGGACACCCGAGATCGATATCGCCACCGTCGCGATCGCTGCCTCGCGCATCAGCGAGCTGATGCAGGAGGAAGGGCTCAGCCTGATCGAGGTGAACCCGCTGATCGCAGGTCCGGCGGGCGTGATCGCCGCGGACGCCGTAGCCCGGCGCTAGAACGTCCCGGCAGTGGGATGCGAGCTCGCCCGGGACGCCGGCTTGGATTCGGGCGGGGCGCCTGTTTCGAGTAGCTCGGCCGCATGAGTGAGGCCGTCGCGGAGGGCCTCCGTGATCTCCTCGAAGAGCGCGACGTCGCCGATGAGCGGCGGCGCGATCTGGACGATCGGCTCGGCGCGGTCGTCGAGACGGCACAGCAGCCCGCTGTCGAACAGGCGGTCCGAAAGAACGTTCTTCAAGAGCCAGTTCGCCTCCGCGTCTGACAACGGCTCCCGGGTCGCCTGATCCTTCACGACCTCGATGGCAAAGAAGTGGCCCATCCCGCGAACGTCGCCGACGATCGGGATGTCCTTGAGTCCCTCCAGCATCTCGCGCGCCTTGGGCTCGTTGTCGCGGACGTTTTGGAGGATTCCCTCGCGCTCGTAGATCTCGAGCGCGCCGAGGGCGATCGCCGATCCGACGGGATGGCCGCCGAAGGTGATGCCGTGGAGGTAGTCGGCCTTGCCCTCGAGGAACGGCGCCGCGACCTTGTCCGACATGAGGACACCGCCCATAGCGGCGTAGGCGCCGGTCAGCCCCTTGGCGAAGGTGATGATGTCCGGCTGGTAGTCGAGGCGCTGCGAGCCGAACCATTCGCCGAGCCTGCCGAAGGCGCAGATGGTGTCGTCGGAGACGAGCAGGATCCCGTGCTTGTCGCAGATCTTGCGGAGTCCCTGCCAGTAGCCGGCGGGCGGGACGATCGAGCCGCCCGCGTTCTGGACCGGCTCGAAGATGATCATTGCGATCGTCTCCGGCTGTTCGAACTCGATCGTCGCCTCGATCTCATCGAGCAGCGCCTTGGTGAACTCGGCCTCGTCTCCACCGGCCGGATGGCGGTAGGCGTTGGTGGAGGAAACGTGGGAGGTCGGGACGGCCATGGGCTCGAAGGCGGTACGACAGACCGGGATGCCGGTGAACGAGAGCGCGCCGAGAGAGACGCCGTGGTACGCGTCGCGGCGGGCGATCGCCTTGCGGCGGCCGGGCTCGCCGTTCGCCTGGTGCCACTGGCGAGCCATCTTGTAGGCGGCCTCCACGGATTCGGCGCCTCCGGAGGTGAAGAACGAGCGCTCAAACCCGGGCGGCGCCAGCTCGGCGAGCTTCGTCGCCAGCTCGATCGCCGGGGGGTGAGCGACGGTCCAGTTCGAGGTGTAAGCGAGGGTCGACATCTGCGCCGCCGCCTTCGCGCCCAGCTCCTCGCCGTGCGAGTGGCCGAGGTTGAGGCAGTAGAGGCCCGAGAGGCCGTCGATGTAGCGGTTCCCGTCGTCGTCGTAGACGTGGGAGCCCTCGCCGCGCACGATCACGGGGATGTCCTCCGCGGCCACGCTCATGTCCGAGAAATGGAGCATGAGGTGCTCCTTGGCGAGTTCCTGAAGTCGCGTCACGCACGACATCGTACCTGTCATTGACTTTGTAGTCAATACAACGAATGTGCTAGCTTGTTGGCCGAATGGGCACCTGGGATGCGATCGTGGTCGGAGGCGGGCATAACGGCCTGACCACCGGTGCGTATCTGTCGCGCGCCGGCCTTCGGACCCTCATCCTCGAGCGTCGCCCCATCCTCGGCGGCGCCTGCGTGACCGAAGAGGTCTGGCCCGGCGCCCGGGTCTCGCGCGCCTCCTACGTCGTCTCGATGCTCCAGCCAAAGGTCGTCGCCGACCTCGAGTTGAAGCGCCACGGCTACGAGGCCTATCCGCTCGATCCGGCCTACGCGGCGATGACGCCCGACGGGCCGATCGTCTTCCACGACGACGTGGCAAAGACGTGCGAGTCGATCGCCAAGTTCTCCAAGAAGGACGCCGCTCGCTACGAGGAGTTCGAGGACCTCCTCTTCATGGCCGCCGGCTTCGTGCGCCCGATGATGATCCGCCAGCCCCCGGCCCTGGGATCGAAGGCGCCGGCCGACATCGCAGGAATTCTCAAGGAGGCCGGCCGCATCGCCGGTATGTCCCAGCGCGACGTCCAAAAGCTGGTCCGCATCTTCACGATGTCTGTGGGCGACATGCTCGACGGCTTCTTCGAGAACGACTACCTCAAGGGGTCGATCGCCTCGACGGGAGTCGTGGGAGTGTGGGCCGGCCCCTACACCCCGGGCACCGCCTACAACCTTCTCCACCACGCGCTCGGCGAGCTTGATGGCAACGTCGGCTCCTGGGGCCAGGTGATCGGTGGCATGGGCGCCATCTCCGAGGCGATCGCCTCCAGCGCGCGCTCTGCCGGCGCCGAGATCCAGACCGACGCCGAGGTCGCCTCGATCGACTCCACCGGCGGGCGCGTCACCGGCGTGACGCTCGCCGACGGCACCGTCCACACGGCGCCGATCGTCGCCTCGGGCGCCCATCCGAAGACCACGATTCTCGACCTCGCCGACGGCGACAACTTTCCTGCCGAAGTCACCGAGGACATGGAGGCATACCGCACGCGCGGCGCCTCGGTGAAGGTGAACATGGTCCTCTCAGAGCCGCCCGTCTACGAGGGACTCTCGGAAGAAGACTCGAAGCACCTCTTGACCGCCGGCGTCAACTACTGCCCGTCACTCGACTACCTGGAGCGCGCGTGGCAGGACGCGGTCCGCGGCGAGCCGTCGGCCAACCCCTACACCGAGCTCGAGGTACCGAGCTCGATCGACCCCTCGCTCACCGACGACGATCGCTGGATCGCGACGATGTTCACGCAGTACGGCCCAACCACCCACGAGGAGTGGCCCGACGGCGCCCGCGAGCGCTACGCCGACAAATGCGTCGAGAACATGGCGCAGTTCGCACCCAACCTGCCCGGCGCGATCATGGAGCGGGAGGTGCTTGCGCCGCCGGACCTCGAGGACATCTTCGGCCTCCAGGGCGGCTCGATCTTCCAGGGCGAGCAGGATCTGGCCCAGATGGCCTTCATGCGCCCCTCCCCCATGCTCGCCCAGTACGCCACGCCGCTCGAGGGCCTCTATCTCTGCGGCGCCGGCACCCACCCGGGCGGCGGTGTCATGGCCGCCTCCGGACACAACGCCGCCCAGCGGATCCTCAAGGACCGCAAGCGGGCGAACGGCCTGCGTGGCCGCTTCCGGGCGCGCAAGCGCGCGGCAGTGCCTGCCTGAGCAGCGCGGGCGCCCAAACAGGCACCGTAGGATTCACGCATGAAGATGGTCGCGGGCACACGCCACGGATTGGCAGGTCTTGCGGCGCTGGTCGCTGCGCTCACGCTCGCCGGGCCCGCCGTGGGCCACCCAGGCGACACCGGCAAGCTCGACCTCACTGAAGACTTCGGCACCCCCGCGAACCCGATGGAGGTGCCGGCGGCCAAGGCCCAGCGCGCCGCCGAGCCTCCCCTTGAGCCAACGCCTGGGATCCCGTGTGGCCCAGGCTCGCGTCCCGAAACGGACATCCAGGGCCGCGTGCCGCAGGAGGACTTCGACTCCGGCCGCGCCGCCAAGGGCTATACCTGCAACACGAAGCAGCTCGGCTCGTATGAGATCCCGAACACAACCGGATCGATCGGCGGCTTCAAGGTCGAGCGCTACGTCGACGACGACGGCCACGAGTGCGCTTACTACGACACGACCCTCCTCAGCCCAACAAACATCTTCGACGGCGAGGCCGGCGTGAACGTGATGGACATGTCGGATCCGAAGAACCCGGTCAGGACCACTCGTCTCATCACGCCGGCGATGCTTTCGCCGCACGAGTCGCTGGTCGTGAGCCAGGAACGGGGCGTCCTTGCAGCCGTGCTCGGCAACCCGGCATTCAACGTCGGCGTCGTTGACCTCTACGACATCTCCCAAGACTGCCGCGCCCCGGTTTTCAAGTCATCGCTGCCGATCGGCGTTTTCGGCCACGAGTCGGGCATGGCGCCCGACGGCAACACTTTCTATTCCGCCTCGCCCGGGACGTCGACCCTGGTCGCGGTCGACATCTCCAATCTCACGCTCCCGGTCCCGCTCTGGTACGGCGATTACGACTCCCACGGCCTCTCGATCTCGAACTCAGGCAATCGCGCCTACGTGGCGGGAACGGGCTCGGGCCTCCACATCCTCGATACCACCGAGATTCAGGATCGGGTCCCGAACCCGACCGTGACCGAGCTCTCCAATCTCACCTGGGGGTCGATGTCCATCCCTCAGAACGCGATCCCGGTCAAGATCGACGGCAAGGAGTACGTCGTCGAGATCGACGAGTTCGGAGGACAGTCGGAGGTCGGTGCGGGACGCATCATCAACATCGAGGACGAGACCGCGCCGAAGGTCGTCTCGAACCTCCGCCTCGCCGTTCACCAGCCTGAGAACTTTGCCGATCAGGCGGGCGACCCGGGCGCCAACATCCCGCTTCAGAGCTACGCCGGGCACTACTGCAACGTTCCGCAGCGTAAGGACCCGGGCATCGTCGCGTGCTCGATGATCCTCTCCGGCCTCCGCGTCTTCGACATCCGCGATCCGAAGCACCCGAAGGAGATCGCCTACTTCAATGCGCCGATCAAGGACCGCCTGATTCTCGAATCGTCGAACTGGGCGATGTCAAGCCCCGCCTTCGACGCCGAAAACGCGGAGATCTGGTACTCGGACGGCTTCCAGGGCTTCTATACCGTCAAGGTGACGAACGACGTCTGGCCCTTCCCGAAGTGCAAGGGCCGCGAGGCGACGATCACCTCGACCAAGAAGGTCCTCCGCGGCACGAACAAGCGCGACGTCATCGTCGGCCTCAGAAAGACCGACAAGATCAACGGCGGGCGAGGCGATGACCTCATCTGCGGGCGCGGCGGCACCGACCTCCTCAAGGGCGGTCGCGGCGACGACGAGCTCCGCGGCGGCCGCGGGCACGACCGCTTCGTTGGCGGGCCGGGCCGTGACCGCTTCGTCAGCGGCAAGGTCCTGAGCGACTAGATCCGACTACTCGCTCTCGTAGGGCGCGTAGCGGTGGTGCAGCATCAGGTCGTTGCCGTCCGGATCACGGAAGAGGGCCATGTGGCAGACGCCCGTATCCATCGTGTCCGCCAGAAACTCGACGCCCTTGCCCTCGAGTTCTGCGCGCGCGGCCGCAACATCGTCCACGTGAAGTGCGGGATGGGCGTTCCGCTGCGGCTCGAACGTCATGCCGAACTTCTCGGGCTCCCAGATGCCGAAACATGTGTCGCCGGCCCAGAAGTCGTATTGGGCTCTCTGGTCCTGACGCAAGCCGAGCGTCTCCACATAGAACTTCTTGGCGCGGTCGGCGTCTTGAGAGGGAACGCCGATGAAGTCGAGTTTGCTGATCAAGGGATGCCTCCTGGAGTCGGTATCGGGGTGATAGCCCTTCTGAAGCTGCGAAGCTAACCGAAGTGGCAGAACAGGGACACCGAATAAGCCGGAGACGACTGGTGGGAAGCGCCGCGGCAGGAGCTGCCGGCGTCGCGCTCGGTGCCGATGCCGCCGCCGCGAAGCCCAAGTCCTCGCATCTCAGCGCTGACGTCGTAATCGTCGGCGCCGGACTGGCCGGGATGACTGCCGCGCTCGATCTGACCGATGCCGGGAAGTCCGTGGTGGTCCTGGAGGCCCGCGATCGCGTGGGTGGCAGGGTCCACAACCACAAGATCTCGGGAGGCGAGATCTCGGAGAAGGGCGGCACTTTCACCGGTCCGACCCAGGACCGCATCCAGGCGATGGCGGAACGCTTCAACGTCGACACCTTCCCAACCTTTGCGACTGGCGACAACGTCTATGTGAACTCGCTCGGCCAGCGATCGACATATACGGACATGCCGCCATTCGGCACCGCGCCCCCGGATCCGCTCATCGTGGGCGATCTGGCGACGGTCGTCGCTCAGCTCGACCAAATGGCGACCGAGATCGACGTCGAGGCGCCCTACGACGCGCCACAGGCGGCGGCGCGCGACGGGCAGACCTTTGAGTCCTGGATCAACGACAACGCGGTGACCCCGCAGTTCAAGGCGCTCGTGCCGGTCGCCACCCGGCCGATCTTTGGCGCCGAGCCGCGCGAGATCTCGCTCCTCTACGTCCTCTTCTACATCGCCGCTTCGGGGAACGAGCAGAACGTCGGCACCTTCGAGCGCAACTTCAATACGCAGGGAGGCGCGCAGGAGAGCCGATTCGTCGGAGGCACCGGACGCATAACCGAGCGGATGGCAAAGGCCCTCGGGAAGCGCATCGTGCTGAAAGCGCCGGTGACCCGCATCAAGCAGACAAAAGCCGGCGTCACGGTGCATGGGAAGGGCGTGAGCGTGCGCGCGAAGCGGGTGATCGTTGCCATTCCGCCCGCCCTGGCCAGCCGAATCACGTACAAGCCGCTTATGCCGTCCCGGCGCGACCAGCTCACCCAGAGGATCTCGCAGGGCACCCTAATGAAGGCGACCTGTGTCTACGACGAGCCGTTCTGGCGCGAGGACGGGCTCAACGGAACAGTTGTCTCATACGAGGGGCCGGTCAACGTGACCTACGACGCCTCCCCGCCCGACGGCTCGCCAGGCGTGATCTTCGGCTTCATTGGCGGCGATGTGGCGCGCGACTTTCGCGACCTGACGCCGAGCGCTCGCAAGGCCGCGGTCCTCGCCAACTTCACGAAGTACTACGGAGCCGAAGCTGGAAGCCCGAAGGACTACTTCGAATCCGACTGGCCGGGCGAGCAATGGTCCAGAGGCGGGCCTGTCGGCTTCACGTCCCCAGGCGCTCTTTACGCGTACGGACGATCGCTCCGAGAGCCGGTCGGGCGCATCCATTGGGCGGGAACCGAGACGGCGGGTTATTGGGTCGGCTACATGGACGGCGCCGTCCGCTCGGGTGAACGGGTGGCGGCTGAAGTCCTGGCCGAGCTCTGAACTTGGAGTCCCCCAGGTCGCTCTTCCTGCGCTTTCTCAGGTTCGGTCTCCTCGCGTGGGGTGGCCCGGCGGCTCAGATCGCGTTGATCAAGCAGGAATGCGTCGACGAGGAGCGCTGGGTGTCCGAGGAGGCGTTCACCAAGACGCTCGCCGTCTACCAGATCCTTCCCGGACCTGAGGCCTCAGAGCTCGCGATCTACTTCGGGCGCATCCGCGGCGGGAAATTGGGCGCCTTTGCGGCAGGGCTCGGCTTCGTCTTGCCTGGGTTTCTACTGATGCTGGCCTTTTCGATCCTGTATGTGAAGGCCGACCTTGCGGGGAGCCTGGACGAGCTGTTCTACGGCCTGACCGCGGCCGTGGGTGCCATAGTCGCCCGAGCAGTCATCAGGCTCAGCCGAACGTTCGTTACCGATGTTCCGTTGGCACTCATCGCGGTTGCGGCGTTCGCCTTGACCCTGTTCGCGTCAGCAAACTTCGCGCTCGTCTTGCTAGGGGCTGGGCTCGCGTACGAGCTATGGAAGAACGGCGAACGCCTTGTGCGCCGCGCGAACTCGTTCTCGCTCGCACCGCTCGTGCTGGCAGTGGTCGCCGGCGGGGTCACACTCTCCCTCACCGCGGAGCTGTTCTGGGAAGGCTTGAAAGCCGGGCTTGTGACCTTCGGCGGCGCCTTCACCGTAATCCCGTTCCTCCACGACTCCGTCGTCGGCGGGCACGCCTGGATCACGGAGAGCCAATTCGTCGACGGCCTCGCGATCGGGGGCGTCCTCCCCGGTCCGCTCGTCATCTTCTCGACGTTCATCGGATACTTGACCGGTGGGTTGGCGGGCTCCCTCGCCATCACGCTCGGCATCTTCCTGCCGGCCTTCGTCTTTCCGATCTTCTTCCACCATTCGCTGGTCGCTATCGCCGAGAACCGGCGGCTCCACCCGTTTCTGCTCGGCGTCGCGGCCGGAGTGACGGGGCTGATCGCAGCCGTGACTGTGGACATCGTCGATACGAGCGTTGTGGATGTACCCACGGCGATCCTCGCCATCGGGGCCTTTATCGTCCTCATGCGCTGGCATGCGAAGCTGGCGATCGTCGGCGTGGTCTTCGGATGTGGCTTGATCGGGATCGCACTTCAGGCGACAGGCGTCGTCTAGCGCCATTGAGCCTCGTACGCTCTGAGCATGCCTGAGATCAAGGACGCCGTCGCGCTCGTCACTGACGCCGCGAATGTAAGCCGCATGCACGCCCCGGGGCCCGAAGAGAGGTTTTCGGTCAATCAGTCGCGCGTCATCCGGGGCCTCCGCGACGCGGGGGCCGGCAAGGCCGAGGCGCGGGAACTCGCGTTCAATGCGGTCGAAGAGGTCGGTGGAGCCGTTGAGATCCATGCCAGCCGCGGAATGGCCGCCAGGGGCGGCAAAGGCGATGCCACCGACGAGGTCTGGTGGGTACCGAAGAGCGCGGTCCGCTTCTAGACCACTTGGCCGCTTAGGCCCAGCGGCGCAGCTCAGTTAAGGGAGCCCGCAGGAGCCGGCTCGATCGGAGCTCTTCCCTCGATGGCGCAGAACACTTCCACGAGATCGGGGTCGAACTGCGTGCCAGCACAAGCGCGTAGCTCGGCAAGAGCCTCCCTTCGCGAGAGTGCTTCGCTGTAGGGCCGTTTCGAGGTCATCGCGTCGAACGCATCGCAGATGCTCACGATCCGCGCTCCGAGGGGAGCCATTTCGCCAACCAGGCCATCGGGGTAGCCGCGCCCGTCCCATCGTTCGTGCGAGGAGCGGACCAAGGTGGCGACCGGCCTCATGGCGGGAGTCGCATTCAGGATCTTGTACCCGATCATGGTGTGGCGTCGCATCAGGTCCCATTCGCTCTCGCTGAGAGGCCCGGGCCTGTCCAGAATCTCTTGAGGTATTGCGACCTTGCCGATGTCGTGGAACTCGGCGGCACGCCCGATGACATCGATTTCCTCGTAGCCCAAACCCAGTTCCACTCCGACCGCCATCGCCAGTCTCGCGACCTCGTCGAAATGCTCCTTCAGATAGGGATCGTGCTGCTTGAAGATGCGCCTGAAGATCTCCTGCATCTGAGTGGTGCCGCGCATGGTTCGATTTGCCTTCTCGGCGTACATCCGCTGGTCGACGAGACCCAGCGCTTCGGAAGCCGAGTCCGCCTCCTTCGGAAGCACGGCCCACCCGCACGACGCTGTCACCGCGAAACCCGCGCCCTGCTCGGAGAGGGCGGTCCTCGCGCACTCCGCCACAGTCGCCGGGTTTTTCCCGGCTAGCGGCATCAAGACGCAAAACTCATCCCCTCCGAGGCGGAAGACGCTGTCGTCAAGGGGGACGTCATTGGACAGGTTCTCCCCAAGCCTGCGTAAAAGGAGGTCGCCGGCGGGGTGGCCGAAGCTGTCGTTGTAGAACTTGAATCCGTCCAGGTCCAGTAACGCGAAGAAGTAGGGCATGGGGTCATGGCCTTCTCGCGCGAGGACGCGGCCGAGCGTGATCGAAAGCCCTCTTCGGTTGCCGAGACCGGTGAGAACGTCGGTTATCGAGTCGTCGTGAAGCTCAGCCACCAGTCGGTTGTTTTCCCGAAAGCTCATCCCAAGCCTGACCAGCACAGCGAGGATTGTCGCCTCGGCAAGCCACACGGACGCCCCACTCAGCTCGCTGTAGTGATCCCACGCAAGTACCGCGGCAGCCAGGAGCCCGAAGCCGACTGGCAGCAGAATCGCCGAGCGGTAGCCCAAGCGTTGACCAAGCGGCGAAGAGGTCGAGCGGTAGGCGCCGAACGCGATGACGAGCGCTCCGATCGGCCAGCCTAGGTCGATGATTCCGCCGTTGTACGTATCGGTTGCGACCTGATACAGGTAGAAGGCATCCCCCAAACTCCAGATTAGAAGCCCGGCGCCCACGGCGACCAAAGCGCCGGCGCCGCGAAAACCGCTGACGGCCAGCGCACCGACCACGAAGGAAACCAGGAGCAGGTCCCCGAGCGGATAGGCGAGGTTGGTCAGGACTGCGGAAGGGTCACCTTTTGTGAGGCCGACGAGCGCCGGGCTGAGGAGTGCGGTGGCAACTGCGGCTGCCGCGAGCGCTCCGATCATTCCATCGAACCACTGTGCGGCCGTGAAGCGGCCGACTCGCTGGCGGATCAAAAGCCCGATGCCCACGAAGAAGCATGGAATGGCGGCCAGATAGCCGAAGTCCGCCCAAGACGGGAATGGGATCTCTTCGGTGCCCTGGAGCACATCGGTGTAGTAGAAGTTGCCGAGCGCCCAGGCCAAGAGCCCAATCCCGAAGGCAATCCAAGCGACCGACGACACGCCCTTTCGGAAGCTCTGCACGAAACAGGCCGCGCTGGTCATCAATACGACCCCGTTGTAGATCCAGTTCATAGCCGGGACAGAACTGCGCGGCTCTCCCATAAGCATCCACACGGCGTACGCCACAACGCCCAGGGTGCCGACGAGAATCGGCGCCAGGCGCCAGTTTGGAGAAAGCATCTACATACCCCATCGACAGCTTGGCCCCCCCAGCATGAGCCGATGGCGCGCATTGGCGCGTGAGAACGGCGCTCTAGGGCCCGGCTTCGATGGCTGTGCGGACGTCCCGCTCAAGCGGCGACTGGTCGAATGAAGTAAGCACCCAGGTGGCACCCGCTGCTTCCCAGGGGGCAGGATCGTCGCCTGGGTTGACCTCGGCAACGAGGTCGAATGGGTCGTCCGGGTCATCGCGCAGATCGGCCACATCCGCGGCCAGCTCGCCGAGCGCGTCGGGTTCGGGCAGGTCGATCGGGAACAGGCCATCCCACCTTGCCGCCCGGCGAAGCGGCCGGCGATTCGGCCACCGGCTCGCGACCCATACCGGGATTCGCGGACGCTGGACGGGCACGGGCTCGAACTCTCCGGCCCAGTAGCCGGCGAGCTTCGCCAGCCCATCGTCGAGCAGGCGCGCGCGGGCCTTCGCATCCTCCTCGTCTCCGAAGGGCGCGAGCTCTCCGTTGTTGACGCTTCCCAAGCCCACACCCAGCGTCAGGCGCCCCTTGCTCAGGTGGTCAAGCGTGACCGTCTCACGCGCGAGCTTGTGGGGCCGGCGACGTGAGACCGGTGTGACCATCGGCCCCAGGCGGATGCGCTCAGTCGCCGTGGCGATCGCGCTGAGCGCGACCCAGACATCGAGCACGGCGCGAGTGGGCGCCCGGTAGCGGACGTGGTCCCATAAAAAGAGGCCGTCCCAGCCCAGTTCTTCCGCGCGCCCGGCCAGACCCATCAGGAGGCGCGGGTCCGCCAGCTCATCGAAGGGCGCGACGAAGATGCCTCGCTTGGCGGTCATAGAAGACCACCTCAACCTATTGGGCGTGAGCGCCGCTCAGGTGCGGATGGAGCTCGAGGTCGCCGCCAGGCAGGCGGCAACGTCGGTCAGGATCCCGAAATCGGCGGCAGCGTAGTGCTTGCCGCGCTTGGCCTTCTTCTTCAGCGAAAAGGCGCCGTCCGGGCCGGTAGCCGTCGTGCCCACGAGCTTGTCGGGGTCGGGGCCCTTGACCACGCGATAGATCGAGACCGTACGCGCGTCTGCGCACGTCGGCTGCCCGTCGGTCACGAGCGTCCCGAAGAAGCTGTTCTTCCTCGGCTTGTAGCGAAGGGTCATCGTGCCGCTGGCCTCGGGGCAGCCGCTCGAGGTCTCGGCGGCCAGGAGGTCGCACTCGTCGGTGCCGTCATTGACGTTGTCGTCGTCGTCGTCGAGGTCCTCGCCGGCGTCCTTGCAACCATCGCCATCGGTGTCAGTGCCTGCGGCGTCGCCCATCGGGCAGTCATCGCTGCCGTCTTCGAGCGAGTCGCCGTCGTCGTCCGAGTCGCAGACGTCGCCTACGTCGTCCTCGTCGTGGTCGGCCTGATCGGGGTTCTCGTCGACAGGGCAGTTGTCGGCGGTGTCGTTGGCCCCGTCGCCATCGTCATCGTCGTCGCAGGCGTCGCCCAGGTCGTCCTGGTCGAGGTCGGCCTGATCGCCGTTCCCATTGAGCGGGCAGTTGTCGGCGCCGTCTTCGACCGTGTCGCCGTCGTCGTCTAAGTCGCAGGCGTCTCCGTCGGCGTCCTCATCGTGATTCGCCTGATCAACGTTCGCGATCACCCGGCAGTTATCCCCATCGTCGAGCACGGTGTCGTTGTCGTCGTCTGGGTCGCACGCGTCGCCGAGCGCATCGGGGTCTGAGTTCTGCTGACCGGGGTTGTGGTCGTTCGGGCAGTTGTCGGCCGTATCGAGGACGCCGTCGTTGTCGTCGTCGGCGTTCGTGGGGCAATCGCCCACCGTGGTGATCCGCAGGCTCCAGTTGGCGAAGATCCCGTCATCGAGGGACGGGAACGAATCGTCTGCCGTCAGCGTCCACGTACCCGCCGGTGACGTGCCGTTCAAAGCGCTCAGCGGCTGCTCGGGTCTGTATGAACCTGCGAAAGGCGGCGAGCCCGCCGTGATCGAAGTCGCGGCCGCGTCGTCGAAGACTGTGTCGTTGTAGTCGCTCGCGGGAGAATTCGGAGGACCGTTGTTGGTGCTCAGGTTGATCGTGCCGCCGTTGTGGGTCAGGTAAAGCGAGACGTCGTTGACATACGGGTGAACGATCCGCACGCGCACGTCGACGTCGGTGATGTTCGTCCCGCCGACAAGCGTTGTGGTGCTGACCGCGTCGTTGAACCCGAAACGCTCGCCGGGAACCTTCGTGAACTCCTCGCAGGTCGCGGCCGAGGAGGCCGATGGCCACAGCATGCATGCAGCAGCCGCGCCGATCCCAGCAGTCAGCAGCCTTCCCCGCACCCGTCGCACCCGCGTCCCTCCGTTGCGCATCAATTTGTTATCGGCACCATGTCCCGAAAGCTTTAATCCTGCGGCGCGATTCCCCCCCGCTGAAGTCGGAGTCCACGTCTAGAGGCGCCTGCCGGAATCGAACCGGCGTAAACGGCTTTGCAGGCCGCTGCGTAACCACTCCGCCAAGGCGCCGAGTTGCGCTTACCTGAGCCGTTTCCGGGGAACTCGGCCAGGTTCGCGCCGCTCAGCTTATCCCGGCGCACAGAACTCGACTAGGGCTTAGAATCACTTCCATCACAAGAAGGGGGTTAGATGGTTGACAACGTGAAGACAGTGCTCGGCCGACTACGAAAGTCACTATCGGCGAGGGCGGAGAAGGCTTACGTTGATCGCGACGAGGCTCCCGACGAAGGCAAAGCGGAGGCCTACGCTGCGGGAGAGAGTCATGCTTACGCCACAGCTGAGGACGACGTGCGGAAGGCTGAGAAGGACAACGAATAGGCAGGGCGGATATCGTCGGCGCCATGGGGCGCAAGGGTAAATCGACTACACGTAAGAAGTTCAAGCTCTTCCCACCAGCTTGACCCACTACCGCGAAACCACGCCGGATGGCGAGGAGACAGACGCCCCCGTCCTGCTGGTCCACGGCTTCCCCGAGTCGTCGCGGATGTGGGAGCCGCTGATGAACGCGCTTGCAGGGCAAGGCCGGCGCTGCGTCGCGCCCGACCTCTACTGCCTCGGCGACTCGGACGATCCAGGCCCCGCTACCTTCGAGCGCAACCTCGAGGCACTCGGCGCGCTACACGAGGAACTTGGACTGAGCAGCGTCGCGATCGTCGTCCACGACTGGGGAGGTTTCGTCGGCCTAGCCTGGGCGTGCGAGAACCCGGATCTCGTCTCCGCGCTCGTGATCTCCGACACCGGCTTCTTCTCGGACGGCAAGTGGCACGGGATAGCCGAGGCGATGCGCTCGCCGCAGGGCGAGGAGATCATTGGCGCCATCGACCGCGACGGCTTCGCCGGGTTGCTCCGAGCGGACGGCGCAACTTTCACCGAGGAAGACGTCGACGCTTACTGGCGCCCGTTCGCCGAGGGCCGCGGGCGCGAGGCGACCATCGAGTTCTATCGCTCGATGGACTTCGAAAAGCTCGCGCCCTACGACGGCAAGCTCGCCGACCTGGACGTGCCTACATTGCTCGTCTGGGGCGCCGAGGATCAGTTCGCCCCGCTCGCCGGTGCGAAGCGGTTCGAGCGGGAGATCCCGGGCGCCCGGCTCGCGGCTTTCGAAGGTGCGGGACACTTCGTCTTCGAGCAGGAACGCGAGCGGACGGTCAAAGAGGTCGTGAGCTTCCTGTCCTGACGAACTCGTCGGCACGTTCGAGGTCGAAGTCGCCGTGATCCGTCCCGAGGCCCTGCGCGACCAGCGCCGCCGCCGCGCAGCCGAGGACCGCGGCCTCCCGGCGCTCGCGCCCCAAAGACAGGCCGCGGAGGAAGCCTGCAGAGAACGCATCCCCACAGCCTGTCGTGTCGACGACGTCGATGTGGAACGCGGGCACGCGGTCAACCGACTCTTTGTCGACGATAATCACGCCTTCCGCGCCACACGTGGCCACAACGCAGCCCGTTCCCTGTTCGACGAGTTGCCTCGCCCCCGATTCAAGGTCGTCGGCACCGGTGAGGCCGAGGACCTGCTCATCGTTCGGCAGGAGGTAATCGAGATGGGCGAATGCCGGCCCCACCCAGTCGGCGATCTGCGCCGCCTGATCGCCGGGGGCGAGGATGTCCGCCGAGGTCACGACGCCATGCTCACGGGCGAACGAGAGGATCTTGGCCGCCGCCTCGCCTCCCATGAACTCGGGGCCGCCCATGTGCAGGTAGCCCGCTCGCTCGAGCACCTCCCACTCGACGTCATCGGGTCCATAGGTCCCGTTGGCGCCGACGACATGGAAGGCGGGCCGCGAGCCGTCGGGGCGAATCGGCAAGACGCTGGCGGACGTTTGAACGTCACTTCGCCGGACGAGCTGCGCCGTGTTTACACCGAAGCTCTCGAGCTGACCGACAAGCATCTCCCCCACTGCGTCCTCGCCGATCGCTCCGGCGCTGTGGACGTCGGCGCCGAGCTTGGCGAGCGTGACGGCGGTGCCGCCCGCCGAACCGGCCGCGGTGATTCTGATCTCCTCGACCAGCGCCCCGCCTTGACCCTCGGGAATCTCTTCGACCGGCCTGACGAGCGTGTCGAGTACGTGGACCCCCATCGCGACGATCGGCCCCGGCTCGATCACGGTCTGCCCTTTACCGGCTTCGTCTCGCCATAGCCCTGATCGAGGGCCGCCGTGATAACGGCCTGTTGCTCGTCGCCGTCGAGGGCGTGGGGCTTGCCCAGGGCTCGCGCATGCCAGTACACGGTGCAGGCCCATTCGAGAAGAAGTGAAAGCTCGACAGCCTGCCCGACGTCGCCCGCGTGGGTCACGGCGCCGTGATTTGCCATCAACACCGCCGTCCGCCCCTCGAGTGACTCGACCACGGTTTCAGCGAGCTCTGGGGTGCCGAAAGTCCGATAAGGGGCGACCGGGACGGCTCCACCCAGCATCAGCATCCCGTAATGGACGCACGGCACCTCGTCCACGACGCACGAGAGCGCTGTAGCCATCGGCGAGTGCGTATGGACGACCGCGCCGGCACCGTGGCGCCTGTAGATCCCGAGGTGGAGGTCCAGCTCGGACGTTGGCGCGAGAGAGCCTCCAACCTGCATTCCATCGAGATCTATGACCGCCACATCCTCGGCCCCGACTTCCGCCAGCTCAGCGCCGGTCGGCGTGATCGCTACCAGGTCGCCCGACCGCTCAGACACGTTTCCTGCGGTCCCCAGCACAAGCCCAGCCTCCGCGAGCCGCCGGGAAGCTACGGCAACGCGCTCGCGCTCACGAGCCAATTGGGGTTCGTTGTCGGTTGAAGTCACATCCATGACGCTGCGAAGCTAACCGAAGTCCTTGCCGCGCTTCACGACCCGGCCGTCTTGTCGAGCAGCTGGAGAAGGTCATGGGCGGCCAGCTCGACGTCCTTGTGGCGCCATTCCGATGCGCGGTAGACGCAGGCGATAAGTGCAGATCTGTGGACACGCCGGAAGTCGCCGGCGACGAAGGCATAGCGCGCCTTCGTCTCGTCGGTGGCGCCCTCGGTCAGGCCGAGATGCCAAGCGCCGTACTCATCCCATGAGTGATTCTCGAGGTACGCGTTCTCGTCATCCGCCGATGGCTGGACTTCGCCCCAGTCCGAGTCGAGGACGTATTGGCGCCCCTCGATCAATTCCTTCACGTGCGCGACCGCGGCATCGTGGACTTCATATGAGGCCATGGCCGATTATCGCGCCGTTTGCGGCGGCACGTGGGCACGATCGGTTGAACAAGGTTTCCTCCGATCGTGCCCAGGGTAGTTGCACCGATCAATGGGGTCTCGGCTCATTCCGAACGCGGCGGGCAGGCGTCCGCTTGCTGTCCTAGCGGCCTTCACGGCGCTCTTCGCCAGCGCGATGGCCGTTCCTGTCTCTTCGGCCGGAGCTGAGCCGCCCGCGCCCCCGCTTCCCGACGCGGTCATGTCTGACAACGTCGAGTACCTGGGCTCGATCAAGCAGGACGTCGGCATGACCGCGGGAGCCAAGGTCGTCGGCGATCGCCTCTTCGTCACGTCTGGCAAGAACCTCTCGATCTACGACATCTCCGATCCGGCCTCGCCCCAGCAGCTCGGCGAGATGGAGGTCAACATCGCCTGGGAGAACGAGGAGGTCCCGACGAACGGGAAGGTCCTCGCGGTCGCGAGCGACTTCTACTCGCTGATCCCGGAATGCGTCGCGGAGCTTGCCGTGGCCGGCTGCGTCCAGTTCTTCGACGTCCGCGACCCCGCGAACATCACCCAGGTCGGCACGGTGCCGATCGCGAACCACACCGTCGAGTGCGCCCTCGACTGCAAGTACTTCTACGGTCGGGCGGGCACGATCATCGACGCCCGCGGGATCCTCGATGGCAAGGAGCCCGAGGTGATCGGCGACTGGATCGACGAGCTCGAGAAGCAAGGCGTGAAGGAAGAGAGCTGTCACCACATCCGCGAGCTTCGCCCCGGAGTCATGCTCACCGCTTGCCAGCCGTTCACCGTCTTCTCGATCAATCGGGAGGACGGCGGCTCACCCAAGCATCCGAAGGTTCTCTACACAGGCAAGGCGGCCAAGTTCGTCCACTCGGCCCGCTGGCCGCGCCGCGGCAGCGACGACCTGCTGCTCACCGGCGGCGAGGAGAACTTCAGAGGCCGCTGCGAGCTCAACAACAGCGAGTTCTCCGTGTACAGCGCGAAGAAGGTGCTGAGCGGCAAGTCCAAGACTTTCGAAGGCCCGCTCGACCAGGTGCCCCCAGCCGGAAACGGCTTCTACGCGGATGGCAAGCCCGTCGCTGGCGCCCTCGGCTGCTCGGTCCATTGGTTCCAGGAGCACCCGACGTTCCGCAACGGTGGCCTCGTGGCGATCTCCGAATACGAGGACGGCGTGCGGTTCCTCCAGATCAAGAAGGACGGCTCGATCCAGGAGCAGGGCTACTTCCTCTCGCTCGGCAGCTCTTCCTCCTCGCCCAAGTGGGCCGGAAAGGACGACGTCCTCTATTCGATCGATTACCTGCGAGGCATCGACATCCTTCGCTACACCGGCGAGCACTACGTGCCCGGACAGAGCGAGAGCGGCGGCGTCCCCGGCACAAACGGCGTCACGCCGCCGGTCGCGCCAACCGCTGCGCAGGCCGCACAGCGCGACGCGCTAGCCGCGCAGCTCAGGACGACTGGCTGGCGACCGGCGATCTGTTCGCTCGCCGGCCTGCGCTAGATCAGACCTGGCCGGCGTAGAAGCCGTGCCTTGACAGCGGCTCGACGAGCTGTTCCTCCTCGTAGCTGAAGTGCGTCAGCAGCGCTTCTGAGAGCGCATCGATCGCCCGCTCAATCCCAGAGAAGTCGGTCGGCTCGTTCATGTGGCGGACAAGTGCGGTGTCCACCGCCTCGATCGCATCATGGATCTCGAGATGCTCCGCGGCCAGGCGGTCGAGCACGGGGCCGAGCGCTTCGTCGCTCTTTCGCAGGTGCGGGAAGATGCCCTCGTCCTCAAGGTGGTGATGGTGGGTCACGCCGCTGCAGTAGCGCGAGCACACCGCACCCAGGGTCCAGTCGTTCTGGCGCATCGCCATCGCGTTCAAACCGGACCTGGCATCGCCGGCGCTCAGCGCCCCGTCGCGCACGTTCGCCAGCAACTCGCGGAGCTCCGAGAGCTCACGCCGAAACATGTCGTGAACCTCGACTAGGTGCTGCCCGGGATCGGTCAAGACATGAAGTCTGGCGGACTTCGAAGAGAGCGGCTGATACGCCGCCCTGTCGCTCGTCAGGACTTCACGGCGGCCTCGGCGCCGATCAGTCGATGACGCCGAGCCGCAGGGCGGTCGCTACCGCCGCGGCCCGATCGGAGGCACCGAGTTTCGGATAGAGATTCGCCAAATGCGTCTTCACGGTTGCGGGGCTGATCACGAGGCGCTCGGCGATCTGTCTTCCCGACAGGCCACGCGCGGCGAGCGCCAGCACCTCGAGCTCACGCTTCGTTAGCAGCGGGATGTCGAGCTCGTCGCTCCGTGCATCAAGGAACTGGCCGAGCTCATAACCGATCCCAGTCAGGTACCGCATGAGCGGCTCGGTCAGCTCGAGATGTTCGTGGGATCGGAGCTCGACGAGCGCGAGCGCCTTCCCTTTGAAGACCGCGGGGATCACGATGACGGAGGCGGCACGCACGGCCTCGCCTAGTCGCTGCGCGCTCCATGCGAGGTGGCTGCCGCGGGGCAGCCGCGATCCGCGTTGGACCGAGTCCAGCAGCGTCGCATCCGCCGTCCTGCCCCGCCACACCATGCGTGCCACCAGCTGGTTCCCACGGGGGAGCCAGACGATCCCACCCTGACAATCCAGCGCAGCGGCAAGGCCGGCTAGCAACGCCTGCGCGCCTTGCTCGAACGACGCCCATGCCGTGGTCGCATCATCGACGGCCAGGTGCGCGGCGATCGCGCGACGGGCGCGTATGCGCTCGGTGAGGTCTTCGACGTAGCCGACGAAACGGTATGGCTGGCCGTCGCGCACTTCGGCCACGGCAAGTGCCGTGCGCAGGTGGCGAACATCACCGTCGGGCCGGATGATCCGGTACGAGACGGGCGACGACAGCTCGCCGCTGGCCGCCATCCCAGACTGCGAGCTGCGTACGCGGTCGCGGTCGTCCGGGTGGGTGAGCTCGCGGATGATCTTCGGATCGGGTGATCGTTCGCCCGGGCGCAAGCCGAGTATGCGATACACGTTGTCTGACCATAGGAGCTTGGACTGGGACGGGGTCCACTCCCAACTGCCAACCGCAGCGAGCTTCTCGCCCGCTTCGAGGAGAGCGTGCGTCTCGCCGGCGGCCATCGTGGCGGCGTCATGCTCGGACAGTTCCCGCAACCACGCCGTGAAGCGCAGCGGCGCTTCACTCGTACGGGTTACGAACAGCTCGACCATGATCTCGCGGCCATCCGAGTGCTGTGCGCTCATCCGTACGCGACGACCGATGATGCGCGACTCGCCGCCCGCAACGACGCGTCGCAGGCCTGCCTCGTGCGCTGGGCGGTGCGGCTCTGGGACGATTAGATCGCCGACCTTGCGCCCGAGTGCCGCATGGCGGGCGAAGCCGAACATCAGCTCGGCGGTGGCGTTCCACTCCATGATCGCCCCGCTCTCGTCGATCGTGATCACGGCGTCCGGGGCGGCATCGAGAACCCGGTCGCGCAACGGCGGTGCCGGAGCAGTGCCCCGCGCCCTGGAGGGTTTGCGCTCCGTCTTTGATGGACGCCTCGCGGTCAAGCCAACGGGGTCACCGCCCCCCTCGCCGCCCCACCTGCTTCCAGTCGCGAAGCCGTCCACGCGCGGTCAGTCATCCTCGATCTCGATCCCGGCCCGGCGGTACTGCTCAATCATCTGTTTGCGCTGCTTCGGGTTTTTGATCATGCTCAGCGATGCCTTTGCGTTCTGCGCCAGCATCGCCTTCATGTCGGCCCCGACCGCGCCCGGCGGCATGGCCCCCGGCGTCGGCGCCTGAGCGGGCGGGTTGGCTGCCGCCTGCTTCGCCGCCTCCGTCATCTGCTGCGCGATGCCCGCCTGAGCGGCCATGCCAGCCTCTGCGACGTGTAGCCGGTCGGAGATGCGCTGGCCGATCTGGCTCCCGACGGACGGCAGCTCGTGCCACACGATCTCTACGTCATTCGGGTTCGTAGCCGAGACCAGGGCCGGCACGCCGCTGCTGGTGATCTGAGCCTTGTCGCGCGGCCGTTTGAACTTGCGCTCGAACACCGCGTACGGCTCCCGGCCAGGAATGTTGACCGCGAGCACAGCCTCGCGCTTGCCCGACGTGACGCGCTCGCGTGCGCCGCGGTTTGGATCGTCGGTCAATGTCGCCGCGACAGTCGCGACCACCACAACGGCCCGCGTCTTGCCGGGCGGGGCGGGCTCCCGCGCGGCCCGCTCGAGCGCTTCCTCGAACCGGTTCGGCGTTGCCGATGCCTCGGCCTGGGCCGCCGCCGCGAGCTCGCCGACGGGGCCTGGAAGCGCGGCCACGTCGGGACCCATGTGACCGGCCGTCTCCAGCGCTGAGAGCACCCTGCGCCCGGTGCCGATCGGGTCCACCAGGGTCGCATCGTTGGACGCCACGCGCTCCTCGATCCCAGGGATCTCGTCCCACAGCGGTTCGAATCGGTCCGGGTCGGCGGGGTTGATCGCCACCGGCACCTCCATCCCGGCCACCAGCCAGTGCTCGCGGTCGAGCTTGAAGCTGCCCGTCGCCTGAACGGCCTGTCCCGACCCGACCTCAACCAGAATCCGCACCCGTCCGCGCGTTCCCTGCCCGACCATGATCCGGTTGTCGAGTGGGTGGTCAGTCGAGACGACCAGCGCCGTCGCGCGCGCTCCCTCCCCCGTCACTCCGCTCTTCTTCAGACCAAACGGCATGGCAACCTCTATCCGGTAGCTGGCCCCGATCGTAACCCGGTTCCCGAGTCAGCGCCAAACCGCGGCGGGTCAGGCTCTCGGTCGAAAGCGCGACCTGACCTGACGGAGGTCCGGAAAAGAGCGGCTGATGGGATTCGAACCCACGACCTTCTGCATGGCAAGCAGACGCTCTAGCCAACTGAGCTACAGCCGCGCGAGCGGTCGAGTCTAGCCGTCGAACGGTTGTCCGGTTTCGTTTTTCAGGCGTCGGGGTAGCGCCCGTAGGAATCTGCGCTGAGCTGTCCGGGCTCGGCGATTTCCTGAAGGGGTAAGACAAAGATGAGAGTCCACACGCGGGCAGCCCTGCTCGCGACAACGGCAGCGCTTCTGTGCGTGCCGAGCCAGGCCGCTGCGAGCGCCGACGGCGTCATCGTCGAATTTCGCTCCGGGGCAACAGCCGCTCAGATCGTCTCGCTGACCCAGCGGGTCGGCGCGGGCCAGGTCACCGGCAAGATCCGAGGCACCGACGCAGTCGTTTTGAGCGCCGGCCAGCCCGCCAAGGTCGCAGCCGCGCTCGAGCGCTCCGGCCTGGTGTCGTACGCGGAGAAGAACCTGACCCTCCGCACGCAGGCAACGCCGAACGATCCGCAGTTCAGCGGCCTCTACGGCCTGAACAACACGGGTCAGACCGGCGGCGCCAGCGACGCTGACATCGATGCACCGGAGGGCTGGGACGCTGCCGGGCTCGGCGCCTTTCCTACCACGGGTGGGGCCAAGGTCGGCATCGTCGACACAGGCATTCAGTCGTCGCATCCGGACCTTGCCGGCAAGGTCGCCAACTGCGCCAAGTCGCAAGGCGTCCTGCCGATCCTCTCCGGAACGATCCAGGAGGGAACCTGCGCGGACGACAACGGGCACGGCACGCATGTCGCCGGCACCATCTCGGCGAACGCGAACAACGGAATCGGCGTGACGGGCGTTTCATTCAACTCGCCGCTTTCGATCTGCAAGGCGCTCGGCGGCCCCTTGGGCACCGGCTCCACCGCAGACGTTGCCAACTGCATCCGCTGGGCCTATGACAAGGGCGCGAAGGTGATCTCGATGAGCCTCGGAGGCGGAGCTTCAACGACGCTCAAGAACGCGGTCGACTACGCATGGAAGAGCGGCGGGGCGAGCGGCTCCGTCATCGTCGCCGCTGCGGGCAACGACGGCGACGCAACGCTCAACTATCCGGCGGCCTATCCCAACGTGGTGTCGGTGGCCGCAACGGACGACATGGATGCTCGCGCGAGCTTCTCAAATGCGAACGCGGACGTCGAGATCGCCGCACCGGGCGTCGACATCCTGTCGACCTGGAACGACGGCGCCTACAACACGATCTCGGGCACTTCGATGGCGACTCCGCATGTCGCAGGCGTCGCCGCGGTGATCAGGAGCAAGAACCCTGGGCTCACCGCTGCTCAGGTGGTGTCGAAGCTCGACTCGTCGGTCGACGACCTCGGCGCCGCGGGACGTGACCAGAGCTTCGGCTTCGGTCGCGTCAACCTGGCGAAGGCCGCTACTCCGTAAATCCATCACTGATACCCGCGCCGTCATTTGGGGCGGCGCGGGCGTCGGTGCTTGCGGGACTTCGCTGGGTCCCGTTCTCGTAGAGACTTGGCCTTTCGACAACGGGAGGTCCAGATGGACTACGAGACGCTTCGCTACGAGCAGGACGACCATGTCGTCACGCTCACCTACGACAGGCCGGATCAGCACAACGCCGTGAACAGGATGATGAACCGGGAGCTCCACGATGCGTGGCAGCGATTCCGCGACGACGACGAGGCGTTTGTCCTGGTCATAACAGGCGCCGGGGAGACCACCTTCTGTGCCGGTTGGGACCTTCAAGACGCCGCCGATCTGACGGAGCTTGGTGACTACGACGCATTTCGCCAGAGCCTCTACAACTCGCCCGGCGAGTGTGGCTACACACGCAAGGTGGACATCTTCAAACCGGTCATCGCCGCGGTGAACGGCTACGCGTTCGCTGCCGGGCTGGAGACCGCACTGCTCGCGGACATCCGCATCGCCTCGGAGAACGCCGAGTTCGGGGCACTCGAGCGGCGCTGGAACATCGTCGGCGGCGATGGCCTGACCGTCCGCCTGCCCCTGGTCGTGGGCTTTGCGAAAGCCATGGAACTCGTCATCACCGGCCGGCGAATCGACGCAGCGGAAGCCCTGGACATCGGCCTCGTGACGGAGGTGGTTCCCGCCGGCCAAGCCCTCGATCGAGCCCAGGCCCTGGCCCGCGAGATCGTTGCGCTACCGCAGGGCGCGATCAGGAGCGACAAAGAGAGCATCCTCCGGGGCGTCGGACGAACGCTGGAGGAGCGGCTGCGCATCGAGGCAGAGCAGACGATCTCGATGTTCATGCGCCGGGACTCACACGCGATTGGCGCGGCTGCGTTCAAGGCCGGGAACCTGAACCCCGATTGGCCAAATCACGGTCTCTAACCGGCGCCGGCCGTCCAAGGGCCAACGCCGCCGACCTTTGAGATCGTGATCCCCCGCCGCCGAGCTGCGGTAAGCCCGGTGCCAGGCACGGTGCCTGGCACCGCGTTCAGAGCGTCGAGTGCGCGTCGAGCGCCTGGTTCACCAAGGCGTCCGCCTCGGCGTTCTGCTCGCGGCGCACGTGCTCGAACGACCAATCGCTGAACGCCGACAGCGCCTGGCGCGCCTGGGCGTAAAGCGGCTTCAGGCCGGCGTCCTTCACGCGGTACTCGCCACGGACCTGCTTTACGACCAGCTCAGAATCGCCACGCAGCGCCAGCTCGGTCGCCCCGTGCTCGGCGGCCAGTTCGATGCCGCGGATCAGCGCTCTGTACTCGGCGACGTTGTTGGTTGCGGTACCGATGGGCTCAGCCGCATCGGTGATCACCTCGCCGTCGTCATTGCGTACGACCACTCCGATTGCAGCGGGCCCAGGGTTTCCCCTGGAGCCGCCGTCGACATTTACGACGAGCTTCACCCTTCGCCGTCGTCCGCCGACGCAGTGCTCTCGCTGGAGCGCTCGATCCCGAGCGTCGAGGCGATCTGATCGAGGGCTGCGCTCTCCTTCTCGGAGATTCGCTTGCCGCCGATGCCGAGGAAGTCCCCAGACTTCGTCGCCTCGGCCGCGTGCTCCGCGACGTCCATGCAAAAGCGCTTGAAGGCATCGACCTCCTCGGGCATAGCCCTGCTTTCAAGCAGCGAGACGGCCTCGGAGATTGCCTGCGGGCCGCGTACGGGGAGCTCATCGGGCGTCCCTAGATGCTCACGGTCGATCTTGGGTGGGTCGGAGACGATCTCCGCCAGGATGTCCCCGGAGCCGGTCTGCGCCGCCTGTGTGTACACCTTGCCGACGGCGAAGCTCTCGCGAACCGTTCCGCCGCGCTGAGACGCGATGACCATCAAAGCCGCGGTGGCGGGTCCCCGGCGAACGGTGTCCCACTCCTCGGCGTTGAACTCGGCCCTCTCGGTCACCGGGCGAACTTAGCGGGCGATGTGAGCGTTACGTGAGGTACCTGGCACCAGGCGTCCCAGGCGTCAAGCCGCTTGGGCCTCGGCCTGGCTCTGAGCGATGATCTTCTGGGCGATCTGCCCAGGGACCTCTTGGTAGCGCAGGAACTCCATTGTGAAGTCGCCTCGCCCGCCGGTGATCGCGCGAAGGTCGGGCGCGTAGTCCAGCACCTCGGCCATTGGCACCTCGGCCTTGATCTCGGTCATCGACGCCTTCGGCTCCATGCCGAGCGGATGCCCGCGGCGCGAGTTGAGGTCGCCGATCACATCGCCCACCGTGTCCTCCGGCGTCGAGATCGTCATCTCCACGATCGGCTCCAGGAGATACGCCTCGGCCTTCGCGGCGGCATCCTTGAAGGCCATTGAGCCGGCGATCTTGAACGCCATCTCCGACGAGTCGACGGTGTGGTACTGACCATCGAAGAGCCGTACGCGGACGTCCTTTACCGGATAGCCGGCGAGAACGCCCTTGGCCATCTGCTCGGAGATGCCCTTCTCAACGGCGGGAATGAACCCGCCTGGGATCGAGCCGCCCTTGATCGCGTTGACGAACTCGAGGCCGCCGCCGGGCTCTCCCGGCTCGATCTCGATGTGGCAGTCGCCGAACTGTCCGCGCCCGCCAGTCTGCTTCTTGTAGCGGCCGTGCGCCTTGGCCGGCTTTCGGATCGTCTCGAGGTAAGGCACCTGCGGCGGGTGGAGCTCGATCTCGGCGCCGAAGCGCCGCTTCATGCGCTGGACGATCACCTCGACGTGGACCTGAGTCAGGCCCGCGATGATCTGCTCCCCTGTCTGCGGGTCGCGGTGGACGTCAAGCGTCGGATCCTCCTCCTCGAGGCGGTGGATCGCCACCCCGGCCTTCTCCTCGTCGCCCTTGGTCTTTGCCTCGTAAGCGAAGGCCATGACTGGAGCCGGCAGGTCGAGCGGCGGAAAGTGGATGTCCGTCTGCTTCTCGGCCAAGACGTCGCCCGCGCGCGTGTCCTTCAGCTTCGGAACTGCGCCGATGTCGCCCGGCCCGAGCTCGTCGACGGGGTCCATGTCCTTCCCCCACGGCGAGGCGAGCTGGCCGATCCGCTCCTTCGAGCCGCGCGTCGCGTTGATCAGGTGCGAGTCCGAGCGAAGGACGCCCGACTCGACCCGCAGGAGGTTGATCCGGCCCGTGTACGGGTCGGCGGTCGTCTTGAAGACGTAGGCGAGGACGGATGCGTCCTCCTCGGGCGCAATGTCCGCGTCCTCGTCATCGGCGCCCAGGGCGTGGATGGCACCCCGCATCGCGGGTGACGGCAGGTCCTCGAGCAGCGCCTCGAGCAGGCGGTCCGAGCCGAGGTTCTTGGTCGCGATGCCGCAGGTGACCGGGAAGAGGTGCCCCTCGGTGACGCCCTTCTTGAGCGCGGTGGTGATCTCTTCGTGGGAGATCTCCTCGCCCTCGAGGTAGCGCTCCATGAGCTCGTCCGAGTTCTCCGCGACCTCGTCCATCAGCTTCTCGCGGTACTCCTGCGCCAGGTCCTGAAGCTCCTCCGGGATCTCGGCTTCCGACGAGTTGCCGCGCCCCTCGCCCTCGTAGACGAACGCCTTCATGTCGATCAGGTCGATGACGCCCTTGACCTCGTGCTCGGAGCCGATCGGGATCTCGGTCGCGACGACGTGCACGCCGAAGGCGGCCTTCAGAGAATCGAGGGTCTTGAAGAAGTCGGCGCGCTCGCGGTCGAGCATGTTCACGAAAATGAGGCGTGACAGGCCCTCAATTGCCGCGCGCTTCCAAAGGCGCTCGGTGTGGACCTCGACGCCGGAGACCGCGTTCACGACCACGACGGCCGAGTCGACGACGCGAAGCGCCGCAAGCGCATCCGCGACGAAGCTGGGATCGCCGGGCGTGTCGATCAGGTTGATCTTGCGGTCGTGAAAGTCGATCGAGGCGACGGCAGCGTCGATCGACATTTGGCGCTCTTGCTCGTCCGGCTCGTGATCGCAGACCGTCGTCCCCTCGGTCACGGAACCAAGGCGGTTGATCTTCCCGGCCTCGAACAGGATCGCCTCGGCGAGGCTGGTCTTGCCGCTGCCACGGTGCCCGATTAGGGCGACGTTTCTGATCCGGTCTGGTGCCCGATGGCCCATTCCCCAGGAAATCTATTAGCTGAGCGCTTCTAAAGCGGTGTGGCCTGGAAGCGCGAGCGGAGCGCCAGGACGGCCTTGGTGTGAAGCTGGGATACGCGCGACTCCGTGACGCCCAGGACCTCGCCGATCTCGCGGAGCGTGAGGCTCTCGTAGTAGTAGAGGGCGATCACCAGGCGCTCGCGCTCGGGCAGGGATTCGATCGCGTCGGCAAGGCGGTCCTTGAGCTCGGCCGTATTCGCCTCGTGCTCGGGATCGAGCGCATTCGGGTCCTGGATCGTGTCGAGGACGGAGATCTGGCCGCCGCCGCCTTCCGGGTCCGCAAATGTCCAGAGATCGTCGAGCGCGAGGACCGAGGAGTTCGCGATCTCGAGCAGTACGTCGCGGAACTCGTCCACCGTTATCTCGAGCTTCACCGCCATCTCTTCGTCGGTCGGCGCCCGGCCGAGCGAGCCTTCAAGCGCGGCATGCGCCTTCTCGACGTCGCGGGCGCGGGAACGGACGCTTCGCGGCACCCAGTCGAGCGAGCGGAGCTCGTCGATGATCGCGCCCTTGATGCGGGCAACGGCGAAAGTCTCGAACTTGATCTCGCGCTCGAGGTCGAAACGCTCGATCGCGCCGATCAGTCCCAGGAGGCCGTAGGAGACGAGATCGGCCTCCTCGACATGCGAAGGAAGGCCCGATGCCATGCGGCCGGCGATGAACTTGACAAGGGGCGAATATGCGACAACGAGGCGCTCGCGAGCGCGCTCGTCTCCGTCGACCTTGTAGCTGCGCCAAAGCTCGCGAAGTTCGACTGCCTTTACGTTGATCTCCATAAAGCTCTCTCTGGGGTCCTTAAACCTACGCGTTCAGGCGCGCGGATGGCTCCGTTGGTAGGCATCTCGCAATGTCTGTGGCTCAACCCGTGTGTAGATCTGCGTGGTCGAGACGGACGAATGGCCGAGGAGCTCCTGGATCGAACGAAGATCCGCTCCCCCTTCGAGGAGGTGGGTGGCGAACGAGTGGCGCAGCGAATGGGGTGAAACGCGGCCATGCTTGGAGAGCTCTCTGACCCAGATCTGAAGCCTTCTGCGGACGTCCGAGGTCGATAGGCGGAGCCCGTTCCGGGACAGGAACAGCGCATCCGTTCGTGGTCCTCCCGTAAGCGCGTGGCGCGCTGTCTCGACATAGCGGCGAAGCGCTTTCTGCGCCGGCTCGCCGATCGGCACCAGCCGCGTCTTCGAGCCCTTTCCGGTGACGCGCAGGCTCTCGGAGTCGAAGTCCATGGAGTCGGTGTTCAGGTTCACGATCTCCTCGGCTCGGAGCCCACACGAGTACGCGAGCTCGAACATCGCCCGGTCGCGCGCCTCGAGTGGCGTCTTGACAGGGATGCGGTCGAGAAGCTCGGCGACGTCGTCGCGTCCCAAGGTCCGTGGCAGGCGCTGCTCGCGTTTTGGCGTGGGCAGAAGCTCGGCGGGATTCGACTCGGCATGGCCCGCATCCACCAGGTGGCCGTGGAACGTCCTCACGGCTGCGAGCTTGCGGCCGATGCTCGACTTCTTGAGGCCGCGCCCTGACAGCTGTGCAGCGAAGCCGCGCAGGTCGCGATATCGGAGCTCGCCGGGCTCGGTACCGCGTGCGGTCGCCCACTCGGCCAATTCCGACAGGTCCGACGCGTACGCCCGCTTCGTTGCAGCGGCCGCTCCGCGGCGGTCCTGTTCACGCGCGAACTCGAGGAGGGCGGCCTCCCAGCGGGGGCTTAGCTTCGTCCCCTCCACGCCTTCACTCGCAGTCGCGCTTCCCATCCTGGCGACCATGTTTCCGGCCCGGCGTGGAGTTACCTACCCACGCAACGGATCTGCCGCGAATTGTCGGTGCTAGCCGATGTAAATCGGCGTGCCTACGGGGACCTGGTCGTAGAGCTCGATCACGTCCGGCACCGCCATGCGTACGCAGCCGTGCGAGGCAGCACTTCCCAGCGAGCTCGTGTCGTCGGTGCCATGGATGCCGGCGCCGTCGTAGATGCCCAGCCAGCGGGCCTTGAGCGGGTTTTCGGCCGAGCCTCCGGGAACGACCGTGCCGGCGAGGTCGCCCGCCCAGTCGGAGTCGGGCACGTTCCAGGTCGGATCGACTGCCTTGTTCTGGATCGTGTACTCGCCCGTCGGGGTGTCGAAGCCGGTGGCGCCGATCGCGACGGTGTAAGTCTTGGTGAGCTCAAGGTTCTCCCAGAGCTTGAGCTGGAAGGACGAGCGGTCAACCGTGAGGTAGACGGGGTACTCGTCGGCGAGATCGGCGGTCGTGACCTCGGGCTCGGTCTCCTCGACGAGCGCCTTGATCTGACCCTCGCCCGGCGACTTGACCGCAGCCATGACCTTCTCGCGCAGATCCTCTTGGCGAAGGGCGTATCCAACCTGTTCGTGGACGGGATCGATCGAGGCCGCGGTCGGCTCGACCGAAGCGTTGATCGGCTCCTGGTGGACATCGTCCGCGACGATCTGGATGAACTTGTCGATCGCTGCCTGGTCGTAGTCGACCTCGGGCTCGATCGCCTCGTCGACCTCGCCGCCGGTCGCGTAGCGCCAGATGCGGGTGGGCAGCCCACCCTCCTGGCTTTCGTTGATCGCTGCCTGGACGCTCGAGCCAACGTCCGCGTGCACCGCGAGCTTCTCGGCGCTGAGGATGTATTTCGTTCCGTCGTGGACGACGACGACGTCCTCGTCGAGCGGCTCGACCAGCGTCTCGGAGACGGCTTCTTGGGCTTCCTCTTCTGTCATGCCGCCGACGTTGACGGCGCCGATCGTGATGCCCTCGGCGATCTCGTCGGAGCGCGACTGGTCCCAGGCGTACGCACCGACCGCGCCTGCCAGGAGCAGCACGATTCCTAATACGACGGCGATGTAAAGCTTGCGGCCCACCTGATTGGAGAGGGTAGGGATGCTGTTCCCTTAACACCTCCCTTTCTAGGTACGTCGCAAACGTCCTCTCAGATCCCCAAGAGGTCGCTGTCGGCTTCAACGCCGGTTTTGTCGCCCGGGCGGTCTCGCTGCACGTGGGGGCTCCAACGCAGAAACTCCTCGACTTCGCGCTCGTATGTGTACCCGCCCTCGACGCCGCGCATGACCGGATCGAGCCGTAGATGTTGACCGAGTTTCGCCACCGCTTCGCGGGATGTGTGCCCGTAATCGAAGCCCGTCGCCTTGAACCGGCGGTTGTCGAGTCCGCGCCCGAAGCGCAACAGGTTGAGCATCTCGCTTGGAAACTTGAAGCCAAGGCTCCTGAGCGGGCCCGCGACGAGACCGGTTCCCCATGGCGGCAGGACGGGCGCTGTCCGCTTGCCGAGAAGCGATGCCGCCTCGCTCAGCGCAAGGACGCCGTCGGCCGCGACGTTGAAGGCGCCCGGCGTCCCGTGGAAGACGCAGTGCTCGAGCGCGTGAACGATGTCGTCCTCGTGGACGAACTGGATGCGAGGGTCGAATCCCAGAACCATCGGCACCGCCGGAAGATCGAACATCCGAGTGAACGCAGTGTCGACGTCGGGTCCCAGGACGTTCGCACAGCGCAGGATGGTGACTTCGACTTCGGGGCGCTGCTCGGCGAGCTCAGCGACGGCGGTTTCCGCCTCGATGATGTCGCGCTCGAGCGGTGTACGAGGTGGGTGCGGGCGAAGCATGCCCTCGTGAAAGAAAGCGGGGTCGTCCTGCTCCGAGCCGTAGAAGTGGGCGGAGCTCTTGAAGATGAACTGGCGCACCGGGGAGTCCTGTTCCGAGCATGCGGCCAGGATGTTCATGGTCCCGATCACGTTGTTCTCGTGCGCCTCGCGCGGTCCAGCCGTGAACGAGTTGACGGTGAGCCGGGTGTCAATGACCGTGTCAATCTGGGCCGCGCGAACGATCCGCGAGAGCAGCCCATGCTGATTTGAAACCTTCACGTACTCAGCTCGCTCGAGTTCGACCCGCGGCTCCTCGGAGTCGACCCCGATGATCGTCTCGACGTCCTCGAAGGCCTCGAGCGCCTGCGCGAGGCGCCCGCCCCAGTACGTCGAGAGGCCCGTGAGCAGAACGCGGCTCATCCGAACCAGACGCTCTTTCGCTTGCCGAGCATGTCGTGGAGGTTCTCCTGGATGCGCGCGCGCACTTCCTGGGCGACCGTTTGGACGAGCGCCTTGTCCTGCGCGGCGTCCTTTCCGCCCAGCTCTGCCATGTCGATCGGTTCGAGGAAGCGGATCTTGAACTTGGCCGGCAGGTAACCCATCATCCCCAGCGGCCCGAGCCACGGGAAGGTCGGCGTGATCGGGAAGTAGATGAGCCCCGTCAGCTTCTGGAGGAACGGCACCTGGGCGAAGGCGGGCATGGCCTCCTCGGCGCCGACGACGCAGAGCGGCACCAGCTTCGCCTCCGCGCGCATCGCGGCCTCGACGAAGCCGCCGCGGCCGAAGCGGCGCAGGCGATAGCGGTCCTTGTAGAGCTTCTCGGTGCCCTTGCGGCCCTCGGGGAAGACCAGGACGAGCTGCTTTTCGTCGTGAAGGAGGCGATGGACGTTCGCCGGGTGCGCGGCGACGCCGCCGATCTTCGGCACCAGCATCGAGAAGCCCGGATAGCCCTTGAAGAAGTGCTCGACGGTGAGGTAGAGCGGCCGCGGGCGGGGATGCTCCTCGTTGATCGCCTTGGCGATCATGGGCGCATCGGGCGGCAGGGCTCCCGCGTGGTTGGAGACGAGGAGCGCGCCACCATCGGACGGGACGTTCTCGATCCCCTCCACCTCGACCCGGAACCAGTAGCGGTAGAAGAACTCGTACAGCGTCTCGTCCATGAAGCCTTCGACCCGCTCGGAGCGGCCCCAGTCGTTGAGCGTGCGCTCGGGCTCAATCGGCGACATGAGCTCGGCGCGGCGCTCGGCCGGCACGAGCTCCTTGGAGTCGGCGAAGTCGGCGAGTGGGCTGCGTGCCCGAGCCACGCGTCAGCTCGTGACCGCGCCGACCGAGGCGCTCGAGACGCTTTTTGCGTACTTGGCCATGACTCCGGAGGGGTACGCCGATTCGGGCGCGTCGTAGGCGGCGACGCGCTCGGCGATCTCCTCGTCGGTCAGGTCGACGTCGATCGTGCGGGCCTCGACGTCGATCGAGATCTCGTCGCCCTCCTGAATCGCTGCGATCGGGCCGCCCTTGACTGCCTCGGGAGCCACGTGCCCGATCATGAGCCCGCGTGTCGCGCCGGAGAACCGCCCGTCGGTGATCATCGCGACGTCGTTGCCGTGGCCGGCGCCCACGATCGCCGCCGTCACCGCCAGCATCTCGCGCATCCCGGGGCCGCCCGTTGGGCCCTCGTTGCGGATCACGACTATGTCTCCAGCGTTGATCTCGTCGGCCTTCACGGCCGCGAAAGCGTCCTCCTCGCATTCGAAGACGCGCGCGGGGCCCGTCTGGCCCATGCGCTCGGTCCCCGCGACCTTCACCACGGCGCCCTCGGGAGCGAGGTTGCCGCGCAGGATGGCGAGCCCGCCCTGTGCCTTCACCGGGTCCGAGACGGGGCGCACAACGTCCTGGCCTGGCGTCTCGGAGACCGCGTCGGCCTCTTCTCCCACCGTCCTGCCGCTCACCGTGATCTGGTCGCGGTGGAGCAGTCCGGCCTCGGAAAGGCGACTGAGGATCAGGGGCACGCCACCCGCGGCGAAGAGGTCGGTGGCGACGTAGCGACCGCCGGGCTTGAGGTCCGCGAAGAGAGGCGTCTGGCGCGAGATGCGCTCGAAGTCGTCGATCTCGAGGTCGACCCCGGCCTCGCGGGCGACGGCGAGCAGGTGGAGCACCGCGTTCGTGGAGCCTCCGGAAGCGCATACGCAGGCGATCGCGTTCTCGAGCGACTCCTTGGTGATGATCTGGCTCGGCCGGAGGTCCTCGGCCAAGACCTGCATGACCAGCTCGCCGATCTTCTCCGCGACCGTCGTCTTCGAGTCCTCCTCGGCCGGGACCATCGCCGAGCCACCCGGCGAGATACCCATGGCCTCGAACGCGCAGGCCATCGTGTTGGCGGTGAACTGGGCGCCGCAGGCGCCGGCACCAGGGCTTGCCACGTCCTCGAGCTCGGTCAGCTCCTCCTCGGTCATCGTGCCCGCATTGTGGGCGCCGATCGCCTCGAAGACGTCGAGGATCGTCACGTCGCGACCCTTGTAGCGACCGGGCGCGATCGAGCCGCCGTAGAGCATCACCGAGGGGATGTCGAGACGCGCGAGCGCCATCACGCAGCCCGGGATCGTCTTGTCGCAGGCGGAGAGAGCGACGATCGCGTCGAACTGGTAGCCGCGAGCGGTGAGCTCGATCGAGTCGGCAATCACCTCGCGGCTGACGAGCGAGCTCTTCATGCCCGCCGTGCCCATCGTGATCCCGTCGGAGATCGCGATGGTGTTGAACTCCATCGGCGTCCCTCCCGCAGCGCGCACGCCGACCTTGATGTGCTCGGCGAGGCCGCGCAGGTGGAAGTTGCAGGGCATCGCCTCGATCCAGGTGTTGGCGATGCCGATCGTCGGCCGCTTGAGCGCGTCGTCGTCGAACCCGATGCCCTTCATGTAGGCGCGCGCGGCTGCGCGATCCGGGCCGTCGAACACGGCAGCGGAACGCGGACGTGGAAGGTCGGTTCGGGTGTTGCCGTTCGCTTCGCTCATCGAGCGAATGAGTGTATGGTCGGCGCGTGGGGAAGCTGAGCTACTCGAACGTCACGGCGACGATCGCGTTGTTCGTTGCGCTGAGTGCCGGCGCGTATGCCGCCGTGAGTCTCGACAACAACTCGGTCAAGTCGAAGCACATCAAGGACGGACAGGTGAAGGACAAAGATCTTGCGGAGAGCGCAAAGATCCTCGATTTCTCGTTCGCCGAGATCCCCGACTCTCCGAGCCAGGAGATCCTTGACGCCGGCGGCTATCAGCTAATCGCCGAGTGCGACACGAACAACAACAGGCCCGAGCTCAACGTCAACATGCAGGTCCCGGAGACAGGGACCATGGACCTGGCGCTCCTATCCGACAAAGGTTCCGGTGAACCAGCGCCCGGCTTGGCCTCGATTCCTGTCGTCGCCGACACCCCGTTCGCGCTGATCCACTTTTCGTCCGATACGAACGGGCAGTCAGTGATCGGCGCAGGGCCCATCACCTACTCGACGGAGGACGGCGCAGCAACCATGAATATGTATGCCCGCGCGGACGACGGGATCGACGCCTGCACGATGAACGGCACGATCACTCCTGCTCCGTAAGGTGCGGCGGGTCGATCTCGCGACGCCTGACGCGCAGAACGTCGACAGGGCCGGGACCTTCTCCGATCTCGCGCAGGCCATGGCCCACCGCTTCGGCCGCGATCTCGCGCGCCCAACGCGCAGCCTCATCAAGCTCCATACCGCGAGCTAGGAGCGCCGCCAGCGCGGAAGAGTGGGTGCACCCCGAGCCGTGGGCGGCGCCGTCGGCGAAACGCGGCCCCTCGATCTCGATGTAGCCGTTCTCGTCGACCAGGACGTCGGCGCCCGTCTCGGTGTGGCCTCCGGTGACGATCACCGCGTCGGGGCCCAGGGCAAGGATCACCTCTCCCAGCTCGCGCTGGGTTCCCCCCTCGCGGCGGCCGGCCAGCTCTCGGGCCTCAGGCAGGTTGGGCGTAACTACGGTGACCAGCGGCAGAAGACGCTCGATCAAAGCGGTCTTCGCATCCGGATCCAGAAGGAGCGCGCCGCTTTCGGCGACCATCACCGGATCCAAGACCACCGGCACCCCCTTGCGGTACTTCTCGATCACCGCGAGCGACTCGACCACGGCGTCGATTGTCGGTTCGTCGCCCAACATGCCGATCTTCACCGCGTCGATCCCAATGTCCGAAGCGACGGCGCGGACCTGCGCGACGATCATCTCGGGCGGTGTGGGGACGACCGCCTCGACGCCCACGGTGTTCTGCGCCGTCAGTGCGGTGATCGCGGTAGTTCCGTGGACCCCGCAGCGAGCGAATGCCTTGAGGTCAGCTTGGATCCCAGCGCCACCGCCAGAATCCGAGCCGGCGATCGAGATCACGGTCGGGACGCGGGGTTCAGACGACATCGCGGGTCAGGGTAACGGCGGGCTGAGCTGCGTCCGCGAGTAGCGCCCCACGGCGTCGCCGGCGACGTAGCCCATGAGCTCGAGCCTGGCCAGAGCGATCGCGGCGTCTTGGCCGGGGAGCCCGAGCTGAATCGCTACGGCATCGCAGGTGCCGGCTCCGGATTCGACCGCGAGCAGAGCTTCGACGAGCGCGGTCTCAAGCTCTGGCCCCACTCCGCGCACCTGCGTCTGACCTGGGCCGAGAACGTGGTCGAGGAGGTCCTGGGCGTCGCGGACGACCGGCGCGCCTTCGGAGAGGAGCTCGTTTGGAAGCTCTGAGAGCGACGAGTTGACGGGGCCCGGCACGGCAAGCACCTCGCGGCCGAGACGTGCCGCCTGCTTGACGGTGTGCTGAGTGCCCGAGCGATGCGCGCCCTCGACGATCACGACGAAGCCGGCGAGCGCGGCCATGATCCTGTTGCGGGCTGGGAAATGGGCGGGGTAGGTCTCCGCGCCCGACGGCTGCTCGGAGATGACCGAACCGCCCGAGGCGAGGATCCGGCGATAGAGCGGCTCCTTCGAGCGGGGGTACGGGACGTCGGCCGGCCCGCCCAAAACAGCGAGCGTGGCGCCATTCGCGTCGAGCGCGCCCTCGTGCGCGGCCGAGTCGCACCCGAGCGCCATTCCGCTCACAACCAGCAGGCCTGCGGAAGCGGCGCCAAAGCCGAGCTCGCGCGCCACCTCGCGTCCGTACGAGCCCGAGCGGCGGGAGCCGACGATCGTGACCGTACGGTCGGGATCGGCGTCGGTGAGCAACTCGCGAGCGCCGATGCCGTAGAGGACCGCCGGCTCGTCCTCGTCCACTGCCGGGAGTTCTGAGAGGGATTGGGGCCAGCCCTCCTCCCCGCGCTGGATGCGCCAACCCTGTGCTGCGGCCGACGTGGTCATTCGCAGCTCCTTCGCCTGAACGCGAGCGCCCCGTGGACGTCCTCCGCGCTTACGTCTCGGCGCCCGGCGAGGTCGGCGAGGGTGCGGGCGACCCGGCGCACACGGTCGTGCCCGCGCCCCGAGAGGCCGAGCGTCCGGTGCCCTGAGGTCAGGGCGTCATGGGCATCTTCCGTGAGCGGCACGTGCTCGCGGAGCGCCTTGGGGCCGAGCTCCGCGTTCGCGCAGCCCTGTCTTTCGATCGCGGCCTGCCGGGCTATCGAGACGCGCTCGCGAACCACGGCCGATGATTCGCCGGGCTCGCCCGACAGCGCCTCGGCGGAGGGCTGCTCGATCGAGAGCGAGATGTCGATGCGGTCCGCGAGCGCGCCCGAGATGCGGTTGCGATAGCGCTGCGCTTGCGCCGGCGTGCATTTGCATTTAGGCGAATTCTCGCCGTGGCCGCAGGGGCAAGGGTTGGATGCCGCGACCAGAACGAAGCGGCTTGGCATGCGCACCGAGTGGCGCAGGCGCGCAATCGTCACCTCGCCGTCCTCGAGCGGCTGGCGGAGCGCTTCGAGCGCGACGCGCGAAAACTCGCCGAGCTCGTCCAGGAAGAGGACGCCGCGATGCGCCAGCGTCACCTCGCCTGCCCGGGGCGGCGTTCCGCCCCCCACGAGCCCAGCCGGCGAGATCGTGTGGTGGGGCGCCCTGAACGGCCTTGCGGCCCTTTGCGGGCCACGACTGTTGCCATACCACCCGTTCTGCCCGCAGGCGCTGGCAATGCGAAGGACCTCCATCGACTCGGGGTCGTCGAGCGGCGGCATGATCGTGGGCAGGCGGCGCGCGGCCAGGCTCTTGCCGGCGCCCGGCGGGCCGAGGATCAGCATTCCGTGCCCGCCCGCGGCGACCGCCTCGAGCGCACGACGAAGGACGGGCTGGCCGCGAAGCTCCGCGAGGTCGACGCCAAGTTGCGGTCCGGGATCCGGAGCAAGGTCGCAGGGCGAGTGCGACGGCTCGTCCGTCTCCCCGATGCGCCCCAGGTCCCGCAGCGATTCGATCGGCACGACCCGGCACGGATGGGCGCCCAGAGCGGCGGGCATCGCAGCTTCGGCGGCGCTCGCGCTGGCGACGACGATCTTGGAGAGGCTCAGCTCCCCCGCCCGCTCGGCCATCGCGATCGCGCCAGGCACGGCGCGGACCGAGCCATCCAACGCAAGCTCGGCGGCCATGGCGCACTCGCCAAGGGCCTCGGCTGAAAGCTGGCCGGTCGCGAGGAGGATGCCGGCTGCGATCGCGAGGTCGAAGCCCGGACCGGCCTTCCGAAGGTCGGCCGGAGCGAGGCTCGCGACGATGCGTGTCTCGGGGAACTCGAAGCCCGAGTTCTTGATCGCGGCGCGCACGCGCTCGCGCGACTCGCGGACCGCGGTGTCGGGCAAGCCAACGATCGAGAACGACGGCAACCCCAGCTTCGCCACATCGACCTCGACGCTGACGTCGACTGCCTCGATTCCCAGGAGACTGAAGGTGTGAACCCGCGCGATCACCGCCGGCGACGCTAAGCAGCGCGAACGCGCGTGTGGCGCATGAAACGTGACTGAATCGCTCCAATTCGCGCCCCACCCGCGCGCCAGCGGCTCCTACGGTCCGCTCATGACCGAGGCGAGGCAGATCCTGGGCCGCGAGGGCGAGCGGATCGTCGCCCGTGAGCTCGAGCGGCGCGGCTGGCGGATCGTCGCCCGGAACGCCCGCGTCAAGGGCGTCCGCGGCGAGATGGACGTGATCGCGATCGACGGCGGGACGCTCGTCGTCGTCGAGGTGAAGACGGGCCGAGCGTGCGCCCGCTCAGGCCCGGTCTCGATGCTCGAAATGGTCGGCCCGCAGAAGCAGAGGAAGCTGCGATCGCTCGCGGCGGCCTGGCTGCGAGCGAACCGCACGAAGCTGCCGCCGGTCCGAGGCCTGCGGATCGACGTGATCGGCCTCAGGCTGGACCACGCCGGCCGAGTGGCGTCATGGGACCACGTGAAGGCGGCGTGCTAGAGCGCGAGCTGTGTGTATGCCACCGACTGGAACGAGCGGCGGTGGAGCGTGCTCGGGCCGAGGGCGATGATCGCGTCGCGGTGCTCGGGGGTCGAGTAGCCCGCGTTCAGGGCAAAGCCGAAGCCCGGGTAGTCGCCGTCGCAGCGCTCCATGAAGCGGTCGCGGGTGACCTTGGCGATCACCGACGCGGCGGCGATCGCGGCCGAGCGGGCGTCGCCGTCGATCACCTGCCGGTGCTCGACGTGACAGAGGGGCAGGCGGAACCCGTCGACCAGGCAGACGCCCTCGGGGTGGGCGACCCGCTCGAGGCTCTTCGCAAGCGCCTCGCAGTTGGTGACGTGCAGTCCGCGTGAGTCGATGCCCGCGACGCAGCGGACAGTGACGGAGACCCGGCTTGCCGCGCGGACCACCGCCGGGTAGAGCTCCTCGCGCTCGACGGACGAGCGCTTCTTCGAGTCGTCGAGCTCTGAGAGGGCCCTCCGGTCGGTCATGGAGAGCGACTGGTAGTCGATGAGGACGGCCGCAGCGACAAGCGGGCCGGCCAGCGACCCACGGCCTGCCTCGTCGCAGCCCGCGACGTAGCGCACACCGAGCTCGCGGTCGAACTTGAAGAGCTTCGCGGCCTGGCGCCGGCGACGCTTCAGCGCCTTTGTGGGCTTAGAAGGGGCCGATTTCGGAGGGGGGCCAGTAGCTGAAGAAGGCCTTGCCGATGATCCAGTCCTGTGGGACGGGTCCCCAGAAGCGGCTGTCGTCGGACGATCCACGGTTGTCGCCCATCATGAAGTAATGGTCGGGCGGGATCGTGATCGGATCCTCCAAATTGCAGGAACTGCCGCCGCCGCACTCGCGGGCGAAAGGCTCCTCGGCGATCTCGCCGTTGACGACCGGATGCCCGTCCTGGACGTAGAGCTCATCGCCCGGGCCCGCGACGATCCTCTTGATGAAGTTCTGCTCGGAGGGTTCGGAGGTCCCCTCGGGGCAGGGCTGGGTGGGCTTGTGCTCGACGCCGCACTCCCTGCCGTTGCCGTCAGCTCCGTTCGGCGGATGGAAGACCACTACGTCGCCGATCGACGGGTCGCCGCCCACGGTGTAAGCCAGCCGATTGACCAGGACGCGCTCGCCCTCGACGAGGAGCGGCTTCATCGATTCGGAGGGGATCTGGAACGGCTTGACGATCAGCGCCTGGATTCCAAGCGCGAGCCCGATAGCCATCGCGACTATGACGATCAGCTCGAGGACCGCCCCCAGCGGGGTGTCCGGCTTTGGGATGAACGACCGGCGCTTCTCGCCGGCAGGGTCGTTCGTCCCGGCAGGGTCGTTCGGCTCGGCAGGGTCGTTCGTCACTTTCTCAGTGTCGCTCATGCGCTTTTTGGTCCGTGGGAGGGAAGTTCGGCAGCGTAGCCATGCTCGATAAAAGCGACCTCAAGTCCGAAGGCGCGACGAGAACAGCTCAGGACTGCTCCGAGTCGGCTTCCGGGTCCGCTTCGGACTCGTTGCCGGACTCGTCATCGGCGGCGGCCTCGTCGGTGGTTCCCTCGTCGCCGGACTCGACATCTCCATCCCCTGCAGCTTCGCGCTCCGCCTTCGCAGCTTCCGCAGCCTCGATCTCCTCCGGGGTTGCCTCCTGCGCGCCCTCGGCATCGGCCGGGACAACAGCGGCGCCCTCGTTGATCGGCTCCGACTCGGGCGCCTCGTACTCGACCGGGGCCGCTTCCTCGGGCGGCTCCTCGTACTCGATCTCGTCGGGCGCAACCTCCGTCGCTGGGATCTCCGCCTCAGGCATGATCGCTTCCTCGACCTCGCCGGACCAGGCACGCTCAGCCACTCGGGCACGCTTGCCGACACGGCCCCGCAGGTAGTAGAGCTTGGCCCTGCGGACGTCGCCGCGAGCGACGACCTCGAGCTGGTCGATCTTGGGCGAGTGCAGCGGGAACGTGCGCTCCACGCCCACCCCGAAGGACTGCTTGCGGACGGTGAAGGTTTCACGCGCGCCGGAGCCCTGCCGGCCGATCACGATGCCCTCGAAGACCTGGGTGCGGCGGCGGGTTCCCTCGATTACCTGGAAGTGGACACGAACACGATCACCGGCGTCGAACCGGGGAACTCGGCGCAGCTGTCGCCGCTCGATGCTGTCGATGATCGTGCTCATGGTGCAAGGGAGTCGTGCGGAAGATTTCGGTGGGGAGCCTCAGGCCTGAGGCCCGTGCGGGCGCGAATGGTAGCGATCACGACTGCGCGCCAAACGCCATTCACGCACCTTGGCGTGGTCTCCGGAGAGGAGAACCTCCGGCACCTCCCAGCCGCGGTGCTCAGCAGGCCGGGTGTAGTGCGGGTACTCAGGCGCGCCGTCGAGGGCGGGCGAGAACGACTCCTCGAGTGCGGAGTCCTCGTGGCCGAGGGCTCCCGGGAGCTTTCGGGTGACCGCGTCGGCCACGACCATCGCGGCCAACTCGCCCCCCGCGATCACATACGGCCCGATCGAAACAACATCGGTCGCGAGGTGCTCGTGCACCCGCTCGTCGAACCCCTCATACCGCCCGCAAAGAAGCGCGATGTGATCCTCAGCTGCCAGCTCCGCCGCAAAGGCATCATCGAACTGGCGCCCAGTCGGAGCCAAAACGATCGTCCGCGCCGGCGCACCCCCATCCCCATAAGCGGCCTGAAGCGCAGCATCAACCACGTCGACTCGAAGAACCATCCCCGCCCCACCCCCATAGGGCGAATCATCGACCTGTCCACCCGTCAGCGGAGTCGTCTCACGCCAATGAAAGGTCTGAAGCTCGGTCCCGGTCTCTAGCACGTTGGCCATATGGCGCTGGCCCCGGAACCACTCGAACCACTCGGGAAACAGGGTGAAGACGTCGATGCGCATGGCGTCGACGTTACGGCGCGGCGCTAGTCCTCGACGATGTCGACTGAGATGCGGCGCTCTTCGCGGGCGCCGGCGGCACGGGCGATTGTGCGAATCGACTTGGCGACCCGGCCTTCCTTCCCGATCACCCGGCCGAGGTCTCCGTCGGCCACCTTGATCTCGAGGATCAGCTCATCGCCCTCGTCGAACTCCTCGACCTCGACGGCCTCGGGCTCCTCGACGATCGCGCGAACCAGATACTCGACAAGCTCGGTCGCGGGCGAGGCCATGGCTTCAGCTCGCGGCTCTAAGTGCCGGAGACGCCGATGCCCTTGGTGCGAAGCAGGCGGGCGACCGTGGGGCTCGGCTGAGCGCCGTGGTCGATCCAGTGCTGGGCGCGCTCCTCGTCAAGGAGGATGGTCGACGGCTCGGTCTGCGGGTTGTAGTGGCCGATCGTCTCAATCGTGCGGCCGTCACGGGGCGAGCGCTTGTCGGCGACGACAACACGCCAGATCGGGTTCTTGCGTGAACCCACCCTTCTCAATCTAATTCGGACAGCCATAAAGCGACTGCGGAGGTTAGCTACCCGTCGGTCTTCTCAACGCCCGCCACGCATCAGCTGCTGCATGTCGGGCATCTTGCCCTTGGACAGCGCAGCCATCATCTTTCGCATCTGAGCGAACTGCTTGACGAGCTGGTTCACGGCCTGGACAGTCGTGCCCGAGCCGCGCGCGATTCGCTTTCGCCGCGAGCCGTTGATCACCTCGGGATTCGCCCGCTCGCCAGGCGTCATCGAAAGGATGATCGCCTCCACGCGATCGAGCTCTGACTCGTCCATGTCGCCCTGGCGCATCTGCTTCATCGCCTTGCCCATGCCGGGCATCATCCCGAGCACGTTCGTGAGTGGGCCCATCTTGCGCACCTGACGCATCTGGGTGAGGAAATCCTCGAGCGTGAACTCCTGCTTTCGGATCTTCCGCTCGAGCTCGGCGGCCGAGTCGGCGTCGTGGACGGCCTCGGCCTTCTCGATCAGGGTCATCATGTCGCCCATCCCGAGGATCCGAGTCGCCATCCGCTCGGGGTGGAAGCGCTCGAGCTGCTCAATCCGCTCGCCGACCGACGCGTACATGATCGGCTTGCCGGTGACCGCTCGGATCGAAAGCGCGGCGCCGCCACGGGCGTCGCCGTCGAGCTTGGTCATCACGACCCCGTCGAACTCTGCGCGCTCGCCGAAAGCCTCGGCGACGTTCACCGCGTCCTGGCCGGTCATCGCGTCGACGACGAGCAGCACGTCGTGTGGCTTCACGCGCTTGCGGATCGCCACGAGCTCGTCCATCAGGTCCTCGTCCACGTGGAGGCGACCGGCGGTGTCGACGATCAGGACGTCGCGCGCTTCCTTCTTCGCCTGGCCGAGAGCCCACTCGGCGATGTCAACCGGGCTCTGCTCCGTGCCCAGTTGGTAGACGTGGGCGTTCGCCCGCTTGCCCATGGTCACGAGTTGCTCGACGGCTGCCGGCCGCTGCGTGTCGCAGGCTGCGAGCGCGACGTTCTTGCCCTGCTCGCCCAGGAGGCGGGCCAGCTTGGCGCAGGCGGTCGTCTTGCCCGAGCCCTGAAGCCCCGCCATCAGGATCACTGTCGGTCCTGACGAGGCGAAGGCCAGGTCGCGGCTGGCGCCTCCCATGAGCGATGCCAGCTCCTCGTTCACGATTTTTACGACCTGCTGGCCCGGGTCGAGCGCCTCCAGGACGTCCGCGCCCAGGCACCGCTCCTTGACCTTCGTCGTGAAATCCTTGACGACCTTGAAGTTGACGTCCGCTTCGAGCAGGGCGAGGCGGATCTCACGCATTGCCTTGTCGACGTCGGCCTCGGTCAGCTTGCCCCGGCCGCGAACGTCGGAGAGTGTGGCCTGAAGACGATCGCTCAGCGCGTCAAACACGCGGTGAGCTTACGCCTCCAGGCCCCTCTCTCTCAGCTGCTGCCGGGCGAGACGCCCTTCGACTTACCGGTCTTGCACTTGTCGTTGCCGTCGATCTTCGCCTTGTAGGGGAAGACGCCCTGATGCGGGTTCGCGACCTGCATGGTGTACTCGCCGTCCGCGTTGAGCTCCGTTGAGTCCACGGCGCCGCCGGGGCCGCCGTAGAGGTTGATGATCCTGCCCGGCTTCGAGCAGCTCTTGCGGTCGGACTTCACCTTGCCCTCAAAGACATCGTCGTTCGGGGTGGTGTTGTCCTGCGTCACCTTGATCGAGACGTTGACTTCGGCCTTCTCTGGGCTGTTTCCGCCGCCGGCCGTCGCCGAGCCGGGAATGGCCGCGGCCGCCAGTACTGCGGCGCCAATTGCGATCTTTGTCTGGACCTTCATCTCACTGCCTCCTTGTTGGTTTCTTCGATGTGTACGACGCGTTCGATCGCGGCCGCCAGCGCGAGCCAGCCGCTGAATTCCTCATCCGTTCCGTCCGCGGTATACAGGCGCCCGCTGAGCGGTTCTGAGCCCTTGTCGAGCTCAAGCCGCAGCGAGATCCTGTCGCCGTTCGGTGTGGTCATCTGGTTCTCGCCTCCGTGCGCTTGTTTCTCCATTGCCCGGAGAGCATCCACGCCTGGGCTGCGCCTGTCATGAGTGGAGACCACTCATCTTTCGAGATCGGGTACGCGCAGCGCCCGAAAACGGCTTTATCAAGCGGTTCTAAGCCGGTTCGAGCGAGAGGGCCTCGCCGAGCTCTGTTCGCGAAGTGAGGTCGAGCTTTCGGTAAACGCGGCTGAGGTGGTTCTCGACGGTGCGCGTCGAGAGGAAGAGCGTCTGGGCGATCTCACGGTTGGCCATGCCGTCGGCAGCCATCTCCGCGACGCGCCGCTCGGCCGCCGTGAGCGAATCGACGCCTGAGAACTGGAGTCGCCTGGGTTTTGCGCCCGCCACCTTCAGCTCGTCGTGGGCAAGCGTCGCGAAGCGGGTCGCGCCCATTCTGCGGGCCAGTTCCAGACCCACCGTCAGATGCTCTCGCGCCTCTTTGCGCTCCCCCGCGCGGCGGAGGGCCGATCCCAGGTCGATGTGGGTGAGGGTGAGCTCGCGAACGCTCGGTGACAGCTCGAGCGCGGTTACCGCCTTGCGGAGGTCGTCGATCCCCTCCTCCCCCTGGGCCAGTCCCGACGCGCGCAGGGCTTGGCCCATCGCCGAGTTGGTGCCCCACCGGCGAGCGTGTTCCATCTCATCCTTGGCGAGACTGCGCGCTCGGTCCTGATCGCCGAGACGGACCGCAGCCTCCACGGCGACGGGGCGCCAGGGGACGTTCGGATTCGTGATCCCGAGCCTGCGATTGCGCCGGTCGTGCTCTTCCAAGTCGGCCAGCGCATCGTCGGGGCGGCCTTGGGCGAGGCGGAGGATGCCGCTCGCGAAAAACGCGGTGTTGACCTGCATCAACTCCGGCAGGTCGTGGATGTTCCCGAACATGGCCACCTCTGCATCGGCGCGGTTCAGCTCGCCGCGGTCGGTCAGGGCGAGGATCAGGCATGTGATCACCAGCGGCAGGGTGAACGGAGGGACGATGCCCGCGTCGATGGCGCTCTGCGCCCGCGCCTCCGCCCTTGCGACCTCGCCGCGGCGCCAGTGGAGGACGGATGCCATCGCGGCAACCGAGCCGAACCCGTAGGCAGACCCGCCGCGGCTCGCCAGTTCGGTCGCGCGCTCCAGGTGCGCGACGGCCGCGTCGTGGTGGTCGGTGACCATGAGCACGAAAAGGGCCATGTGGAAGGCGGTCGCGTCAGGTCCTTCCGAGTCGAGCAGCCTTTCGTCGGCCAGAGCGGATTCGGCGATCGCCGCTGCCTCCTCGGCCGACCGGTCGAGCGAGCGCAGCATCGCCAGCGGGCATAGCTCCAGCAGGTCCTTGACTTCCGTTCCTGCCGGCTCTCCGCGGCTTTCGAGCCGCGCGATCGCGCGATCGCGCGTATCGGGATGTAGAAGCCCCATTGAGCCGTACTCGGCCCGGAGCCGAGCAGCCGCTTCGCCCTCGCCTCCGCCAGCGGCTTCGATCTGACCCTCGAGCACCTCGAACGCCTGCGGCACGTCGCCGAACGAGGCGACGGCGCGTGCGACCGAGATCGACCGCGTCGCGCGCTCAGACGGGCTCCAGGCGCCGTTGAGGCCGGCACGAAGGTCGTCGATCAGGACGCCAGGGTCGCGTCCGGCGAGCCAGCCCGCCATGCCAAGCTCGTATCTGAGCCCAGCCTGCACGTCCGCTGAGGGCGGCTCGGCGAGCGCGCGCAGGAGATAGGTAACGGCCGCCTCTGGAGCGCCGCCGGCCACGGCTTCTGAGGCTGCTTCCCGCAGGGTCGAAACGGTCTCGCGGGCGCCGATACGCGGAGCGTCGAGCAGGTGGTGGGCGACCTCGCCTGCCTTCGCTCCCCCGGCTCGAAGTAACGTGGCGGCGCTCGCGTGAAGCGACTCGCGCCGTGCCAGGGGGAGCTCGGCCCGAACGGCCTCGCGAAGGAGCGGGTGCACGAAGCGAAGCGGGCGCTCGGGCGCCAGGATCCCGGCACGCTCGAGGCCCTCGAGCGGGTCCGCGAGGGCGTCGAGTTCAACTCCCGCCAACGCTGCGGCGCTCCGCGGCTCGACCTCCGATCCAAGCACCGCCACGGCTGCAGCAAGGTCTCCACAGGGTGCCGGCATGCGGCCGATCCGCATCAGCACGGAGTTGACCACGGCGGCCGGCACCAGATTGCGAACTCGACCGGCGTTTTCGGCCACCGGCTCCACCGCGTCGGCGACGAGGCTGGTCGCCAACTCGGAAAGCAAGAATGGGTTCCCGCCGCTGGCCTCGTGGCAGGCCTCGGCAAAGGCCTTGTCCGCGGGTCGCTCCAGCGCCTGCTCCAAGAGGGCGCGCGAGCCCTCCGCACCGAGTGGCTCCGGAACGATGCGTTCGACGTCGCGGCCGCCCAGAATCGCGCCCATCGCCGCCGCACGCTCGGGCGCGGCGGATCGGGAGGCGACGAGCAGGAGCACCGGCAGGTCGCTCAGGCGCGGAACGAGGTACGTCAGGAACCGGAGGCTCGAATCGTCACACCAGTGGGCGTCGTCCACGACGAGCGCCAGCGGCGCCTTCTCGGAGAGCTTGGCCAGGAGCCAGTACAGCCCGTGGATCACGGTGAACGGCAGGTCCGCGCTGGGCGCCGCGGATGCGTCCTCAGCCTCGTCCTCGATCTGAAGCCCCAATGCCGGAGCAGCGTGCGACGCCGCGCCCTCCAAGAGGCGGGCGCGCGCCTTCGCAGTCCCGCCGATCACGCGGCGCTCGAACAGCTGGCGAGCCACGCCAAAGGGGAAATCCATCTCGAACTCGCCGCAGCGAGCCTGCATCGTCTCGAGGCTCGCTTCCGAGAGCCTGGCCATCGCACCCTCCAAGAGGGCGGTCTTGCCGATCCCCGGTGGCCCCTCGATTGCGACCGCACCTCCCCTGCCTTCGGCAAGACGATCAATCGCTGCGCCAAGAACCTCGAGTTCGGCATCCCGCTCGAGCAGGCCGGGGCTAGACATCATTCTCCAATGAGCGCCTCGCAGAACTCGCGCGCGTCGAAGGGCCGCAGGTCCTCGAGCCCCTCCCCCACGCCGATCATCTTCACCGGCGTGCCCAGCTCGGACGCGATCGCCAGAGCAATGCCGCCCTTGGCGGTGCCGTCGAGCTTCGTCAGGACGACGCCGGTGACCCCGGCCGCCTCGGCGAAGGCGCGAGCCTGGCGCAATCCGTTCTGACCGGTGGTTGCGTCGATCACGATCAGGGTCTCATGCGGGGCGCCGGCGAGCCGCTTGGAAGCGACCCGCCTGATCTTGGCGAGCTCCTCCATCAGGTTGCCGTGGGTGTGGAGCCGCCCCGCCGTGTCGATGATCACGACATCCGCGCCGCGCGCTTCGGCCGCGGCGATCGAGTCGAAGACGACGGCGCCGGGGTCTCCGCCGGGCTGCCCCTTCACGATCTCGGTGCCTGATCGCTCCGCCCACGTCTCGAGCTGCTCGATTGCGGCCGCGCGATAGGTGTCGGCAGCCCCGACGATCGTCCGCAGGCCGAGTTCGGACACCATGAGCTGGGCGAGCTTTCCGATCGTGGTCGTCTTGCCCGTCCCGTTGACGCCGACGACCATGATCACGGTCGGAGCTTGCGTCAGGTCGATTCGCGGGGAACCGTCCGGCTGGGCGACCTCGGCGAGCAGCTCGACCAGACGCGCGCGCGCCGGCTCGCCCTGCGCGACTGCGCCCGACGTCACTTCCGTCTCCAAACGCCCGACCACGTCGGCGGTGACGGGCGCTCCCACGTCGGCGAGTATCAGCGCCTCCTCCAACCGCTCGAATGCCTCGGCGTCGAGCCGCTCGAAAAAGCTGGCCGACACCTCCGCGGTCAATGCCTGTCGTGACCGTGAGAGGTTGTCGCGAAGGCGCGAGAAGAACCGACCCCGTGCGGGCTCATTCGGCGCATGCTCGGCCGCGGGCGTGGCCTGCCCTGCGTCGGGCAGGATGAACACGTCGCTCCAGCCGGTCGCCATTACCTGGGGCAGGGTATTGCTAGGCGGCGTCTTCGAGCGTTTGCTCTGAGGTCGCCGGCATTCGGCGGGAGACGACCTTGGTGATGCCGCCACGCGCCATCGAGACGCCGTAGAGGACGTCGGCCGCGTCCATGGTGCGCTTCTGGTGGGTCACAACGATGAACTGCGCGCGATCCGAGAAGCGGCGGACGAGCTGCAGGAAGCGGTCGATGTTCGCGTCGTCGAGCGCGGCCTCGACCTCGTCGAGGATGTAGAAGGGCGACGGACGCGCCATGAACACCGAGAAGACGAACGCGAGTGCCACCAGGGACTTCTCGCCGCCGGACAGAAGCTGGAGCTTGCGCATGGCCTTCCCCGCCGGCGTCACCTCGATCTCGACGCCATGTCCCTCGAAGTCGCCTTGCGCCTCCTCATCGGGGTCGTCGTCCGGTGCTTCGCCTTCGGCTGCCGGAGCCTCGCCGCCGCCGATCACCGGCTTCGGCGTGCGCTCCGTGACGAGCCGGAGCCGACCCCGGCCCCCCGGGAAGAGGTGCTCGATCAATTCTTCGAAGTTCTTGCGCGCCGCCTCGAAGGTCTCCTCGAAGTCAGCCGTGATCTTGCGATCGGTCTCCGCGATCAGGCCCTGGAGCTCCTTCATCGCCGCCTCGAGGTCCGTGCGCTGCTCCTCGAGCTCTGACACGTAGGTAGTGGCCTCCTCGTACTCGCGCTCCGCGAGCGGGTTGACCGGGCCCAGCGCCTCGCGGCGGCGAGCGAGGCGCTCGAGCTTCGAATCGATCTCGGCGCGCTCGGTGTCGGCGAGCGCCTTGGCCGACGGAGCGATCTCGCGGCCGAGCGCCTCGGAGATCCGCTTGAGCTCGCCGGCGGCCTCATCGGAGCGGTCGCGCAGGTGCGCCGCGCGCACCTCAGCCTGCGTCACTTCCTCCGCGGCAGACCTGAGCCGGGCTTGGATCTCGGCGTCCTGGCGCGAGCACTCGCGGAGGGCGGCGGTCGTCTCGTCGGACTCGGACTGGCTGAGCGTGCGCGCTTCGAGCGCCGAGGCCCGCTTGCCGGTCGCGTCGCGTGCGGTGGCCGCCGCCTCGCAGAGAGCCTCGACATCCTTCAAGAGATCGCCCTCGATCGTGATGCGCCGCTCGATCGAGTCCTGGCGCCGGCGCCCGAGGAGATCCTCGACGCGGCGGGCGGTCCTGGCGGCGAGGTCCAGAGAATCGCGGGCGCGGCTGACCTCCGTCGCGCGCTCGGCCTCGGCCTCGGCGGCCTGGGCGCGGCCCAGAGCCTCGAAGGCCTCGCGGGTCGCGGTCACGGCGCGCCCGAGCCCCACGTCGACGGGGTCTCCGCCCTCGCGCTCGGCCTCGGCGGCGATCTCAGCGGCCAGAGCACCCAGCGCGGAGCGGCGTCGCTCGAGTTCGTGACGAAGGTGGTCGCGGCGAGCGGCGAGAGCGTCCGCGCGGGCCGAGAGGCGCTCGCCCGCGGCGCGCAGGCTGGTCAGGCGCCCCCATGCCTCGGTGCGCTCGCGGTCGCGGTCGGCCAGGCGCGCCTCGATCTCAGACCTCTTTGAGGTGACGACCGCCAGATCGGCCTCGACCGCATCGCGCTGCTTTCGCGCCTGGTTCGCACGCTTCTCGGCGGCTGCCAGTTCGTCAGCCCCGGCGCCGGCTTCAGCGGCCAGGAGCTGCGCTCGAAGCTCGTTCGATTCGCGCTCGAGACGGGTATGGATGTCGGCTGCCTGAGCCTGCTGCTTGAGCGGCCGCAGGCGGCGGCGAGCTTCGCGCTCGACATCAAGTGCCCTGTCGAGATTGTCCTGGGTGCGCTCGAGGCGAAGCTGAGCGCGACGCCGGCGTTTGCGGTGCTTCGAGAGCCCGGCAGCCTCCTCGACGAGGATGCGGCGGTGGCGAGGCTTCGAGTTGACGATCTCCTCGACCCGGCCCTGGCTGATGACGGAGTGCATCTCGCCGCCGAGGTTCATGTCGGAGAGGACGTCGACGACGTCGGCGAGGCGGCAGCGCGCGCCGTTCAGCCGGTACTCGCCGTCGCCCGCGCGATCCAGGCGCCGGCGAATCGAGATCTCGGAGAAGCCCAGCGGCTCGTCATCGCCCTCGTCAGTTGCGAGGATGACCTCGACCTCGGCGTAGCGACTTGGCCCCACGCCCTCGCCGCCCGTATAGACCATGTCCTGCATCGACTGGCCGCGCACCGACAGCGGGCTCTGCTCGCCAAGCGCCCACAGGACCGCATCTGTCACGTTCGACTTGCCGCAGCCATTCGGCCCGACGATCACGCTCACGCCCGGAGCGAATTCCAGGTTCGTGCGATCGGGGAACGACTTGAACCCCTTGATTGAGATCGATTGCAGATGCATATGCGGCCGCTAAGAGTGACAAGCGTGCTGCGTGGACCGGACGGAATCAGCTACTCGCCCAGGCGATCCAGCGCTTCGGCGGCAGCAGCCTGCTCAGCCGCCTTCTTCGAGCGCCCCGAGCCAGTGCCGATGACCTCGCCGTCGACGCTCGCGGAAACGTCGAAACAGCGCTCGTGCGGCGGCCCCTCCTCCTCGGTCACCTCGTAGCGAACGCGGCCACCGTCGCGGGCCAGGCGCTCCTGAAGCGCGGACTTGAAATCGAGCACGGTCTCGGACGCCAGATCGACCTGTTCGGAGAACGCGGCGATGACCGCTGGCGCCGTTTCGTCGAAGCCGTGATGGCAATAGCAAGCCCCGATCACCGATTCACAAACGGACGCCATCGCCCGCTCCGATGCGACCAAGGAAGGGATGTCGATGCCGCCGTCGAGCACCTGGGGCTGGATCTCCGCCATGAGCTCGGGCAGCCCAAGCTCGACCGCCACGGTCGCGCACGCTCGCCCGGAGACGGCCTGGCCGTGGACCTTGGTCAGGTGCCCGATGTCCGAACGCGGGTGGCGAACGAAGAGGTGCTCGGCGATCGCAAGGCCCAGAATGCTGTCGCCCAGGAAAGCCAGCCGCCCGTAGGAATCGGCGCGGTGCTCCACCCACGATGAATGCGTCAGGGCGGGCTCCCGCGCTTCGGCCGGAAGGTCGTCGATCAGCGACCTCAGGGCAGCTGGACCCGGGGGTCGCTTGTTGCGCCCCTCAATCCCCCCGCGACCAGCCGCGCGGATGCCGTCTGCCATCAGCCCGAGTCTTCGGCCCTTGCTGCCACGAAGTCAACGGCCTGCCCGACTGTGAGGATCCCCTCGGCCTCCTGCTCGGACATCTTCACGCCGTAGGTGTCTTCGAGCTCCATGACCAATTCATAAAGGTCGAGCGAGTCGGCTTCCAGGTCGTCGCGGAAGTGGGTCTCGTCGGTGATCGACCCGGCGTCGACCCCCAGCTCCTCCGCCAGATGTGACCGGACCTTCTCCAGGACGATGTCGCGGTCGACGCTCATTGCCCTATCCCTATCACTTGAGCTCTCCCCGGGTTGCACCCGCGGAGGCCAAGAGCTCGGCCGTGCGCTCGGTCGAGCGCTGGGAAACCGCGCGGGCCGCCAGGCGAATCGCGTTGGCGATCCCCTCCGGCCCTGAGCTCCCGTGCCCTACGACGGCGACACCTCGAACTCCTAGGAGGATCGCGCCCCCGGTCATATCGGGGTCCATCTTCTTGCGCAAGCCGCCGAGTGCAGGCCGGAGCATCAGGCCGCCGACGGCTGAGATCGGGTTCGAGCGGGCGGCAGAGCCCACGGCCGTCCCAACCGTCTTCGCGGTCCCCTCGAGGGTCTTCAGCGCGACGTTGCCGGTGAACCCGTCCGTTGCGATCACCTCGGCCGCTCCCGAGAGCAGGTCGCGGCCCTCGATGTTCCCGATGAAGTTGATCCCCTCGAGACCGGCGAGCTCGGCGTGCGCCTCGACGACATCGGCCGTCCCCTTCTTGGACTCCTCGCCGACCGAGAGCAGGGCGACGCGCGGGTTCTCAACGCCGAGCACGGCGCGGGAGAAGGCGGCGCCCATGACTGCGGATTGGACGAGGTCCTGCGATCGTGCCTCCGTGTTGGCGCCCGCGTCGAGGAAAAGCGTCGGGGGTCCGTCGTGAGCCACGACCGGAAGCTGCACCGCCAATGATGGGCGGCGGACGCCACTTAGGCGCCGGAGCGCGAACAGCGCCGCGGTCATCGTTGCGCCGGTCGGGCCGGCACTGACGACGGCCTGCGAGCGCCCCTCGGCCACATCCGCGGCCGCCATGACAATCGACGCGTCTTCGCGGGACCTGACGGACGAGACCGGGTCGTCCTCGTTCGTGATCTCGCCTGGCGCCTCGACGATCTCGGCGCCTGCAGCGGCCAGCTGCGAAAGCTCGCCAGGGTCGCCGAACACGCGCAGCGCGATGCCATCGGCCATGGCGAGACGTGCCCCCTCGGCCAGAACTTCGGGGCCCTTTTCGACGCCGCGGCCGTCTAGGGCGACGGTGACCACGGGTTACTCCTGATCGGGGCCGGCGAGCTCTTCTGGAAGGTCCGGGCGAATGACCTCGCGGCCGGCGTACGTGCCGCAGGTCGGGCAGACGCGGTGCGGTAGGCGCGGGCTGTGGCAGCGCGGACACTGGTTCGTGCGCGGCGTGGCGGCCTTATGGTTCGCGCGCCGCTTGTCGCGCCGGGTGCGGGAAGTTCTCTTCTTCGGGACGGCCATGTGAGCCGAGGATGGTAGCTAGGGATAGCTAGTCCGTCAGCTCGCGGAGCTTCGCCCAGCGGGGGTCGGGCTCGGAGTCGTGCACGTGCTCGCCATCGGGAATGTCGTTGAGGGAGATGCCGCACTCGGGGCAGAGCCCCTTGCACTCGGGGCGGCAGAGGAGCGCCACCGGCAGCGCCAGCGCGATCGCGTCGTGCGCCCAGGCGGCGATGTCGAGCTCGTCGAGATTCACGTATGGGCTTGCGAGCTCCTCGTCTCCCGTCCCCGGCTGATCGACCTCGCGCGATTCCACCTCGATGTCAAATGTGGCTGGCGTGAGGCAGCGCATGCAGATTCCGTGCAGCGTCGCGGTGAGTTGGAGCCGCATTGCGTGGCCGGACGAGGTCCGGGAGACGTCCAGGCGTCCGGGCACAGATTGCGAGCCGAAGTCGTACGGCTCGCCGCCCAGGACGAAGGGCTCGGGGACCAAGTCGAGATCAAGGCGCCGGCCCTCGCCCGGCTTGAGTGCCAGGGTGGCGAGATCGATCGTGTTGAATGGCGCGGGCACGAATAGATAGATACCTAACAACACCTGCTGCCTTCGCATCTAAAGATGCTCATCAAATCACTGTGAACCCCCTCCCCAACCGAGATCCGGACAGCTACCTGGAGCACATCCTCGAAGCGGTCCCGCGCTACGAGGACCTGCAGGTCGCCGCGCTCGACGCGATCCCGTTCGAGCCCGCCAAGGTCCTGGAGCTCGGGTTCGGCACCGCGGAGACAACGCAGCGCCTGCTCGACCGCTTCCCCGACGTCAGGATCACCGGCTATGACTCGAGCTCGGAGATGGTCTTCAAGGCAAGGGAGCTTGGCTGGGAGGATCTCAGGCTTGGGCGCATCGAAGACCCGCTGCCCGACGGCCCGTGGGACCTCGTGATTGCGGTCCTCACAGCTTCAGAGCTGGACCCCGACGGCGTGCACCAGCTCTTCCGGCGCGTTCGCGACCACTCGCGAGCGGTAGTAATCGGCGACGTCCTCGAGCCCGAGCAGGCAGCCGAGTGGGCCGAGTGGGCGGGCGGCGAAGTCACATGGGCAGAGGACGGCCTGGCGGTCGTTCGCGCCGTCTACGAGTAGGGGTCTACTCGAGGGGCTCGTCGTCGCGGCCGGCGAGCCGGTCGCGACCGCGCTGCACGGCGGCGAGGAACTTCTGAAGGTTGACCTCGAGGGTCGAAAGGATCTCGTCGGCGTAGTCCTCGGCGCCGAGGCGAATCTGGCGCTCGGTCTCGCGCGCGTCCTCGATGATCTCCTCGGCGGCGCGCTCGGCCTGCTTGTAGACCTCCTCGTCGGAGATCAAGCGAGCCTGCTGGTCACGGGCCTCCTTGACGACGCGCTCGGCTTCGCGCTTGGCCTCGGCCAGCATCTCCTGGCGCTCCTTGACGATCCAGCGCGCCTGCTTGATCTCCTCGGGGATCGTGGCGCGCATCTGGTCAAGGAGGTCGTAGATCTCCTCGCGATCGACACGAACCTGATCCGTGAGCGGCACCGGCCGCGCGTTGTGGATCAGATCGTCGAGCTTGTCTATGAGTACAAGGACGTCCATTTGCAGGGGGAAGCTTACGTGTAGGAGCTAGTTGCAGGAGTGACGGGTGCCTTTTCGGCATGCGACTGCAAGCTCCTGCCCATCCCGGTTGAAATGCAAACCCACACGCTGGGTCAGCGCTCGACTCGGTTGACCAGGGCCTCGGCCACCTCGGTAGGCACCAGATCGGAAACGTCGCCGCCGAAGGTCGCCATCTCCTTGACGCCGGTCGACGAAAGGAAGCTGAACTCGGACGAGGCGAAGATGTACACGGATTCGATATCCGGAGCCAGCTTGCGATTCAGTTGGTTCATCTCGAACTCGTACTCGAAATCCGAAATCGCGCGCAAGCCCTTGACGATCGCCGTGCCGTTCTGTTCGCGCACGAAGTCGACGAGGAGGTTCGAGAAGATCTTCACCTCGACGTTCTCCACGCCCGCCTCGGCGACTGCGCGTTCGAGGAAGCCCTGGCGTTCCTCGGGCGTGAACAGGCTGGACGACTTGCGGATCGACTGCCCGACGACGCCGACGACGACGCGGTCGAAAACCTTCGATACCCGCTTGAGGATGTCGATATGGCCGTTGGTGACCGGGTCGTAACTGCCCGGGCAAACCGCAACCCTCTCCTTGCCCTCGGAGTTCAAGGGGCGCTCCAGATCCGAAGCGACGCCTCACCGTAGGTTCGGTCCTCTTCGAGTGTCAGGTTGAGCTCCATGGGCGTGCGTGAAGGGCTTTCCGTGACCAGGCGCCCGCCATCGCGAAGGCGAGCGGGCACGAGCTTTTCAAGGTCTCGGGCCACGCGCGCGGCGAGTGTATATGGCGGATCGCAGAGGATCAGGTCGAAGGTGGCCGTTGCCGAGCCCAGATACTCGAACGCGTCACGGCGCATCAGGTCGACTCGCTCCGAGATGTCCAGAGCGTCCACGTTGGCCTGCGCGGGCGAAGTGTCGTCGTCAACCAGCACCACGTGACGAGCGCCACGCGAGAGTGCCTCGATGCCGAGTGCGCCTGTTCCGCAGAAGAGATCGCAGACCTCAGCGCCAGAGATGTCGCCGAGGATCGAGAAGAGCGCTTCTCGGGCGCGATCCGAAGTTGGCCTCACAGCCGCGCCGCCAGGCGCTTTCAGACGGCGGCCCCGAAACTCCCCCGCGACGACCCTCATGCCGAGATGCCCTCGACCCGCTCGTCCCCGAAGCGAAGCCGTGCAGCGTCGAGGAGCGGGCCAAGGGCCGGATCGTCGAGCGAGCCATAGCGCTTCTGGAGCGCGATCGCATCGCGACGCGCGTCGACCAGCAACAGCGCGTCGTCCGGCAGTTGCGCCGCACGGAAGCGCGGCAGGCCGCTCTGGAGGGTCCCGAGGATCTCGCCCTCGCCTCGAAGCGAGAGGTCCACCTCGGCGAGCTTGAAGCCATCGCGCTCGGTCGCGATCGCCTCGAGACGTCGACGCGCGGTGTCCGAGGCCGGGTCGCCGAAGAGGATGCAATAGGACTCGTGTTCGCCCCGCCCCACCCGGCCGCGGAGCTGGTGGAGCTGGGAGAGCCCGTAGCGCTCGGCGCCCTCGACCACCATCACCGTCGCGTTCGGCACGTCGATGCCGACCTCGATCACGCTCGTCGCCACCAGCACATCGGCCTCCCCGCCGGCGAAGGCCTCCATCGCCGCCGCCTTCTCGCGCGAGTGCATCTGGCCATGGAGGAGCGCGACGCGAAAGTCGCGCATCTCCCCCTTCGCCAAGCGCTCGGCCTCATCCGAGGCCGCCTTGGCCTCCAGTTTCTCCGAACCCTCGACGAGCGGGCAGACGAAGAACGCCTGGCGCCCTTCCCGCAGGCGCTCCCGAACGAATTCATACGCGCGCTCGCGTTTCTCCTCCCCCACCGCCCATGTCTTTACCGGCCGGCGCCCGGCCGGGAGCTCCCGCAGAGTCGTCGCGTCCAGGTCGCCGTAGGCCGTGAGCGAGAGCGTCCGCGGGATCGGCGTCGCGGTCATGTGAAGGACGTGCGGCGCCGCCCGGGTGCCTTCCTCGAGCTCGGGGCCCTTCGCGTCAAGCGCCGCGCGCTGCTTGACGCCGAAGCGGTGCTGCTCGTCGACGATGCAAACGGCGAGGCGCGCGAATCGCACGTCGGGCTCGATCAGCGCGTGGGTGCCGACGATCAGGCTCAGCTCGCCGCTTTCGAGCTGCCCGAGGGCGTCGCGCCTGGCCGCGGCCTTGGTGGCGCCGGTGAGGAGCGTGAACGGGACATGCGTTGAAGCCAGCAAGCCGTTGAGTGTGTGCGCGTGCTGCTCGGCGAGCGTCTCGGTCGGCGCCATCAGCGCGGCCTGATGGCCCGATTCGATGGCGCGGAGCATCGTGAAGACGGCGACCACGGTTTTTCCAGAGCCCACCTCGCCCATCAGGAGGCGCTGCATCGGGCGGCCTGACGAGAGGTCCTCGTCGATCTCGGCAAAGGCCTGTCGCTGCCCGTCGGTCGGCGCGAACGGCAGGGAGGCGAGCCAAGCGCGGGTCAGCTCGCCGGGCGGGTCGAGCGGGATGCCCGGGCGCTTGTCCTCGCGCCCCTTGCGTCGAGCGGCCAGAGCGACCTGGTGGAGGAAGAGCTCTTCGAAGGCGAGCCGGCGCCTTGCCTCCTCGGCGTCCTCAGCGCTCCACGGGAAGTGGGAGGCGGCCAGCGAATCGGCGGCGCCCGCGAGGCCGTGCTCGGCGCGAATCTCCGCTGGGAGCGGCTCGATCGAGTCGCGGCCCATGCCCGCGCAGCTCCAGACCCACTCGCGGACCCGGTCCGCGCTGAGGCCGTCGGTTACTGAGTGGACGGGCACGAGGCCGACGGTGTGGATGCCGCGCTCGCGAACGCCGTCGGCGCCGATGATCTCGTGCGCCGAGACTTTGAACGCCGAGCGATCGAGCTTCCCCGAGAGCAGCAGGTGGGTGCCGGGGCGAAGGCGCTCGAGGAGCCAGGCCTGGTTGAACCAGATCGCCTTGGTGGCTCCGGAGTCGTCGGCGACCTCAGCCTCCACGATCCGAAGCCGTCGGTTTCGTGTGGGCCGCACGCGAGCCTTGCGGACCTCGACGAGCACCGTCGCCTCCTCACCGATCCGGAGCTCGCCGATCTTCAAGACATTCGAGCGGTCGCGATAGCCGTGGGGCAGGTGCCAGAGTAGATCGCCGATCGTCTCCAAGCCGATTCCCGCCGCGCGAGCGGACAGCTTCGGCCCCGCGCCCTTCAGGCTGCTGACGGGCGCCTCGAGACGGCTAGGCCGGGGCTTGAAACGAAGCGGCGCTCGGCGAAGCGCGTCGCGGTCTTGCGCTTCCCCCGATCCGAGGGCGCGCGGCGGCTCGGCAGTCGCTTCGGGAGTTGCGGTGGCCTGAGCGGGCATCGCTCCTCAGGCTACGGCTGACTCCCGATGGCACGGGCGCTTCGGACGGCTTAGACGACCGCAGGCTCCCGCACCGGCTTGCGGTACTCCGCATACATCCGCTCGACCCAGCCGTAGAACGGCCGCGCGCGAATTTCCTCGGCGAACGGCTCAGCGGTCGGCGGGACGGCCGCGATCGCGTTCGGCCCTTCGGGCGGTAATACGAGCGGATAGAGCAGCGCCGCCGCTGTCAGGTCCGCAACGGAGAACGAGTCGCCGACGAGGTGCTCGCCGCCGTCAAGCTCTTGTTCGAGCCGGTCGAGGGCATCAACGATCAGTCGGCGCGCCTCAGCTTCCGCCGCTGGATCGGCAACCCGGTAGCGGAAGTTCGCGAAGGTCCCAGCGAAGGCGCTTGCACCGCTGCGCACCGGGCCGAAGTCACGGACCTGCTCCGGGATGTTCGCCGCGGTCACCTTCTTCATCAAATCCTTGTCCTGTCGCATGTGATGCCAGCCGAACAGGCGAACCGCCGGGCCCAGGTTCTCGTCGAAGAAGTCCTCCAGGTCGAGCGCAAGCCGGCGATCCGACGGATCGTCGGGATAGAGCGGCGGTTCGGGCCACGTGGCCTCCAGGGCGCCGATGATCGCCGTCGAGTCGAGGATCTTCTCGCCATCGAGGTCGAGCACCGGGAACGTCTTCGTCTCTCCTCTGCTCCACCAGAGAGCAAGGGCCATGTGGACCCCAGGCGTCGGCTCGCGGCGCTCGTGCTCGACGCCCTTGTAGTCGAGCGCCCAGCGCACCTTCTCCGAATAGTGCGAGACGCCGATATGCCAGAGGACGGGCTTTTCCACGAAGGTGACGATACGGAGATACCTCTTACGCGCGCCTTCGGCGCTTGCACATGCTGCTTTCGGACCTAAAGGTCCTCACTCATTGACTCGCTATCAGCCAGTACCAGCTCGGTTGGCCGCCGCGATGGAACTCGAGCTCGACGTCATCCGGCAAATCCAAGACGAGGTCGTCCAGCGGGATGGGCGGCATCTCGCCCTCGATCACGGTGACGATCTCGGCCCCCTCGGCGAGCCGAGCGACGGTCGCCGCGAGCGTCGAGCCTGTACCGCCGAAGGCGATGACCTCGTCGCCCTCGAAGCCGACGGTGTCGCCCCGGACGAAGCGCCCGTCGGGGTCGTCCTTGGCGGCAGGCGCCACGCCGCCGATGCGGATGTAGCTCAGCGCGTCGACGAGGCGAGCCGCGTTGTCTTCCGCAGGCGCGGTGGGGTCGTGCTCGACCAGTGCCGCCAACGCGCCCTGCTGCGAGACCGTAGGGACGACCTTCACCTTGCGCTCGGAGAGCCGCGCGGCCTCCTCGGCTGCCATCTGGACGTTCTTGGAGTTGGGCAGCACGACTACCTCGTCCGTGCCGACACCATTGATCCCCTTGAGGAGATCGTTTGTGGAGGGATTCATCGTCGGCCCGCCGTCAATCACGTGCGCCCCGAGCTCGGAGAAGAGACGGAGCATCCCCGCCCCGGAGACGACGGCAAGGACGCCGGTCCGCGTCTCGCGAAGGCGCGCCTCGCGCTCGGCGATCTGCTCGCGCATGTCAGCGATGTCCTCGCGCTCAATCGAGCCGATGCCGTCGAAGATCGAGCGCGCCGCGTCAGGGTCGTCCGCGTGGACGTGGACCTTGAGAGTCGCCTCATCGCCGACGACCAGGACGGAATCGCCGATCTCCTCCAGCGCCGGCATCTGCGCCGTCGTCGAGAGTCCCTCGCCCAGGACGATGAAGTTGATGCAGTAGCGGTACTGCGATTCGGCGTGGTGGACGTCCGAGAGGCGGGCCGGTGCATAGTGCTCGATCTCCGGAAGGGTCACGGACTCGCCGGCGAGGGCGGCAAGGGCGCCGCGGACGATTACGACCAGCCCCAGGGCGCCCGCGTCGACGACGCCGGCTTCGGCGAGCACCTCAAGCTGCTCGGGCGTGTGGCGCACGGCCTCTTCCCCGGCGAAGAGGGCGGCGGCGAGCATCTCGGCAAGGAGCGCGTTCTGTTCCTCGGAGGTGGATTCGGCATCGAGATGATGGGTGTTCCAGTGGGCGCGGCGCTCGCGCACCGCCTCAGCCATTTCCCGGGCGACCGTCAGCATCGTGCCCTCCGCCGGATCTCGAACGGATGCCCAAGCTGCGTCCGATGCGTTCAGCAGTGCGGCCTCGATCATCTCCGGGTCGATCAGGCGGCCGGGCGGGGTGGCGAGCTTTTCGGCCGCGCCGCGAACGATCTGGCTCAGGATCACACCCGAGTTCCCGCGAGCGCCCATCAGCGCCGCTCGTGCAACTGCCCGAACGATCTCAGGGCGCTTGGGGTCGCCGTCCGCCGAGGCCTGCTCCAGGCGATCCAGCTCGTCGATCACGTGGCGCAGGGTCAGCGCCATGTTGTCGCCCGTGTCCCCGTCCGCAACGGGGAAAACATTCAGGTCATTGATCTCCTGGCGCCTGTCCTCGAGGTGCGAGTAGGCGACGGAAATGACCGTCCGGAAGCGCTCAATGGAGGGATCGGCCATCGAAGGCCTGAGCATATTCCGCTGCTCTCCGGGCGGTCAAAGCCAGATGTGCCGGAACTCCAATGAGCCACTTGAAGTGTCAGCGATCCCAAATGAGTGACTGGGCGACCGGCGACGCTCGGTTGGGCTGCCCGGGTTGAAGATCTGGAAACCGTGGGCCTCCTCGTGTAGCGGCAGGTGCGAGTGGCCGAACACGACTGCATTTGCCTCCGGAAAGCGGAGCCTCATACGCTTGAGCCTGCTCTTCGCCGGCCCGGCATCGTGGATGACGGCAATGCGGTGGTCGTCCGCGGCGAACTCGAGCGCCTCGGGTAGGCGCTCGCGAAGCTCGGCGGTGTCGACGTTTCCGTGAACTGCCTTCACCGGCGGGCCGAGGGACTCGAGCCAGTCGAGCACCTCGGCGGTGCACAGGTCGCCGGCATGGACGATCAGGTCGGTGCCCCGCACCGCATCGACGCATGCATCGGGCACCCTTCGCGCCCCGCGGGGCAGGTGGGTGTCGGAGATGACCGCTATTCGCACGCGCTAGGCGTGCTTCGTGACCTGGCCGGACTTGAGGCAGCGGGTACAGACGTAGACGCGCTTGGGGCGGCCGTCCTCGTCGATGCGGACCTTCTGGAGGTTGGGGTTGAAGCGGCGCCTGGTGGCGACCATCGAGTGGCTTCGCGAGTTCCCGAACGAGGGTCCCTTTCCGCAGGTATGACAGACCTTGGCCATGAGACGCGGAAGGGTAGCGCCCAACCTTCGCTCGAAACGAGCCGCCTTGGGAAGATAGGCGCTGTGAGTCGGCAGAGGCCAATCATCGTGGTGGGGCTTGCCGTGATCGCGTGCGCGATCCCGGTGAGTGCGCTTGCGGGCGACGCCGCCACCGACGCGGACGCAGACGAATACCGCGGCGCCGCCTCTCACCCGCCCGCGACCTGCTTCTGGGAAGGGCCGATCTCGACCAAGCGAAAGACGACTCGCGGCTTCGACGGGCGCTACTTCAACTTCCCCGAGGAGTCCGCGACCTACTGGCTCGCCCGCCTGAACCTTCCGGCCGGGTCAAAGCTGATCCTGCGCGGCCGCTACCCACACGGGCGCTATATGTCCCTCAACTCGTACTCGGACGGCGCCCCCACGGACGCGCTCTCCGACATCGCGATCGAGGCGCGCCCCAACGCGACGAACCCGTTCATCGAGGGCGCAAGGAGAGATGCGAGAAAGCGAGGTTGGCGCGTCCAGGTCCTGAACGAGCCGCCGCCGCCAGCGCCGGAGAGCCGAGAGCCGAACACGCTCTACGCCGAGCCGGCCACTGGCGCGGCGATCGAGCTTGCGTACCGGGTCTATGAACCGGATCGCGGATACGACCTGACCGGCGGCACCGGTCTGCCGCGAGCGAAGCTCGTGATGGACGGTGGAGAGAGCGTGAGCGGCGAGGAGGCCTGCAACGCGGTCAACGATCCGAACCGCGAGATCACCGTGCAGACGATCCCCGGCGCGGTCTGGCAGGCGGCGCGGGCAACGCCGCCGTGCGACGCGAACACGAATCCCGCCTACGACCCGGTCCGCTGGGAGCGGTTCTTCAACGTGAACTACGCCTCGCTGGCGGTCATCTCCGACTGCACCGCCGCAGGCCGCCAGGCGCGCCTCGCAATGGGCGCGGAGTCGCAGGGTGGCTTCTATTCGAACCGCGACAGCGCCTACGTCTTCTCCCACATGAGCCGCGACTTCGGCCCGGTCATGGTCGTCAATGGAACCTTGCCCCGCTCGCCGCAGACAATCGACGGGCCACGCCGGATGCCGGGCGGCGAGCTTCGATTCTGGTCGCTCTGCACCGGCGAGTCGCGGGTTACAACCCGGACGCCGGACTGCCTGGCCGACCGTCAGGTCCTCGCGCAATCGGGACGCGACTACACCATCGTCGTCTCAAGACGCGCCGACAGGCCACGGAACGCACGCGCTCGCTGCGGAATCGCTTGGCTCGATTGGGGAAACCGCGGCGACGGCGCGGGCGACGCGGACTACGGGCTCCTGATCATGCGCAACATGTTGGTCTCGCCCGATTTCGACGAGGCGATCCAAAACGTGCCCGCGCCGGGCCAAGAGGAGGCCGTGATGGGCCAGCACTTCCCGCGCTCGAGCTACTCCACGGTCGAAGAGTTCGAAGACCGCGGCTGCTAGCCCAAGACCTTCTTGCGGTTCAGTGCGGAGCGCATGATCGCGTATGCGGCGTGGCGACCCTGGTCGCGCTTGCCGCCGCCGACGCGCGCCTCGGCCTGCTCCCGCGTGTCGCAGGTGATCACACCGAACGCGCAGGGGACGCCCGAGGCAAGCTGAACGTCCATGATCCCGCGCGCGGCCTCTGAACAGACGTAGTCGTAGTGGTTCGTCTCGCCTCGGATCACGACGCCGAGGCACGCAACGCCCGAGAACACGCCCGCGCCCGCGCAAACCTTTGCGGCATACGGAAGCTCGAAGGCGCCCGGCACCTCGTAGGTCTGGACCGACGCCATCGTCACACCACCCTCTGCAAAGCCTTCCATCGCACCGGCGATGAGCCGGTCGGCCAAGTCTTCATAGAACGTGGCGACGCAGATCGCCCACTCCTTGCGGCCGAGGAACTCCTTCTCGTCCTCGGAAACCTCGAAGCTTCCCGCCTCCTCCGTCGCCTCCTCTGAGCTCAAGTCGAATCCTCCTGGTCGCGGCGGTGCTCCGCTTCGATCATCTCGTCGTCGAACGGGAGCCCCTGGTGATGAAGTACATGGCCCATCTTGTCGCGTTTCGCGTCGAGGTAGGCCTGGTTGTGGGGGTTTGGCGTCGCTTGGATCGGCACCTGCTCGGTCACCGACAGGCCATAGCCCTCGAGCCCGATGATCTTCTTCGGGTTGTTGGTGAGGATGCGGATCGAGGTGAGGCCGAGGTCGCCCAGGATCTGAGCGCCGATCCCGTAGTCGCGAAGGTCGGCGGGAAGGCCGAGCTTCAGGTTGGCGTCGACCGTGTCGAGGCCCTCCTCCTGGAGCTTGTAGGCGCGAAGCTTGTTGAGGAGGCCGATCCCGCGGCCCTCCTGAGAGAGGTAAAGGAGAACCCCCTGCCCCTCCTGCTCGATCTGCGCGAGCGCCGAAGCGAGCTGGTCGCCGCAATCGCAGCGAAGCGAGTGGAAGACGTCACCGGTGAGGCATTCGGAGTGGACGCGGACGAGGACGTCGTCTGCCCCCGAGACCTCGCCCTTGACCATCGCGACGTGGTGCTTTTCGTCGAGCAGAGCCCTGTACCCCACCGCGGTGAACTCGCCGAACGCGGTTGGAAGCTTCGTCGAGACGACCCGCTCGACCAGCCGCTCCGTCTGGCGCCTGTATGAGATGAGGTCTGCGACCGTCACCATCTTCAACCCGTGCTCCTGGCAGTACGGGATGAGGTCGGGGACGCGCGCCATGGTGCCGTCCTCGTTCATGATCTCGCAGATCACGCCGGCGGGGATGAGGCCCGCAAGCCGGGCGAAGTCGACCGAAGCTTCGGTGTGCCCCGTGCGCTCCAGCGTGCCGCCGGGCTTTGCCTTGAGCGGGAAGACGTGACCGGGCTGGACGAGGTCCTCGGGCTTTGAGTGCGGGTCGATGGCGACCTGGATCGTGCGTGCCCTGTCCGCGGCGGAGATGCCGGTGGTGACGCCCTCGGCCGCTTCGACCGAGACCGTGAAGGCGGTCTCGAGGGGTGCCTCGTTCTTGGCCGCCATGAGGCGCAGGCCCAGCTCGTCGCACCGCTCCGGGGTGAGCGCGAGGCAGATGAGCCCACGCGCATGCTTCGCCATGAAGTTGACCTGCTCGGGAGTCGCGAACTGGGCCGCCAGGACGAGGTCGCCCTCGTTCTCGCGGTCCTCGCCGTCGCAGACGACGATCATGCGCCCGCGGCGGATCTCCTCGAGGGCTTCCTCGACTGTGGAGAAGACGCTGGTCTCTGTCTGGGCTTCACTCATCGTTCGTTTCCTTGTCTTCGAACTGTAGGAGGCGCTCGACGTAGCGCGCGATCACGTCGAACTCCAGGTTCACCGTGTCCCCCTTCTTCGTGCTTCCAAGCGTTGTGCGCTCGAGCGTCTCGGGGATCAGCGAGACCTCGAAGCCGCCGCCGGTGAGGAGCGCAACCGTCAGGCTCACGCCGTCGACGGTGACGGAGCCGTGCTCGACCACGTAACGGTGGTAGCGCTCGGGCACCACCACGGCGATCCGCGTCGCGATGCCGTCGGGGGTAACGGCGACGACGTCGCCGGTGCAATCGACGTGCCCCTGGACGATGTGCCCTCCCAGTGGATCGCCGGCGCGCAGCGCGGGCTCGAGGTTCACGCCGTCCCCAGCCTCGAGGGCCCCGAGACCGGTGAGGCTGAGCGACTGGTTCATGACATCGGCGTTGAAGGTGCCGTCCTGGCGGTCGGTGACGGTCAGGCAGACGCCGTTGACCGAGACGGAGTCGCCGGTCGCAAGCTCGCCAGCGAAGCCGGCGGCGATCTCGAACCTCGCGCCCTCGTCGGAGCGCTCGACGCCGGCGACCGTCCCAAGCTCCTTCACGATGCCGGTGAACACGCCCTCACCACTCCTTCATGCGGGCCGTGATCAGGAGGTCCTCGCCGACCGTCTCGTGGCGCACCTCGAGCGCGCGCTCGGCGTCGGCGATGGCGTTCTTGCCCTCGCCGCCTGCCAAGGGCCGGGCCCCCGCGCCCCCCAGGAGGATCGGCGCGACGAACAGGCGAAGCTCATCCACCTCGCCGGCGTCGACGAACGAGCCGGCGAGCCCGGCGCCTCCCTCGACCAGAAGCGAGGTGATCTCGCGCCGGCCGAGCTCGGTCATTGCAGCGTTCACTCGGGCGACGGGGTCACCGTCCACCACAAGGACGTCCACGCCGGAGTCACGGAGAGGATCGGTGCGCTCGGACGGAGCGTCGGGCGAGGCGATCACGAGCACGGGCGCCTCCGAGGCACTCGCGACCATCGCCGAATTCAAGGGCAGGCGGGCGGCTGAGTCGAACACAATGCGGAGCGGCTGGCGGACAGCGGGCGGGTCGAGGTCGCGGGCAGTAAGCAGTGCGTCGTCGGCGAGCGCGGTGCCGATCCCGATCGCGACGGCGTCGGCGTTGGCGCGCCACCGGTGGACCAGGGCCCGGCTCTCGTCTGAAGAGATCCACTTCGAGTCGCCGGAGGCAGTGGCGGTGCGCCCGTCCAGGGTGAGCGCCGACTTGAGCGTGACCAGCGGTCGCCCGGTCCTCGCGTGCTTTCGGAAGGGCTGGTTGAGGAGGCGGGCCGCGGCGGCTTCGGCGCCCTGGGCGAGCTCGACCTCGATGCCGGCGTCGCGGAGGATTCCAGGGCCCCGCCCGCTGGCCTTCTCGGACGGATCGTCGGACAGGTAGACGACGCGGGCCACCCGCGCCTCTACGAGCGCGTCCGCGCACGGGGGCTGGCGGCCTTCGTGGGCGCACGGCTCCAGCGTGACGTAGGCGGTTGCACCCGCCGGGTCGCTGCCCCTCTCGGCGCAGTCGGCCAGCGCGGCGCGCTCGGCGTGGAGACCGCCCAACTCGGCGTGCCAGCCTTCGCCGAGAGTCTCGCCGTCGCGAGCGATGACGCATCCGACCATGGGATTGGGCGAGACGGAACCGCGACCGCGTTCGGCCACCTCAAGCGCTCTGGCGAGGTGCGTACGGTCGTCTTGAGAGACCGCGGTAGCCATCAACCCATCCACCGGCACATGTTGCTTTCGCACCTAAAGGTGCTCATAGGGAAAATGATGGTACAGGCAGACTGACTGACTAGTCAATCAGGGGCGAATGGTCACACTCCGCGCACGTTCCACGCGGAAGGGGACAGTCCCCAAGCGTGGGGCCTGTCCCCGTTCGTGGATACCTTGAGGCTCATGAGCGAAGTGCGCCCCGGCGCGGAGACGAGGCGCTTCGGGCGCACGGCGAGCCTCCTCTCCGCTGGGGTGGGCGTGGCGGGCCTGCTCACGTACCTCTTCTTCTCGCTCGCCTCGCACAACCTGGACGCGACCGAGTACGGCGAGATCGTGGTCCTGTGGTCGGCGGTGTTCGTGACCATCTCCGTCGCTTACCGCCCCGTCGAGCAGCTCCTGTCCCGCACCCTCGCCGACCGCATCGCGCGTGGTGAGGACACCGCGCCGGCGATCCGCACAGCGGCGCGGATCCAGCTCGCCGTTTCAGTGGGCTTGGCGGTCGCGATCCTCCTGCTGCGAGACCCGCTCCAGGACGGCCTCCTGTCCGGCTCGGTGACGCTCTATTGGGTGCTGTTCGCGTCCGTCGTTTGCTTCGGCGCGTCGTTCTTCCTCCGGGGCTACCTCGGCGGAACTCGCCGCTTCAACCTCCTCGCGGCTCTCCTGGTGGCGGAGTCGGCGGCCAGGACGCTGTGCGCGCTCGCCCTCGCGCTGGGCATTGCCGAAGGTCAAAAGGCCGTCGCCCTGGGAGTCGCGGCGGCGCCGCTGGTGAGCCTCGCGCTCGTGCCCGTGCTGGTGCTGACGCGGGCCGGGCGTCCGAGCGGCGAAGAGGTTCGCTCTCGGCCCATTTCCCTGGTCGCGGGTGGCGGCTTCGCGGGCGCCGTGCTGGTGATCATGGTCGGCGAGCAGGTGTTCTTGAACGCGGGCCCGCTCCTGGTGCGAGCTTTCGAAGACGCCGCGGCGGCCGGTTACATCTTCAACATCCTGATGGTCGCTCGCGCCCCCGTCCTCATCTTCCAGGGTGTCTCGGCGAGCCTTCTTCCCCACCTCACCCGCATGCGCGCCCGAGGCGGCGAGGAGGCGTTCCACAGCTCGATCAGGGCAACGCTCACGGTCGTCGCAGGGTTCGCCGCGGTAACGCTCGCCGTGATGCTCGCGGTCGGCCCGGCCCTGATGCAGATCGCATTCGGCGACCGCTTCGAGTACGACCGCGTCGACCTCGCGATCATGGCTGTCGGAATGGGCTTCTACCTGGCCGCGACCACTCTCTCGCAAGCTGCGCTCGCGCGCGGGGCGGCGGCCACTGCGGCGCGCGCGTGGGGGTTCTCGGCCGCGGCGTTCCTCGTCTGGGCGCTCTTGCCCGTGATCGAGGACGAGGCACGCCGGATCGAGATCGGGTTCGCCGCGGGCGCGGCGCTTCTGGCCCTGCTCCTGGCTCGCGCCTACCAGCATGCTTCGGGCGAGGGAATGATCCCCGACTCACCCGAGGAGCTCGAGGCTCAAATCGCCGCCTTGGACGAGGGAGCGTAAGTGTCCGACGGCCAGCTGATCCTCGTCGCCGGGCTCCTGATGGCGGCAGGCCTGGCCGCAGCAAAGGTGGCCGACCGGGTCAGGGTCCCCGGCCTCCTGCTGTTCCTCGGCTTGGGGATGCTTGTCGGCTCCGAGGGGATCGGCGGCGTCGAGTTCAACGACGCCGAGCTCACGCGCACCCTGGGGACGATCGGCCTCGTCTTGATCCTGTTCGAGGGCGGGCTCACCGCGGGCTGGCCGGAGATCCGGCCGGTCCTGGGCTCCGCCGTCTCGCTCGCCTCGATCGGGACCGTCGCAACGGCGGTGATCGCCGGCGTGTTCGCGACGTGGGTCTTCGACGTGGACCTTCTCGGCGGGCTCATCATCGGCTCGGCCGTCGCCGCATCCGACTCGGCCGCGATCTTCGCCGTCCTTCGCGGATCGAGCCTTCGCAGAAAGCTGGCGCGCACGCTCGAGGGCGAGTCGGGCATGAACGACCCGATCGCGGTCCTCTTGGTCGTGGGTTTCATCGACTGGATTCAGATGCCGGACTACGGCGCCGTCGATATGGCGCTCCAGCTCGTGATCAAGCTGTCGATCGGGCTGGCGGCCGGGATCCTGATCGGGATCGGCGCTCGGGCGGCATTCCGCCGCCTTGACCTGCCCTCGCCTGGCCTCTACCCCGTGGCCTCGCTGGCAACGGCGGCGCTGGCGTTCGGCGTCGCCGAGGTCGCTCACGGCTCGGGCTTCCTGTCCGTCTACATCGCAGCGCTGGCCCTGGGCACCGGGCCGATCCCTGCTCGCGGCTCCACGATCGCCTTCCACCAGGGGATGAGCTGGACGGCGCAGATCTCGCTGTTCTTCATCCTCGGGCTGCTCGTCTACCCCAGCGGCCTGGGCGACATCGCTGCCGAGGGACTCGCACTCTCGGCCGTGCTGATCTTCGTCGCTCGCCCGCTGGCGGCTGTGATCGCAACCGCGTTCTCGCCCTTCGACATGAAGGAGCGATTGATGCTCGGCTGGGCCGGTCTTCGCGGCGCCGTCCCGATCTGGCTTGCGACCTTCCCCGTAATCGCCGAGGTGGGATCGGCGGAGTTGATCTTCAACGCGATCTTTTTCGTCGTCGTCACCTCGACGCTCATACAGGGCGCGACGTTCAACCCGCTGGCGGTGAGGCTCGGTCTGACCACGAACGAGCCCGCCGTGCCGCCAACGGTGGTCGAGACGGGGACGGTGCGCCGGCTCGGCGGCGACGCGTTCACGTATGTGGTCAAACCCGGCGACGCGGCCGTCGGAGCTCTGGTGCGAGAGCTCGGCCTGCCGCGCGAGGCTCTTGTGAACCTAATCGTCCGCAAGGGAGCAGCGGTGCCTCCGCGAGGCTCAACCGAGATCCAGGAAGGCGACGAGCTCCATGTCATCGCCCGGCGCGAGGCGATCCCGGCGGTGATTGCGCTAACCGAGCGCTGGGCGACCGGACCCCTTGGCGAGCCGGTTCCCCCGCCGCTGCCCCTCCGGGCCGCGCCGCAGGTGTTCACCGTCCGCCGCCGTACCGCCGAGGACGGCGACCCCGCCCGCCCGGAGGCGATCGAGGGCGCCGCCGTCGCCGCGCGACTGCGGGTTCGCCGCGACGAGACCGGCTCGCTGGTCGCGCTTGCCGACGGCCGCTACGCCGTGATGGACGCAGGCCTGGTCGCGGTCGGCGGCCGAAGCCGCATGGCCGAATGGGTGGCGCGGCGCGTGAGGCGCCCCGGGCTGAGTCCGACCGAGCGCGCGTGGTGGGAAGAAATCGCGGGCGCGCTCAGCACGCCGGTGCCACGTGCCGGCGGACCGGAGCTACAGGGGCCCGCGGAAGCGGGTCCGGGGGGCGACGCCGACAGCTGAGGACAGGGGTCGGCGCTGGCTTGCCCGGGAGGACTGTCTACTCCGCGCCCGCGGCCTCGGCGATCCGCTGATACGCCGCGGCCGGGTCCGCATCGCCGAACACGGCAGATCCAGCCACGAGCAGGCTCGCGCCCGCTTCGGCGACCTTTGGTGCGGTGTTCACGTCCACCCCGCCGTCGACCTCAACCGCGCACTCGTTTGGCACGAGCTCGCGCAATCGCGCGAGCTTTTCCAAGGACGACTCGATGAAGCCCTGGCCTCCCCAGCCCGGGTTGACGCTCATCGCCAGCATCAGGTCGCACTCCGCGGCGAGGCCGGCAACCGCTTCGGCAGGCGTCCCCGGATTGATCGCGAGCCCGGCGAGGCAACCCGCGTCACGGATCGCAGCCAGCGTGCGGTGGGCGTGCGGGTCGGCCTCGAGATGGATCGTTATGCAGTCGGCGCCCGCCGCGGCGAAGAAGTCGACCTGCTGAGCGGGGTGCTCGATCATGAGGTGCACGTCCAGGACGCCTCCCGCGGAATGCACGTCTTCGGCGATCGACGATGCGATGAGAGGGCCGATCGTTATCGGAGGGACGAAGTGGCCGTCCATGACGTCTACGTGGATGACGCGCGCTCCAACATCCATCACCTCGGCGACCTGTGCGCCAAGCTTCGAGAAGTCGGCGGAAAGGATCGACGGTGCGATCCGGCGCGTGCCGAAGAGCTCTCGGGCGGTGGGAGTCATACGGGCCGGAGCATCGAGTGGCGGCAATGCTGGCAGACCATGTCCTCGGAACGGCTGAGCCGGACAATCGTCTGGTGCTCGCCGCAGTTCTCGCATGCCGACGTGAGCTCGTAACGCTGGAGGCAGGACACGCATCTAAAGCGCCCCGGGAGGTTGGTCGGGCGAAGCCAAGGCTCGCCGCAACCGGGGCACGTGGGGCGCTCGGAAAGCTTGGGGGCGTCCTCAGTCACTCGCGTCGGCCTTCCGCAGCTCGGCGATGAAGAAGCCGTCGGTCCGGTCTCGATCGGGTCGAATGACCACGCGACGCATCTCGGCGAGTCCCGGGTCTCCAGCAAGCGCCGCGTCCACGACGGCCTCGTTCTCGCGACGCGAGATCGTGCAGGTCGAATAGACGAGAGAGCCGCCCGGCCTCAGCGCCGCGATCCCGTTCGTGAGGATCGGAGCCTGCACGCCCGCTAGGCGATCGATCGTCTCGGGATCCTTCCGCCATCGCGCGTCGGGGCGCGAGGCGAGGGTTCCCAGGTCTGAGCAGGGCGGATCCACCAGAACGCGATCGTAACCCTGCCCGCCAACACCTCCGTCCTCGGCATCCGCACAGAGCACGCTGACGTTCACGGCGCCCGCTCGCGCGCACAGCTCCTCGACCTGCCGGGCGCGCCCCGGGTCCTTCTCGACGGCGACGACCTCGCCTTCTGACCCCACGCGTGCCGCGACCGCGACCGTCTTCACGCCAGGGCCCGCGCATAGGTCGAGCACCCTTTCCCCCGGCCCCGGTCCAAGCACCTCGACGACCATCTGGGCACCCCGGCTCTGCGCGAACATGCGCCCGTCCTCGAGCGCCCGCAGCGCCGCCCCGCCCAGCGGCCCGCCCCAAACGAGCGTGGTGCCAGGCACCGTGCCTGGCACCGAGAGGGGCTCGCCTGCGGCCTCGAGCTCCGCGCGCAGGTCCGCCGGGTCGGCCTTCAGCGTGTTGACGCGCATCGCTGTCTCGGGCGGGTCGTTGAGGCTTCGAAGGAGAGATCTCGCATCCTCGGGACCGAGCTCTGCCCACCACATCTCGGCAAGCCATTCCGGGACCGAGTGGGCGACTGCTGCGTCGCCGGCGGTCTCGTCCGATAGCGAGGCGAGAAGCGCGTCGCGCTCGCGCGCAGCTCTGCGCAGAACGGCGTTCACGAGGCCAGCGGCACCCGCCGCCCTCTTCGCGCCGCCGCGCTTCATCCCGCCCTTGGCAAGCTCGACCGCGCCGTCGACCGCTGCGTGATCGGCGCCTTCGGAGAAGAGGACCTCGAAGAGCCCAAGCCTGATCGCAGCCACGACAGGAGCGTCCAGGGTCTCGAGGGATCTCCCCGCGAGTTCGGCTCCCAATCGGTCCGTCGTGCCCCGCCGCTTCACCGCTCCAAAGGCGAGGCTCTGCGCCTGTGACCGCTCGCGTCCCTCGAGCGAGTGCCGCTCCGCGGCGGCCGGGAAAGCGCGGTCGGCCCACGCATCGTGTTCGAACACCCTTCTCAGGACCTCGAACGCAGCGCGGCGCGCCGGCGTCGCCGCGTTGCTCAAGGGGCGAGCCGCGGCGACGGGTTGCCGCGCAGATAGTCCGCCGCCGCCATCTCCCGTTTGCCTGCCGGCTTGACGACGGCGATGCGAAGAGCTCCGTCCGCCGTTCCAAGCACAAGCGCGTCCTCTCCGGCCTCAAGCTCGCCTTGGGCCGGCCCGTGGGCATCGGCCATCGCCTTCACCACGCCAAGCCGCTCGCCACCCTCAAGCCTGAGGTAGGTCCCCACGTGAGGGTTGAGAGCCCGCACGGTCAGTTCGAGCTGGAGCGCGGGCCGGCCGGGATCGAGCATGCGCTCCGCGCCGTCGATCTTCTCGGCGTAGGTGACACCCTCTTCGGGCTGGTCGGCGAACTCGAGCGCACCCTTGCCGTAAAGCTCGAGCGCCCGCACTGCCAGATCTCCGCCGATTGCCGCGAGCCGCTCGGACAGCGACCCGTAGTCCTCACCCTCGGCGATCCCGGCCTTCTCCAAAAGAGCCACCGGGCCGGAGTCGAGGCCTTCGGTCAGCCGCATGATCGCGACGCCCGTCTCATGGTCTCCGGCCATGATCGCCCGCTCGATCGGCGCAGCCCCGCGCCACCGCGGCAGGAGCGAAGGATGGACGTTCAGCATCTCTGTCTGGTCCAGGAGCGGCGGCTTGATCAGCTGGCCGAAGGCGCAGACCATCCCCACGTCGATCCCGGCGTTGGCGATCGCTTCGAGCGACTCCGGCTCGTTCACGCTTTGGGTCTGATGAAGCTCGAGGCCCAGCTCAGCCGAGGCGGAGGCCACGGGTGGCGGCGCCAGCTTGCGGCCCCTTCCCTGCTTGCGGTCCGGAGGCGTGACCACCAGGGCTGGGCGGTAGGGACTGTCGGCAAGGCGCCGCAGCACCGTCGCAGCGAAGTCCGATGTGCCCAGGTAGGCGAGGCGCAAGCGGGGTCTACCCGGCCTCGTGGGCGGGCTCGGGCTCTGCGTCTTCGCCCTGCTCCTCGTCCGGGTCGAACGGCGTGAAGCTCGTGCCCTCGCGCAGCGCTCGCATGGCGCCCTTCCGTTGTTCGCGCTCAGTCCGGTCGAGGATGAGCACGCCGTCGAGGTGATCGATCTCGTGCTGGAGAACGCGGGCCTCGAGGCCCGACGCTTCAATCAGGATCGGCTCGCCCGCGATGTTCGCTCCCGAGACCCTCACGTGAAGGGGCCGTTCGACGTCGACCACGACGCGCGGCAGGGACAGGCATCCCTCGGCGGCCGTGGCGAGATCGCCAGAGCGCCACTCGATCACCGGGTTTGCGAGCGCCGTGGGCGTCGCGTCCGGGCCCGCTTGGAACACGAGCAGGCGCCGGAGCGCCCCAAGCTGCGTTGCAGCCAGGCCCACCCCCATCGCGTCGCGCATGATCGCGACCATGTGGTCTGCCTCCTCGCGAAGCGCAGGGCCGAACTCGCGGACCTCGGATGCCTTCGAGCGCAGAACCGGATCGCCATAGACGACCACCTCGGCCAGGGCCTCGTCGCGGCGGCGAAGCTCCTCCTCGGTCGGCTCGTCCGGCGCTGCATCGCCCTCAATGGGGCCTTCGACCGGCTCGTCCGGATCGATGTTCTCGTGCTCGCTCACGTCGCCGCGAGTGTAAATGCTGCCTACTGCGGATCCACGTCGACGGAGAGCTGAACGTTGCGCATCACCTTCGAGGCGATTGCACCGTCCACCGCCTCGCGCACCGCATCCACGGTCTCACCGCGGTCAGCGGCCTTAACCAGCACCTGGCGCCTCTCGCGGTCACGCAGGCGGAATCGCGGCGCGGGGCCAAGGAGGGTCGCATCGCGAGGCAGCAGCGGACGCAGGCGGGCGGCGGTCTGGCGCGCTGCGTTCTCGGCCGCCTGCGCCTCCTTCGCGGCCATCTCGACTCGGACGAGCGTCGCGAAAGGCGGATATGAGAGCTCCCGGCGCCGTTCGATCTCGCCGGCCAGAAACCCGGCCGCATCGTGATCCGCAGCGCGCCGGATGGCCTCCGCCTCCGGCGCCAGGGTCTGAACCAGGACCCGGCCGGCGCCTCCCCGCCCGCTACGTCCGGCCAGTTGGGACACCAGGGCGAACGTCCGCTCCTCGGCGCGAAAGTCCGGGAAGCGAAGGCTTGAATCGGCGTCGACCACCACCGAGAGGACGACATCAGGGAAGTCGTGGCCCTTCGCGACCATCTGCGTGCCAATCAGAACGGCGGCCTCGGCGCGGTCGAACTCGGCCAGGATCGCCGCGTGGGCGCCCCTCCGTGAAGCGGCGTCCGAGTCGAGCCTGAGCACCCGCACGGGCGCGACCAGCTCAGCGACGATCTCGGCAACCCTTTCCGAGCCCGCGCCATGACGCGCGATCGAAACGGATGCGCACTCAGGGCAGGCCTCCGGCACGCCCTCGGTGTGGCCGCAGTGGTGACAGCGCATCGTGTCGCCGGCCCGGTGGAGTACGAGCGAGACGTCGCAGTTCGGGCAGTACCAAGCGTGCCCGCATACGCGGCAGTCGAGAAACGGCGACCAGCCGCGCCGGGGCACCATGACGATCGCCTTCCCGCCTTCCTGGGCAAGCCGGGACAGCGCCTCGCGGGTCCGGGCGTGGAGCGGCCCCTCGCGCCCGTCACGCTCGCGCATGTCGAGAACCTCGATCCCCGGCATCGGCGAGCCGTCGGCACGCTCAGCGAGCTCGACCCGCTCCAGCCGCTCCCAGCTCTCGGGCCGTGGAGTCGCGGTGCCCGCCACCAACATCGCCTGCTCTGAGTGGGCGCGGTGCGCGGCCACATCGCGCGCGTCGTATCTCGGGTCCGACTCCTGCTTGTAGGAAGAGTCGTGCTCCTCGTCGACGACGATGAGGCCCAGCCCCTCGACGGGCGCAAACACGGCCGAGCGCGGGCCGACGCACACACGTGCCTCGCCGCGGCGGACGCGAAGCCACTCGTCGCGGCGCTCTCCCGCGCTCAACCCGGAGTGAAGGACGGCGACCCGGTCGCCGAACCGCGCCTCGAACCTCGACACCGTCTGCGGCGTGAGCCCGATCTCCGGAACCAGGACGATCACACCCCGCCCTCGCTCCAGCGCGGCCTCGGTGGCGGTCAGGTACACCTCGGTCTTGCCCGACCCCGTCACGCCGTGAAGGAGAAGCTCGCCACCTGGCCCGTCGAGGCCCGCCGTGATCCGGTCCAGAGCAGCCTGCTGCGGAGGTGTGAGGACCGGGCGCTCGCCGCGGGCTCCGACCGAAATGGACACGGGCCGGCGCGAGACCTCTTCCGCTGAGAGCTCGACGAGGCCGCGCGCCTCGAGTCGCTTCAGCGAGTCGCGATCGGCCCCGGCCGCAACAGGCCCGTCCGCGGCCGCCAGGCGCTCCAGTGCCCCGCGCTGCTTCGGCCCCAGCCGCTCAGACCCGCCTAGCGCTGCGCGCCCCTCGGGCGTAAGCGTTGCCCGGAGCTCCGTTCGCGCGCCGATTCCCTTGCCCCTTCCGGGAGGCAGCACAAGTTCCAAGCCGCGGGAGCGCGTTGAGCAGTACTCCCTCGCAACCCACAGTCCAAGGTCGACAAGGCCGGGCGGAAGCGGGCCGCCAAGTGCGGCAATCGGCTCGGCCAGCCGTTCCTCAGGAAGGTCCGATGTCTCGGCGAGGGCGACCACGACGCCGCGCAAGCGCTGGCGGCCGAACGGCACGAGCAGCAGGCTTCCCACGCCTACATCCGCGAATCGCTCGCCCAGCTTGTAGTCGAACGGCCCCCGCAGGGCGCGCGCGGTCGTGAGGGGTTCGACCTTGGCGATCACCCCTCCAAGCTATTCGGCTCTGCGTAGATGTAATCTCCGGGCCGTGGCACCCAAGCTTGGACCCGGAGAACGCGTTCTCTTCGAGGGGCATCCCTCGTGGCGCTCGATCGTCGACTTCTATCTCAAGGGCCTCCTCGCGACCGCGGTCATCTGCTTCCTGGTCGCGATCGTCACGGAGGTCGCCGACGAGCGGAACGACAGCCTTGTCGTCATCCTGGCGATCGTCGGTGTCGGCGTGACCGTCCTGGTCGGCTTCATCAAGCGGGTGGCGACCAGCTACACCATCACCAACCGCCGCCTCCATATCAAGAAGGGGATCGTCTCGCGGACGATCCAGGAGACCCGCCTCGAGCGCGTCCAGAACGTGAACGTCACCCAGGGCGTGATCCAGCGGCTCTTCCAGATCGGCGACGTCGACTTCGATACCGCCGCCGGCGACGACTACAACTTCATCTTCGCGGGCGTTGCGGAGCCGCAGGATGTCGTCGAGAAGGTCGACGAAGCGACCCGCTCACTCCACCAGCCAAGCGGACCCAGTGGCCTGGGCGACGAGCAGCACGGCTACCAGCCGCCACCGCCTGAACCTCCCCCCGCGCAATAGCGCTTCGGGCTAAGCGACTGCCTCTGCGCCTGCGGATGCACGCAGCGCCTCGGCCTTGTCCGTCGCCTCCCAGGTGAAGTTGCCATCCTCGCGGCCGAAATGGCCGTACGCGGCGGTCGGCTGGTAGATCGGGCGATGGAGGTCAAGCGCCTCGCGAAAGGCGCCGGGCCTCAGGTCGAAGTGCTCCAGCACGAGATCGTTGATCCGCGCGCGGGGGATCTTGCCGGTCCCGAAGTCTTCGACCATTACCGAGACCGGGTGGGCGACGCCGATCGCGTAGGCAACCTGGACCTCGCAGCGGTCCGCCAGCTCGGCGGCGACGATGTTCTTGGCCACGTGGCGCGCGGCGTAAGCGGCCGAGCGGTCCACCTTGGATGGATCCTTGCCCGAGAAGGCACCACCGCCGTGGCGAGCCATGCCCCCGTAGGTGTCGACGATGATCTTGCGACCGGTCAGCCCCGCATCGCCGACCGGGCCGCCGATCACGAACCGCCCCGTCGGGTTGATGAGGAGGTTCTGGTGCGTGTTGAGGTCGGCCGCGTCGTACATATCGGCGGGCAGGACGGGCTGAATCACGGACTCCCACAGATCGTTGCGGATCTGGTCGATGTCGATGCCGTCCTCGTGCTGCGTCGAGATCAGGACCTTCTCGATGCCGACGGGGCGGCCGTCCTGGTACCGCACGGTGACCTGGGTCTTTCCGTCGGGGCGCAGATATGCGACGTCGCCGTCGTGGCGGACCTTGGCGAGGCGGCGAGCAAGCTGGTGCGCGAGCGAGATCGGCATCGGCATCAGTTCGGGCGTCTCGTTCGAGGCGTACCCGAACATCATCCCCTGGTCGCCTGCGCCGGCTACATCGGCATCGTCACCCTCGGACTCAACCTCGTCGTCGCGCTGCTCAAGCGCCTCGTCCACACCTTGGGCGATGTCCGCGGACTGCTTGTCGATCGCGTTGATGACAGCGCAGGAGTCCGCTGAGAATCCGAGCGCAGCGTCGGTGTAGCCGATGCCGCGGACGGTTTCACGGGCGATGTCCTGGATATCCACGTAGATCTCGGTTGAGATCTCACCGGAGACGACCACGAGCCCGGTGTTGACGAGCGTCTCGCACGCGACCCGCCCATAGGGGTCTCCGGCAAGTACCGCGTCAAGGACCCCGTCGGAGATCTGGTCGGCGACCTTGTCCGGGTGGCCTTCCGTGACCGACTCGGACGTGAAAAGGAACTCGTTGTCCTGCAAAGACTCGCTCATAGAGCAGGGCAGATTACGCGGTTACGGCGCCGAAATACGCAGTCGCGCGTCGCTTGAGAGGACGTCTTCCTCGGTGCCGACGGTGATCGCAAAGGTCTGGAGGCTCCGCAGGTCCTCGGCGAACGTCGCGAACGGGCCCTCGGCGCCCGCCCCCAGCCTCTCGGCCGTCGCCACGAGTCCGGACAGATCGAGATAGCCGATGAAGGACGGCTCCTCGGACAAGCCCTCGACCGCGGACTCATAACCCTCCGCGCCGGCGAGCCCCGAGTCCGAGTCCGAGTCAAGGCGCTCGATCGGAGCCAGATCGTCGGCAACGACAAGCATCCCCTCGAAGATGGCGTACGCCAGGACGTCCGCAGGCGAGCGCTGGAGCACCTGCGCCGTCACGTCGCCGAAGGTCTCCTCGCGGAAGACCGGATTGGCGATATTCGGGTCGACCGACTTGGCCAACTCGCTCTGAAGTCGCGCCAAGGCATCGGCTGCGGCTTCCTCGTCGACATCGTCGGCGAGGAACTCGAGGTAGGGAACGTCCGACTGGCCCGCCTGGATCGTCTCGGGCGCACCTGGCACCTGGAGGTCGTCCGGGACCTCGTCCTCGGAGGCCTCGGCAGCGCTTGCGTCGGTGGTGGAAGGTCGGGGCACAACCGCCAAAGCCCCTTCGCCGTTGAGGGCGGGAAGGAGCTCATCCGTCAGATCCACTCCCGCGTCCTTTCTGAGGCGGTCGACCAGGTCGGTGATCCCGGTGGCTATGCCCGGCGCGCGGATCGTCGCCTGCTCCAGGAGGCCACTCACGGTCGCGTCCGCGTCGCCGAAGCCGACGTAGGCCAGCGTGTCGGGGGCGAGCTCGTCGGGCAGAACGGGTTGGAACGGCTTGAACGCGGCGAAGAAGCCGCCCGCCTCTGGGTTGCGCTCCGGGTCGAGGACGCTTCGCGTTGCGAATTGGTACCCGCCGTCGTCAGCGCTGACCGAGAACGCCGCGCCCTGGGAATCCCCCGAGTCGACCAGCGGCTCGAAGGGCCCGAGCGCCCCGTCGGAGAGGGCCAAGAAGCTGTCGATGCCCTCGGCCGAGAGATACGCCTGGGCAAAGCTCTCGCCCGGCAGCTCGCCGATCGCCTTCTCGGCCGTCGCATCCTCGGACAGCGGCTCAGCGCCCTCGCTGCTTGCCGACACGTCGATCACGGATCGCACCCCGTCAGCGGAGCCGAGGACCAGGAAGTCGCCGACGATGGCAGTTGCGAGGCCGCGATCGTCCTCGCGGAGATCCGTGCCCTGGTAGTCCTCGGGCTCGGGATCTCCGGCACCGATCGATGCCTCGTAGTCGCGCGCGCCCTTTTCGTCGGCGACCTCGAGCATCTGCACCTGCTGAGTGCCGGAACCGCCGGGAACGACCGCGATAGCGATCTCGCCGCCGAACCACGGTTCAATGTCCTTCTCGAAGTTCGCTCGGTCACCGGCCCCGCCCAGGAGGAACGGCACGATCTGCGCGACTACCTGCGCGCTGAGGAGCGGCGTGCGTTCGGCGACCGTCGCGGCATCTTCGGCCTGGTCGGTCCCCGCCTCGATATTCACGTGCACGTACGCGAGCGCGTCCGCGGGAACCAGCGCCACCGCATCGTCGTCGGGCGCGCACTCATCCCCTCCGGGCGCTCCACACGGGAGATTCGGAACCACCACGAACGCGAACAGGGCGATCAGCGCGACAGCGCCCGCCGCAACCGCACCGCGGAGCCTCCACTCCGGGGCGATCGATTGCCAGACGGAGCCGATCCGGTAGCCGATGCCGCGAAAAGGCCGGGTGATGAGAAAGAGAAGGTCGCCCAGGAAGTAGCGGAGGCTGCGAAAGCGCGCAGAGATCCCAGAGAGCACGCGGCTGATCACTCGGCGCCCTCGCGATCAAGCGCGGGCGGGCGCCGGGAGGAGCGGGATCTGCCCTCCGATGCCTTGGGCACGAAGTCGATTATCAGCGGTACTCCTTCGAGCGCGTAGTGCTCGCGCATCCGGTTTTCGAGGTGGTAGGCCCAATCCTGGGTGATGAGTCGGCGGTCGTTCACCTGGATCGCTATTCGCGGCGGCGACGTGCCCACCTGCGCCGAGTAGTAGAGGCGCAGGCGCTTGCCCCGCTTCGACGGAGGCTGGTGGCGGGCGACGACTTCGGCGACGAAGCGGTTGAGCTTGGGAGTAGGGATGCGCTGCGCGCGCCGGTCCGCAAGCTCGATTGCCGCGGCAAGGAGCTTGTCCACGTTGCGGCCGTTCAGCGCGGATGTCGTGATCACGGGCGGGCGCTGGCGGACTCGCTGGGCGATGCGCGCTTTCACGTCCTCGAGGTCCATCGTCACCTCGTCCCATTTGTTGAGGGCGAAGATCGTCGCGCAGCCCGACTTCATCGCCAGGTCGGCAACGCGAAGGTCCTCGGAGGTGAGCCCCTCGGAGGCGTCCGCGACGACGATCGCGACATCGGCTCGCTGCGCCGCTCGCTCGGAGCGGATCTGGGCGTAGAACTCGACGGAACCGGAGATACGCGAGCGCTTGCGAAGCCCCGCGGTATCGACCAGGAGCACCGAGCGGTCACCGACCTGGAGCTCCGTGTCGATCGCGTCGCGCGTGGTGCCGGCAATCTCGGAGACGATGACCCGGTTCGAGCCCAGAAAGCGGTTGACCAGCGAGGACTTGCCGACGTTTGGGCGCCCGATCAGGGCCAGGCGCGGGCGGTCGGGCTCATCCTCGGTTTCGGGGTCGGGCGCGGGCAGCGCCGCGACGAGCCGGTCGAGAAGGTCCCCCGTCGAGCGGCCCTGGGCGGCCGATACGCCCATGGGCTCGCCCAGACCGAGGCTGTAGAGGTCTGCCACCTGCGGCTCGTCGGCCGGCCCGTCGACCTTGTTGGCGACCACGACGACCGGGGTGTCGGAGCGGCGCAGGATCTCAGCGACCTCCGCGTCGCCCTGGCGAAGGCCTGCCTTGGCGTCAAGCACCAGCGCGACCACGTCCGCATCCGCGATCGCGGCACGCGCCTGTTCCTGGATCGCCCGCGAGATCTGATCGCCGGCCTCGAAATCGAGGCCTCCGGTGTCGATCAGGATGAACTCGCGCCCATTCCACTCGCACGGAAGCTCCTTGCGGTCGCGCGTGACCCCCGCCTCTTCGTGGACCACGGCCTCCCGGCCACCCGAGAGGCGGTTGACCAGCGTTGACTTGCCAACGTTCGGAAAGCCAACGACGGCGATGCGGGGCGTGCGGCTCATGCCAGACCTCTCGAACGCGCGATCTCGGCGATCCGCTCGACGACCTCGTTCGGCGTCAGCGCAGTGGTGTCCACCTCGACCGAATCGTCGGCCGCCTGGAGGGCACCATGCTCGCGCTCGGTGTCGCGGCGGTCGCGGTCGGAGATATCGCTCAGAACCTCTTCGACCGACCGGCCCGTCTCGGCCGCACGGCGACGGGCGCGCTCCGAATCGTCGGCAACAAGGAAGACTTTGAGCGGCGCGTCAGGACTGACGACGGTGCCGATGTCGCGGCCTTCGGCCACGTAGGCAGCGTTGGAGATGAGGTCGCGCTGACGCATCACCATGGCCTCGCGGACGCCCGGATGGACCGACACGCGCGACGCGAGCGCCGAGATCTCAGGAGTGCGGATCGACTCCGAGACGTCTTCGGAGTCGAGAAGCACACGCTCCCCGTCGAACGTGATCTCGATGTCGCCGGCGACCCCGGCCGCCGCGCCAGGGTCGTCGGGGTCGGCGCCTGCTCGCTCCACGGCCAGAGCAACGCAGCGGTACATGGCCCCGGAGTCGAGGTATGTGATGCCGAGTTCGTCGGCTAGCCCCCGGGCAACCGTGGACTTGCCGGCTCCTGCTGGGCCGTCGATCGCGATCACCATGGCCACAAACCTAGAACGGCACGTGCTTGTTTCGGGGAAACCCCTCATTCGATCCCCGATAGATTGGCCTTGATGAAGGCTTGGAACGTCGCCGACATGGAGGTCGAGTCACATCATCCACTGGTCCTCGACTCCTCGGAGGAAGGCAGGCTCATCGTGATCGAGCTGCCGGCCGGCGAGGAGCTGCAGGAGCACCGCGTTCACGAGCGCGCCTGGCTCCTGGTCGCAAGAGGCGCGATCGAGATCGACGACGCCGACGGCGAGACCCTCGGCGGCGCCACGGGCCTGGTCGCCGAGTTCAACCCGAACGAGGTGCGAACCATCCGTGCCACCGAGGATGCACGCATCCTGCTCTTGCTCTCGCCGTGGCCGGGCAAGGGGCATCCGAGCGAGGGTTAGAACTAGGCCGAGGGGTGGGATTCCCACACATATCGGGGGAATTCCTACTTTTGGCGGATCAGTGAGCGCAGGTCGGACTCAAACCCGGGGTAGCTCACTCCCGCGGCATCCATCCCTTCGACCTCCACGCCGTCGCGCGAGGCAAGTCCCGCCAGGGCCCCCATCATCGCGAGGCGGTGATCGCCGTGGGATGAGATCCGGCCGCCGCGGAACCCTCCCGTCCCGCGCACGGCGAAGCCGTCCTCGAACGCTTCCGCGTCACCACCGAAGCCGTTGATCGCGTCCACGACCGTGGCGACACGGTCGGATTCCTTGTGGCGGAGCTCCTCGGCGCCGTGAACCACCGTCTCGCCCTCGGCGAACGCCGCGGCGAGTGCGACCAGGGGGAGCTCGTCGATCGCCAGCGCGACCTCTCCGGCGACCACGTGCGTCGCGTTGAGCGGCGAGTGGCGGGCCGTCACCGCGCCGCGCGGCTCTCCGTTCAGCGGCGGCGCTTCGGTGACCTCGATCCGGGCCCCCATGCGGTTGAGAATTCCGAGCAGGCCTACGCGGGTCGGATTCAAGCCGACGCCGGTGAGCTTGACCCGGCTGCCGGGAACGACGAGCGCGCCGACGATGAAGAACGCCGCCGAGGAGAAGTCACCCGGAACCGACAGATCGCATGGCGTGAGGCCGTCCCCCGGTTCCACGCTCACACGCCGCCCCGGCAGGCGCCCCTCGAGCATGAGGCCCGAGCCCTCGGGCTCCACCCGGACCTTCGCGCCGGCCGCGTGGAGCATCCGCTCGGTGTGATCGCGGGAGGGGTCGCGCTCGATCACCGTCGTCGTGCCTTCTGCGCAGAGGCCGGCAAGGAGGACGCAGGACTTCACCTGAGCGCTCGCAACCGGCATCTCGTACTCGATGCCTCTCAGGGGTGCGCCGCGGACCTGCAGCGGCGGCAGACGTTCCTCGCGCGCCGAGACATCTGCGCCCATCTCGCGCAGGGGCCTGGCGACCCGGTCAACCGGGCGGCGCCGGATGGACTCGTCGCCGTCGAGGATCCAGGCGCCTTCGGGCTGGCCTGCAAGCAGCCCGGGCAAGAGGCGCATCAGGGTGCCGGCATTTCCGACGTCGATCTCGACCGGCTCCGCGCCCCAATGCTTGGAAGGACCGTCCAGCCCGATGCCCTCGACCCTGACGTTGAGAGAACCGTTCGGCCCCTGCGCCGACTCGACGCCGGCGCCGAGCCGTTCAATCGCGGCGAGCGTCGAGCGGGTGTCTGCGGAGTCCAGGTAGGACGAGATCTGCGAGCTGCCGTCCGCCATCGCCGCCAAGAGGGCGGCGCGGTGCGAGATCGACTTGTCGGGAGGCGGTGTCAACGCGCCCTCGAGCGAACTCGAGGGCTCGAACCGAACCGAGCTCACGCGCTGGACCCGGCGGCGCTGGCGGTGTGGCCGAGCTCGCGCATCACCTCGACCGCTCGAGCCGCATCGTTCTCACCTGCCACCCAGAGGGAGATCGCACCGGTGCGCATGTCGGCGGCGGGCTGTAGCGCCATGTCTTCGATGTTGACGCCCTCGCGGCCGAGCGCCAGTGCGATCTCGGCGACGACGCCCGGCTTGTTCTCGACGGTGACCTGGAGCTCGGTCAGAACACCGCCCGACGCGCCTCCATCGAGGAGGCGCTCGCGAGCACCCCGCGCTCGGGACTGCCACGCCTCGACGGCGCTCACGTCCCCGCCGCGGATCAGCTCGGCCGCCTCGCGCAGGCGCTCGATGGCCCGGTCGATCTCGGCGGCGAGGGCCTCCGCGTTGCTGGTGAAGATGTCCTTCCAGATCGCGGGGTTGGCCCCGGCGACGCGGGTCGTGTCGCGAAAGCTCCGTCCGACCTCGGGCAGGCGCTCTCCCTCGTCCGAGATCGCGACCTCGGCCTGGGAGACCATCACGTTCGCGATCACGTGAGGCAGGTGGCTGACCGTCGCCATCAGGCGATCGTGAAGCTCGGCGTCGATGGCCTGGGGACGCGCTCCAAGGTCCGCCAGCGCGCGCTGGAGGCGGTCGTAGTGGACTCCCCCGGCCTGGTCGCCTGGCGTGAGGTACCAGCGCGCTCCCTCGAAGAGTTCTGCCCTGGCACTCTCAACTCCAGCCGTCTCGGCGCCGGCGATCGGGTGCCCGCCGATGAAACGCCCCGCGGCCGGATGTGAGGCGAGGCCCTCGACGAGATCGCGCTTGGTCGAGCCGACGTCGGTGACGACGGTCTCGTCGCCACTCCCGTCGAGCGCTTCGCGCACGAGATCGGGAAGGTGGCCGACCGGCGCGGCGCAGAACACGATGTCGGCACCCGCCACGGCCTCGGCGATCGTCCCGGCGCCTGAGGTGATCGCGCCGAGATCGACGGCCCTGGCGACGACTTCGGGCGCGGGATCGAAACCGACGACCTCCGCGTCGAGGCGCCGCTGAGCGGCCAGCCCGACTGAGCCGCCGATCAGGCCGACTCCGCAGACGGCGACCCTCATGACGAGCGCCTCACCCGGCGTCGCGGCGCGAGCGCACGGCTTCGGCCAGCTCGTCCAGGGCGCCGGAAGTCGTGTCCCAGTCCATGCAGGCGTCGGTAATGGATTGGCCGTACGTCAAGTCGCCGGAGCCGAGGTCCTGGCGCCCGGCGACGAGGAACGACTCGAGCATCACGCCGACAATCGCTCTGTTGCCGTCGGAGACCTGTCCCGCGATGTCGTGCGCCACGGCGCGCTGGCGCTCCGGGTCCTTGTTCGAGTTGTCGTGAGATGCGTCTACGACCACGCGCTCGGGCAGGCCGCTCGCGGCGAGCTGCGCGAGCACGTCCGCGACCTCCGCGGCGCGGTAGTTGTAGGAGTCGCGGCCGCCGCGCAGGATGACGTGGCCGTCGCTGTTGCCGGACGTCCTGAGGATCGCCGGGGTGCCGGAAGGATCGATCCCGGTAAACGAATGGCTCGCGGCCGCCGCGCGCACGGCGTCGAGAGCGATCTGGACGTTGCCGTCGGTGCCGTTCTTGAACCCGACCGGCATCGAAAGGCCCGAGCCGAGCTGGCGATGGATCTGACTCTCGGTTGTGCGAGCTCCGATCGCGCCCCACGAAACGGTGTCGGAGATGTACTGCGGCGTGATGGGGTCGAGGAACTCGCACCCGACGGGCAGGCCGAGCTCGATCACGGCCAGGAGCAGTCCGCGCGCCCAGCGCAGGCCTGTGTTCACGTCTCCCGAGTCGTCGAGGTGCGGGTCGTTGATCATCCCCTTCCACCCCGTCGTGGTGCGCGGCTTCTCGAAGTACACGCGCATGACAACCAGGAGGTCCTCGTCGAGCTCCTGTGCTTTCTCCGCGAGCCGCCCGGCGTAGTCGCGCGCCGCCTCGGTGTCGTGAACCGAGCAGGGCCCGACGACCACGAGAAGCCGGTCGTCCCCGCGATCGAGAATCGCCGTTGTCGCCTCCCGGCTGCGGATCACCAGCTCCGCCCCGGCCGGGGGCAGCGGCAGTTCGTCGAGGAGCTCCGCCGGACGCGCGAGCGCCTCGATCTCGTCAATCCGGCGATCGCGGATCCCGTCGCGCTCAGTTGGCACCGGCGGGTTCATCTGACCTCCTCCGGTCGCCTACAGGGCGACCGAGACGTCCTTTCCGGCGATCTCGGCGACGCGCCGGACCTGCTCGGCGAAGTCCGCGAAGGACTCCGTGGAGATCGACTGAGCGCCGTCGCAGAGCGCCGCCTCGGGCTCGGGATGAACCTCGACGAGGAGACCGTCGGCACCCGCAGCGGCCGCCGCCAGGGACAGCGACATGACCCAGTCTCGCCGCCCCGCGGCATGCGATGGATCGACGATCACCGGCAGGTCGGTCATCCCCTTCAGGGCCGGCACCGCCGTGAGGTCCAGCGTGAACCGGTAGGAGGTTTCGAACGTGCGGATGCCGCGCTCGCAGAGGACAACGTTGGGGTTGTCCTCCTTGAGGATGTACTCGGCCGCGTTGAGGAGCTCCTCAAGCGTTGCCGAGAGCCCGCGCTTGAGCAGAATGGGGATTCCGGTCCGCCCCGCCTCGGTGAGGAGCGCGTAGTTCTGCATGTTGCGCGCGCCGATCTGGATCACGTCGGCCACCTCGGCGACGTGATCGGCGTCGCGGACGTCGAGGAGCTCGGTGACGATCGGAAGGCCGGTCTCCTCCTTTGCTTCCTGGAGCAGCCGTAGGCCTTCCACACCCAGGCCCTGGAACGAGTGCGGTGAGGTGCGCGGCTTATACGCGCCGCCTCGCAGCATCGCTGCGCCGCCGTCGGCGACCGCGCGAGCGGTCTCGAGGATCATCTCGCGGCTTTCAACGGTGCAGGGCCCGGCGATGATGCCGAAGCGGCCCCCTCCGATCTTGTTGTTCAAAACGCTTGCGGTCATTTGGGTCAGGTTGCCTTTCAAAATCTATGGCGGTTCGAGAGTACGTACATCGAGAGGGCGCCCCGTCCTAAGTGCTGCTCATGCGCTGGGTCTTGCGAGACCCGGAGGGCGGGCGCCTAGATAAATCGCCAGGTAAACCACGAATAGGCGTACGCGGACGCACCCGTGAGGGCGGTCGAAGTGGCGTGCGCGGAATCGCGGTTCACGCCACGGTTTGTAGCAGGGCGCGGCAAGAACCGCAAGGTTCGGTTCCCTAGTCGACGCAGATAACCCAGCCTGTGAGCCGCTCCGATTCGGGGTTCGAACCGCTGTTTCCCATGTTGGCTCCAAGCTCATCGCACATCGGTCCCGAAGCCCGTGCCGATCGCTCTCGCACCCGGTCCATGCTGCCTGCCGTGCCGAGATCGTCAGCTAGCGCAGGCAGCGCCCAGACCGCTGACGCTGTGATTCCTTATGGCTAGGGCCTTCCCCCGCACTCTGTGGAGTCTGACACTCGACTTCAGTCGATGCAGATCGCGTAGGCGGTGAGCTTTTCCGCGTCCGGGTTCGAGTTGTCGTTGCCCATGTTGACCAGCACTTCGTCTCCCGGCACCGAGCCGGCGTCGCCATCGTCTCGCGGGCGCAGCGAGTTCAGGTCGCCGTACTGGATGGGCCCCGACAGGTGAGCGCCGACCGAGGCCAGATTCGTCTCGCCCTTGCAACTTGCGACAACCCCGCTGGAAGTGGATGGCTGGAGGTCAAGGGTCTCTCTCGTGTACTTGGGCTCGATCTTCGAGCAGGCGGCGGTTGCCTCAACCGTGACCGTGTTGGCGCCAAAGGTCGTGGCCTTCCACCCGTCGTCGGGTTTCTTCCCCTTGTCCTTGGAGTCGTAGGGGTACGTGCTCGCGATGAACCTCGAGCCGGCGTCGACTCCTCCGCCGATGAGGTGACGGCTACCTGGGCACTTGACCTTGATCTTGCCCGTCATCAGCGCGAAGTGCTGCTTCGAAGCCGTCGCGTACTTGATCTTGGCGCTGGTGCACATCACGTAGGCGGCGAGGCTGTCGTTCCCCGAGGCTTCCGCCTCGATCAACGCCACGTTTGCACTGATCATGGTCAAAGCCGTGGGGTGGATGCTCAGGACGTTGGTCCCGAAACCGATGCCGGTGATGCTCTTGGCGGCCGAGCAAGCCGCTTGGATCTGGACCGTCTCGTTGGCCATCATGTTTGCGGTCTCGGTCGTATAAGTGATGCTCCCGGCCGTGCCGATGACGGTGGCGAGTGCGGGCGTCGCAGCGAGGGCCAGCGCGGCGGCCGTTGCGATGAGAATTCCCTTCCTCCTCACTCTGTGGAGTCTGACACTCTGGAGGGGTGAAAGTTGCGACGCTGGCAGCGGTGGTGGCGGGGGCCCTGTGGGGCGCTCCCGCCGGCGTGAGCTCGGGCTCTCCGGATGCCCAGGCGCGCGACAACGTGAAGGGATTCGAGTTCCAGATCCGCGAGATCAAAGGCAAGACGCGCGACCGGATGACCGGCGTCTCCTGGCGGCCCGGCTGTCCGGTGGACATCGACAACCTGCGCCTCATCCGCACGACCTTCTGGGACTTCGATGGCCACCGCGAGACTGGCTCGATCGTCGTCCACGAGGGCGAGGCGGGCGAGATCGTCCGCGTCTTCCGCAGCCTCTACCGCCACAAGTTCAAGATCCGACGGATGCAGCTGATCGACCGCTACAACGGCTCGGACCACGCCTCGATGAACGCCGACAACACCTCGGGCTTCAACTGCCGCTACGTCGCGGGCACCTCGAACTGGTCTCAGCACGCATACGGGCGGGCGATCGACCTGAACCCGATCGAGAATCCCTACGTCACGCCGTCGGGGCACGTGAGCCCGCCGGCGGGCCAGCCGTATGCGGACCGCTCGCGCCACGACAAGGGCATGGTCCACGGCGGCGACCACGCATATCGCGCGTTCGCTCAGGAGGACTGGAAATGGGGCGGCGACTGGTCGGGCACGAAGGACTACCAGCACTTCTCGCGGAACGGCAGCTAGAGGTTCTCCTGCTGCATCTCGGCCGCGGCGTGGATGCATGTCATGTGGATCGCTGAGTTCCCCACGTTCGTGAAGCCGTGCACCGTGTCGGGTGGAACGACGACGACTGAGCCCGGTGACGCGGGGATCGTCTCGCCCTCGACCTCGAACTCGACCTCGCCCTCGTGAAGGACGAAGACCTCGCCGTACGGGTGGCGATGGGGGCCGGGACCGCGCCCCGGTTCGGTCCGCTCCTCATAGAAGGAGATCGGCACTCCACTGCCACGCTCCGCTCCCTCGAACTGCCGGCTCGCATCGCGACCCGGGAGATCTTCGAGCGAATGCTTCTGCGGTTGCGCTGAGATGACCAGAAGCTTATGATCCTGGCCGAGTTCTGCGAATGGAGGGACGTATGAGGCGGGGTCTACTGATATGCGCACTCGCACTGATCGCGGCCTGCGCGTGCTTCGCGTCCCCCGCTTCGGCGGCCAAGAAGCCGAACCTCAAGGTGACCTTGTTCGGTTCGCCGCCCGTGAGCATCGAGGAGGGCGAGAGCTTCTCCATTCCCGACACGACCTCGAACCGAGGCCGGAAGCGGGCCAAGGCATCGACCACCCGCTTCTACCTCTCTGCCGACGACCAGGCGGGAGGGGACGACGTCCTGATGGATGGAGAGCACGCGGTCCCCAAGCTCAGGCCGAAGAAATCGCACGACGCGACGACGAACGTCACGATTCCGATCGGGGCCGTTACCCCTGGTGACTACTTCGCCGTCGCGTGCGCCGACGACCTCAGCGTCGTGACCGAGAAGCGCGAAGGTGATAACTGCAGGGTCTCGGCCACGACCGTGGACGTCGCGTCCGTCAATCCGGAGGACGCCGACGGGGACGGCGTTCCGAACAGCCAGGACAACTGCGTCGACGTTGCTAATCCGGAGCAGACCGACACTGACGGGGATAGCAAGGGCGACGCATGCGACATCTGCCCGAACGACGCCAATCCGGGCAACCAGGGTTGCCCGACGACGGTCTTCGCGATCAACCAGGGGTCGGTCCCGGCGGAGAGTGAGGTGCGGCCCACGAACGTCCTCGTGCAAGCGGTCGACACGGAGGGCACACAGCACAGGCGCTAGAGAACCTGCGCAAGCGCGTCCAGAAAGCGCTGGTTCTGCTCGCGCGTCCCGTACGAGACACGGATGTGGCCGGGCCCACCTAGCGGTGTGCCCGGCCGAACGACGACTCCGGCGTCCCCCAGCGTGGAGACGACCTCAGCCTCGTCGGCGTCACCCAGGTCTATCCACGAGAAGTTCGCGTGAGAGTCCGGCGTCTGGAGCCCGAGCTCGCGCACGCTCTCCTCGACGAAGACGCGCTCGACGATGGTGCGCTCGACGCGCTGGGCGACGTCGTCCTGGTGGCGGATCGCCTCCGCACCGGCGGCCTGAGCAAGGGCGTTCACACTGAACGGCTGGCGAACGGCGTCGAAGGCAGAGCGAAGACGCGCGGAGGTAAGCGCGTAGCCGACCCGCAGGCCGGCGAGGCCGTAGCACTTGGAGAAGGTGCGCAGGACGACCAGGTTCTCGGAGCGGCGCCACAGGTCGACCGCCTCTTCGGGATCGTCGTGGAGCTGATACTCGGCGTACGCCTCGTCCAGGATCACGCAGACGTGGTCGGGGACGGCATCCACGAACTCGGCGATGCGGGCGATCGGGATGTGAGTCGAGGTCGGGTTGTTCGGGTTGCAGACGACGACGATCTGCGTCGCGGCCGTGATCTCACCCAGCATCGCGTCCAGGTCGTGCTCGTCGGAGTCATTCAGCGGCACCCGGACTTCGCGCGCTCCCGAGAGCGGCGCCATGTACGGGTAGATCGAGAACGACGGCCACGCGTAGACGACCTCATCGCCCTCTTCGCATAGCGCGGAAGCGGCAGCCAAGAGCAACTCGCAGCTTCCGTTCGAGACGGCGATGGCTGCCGGGTCGGCGTCGTGGCGCTCGGCGATGCGCCCGCGCAGCAAGGTAGCTCCCGGGTCCGGGTAACGGTTCATGGCGCCGGCGGCGCTCTCGATCGCCGCTACGACGTCGGGGTGCGGGCCCCACGGTGACTCGTTCGAGGCGAGCTGCGCGATGTTCTCGGCCGCGATCGCCTCGGGCGCCTTGCCGGCGGGCACGCCGGCCTTGTAGCCCGGAATCTCTTCCAGGCGCTTTGAGGTGCGGATCGTCATTGCGCCGAGTGGAGGTCGGCGCGGAGCTTCTTCGTCTCGCCCAGATAGACGTGCTCGGGCTTGTGGTCCGCGGGCGCGTAGTAGTGGGCCAGCAGGCGGATGACGCGCTCCATGGCGCCGGGCACCTCCATCTCGCGGTTGCAAAGGAGCGGCACCTCCCCGAATCCGAGCTCGCGCGCCGCCACCGCGGGGAACTGGGCGTTCAGGTCGTCGGTCGCGGTGAAGATGACCGAGACGAAGCTCTCGGGCCGCAGGCCGTTCCTCTCCATGAGCTCGGAAACGAGTTCGCGAGTCGCCCCGAGGATCGACTCCTCGTCATTGGCGTCGGCCTGCGCCGCGCCCCTGATTGCCCACAGCCGCTCACTCATCGAGACCTGAATCCTTCCAGAGCGCCTTCACTTGGGCGGCGTGGAGCTTCTTGGCTTCACCCTCGGGCAACCGCTCGAGCTCCAGCGTGCCAAACCGGATGCGCTTGAGCGAGATCACTTCGTGGCCGATTGCCTCGGCCATCCGGCGTACCTGGCGGTTACGGCCCTCACGAACGGTGATCTCGAGTCCACGCTTCCCGACCCTTTTCACGTGAGCTGCTTTGGCCGGCCCGTCCTCGAGCTTCACACCCGACCGCAGCCGAGCGAGCTGCGGTGCGGTTGGAGGCTTTCGAAGGGCAACACGGTACGTGCGCTCGACGCCGTAGCGGGGATGCGTCAGCCGGTTGGCGAGCTCGCCATCGTTAGTGAGCAGGATCAAGCCGGTCGAGTCGGCGTCGAGCCTGCCCACGGGATAGAGGCGCCGGCGTGACGGGACGAGGTCCGTGACCGCCTGGCGCGACCCGGGTTCTCGCGCCGTCGAGACGACATTGAGCGGCTTGTGGAGGATCCACACTTCGCGCGGCTCCGGCTTGATGGGCTCGCCGTCGACCGCAACACCGCTTTGCTCGTCGACGTCCCGTGCGGGATCGGTCACCTTCTTGCCGCCCACGGTGACTGCCCCGGACGCGATCAGCTCCTCCGAGCGCCGCCGCGAGGCGACGCCGGCGTGGGCGAGGTACTTGGCCAGGCGCATCGGGCGACGGTAGCTACAACTTGCCGCGTGATCGTCGGACTTCTCCTCATCGGCGCGCTGCTCGTGGACCGCTTCGTGCTCCTGCCCGAGTTCGAGGATGGCCAAGGCTCATCGGGTGTAGCGGTCGCAGCATGGCTGGGTGTGAACCTCCTCCCCGCCTTCGCCTGGCTCGCCCTGAATGCCCGGAATCCTGAGCGCACGCCTGGCCAACTCGTCGCCGGCACCCTCGCCGTGGCAGCGACCACGGCGGTCCTGATGGTCCCGGTGCTGATCTCTTGGACGGCGCGCTAGCCGGCTTGGCCGGCGCGGGCTTCGCCTGCCTTGAGCAGGCGGTCGCGCAACTCGCCCTCGACCTCGGGGGTCGGGTCGAAGCCTGCGGGGTCTGGCAGGTCGTCGAGGCCGGCCAGGCCGAAGACTCGCTCGAAGAGCTCGGTCGTGCGGTAGATCGTGGCGCCGAAGCGGGAGCGGCCCGATTCCTCGATCAGGCCGCGCTCGGTCAGCGTGATCACCGCGGACTCGCCCGCGACGCCGCGGATACGGCTTATCTCCGGGCGTGAGACCGGCTGGAGGTAGGCGACGATCGCGAGCGTCTCGGCCTGGGCCTGCGTCAGCGGCGGCGTCTTGGGCTTAGACAGAAGCTTGCGCGCGGCGTCGGCCGCGACCGGGTCCGTGGCGAGCGTCCATCCGCCCGCGACGTTCTTCAGCTGTAGGCCGCGGTTGCCCTCGGCAAAGGAGCCTGAGAGGCCATCGAGCGCTCGATCGATCTGCGCCTCGGTCGCGTCGGTCGCCTCGACAAGCTCCAACACCGAGACGGGCGCCGGTGACAGGTAGAGGAGCGCCTCGATCACGCGCTCGAGCTGCGGTGCGTCCGTCATGCGACCTCCTCCTCCTCGTTGGCCGCCGCCCCGTCGAGCGGCTTGATCTGAATCGGTCCGAAGATCTCAGACTGGTCCCACGTCGCCTCGCCGCGCTTGTGCATCTCGAGCAGGGCGAAAATCGTCACCGCCTGGGTCAGCTTGTCCTCACGGCCGAATGCTTCGTCGAAGTCGAAGGCGGAGCGGCTCTTGAGCAGCTGGCGGACAGCGGCGAGGCGCCGTTCGAGCGACACCGTTGGGCGGATGTGCGAGGTGTCGGGCGCCTCGGGCATGCGCAGGAGCCCGCCGATCGCCTCGGCAAGGCGCAGGCCGACATACACCGGCCTGGCAGCGTCCAGCGAGACGCGCCGGAACTCGGGCGGCAGCGGTGCCCTGCGGAAGTACGTGTCACGCTCGGCCTCGAAAAGCGTCTGGAGGTAGCCGGCGGCGTCGTGGTAGCGGCGATACTCGAGCATGCGGGCGAGAAGCTCGTCGGCGGCCTCCTCGGGCGCGAGCAGGTCCTCGGCCTCCTCGTCCACCGGCAGGAGCAGTCGCGACTTCAACTCGAGGAGCGCAGCGATGAGGACGAGGAACTCCGTGGCTGACTCGAGGTCGAGCTCGCCCTCCTCCTCGAGGTGCTCTACGTAGGCGACGACGACCTCGCCCAGCTCGACCTCGGCGAGGTTCACACCCTCGCGCAGGACGACCGCCATCAGGAGGTCAAAGGGGCCCGCGAAGACGTCGAGCTCGAGGTCCAGGTCAGCAACCGGCACGAGGGGCAGAGTAGCCCGGGCGCAGGACGTGGCGAGAGGCGTCTGGCTGGGAGGGGTCTATCGTGCCCCTCGTGGCTGAAGGGGAGAGACGCGGGGATGGCGAGTCTTCTCGTCCGCACGCGCTAGACATCTACGAGCGGGTCTGCGACGACACCGCTGAGGAGCTTTCACGCCCCCAGGGCAGCCTGTTCTTTTCCGGCCTCTTTGCTGGGCTAACGATCGGCCTCGCGCCGCTCGCGGTGGCGCTTGTGAGCACGTCCCTGGGCGAAGACGTCAAGTCCACCGCGTTCATAGCCTCGCTGCTCTATCCGATCGGCTATGTCGCGGTGATCATCGGCCGCTCGCAGTTCTTTACGGAGAACACCCTCTATCCGGTGATGCTCACCCTGCGAAGGGGGGAATACCTCAACCGCTCAGCTCGCCTCTGGCTGATCGTGCTCACCATGAACCTGGTCGGCGCGTTCATCTTCGCCGGGTTGGCGATCTGGTCGGGGGCTCTCGACTCGCCCGTCAAGGATCAACTTGTGGCTAACGGCGTCGACTTCACCAGTGGGGAGTTCTGGGACACCTTCTGGAGTGCCATCGTCACCGGCTTCCTGCTCGCCCTGGTCGCATGGCTCGTGGAGGGCTGCGACACCGTGACGGGGCGCGTCGCCGTGATCTGGAGCCTCGCATTCATCGTCTCCCTCGGCAGCTTCGATCACTGCATCGCGACGACGGTCACCGCGTTCGCGGCTCTGCTCGATGGAGCGCTGAGCTTGGGCGAGACGATCGAGTGGTTCATTCCCGTCCTCGCAGGCAACATCGTGGGCGGCGTCGCAATCGTGGCTTCGATCAACTACGGCCAGGTCCGAGAAGAGGACTAGGGAGTACCGACGCCCATGACCTGGCGGACGTCCGCCAGGGTCCCGGCGGCGATCTCGCGGGCCTTGTCGGCACCCGCGGCGAGCATGCGCTCGAGCTCGCCCTCATCCGCTCGCAACTCGGCGTAGCGCGACTGCACCGGCGCGAGATACTCGACCACGGCTTCGGCCACCGCGCCCTTGAAGTCGCCGTAACCCGAGCCTTCGAACTCGGACTCGACCGCATCGGGAGTCGATCCACGGACTGCGGCCAGAATGTCGATCAGATTCGCGACGCCTTCCTTGCCCTCGCCGCGATGGACTCCCGAACCCGAGTCGGTGAGCGCGCTCTTGATCTTCTTCGTGATCCGGTTCGGCTCGTCGAGGACGTAGACGGTCCCAAGCTCAGATGCGGACGTCGTGGACATCTTGGACGCCGGGTCCTGGAGGTCCATGATGCGAGCGCCCACTTCAGGGATGCGGTGCTCTGGCTCAACGAGGGTCTCGCCGAAGCGCTCGTTGAAGCGCCGCGCAATCTCGCGCATGAGCTCGATGTGCTGGCGCTGGTCGTCGCCGACGGGGACCTCATGCGCGCGGTAGGCGAGCACATCCGCGGCCTGCAGCACCGGGTAGAAGAACAGGGCGGCCGAGACGAGCTCGCGCTGCTTGTCGGCCTTGTCCTTGAACTGGGTCATCCGGTTGAGGTCACCGTGGGCCGTGACCGCTGAGAGCAGCCAGCAGAGCTCGGTGTGTTCGTGGACGTCGGACTGGCGGAAGAGGATGCAGCGCTCGGGATCGAGGCCCGCGGCGAGGAGAATTGCGGTCGTGTCATAGAGCCGCTCGCGGAGTTCGGCTGGCTCATAGGCGACCGAAACCGCGTGCAGGTCCACCAGGCAGAAGATGCCCTCGCCGCGCTCCTGGCTCTCGACGTATTGGGAGATCGCCCCGATGTAGTTGCCCAGGTGCTTGCGCCCGGTGGGCTGGATGCCGCTGAAGATGCGCATGAGCGGCTGAATCTATTGGGACCTTCGGCGACCTGCGCTTCGTACTTCCGGTGTCAACAAGTCCGAAGGGAGCCTCATGCGTAGCCGAGTCCTCACCGCCACGGTCATCGCGACCGCCGTCCTCGGCGTCGCCGTCCCCAGCGCCGCATCCGACGGCCTGCCGATTCCGGTAGACCAGGCGTACGGCGACGGAGTCGTCTCGGCTGACGGGCACAGTCGGTTCGTGGCGATCGGCGCCGGCGAAAAGACGGTCGTCATGAGGATCGAGACGGGCGGTGGCACCGTCGTCGACTACACCACTACCGACGGCACCTTTGGCGTCCCTGCGGTCGCCCTCGACGCCACGGCCAGCGGGATTTCGGCAGACGGAGAGACCCTTGCGCTGATCAACCCTCGGGAGCGGTTCCCGCGGACGAGCACTGACCTTCAGGTCTACGAGGCGCAGAAGCTCCGGCGCGGCCCTGTGAACATCCACCTCGACGGCGACTTCAGCTTTGACGCCCTCTCGCCGAACGGCGAGACGATGTATCTCGTCGAGTACCCGGACCGTCGCGACCCGGGTGCCTATCAGGTGCGTGCCTTCGACCTGGCGACTCGAGAGCTCGACCCGGACCCGATCCTCGACACCGAGGAGGAGCCGGGCGAGATGCGCGGCTTCCCGCAGACCCGGGTCACAAGCCAGGACGGCGGCTGGGCGTACACCCTCTATGACGGAGGCGAGCATCCGTTCATCCACGCGCTCGACCTCGTGAACGCGACGACCGTCTGCATTGACCTCGACATGATCAGCGCCCGACAGACATATGGCGCGACGCTCGCGATGAGCGCCGATGGCGACGCGATCGAGGTCACGGACCGCAAGGGGACCCTGAAGGCGGTCGTGAACACCGCGACCCACGAGGCCACCGAACCTGACGACGAACCTGAGCCCACGGCGACACCCGTCGAGGAGGACTCGGGCGCCGAGATGGCTGGGATAGCGGCGGGAGCGCTCGTACTAATGGCAATCGCAGCGGTCGGGATCCGCCGGATGCGGAGGTGACGGCAGAATGCGTTCTCCGTATGGAGGCGCTGCCACGACTCTTCGGCTCCGTCAGCCCGGATGACCGCTCGCTCGAGCGGCAGACCGAACGGGCCGTCGTCAAGGCGGCGCAACGCGGGTCCAACGAGGCGATGGAGGAGCTCTTTCGCCGCCATTGGCGCGGCGCCCACCGCGCCGCGTATCTCGTCGTGCACGACGGCCCGGCAGCCGAGGACATCGCCCAGGAGGCGTTCATCTCGGCGATCCGCTCGCTCGACCGTTTCGACCGCCGCCGGCCGTTCGCACCGTGGCTTCACCGCATCGTCGTGAACAGGGCGATCGACTGGACGCGGGCCAGGAAGGCCCGCCGCGAGGTCTCGGGCGAGGCGATCGAGGCATGGGAAGGCGAGTCGCATGATCCGGACCTGGACGCCATCGCCGACTCGGGGCGCATGGTCGAGGTGCTCCGCTCGCTCGGCCCCGAGCAGCGCGCGGTCGTCGTCATGCGCTACATCCTCGAATACACACCCGGCGAAATCGCCGAGATCCTCGGCATGCCCCGCGGAACCGTGAACTCGCGCCTCCGTCGCGGGCTCGACGCCCTCGCTCAAGCCCTGCCCAGGGAGACCGGCGATGACTGATCGGAAGCGCACCGATGAGCGGGTCCGCTCCGCCCTGCTCGAGCTGGAGGCGCCGGACGAGCCGAGCGCCGAGGAGCGCGCCCGGCAGGTCGTAGACGCGGCTTTCGACGGCCACACACCCGCCCAAACCCGCTCGCGCATGCCCCTGCGGGCCGGGATTGCCGTCGTCACAGCCGCGGCCATCGCGGGATTCGCGCTGACCCCAGCGGGCGCTGATGTGCGCGAATGGATCGCAGACACGATCGACTCGGCTGGCGAGGAGGACGCGGAGCCACGGCTCACGTCCCTCCCCACACCCGGGAGCGTCCTGGTCGACGCGCCGAGCGGCGCCTGGGTCATCCGCGAGGACGGATCCAAGCGCCACCTGGGTGACTACGACCGGGCGACCTGGTCGCCGAACGGCCGGTTCGTCGGCGTCGCCGACGGGTCGGAGCTACGGGCGATCGACCCGGCCGGGAACTTCCGCTGGTCGATCGAGGCCGGCGCGCCGGTGAAGGCGATCGACTGGTCGTCCGACGAAGGCTTCCGGGTCGCGTACATCGCGGGCGGCGAGTTGCGCGTCGTCACGGGCGACGGGGTCACCGACAGTGCGGTGGCGCCTGCAGCGGAAGTGCCGCCGGCGTGGCAGCCCGAGTCCGATCCCGCGGCGGCCGTCCACCGACTCACATACGTCGATCCCAAGAACCGGGTCGTGAGCGTTGCGACGGACTCGGGCCGGGTGCTCTGGCGGACCCAGGAGTATTTCGACCCGGTTCGGTCGCTGGAGTGGTCGGGCGACGGGGAACGGCTATTGGTCGTCACGGGCGACTCCGCGACGATCCAGGACGACGAGGGCGGGACCTTCTTCAAAGGCCCCGTGGCAACCGGTGTCGAGCACGCGGCGATCTCGCCGGACGGCAGCGAAGTCGCGGTGGTCTCCTCGGGACCGCGCGGCACCGAGCTCAGCCTCTACAGCGACACCGCGCCGGTCAGGCGCCTCTATTCGAGCGGGCGCCAGAACCCGAACGCCCGCTTCGGCCCGCCGGTCTTCTCGCCGGATGGCGGGTGGATCCTCCTGCCGTGGCCCGAGGCCGACCAGTGGCTGTTCGTGAACACGCAGGACGAGCGCGTCACCGCCGTGGCCGACATCGCGCGTCAGTTCGACGCCGACGGCAAGGGCAAAGCCGCGTTCCCCGACGTCGCGGGCTGGTGCTGCTGATAATTGCCGCGTGGCAGAGCCCCTTCCGCGCAACCTCCAGCCGATGCTCGCGACGCCGGCCACCGTGCCGCCCGTGGATGAGGGCTGGGCGTTCGAGATCAAGTGGGACGGCGTACGAGCGCTCGCGTACTGCGAGGACGGTGCGCTTCGCATCTCGTCGCGACGCGGCGAGGACGCGAGCCACCGGTACCCCGAGCTGACCGGGCTTCCCGACGCGCTCGGCGGGCGGGCAGCCATCCTGGACGGCGAGGTCGTGGCGTTCGACGCCGAAGGCCGGCCCAGCTTCCAGACGCTGCAGAAGCGCATGGGCCTGTCTCGGCCCGAGACGATCCGCCGTCGCTCGCAGGAGGTTCCGGTGACCTTCGTTGCCTTCGACCTCCTCCACCTCGATTCTGAGTCGCTCCTTGCCAAGCCGTACGAGCGCCGCCGCGAGCTCCTCGCCGGGCTCGCACTCGATGGCGATTGCTGGCGCGCGCCCGCTCATCGGATCGGCGACGGGACGGCGTTCCTCGACGCGGCGCGGTCTCAGGGGCTCGAGGGGATCGTGTGCAAGCGGCTAGGCACGCCGTACCGGCCCGGCAGGCGAAGCGCCGATTGGCTCAAGATCCGCGCGCGCCTTCGCCAGGAGCTGGTGGTCGGCGGCTACATGCCGGGCGAAGGCGGGCGCACGGGATCGGTCGGCTCGCTCCTGGTCGGCTACTGGGACCGCACTCCCGAAGAGGCGGTGTCGACCGGAAGCGCCCAGAAGCTCGTCTACGCCGGCGGCGTGGGCACCGGCTTCACGGACGAGATGCTGAAGCGCCTGCGCGAGCTGCTCGAGCCGCTGCGGATCGACGAGATGATGTTCGAGCTGGGCGAGGACCCGCGAGAGAAGTACAAGGGCCGAGCCAGGGCGCGAGGCGCCGGGCCGATCTGGGTCGAGCCCCTCCTCATCTGCGAGGTCGAGTTCACGGAATGGACGTTCGAGGGCACTCTGCGCCAACCGTCGTTCAAGGGGCTCCGCGACGACAAGGCGCCCCGCGAGGTCGTGCGCGAGACGTAGAGATGAGCGCTTCCGGCGATACTGGGCGAGCGATGTCGCACGAATACGTAGAAGTTGTTCGGGGATGGTTCGAGGCCTACAACCGAAGGGACATCGATGGGCTGCTTGAACTCTCTGATCCGGAGATCGAGTTTCGCTCGATCTTCGCCGGGATCGAGTCGGGTGGCGCCTTTCGCGGGAGGGCGGGCGTCTACGACTACTTCAAGGCAATCGATGATGCCTACGAGTCGTTCCAGGTCCCGCCCGACGAGTTGCTCGACGCCGGCGCGGCGGTCCTGGTACCGGGATACGCCGTATGGACCGGCCGGGGAAGCGGCGCGAGCGACCGGACGCGAATCTTCGTCGCCGTCTGGCTCCGGACGGCAAAGGTCATGCGGGTCGAGACATTCACGGACCGCACCGAAGCCTTCGAAGCACTTGGGATGTCTGAGTAGCCCTGTCAAGCCTTCAGCGCGACGCAAGATCGCGTTCGCGCGCCCGTGTCCGGGCGGACTCTCCGGGGTAACCTCGAAACACTGCTTTCTGATGAATTCGAGGTCTAACTAGCCATGGCACGAGCAATCTGGACAGGCTCAATCTCGTTCGGGCTCCTCAACGTGCCCGTGAAGCTTTACAGCGCCGTTTCCAAGAAGAACGTGTCGTTCCGCGAGCTGCGTGAGTCCGACTCGTCGCGCATCCGCCACAAGCGCGTTGCTGAGGCAGACGGGAAGGAAGTCCCCTACGAGGACATCGTCAAGGGGTATGAGATCTCGCCCGAGACCTATGTCGTGCTGACCAAGGACGACTTCGAGGAGATCGACCCCAAGAAGACGCGCTCGATCGAGATCCAGGACTTCGTCGACCTCGACCAGATCGACCCCATCTACTTCGACCACCCCTATTACCTCGGCCCGGACAAGGGCGCTGAGCGCGCTTACGCCCTGCTCACCAAGGCGATGAACGAGCAGAAGAAGGTCGCCGTGGCCCGCTTCGTCCTTCGCAACAAGGAGAACCTGGCCGCGATCCGCCCGATGGGCGACGTCCTGACGATGGCGACGATGCGGTTCGCCGACGAGGTGGTCGCACCGGACGAGATCTCCGAGATCCTGGGCGAAGAGACCGAGTCGCCGCGCAAGGCCGAGGTCGACATGGCCAAGCAGCTCATCGAATCCCTCTCGAACGACTTCGAGCCGAGCGCCTACAAGGACGAGTACCGGGAAGAGCTGTTGGCGCTGATCGAGCGCAAGGCCAAGGGCGAGGAGATCGTCGAGGCGGAGACCGAGGCGCCCAAGCCCACCAAGGCCCCGGACCTGATGGCCGCGCTCGAGGAGAGCCTCGCCGCGGTCCGCTCCGAACCCCTTGGCGAAGGCGGCGAGACCAAGAAGAAGGCGCCTGCCAAGAAGAAGGCGCCGGCCAAGAAGACCTCGAAGGCAAAGTCAGCCGCTAAGTAGCGCTCGTGCCCGACGAGCGCACCGAAGTCGAGGTCGACGGCCGGACCCTCTCTCTGTCGAACCTCGACAAGGTCATGTGGCCGAAGTCGAAGACGACCAAGGGCGAGGCGATCGACTACTACGCCCGAGTCGCGGACACACTCGTGCCCCACTTGACCGGGCGGCCGCTGACGCGGGTCCGCTTTCCCGACGGCGTCGAGGGCCAGCGCTTCTATGAGAAGCGCATCCCCAAGGGCGCGCCTGAGTGGGTCCGCTCAGAGCCGGTGGGCATGGACCGCGTCGGGGAGATCGATTTCGTGGTCTGCGACGACAAGCCCTCGCTCGTATGGCTCGCGCAGATGGGCGCGCTCGAGCTTCACCCCTCGCTCTCGAAGGTCGACGCGATGGATTGCCCCACCGTGATCGCCTTCGATCTCGACCCCGGCCCGCCCGCCGCGATGCGCGAGTGCTGCACCGTCGCCCTTCGGGTCCGCGAGCTGTTCCAGGGCGTGGGCCTCGAGAGCTTCGCCAAGACCTCGGGCTCGAAGGGCATCCAGGTCTACGTGCCCCTGAACGGCTCTGAGACGTACGAGAAGACGAAGCCGTTTTCCCACGCGGTCGCGCAGGCGCTCGAGAAGGCCGAGCCCGCGCTAGTCGTCTCGCGCATGACCAAGTCGCTGCGAGTTGGCAAGGTGCTGGTGGACTGGAGCCAGAACACGCGCTCCAAGACAACCGTCGCCGTCTACTCCCTTCGCGCCCGCGAACGGCCCACGATCTCGACCCCCGTCACTTGGGACGAGATCGAGGCCGGCGCCGCCGGCGACGACGAGCTGGTCTTCGAGGCCGAGGACGTCCTGGCGCGGATCGAGAAGCACGGCGACCTCTTCGAGCCCGTGCTCGGGCTCAAACAATCGTTGCCCAAAGGGGCCTGAGGCTCAAGCAACCCTCATGCCCGCGCCGATGGAATGGCGATGAGGATCCGCCATACGACAGGCCTTCCGGCCGTAGCGCTGGCAGCCCTCGCCCTTGCGGGCGCGAGCCTCGCCGCACCCGCGCCCCGCGGCGAGTCGCCCTCCGAGCCCGGGGGCTGCGAGATCCTGCCGCAGACCGACGCGTTCCACGAGGACGTTTCCGGTCTCGACGAGGCCGAGAACTCCGAGGCGGTGATCGACCGGATCCTCGCCGACGGGGGCGACACCCTTCACCCCGACTTCGGCTCGAATCCCAACTACGGCATCCCCTTCGAGGTCGTCCCCGCGGACCAGAAGCGCGTCAAGGTGAAGCTCAAGGCCTATCCGCACGAGAGTGATCCGGGACCGCATCCCGTTCCGCGCAAAGCGCGGATCGAGGGAGGCAAGCGTTCGAACGGCGACCGCCACGTGCTCGTCCTCGAGCAGGACTCGACCGACACAGACGAAGCGTGCCGCCTGATCGAGCTCTACCGCGCCTTCCCGCCGAAGAACGGCAAGCCGTGGAAGGCCGACCAGGTGAGTGTGTTCGAGCTCGGTCAGAACCTGCCGCAGCGACCCGACGGCTGGACCTCAGCCGATGCGGCGGGCCTGCCGATCCTGCCTGGGCTCGTCCGCTTCGACGAGGTCGCGGCCGGGTTCGTCGATCACGCGATCCGGATCACCTTCGAGCGGACCCGGCGGGCGTACCTCTCCCCTGCGTCCCACTTCGCCTCGGACGAATGTGGTGCGACGCTGCCGCCGATGGGCATGCGCCTGCGCCTGCGCGAGGGCTACGAGCTCGACGGCATGAGCGCGGACGCACGCACGATCGCCCAGGCCCTCAAGACGTACGGCGCGATCGTCGCCGACAACGGCTCGAACTTCTACATCACCGGCGCCTCGGACAGCCGCTGGGACGACGACGCGCTCTCGGACCTAAAGGACGTTCCGGGCAGCGCGTTCGAAGTCGTCGACACGGGCGCCGGCCTCACCGACGACTGCTGAGCGACGTCGCTCTACTCGCCGGTTTCGGGGACGGCCGGTGCGAGGCCGCGGAGCGCATCCTCGCGAGCGCCGATGCCGCCACCGTCGCCATCGCCGCCGCCTCCGCCGTCGCGGCCCGGGCATGAGCGGGTGAGGACCCACTTGGCCGGCTCGCCGGACCTCGTCCGGTCGTTGTGGCCCCAGGAGAGGTGAAGGTGGTTGCCGCGGCCGTGGCCGGAATCGCCGTCGTAGCCGACCCAGCGCCACGGAAGCCTCGGCTGGTTCTGGTGCGGCTCGGCGAGCTTCGCGAGCTTGTCGACCTTGTTCCAGCCGCTGTTTCGCCCATTGCCCGCATAGATGTCGAGGGCGAGGCCGATGGGGTGCTCGCCGCCCGCTGCGTGGCCAGAAGGCGCGTATCCGTCACCCAGGGCGAGGTCGTACTTGCGCATCATCCAGCGCACGTCCGGCAGCAGGCGCTTGTCGATCTTGGTGCCGTGTGCGCCGGGAACCTTGACGAACTTGCCGCCGCCCGTCGTCTTACAGACGTTCCGGCTGATCTTCTGGCTCCTCATCGCCTGTGCGGAGACGGCGCCCAGGGCAAGCGCGGCGACGAGCGCGACCACGCAAGCGGCCATGCAGGCGCGAGCACGTGGAAGGAAAGCTGTGGAGGGCCCCGACGACATCGAGGACGGCATGTTAGCGAAGTGTGAGCAAACCGTGGGCAACAAGCGAAGGGCCTGACCCCCTCAGGCGTTGCTCACACAGGCGCGGCGGCTCGCCTGGCCGTGCGGGTGCTGAGGGCTGCCAACGCGGAGGCGAGGCGGCGGACGCCTTCGTCCATCTCGTCGGGCTCGAGGAAGCAGTAAGAGAGCCGCAGGCAGAGGTCCTGGGTCCGGGCCACGCTCATGGCGCCGCCGGGTGCGTAGGCGACGCCCTGGCGCCACGCCTCGTCGACCAGGTCCCGCTCTGAGACGGGGCTGTCAAGCGTCACCCACACATGGCCGCCGCCGAGCGGCTCCAGGTAGTGCGCGACCCCGCCGAGGTGGCGCTCGATCGACTCCGCCATCGCCTCGTAGCCGCGCCGGTAGTGGCTGCGGGCGCGCTCGAGCTGATCCGGGTAGAGGCCGCGCGACAGGTACTCGGCGGTAACGAGCTGATTGAGAACAGGACTATGGATGTCGTCCGAGCGCTTCTCGGCGATGATCCGGTCGAGCACGGGACCTGAGGCGATGACCCACCCGGCCCGGAGCCCTCCCCCCACCGTCTTCGAGATCGAGTCGGTGTAGATCGCGTGGGCCGGCGCGTCGGCACGAAGCGACGGTCGCTCCTCGCCGTCGAAGCGCAGCTCGCCGTAGATCCCGTCCTCGACGATGAAGAAGCCGTGGCGGCGCACCAGCTCGAGCAGGCGCTCGCGCCGCTCGGGCGAGAGGTCGCGCCCCGTCGGATTGTGCAGGCGCGGCTGGATCGCAAGAGCGCGGATCTCCGTGCGAGCCAGGAGAGCCTCGAGCGCGTCGACATCCAAGCCGTCGGCATCGACCGGCACGGGCTGCACCTTGGCCCCCGTGGCGCGGATCGCCCGGATGACCGACATGAACGACGGGTCCTCGCACGCCACGACGTCGCCCGGCGTCAGGATCGCCCGCATCGCCAGCGACAGGCCCTGCGTGGCGCCGCTGGTGATCACGATGTCCTCGGTGTCCTCGTCTTCCCCCCGGGCGGCCGCGAGGACGGCGACTTGCTCGGCGAGCTCAGGAGTTCCGCGTACGTCGGAGTACTGAAGGGCGCGCGCCGCCTGCGTCTCCATCACCCGTGCGGTCGCGTCGCGCATGTCCTCAATGGGGAAGATCCGCTCCGAGGGGTAGCCGACCGACAGCGGGATGAGACCCTCGGTCTGGACGTGCGAGTGCATCTCGGCGAGGACCCGGTCGCCGTAGGTCTCCTCGAACTCGGGGAGCACGTAGCGCTGCCAGGCAATCGAGTTCTTGACGCGTTCAGACCCGGGGATGGCGGCGGCGGCGGCGCGCACGAAGGTGCCCGACCCGACCTTCGAACTGACGAGCCCGCGCTCGGCGAGCTGGCGGTAGGCACGGGCCGCGGTCAGGTGGTTGACGCCGGTGAGCTCGGCGAGCTGCCGGGTGGGCGGCAGCTTTGCCCCCGGCCCCAGATCGCCCGCCGTTATGGCCTGCTCGAAGATCTCGACGATCGCCTGGGTCACGCCCGAGCGGTTGTCCCTCGCCTCGCCGTTTTCGGCCTCGCGTAGCTCAATCAATTGGTTCTTGTAGGACATTGTGTCACCGAGTGTATGCGCTACCGTGGACTTTGTCAAGCATACAAAGCTAAATCAAAGGACTTTGCACCACACAAAGAGTAGGAGATAGTCATGTCGAACGTCACACACATCGAATCAGCCGAAATCACCATCCGCACCGCTCGCGAGGCGGACATGGCCGACCTTGCCCGCGTCGCCGGGCGCGACACGCACGAGCTGCCCTCAGGCACGCTCCTGGTCGCGAAGGTCGGGTCTGACGTGCGTGCCGCGATCTCCCTCTCCGACGGCACGATCATCGCCGACCCGTTCCACCGCACCACGGAGTTGGTTCAGATGCTGAAGATCCGGGCCGGCGCTGTGAACCGCGCGCGCAAGGGGCACATCGCACCCCGCCGGCGCTCGCGGCACCTGCCGCTGACGGTTGGTCGAGCGGCGTAGAAGCTAAAGCGGCTGGCGGACGACCGGGTTGCGGCTCGCGGTCGCTTCGTCGAGGCGGCGGACCGGCGTCGTGTAGGGCGCCTCGGTGAGGATCGCAGGATCCTCCTCGGCCTCGGCAAGGATCGAATCGATCGCGTCGGCAAGCTCGTCGAGCGACTCCCGCGTCTCGGTCTCGGTCGGCTCGAACATCAATGCTTCGTCGACGAGGAGCGGGAAGTAGATCGTCGGCGGGTGGAAGCCGTAGTCGAGGAGGCGCTTCGCGATGTCGAGCGTCTTCACCTTCAGCTCGCGCCTGGCGGGATCGCCCGTGAGGACGAACTCGTGCATGCAGCGTTCGCCGAACGCGAGCGGCAGGTGCTTTCCGGCACGCCCCTTCGCCAGCTTCGCCAGCAGGTAGTTGGCGTTGAGGACGGCGGTCTCTGACGCCTCCTTGAGTCCGTCGCCGCCAAGCGAGCGGATGTATGCGTAGGAGCGGACGAAGACGCCGAAGTTGCCCTGGAAGCCGCGCATGCGCCCGATGGACTTCTCGGCCGAGTGCTCGAGGTCGAAGCTGGGCCCGGCACCGTTCTCGCTTTCGTGGCGAACGATCCGCGGGACGGGCAAAAATGGCGCGATCCGATCGGAGACAGCGATCGGACCGGCGCCCGGGCCCCCTCCCCCGTGCGGCTGTGAGAACGACTTGTGGAGGTTCAGGTGGACGATGTCGAAGCCCATGTCGCCAGGGCGCGACCAGCCCATGACCGCGTTCATGTTCGCGCCGTCGTAGTAGAGGGTGCCGCCGACGTCATGGACGATCTTTGCCATCTCGCGGATGTTGCGGTCGAAGATTCCCAGCGTGTTCGGGTTCGTGAGCATGAGGCAGGCGACCGATTCGTCGGCCTTGGCGCGCAGGTCGTCGATGTCGACGCCACCGTCTGGGTTCGTCGCGACCTTCACGACCTCGTACCCGGCCATCGTGACCGTTGCCGGGTTGGTGCCGTGCGCGGTGTCGGGCGTGAGGACCCTGGACCGCTCCTGGCCGCGGTCTTCGTGGTAGGCGCGGGTGAGCAGAAGGCCGGCAAGCTCGCCGTGGGATCCGGCCGAAGGCTGAAGCGATACGTGCGGCAGGCCGGTCAGCTCTGAAAGCGAGCGCTCGAGGTTCCACATCAGCTCGAGCGCACCCTGCGCACGCTTCGGGTCCTGCGCCGGGTGGAGACGGGCGTGGCCGGGCAGCGCCGCCACCTTCTCGTTCAGGCGGGGGTTGTGCTTCATCGTGCACGAGCCCAGCGGGTACGGCCCGGTGTCGAGGTCGAAGTTCCGGCGGGAGATGCGGTTGTAGTGGCGCACGATCTCGGGCTCCGAGACCTCGGGTAGCTCGGCGGGCTTCTGGCGAAGAAGGTTCTGCGGTATCAGCTTGGAAAGCTGGGTATCGGGCACGTCGCACTCGGGCACGACAGCCGCCCGCCGGCCTTCGACGGAGCGCTCGAAGATCGTGCGGGCCGCGTCGCGCTGCATCGGCGTCGGGACCTCGGCGGTGCGTGGGGGTGCATGGTGAGCACCTTTAGGTGCGAAAGCAGCATGTGTCGTTCGTTGGGTCATGAGCGGGCCTCCGCGGTATCTCTGCTCTTACCCGCCCCCGCGACCGCCGCTTCGAGCGAGCGGGCCAGGCGATCGATGTCCGCCCTCGTCCTGCGCTCGGTGATGGCGACCAGAAGGCCGTTCTCGTACTCGGCGTAGTCGCGGCCGAGCGGATACCCGGCGGCGATGCCGTCATCTGCGCAGCGGTCGAGCACCTCCTGAACGGGCGCGTCGAGGCGAACCGCGAACTCGCGGGCGATCGGAGCCTCATGAAGAAGCTCGACGCCGTCGATCGCGGCGAGGGCCTCCCGCGCGTAGGCCGCGCGGCGGACCATCAGCTCCCCCAGTTCGACCAGGCCGCGCTTGCCTAGCCAGACGAGGTGAAGCACGCCGCCCAGGGCGATCAGCGCCTGCGACGTGCAGATGTTGTGGGTCGCTTTCTCGCGGCGGATGTGCTGCTCGCGCGTCTGGAGCGCGAGCACGAAGCCCCGCCGGCCGTCGACGTCAGTGGTCTCGCCGGCGATGCGGCCCGGCATGCGGCGGATGTGCTCCTCGGTCGCGCAGAAGAATCCGAACGATGGGCCGCCGTAGTCGAGGCGGCCGCCAAGCGGCTGCCCCTCCCCCACGGCCACGTCGATCCCGCACTCGCCTGGCGGCTTCAGCACGCCCAGCGTCATCGGGTCGACCGATGCGATCGCCATGGCGCCGGCCTCGTGCGCCGCCGAGGCGAGCGCGGCGAGGTCCTCGACGCCGCCGAGGAAGTTCGGGTTCTGGACGAAGACCGCTGCGGTGTCGCCGTCGAGAGCCGCAGCCAGCTCGTCCGCGCTCGTAAGGCCGCCTTCGAGCCCGATTTCGACGACCTCCGCGTCGTAGCCCGAGGCATAGGTCCCGAGCGTCTCGCGGCTGTGCGGATGGAGCCCCCGCGAGACGACAAGCTTCCGGCGGCCCTTCTTGGCTCCGAGCGCCAGATAGGCGGCGCTGGCGACCGACGAGGGGCCTTCGTACATAGACGCGTTCGAAACCGGGAGCGCGGTCAGCTCCGACATGCAGGTCTGGAACTCGAACATCGCCTGGAGGCCGCCCTGGGAGACCTCGGGCTGGTACGGGGTGTACGGCGTCAGGAACTCGGAACGCGAGAGGATCGCGTCGACCAGTGCCGGCACGTAGTGGTCGTACATCCCCGCGCCGAGAAAGCAGACCTCGGAGTCCGCGTCGGCGTTCCGGGCCGCGAGCGAGCGCAGATGCTCGAAGACGTCCTGCTCGGACATGCCGTCGGGCAACTCGAGGTCGCGGTCCAGGCGGACCTCGGCGGGAATCTGGTCGAAGAGCTCCTCGGCTGACTCAGCCCCGATCTCTGCGAGCATCGCGGCTCGGTCGGCATCGGTCGCTGACGTGTAGCGAGACATCTGATTCTGAGCTTAGAGTGACGTTCGGAGCAGTCAGCCGTACCTACGACTGAGCGGAGCGGTTGACAACCGCCGGTCGCTCACCTAGCATCGCGCTCGCCGCGGGGGAAACAAGGACGTTGAAGGCGGAAGCGAAATGGAGGCAGGAATGACGGGACGCAGGTTGATCATCACCACCGTGGCGCTCGCAGCGCTGCTGGCCGGAACCTCGACGGCAGGGGCGCACACGGAGAAGACGCCGAGCTCCGTTTCCGTCTCCTGGGATGGCAGCGCTTTCGACGCGGGCGTGGACTCTTCTCAGCCCTGCATCAAGAAGCGCAAGGTCTCCCTCTTCAAGCGCGGTGAGAACGGCGCCTTGGCCACGGGCACCACTGACGCCAACGGCAACTCGAGCTTCTCAGGGCTCGCGCGTGAGAACGGCGACTACTACGCGAAGGCCGCCAAGCGGGTGCTCAAGAAGAACGACAAGCACCTGCACATGTGCAAGGCGGCAAAGTCGGATACCGATGCGAAGGTTCGCGACTGCGACCAGACCACCCTCTTCGATGCTTCGAACGGAAACGGGTCGCAGAACATCGACGTGGACGACGACATGCAGGTCTTCGTCGAGGGCATCGAGGCGTTCATAGATGGCGATGGGTACGCCACATCGAATCCGCCCATCCAGCTTGGACCGGTGAGCTTCGGCGATGACATCCAGATCGTTGCCCGGAACTCGGGGTTCTTCGGGCCCGGCCCCGTGAGCATCGAGCCCATCTCAGTGCAGTGCTCGACAGGGGGCGGATCGGGTTCAGTCGCGCTGGACGCAACCGGTGTGCCGCCCGGCGGACCGGACGCCGGGGGAGGCGAGGTCTTCTACGACGAGACCTACCAGCTGCCCGTGATCCCGCTCACGCGCTAGAGCGAGTCGCGGTAAGTCGCGGCATCCATGAGGTCATCGACCTCTGACGGATCCGAAAGCTTCACCTTCGCGAGCCAGCCGTCCCCGTACGGATCCTCGTTCAGGACCTCGGGGTTCTCGCCCGCCGACTCGTTGACTTCGACGACCTCGCCCGAGAGCGGCGCGTAGACGTCTGAGACGGCCTTGACCGACTCGACCTCCGCGTAGACGTCGTCCTTGGAGACCGTCGCGCCAACCTCCGGCGGCTCGTAGAAGACGACCTCGCCGAGCGAGTTCTGCGCGTACCAGGTGATCCCGAAGGTGGCGACGTCGCCGTCGATCCGGGCCCAGTCGTGCTCGGCGTGGTACTTCAGATCTTCTGGGTAACTCTCCTCGGCGGCCAACGCGTTCCTCTCCTTAGTTGTTCGGGTCGTACAGCGGGCGTGACTCTATGCGGGCGGCGCGATGCTTGCCTCTCACGTCGATTTCGAGCGCCGTTCCGGGCTCGGTGAGGTCAGCGCGGACGTAAGCCATGCCGATTCCCTGGCCGAGCGACGGCGAGTGGGTTCCGCTGGTGACGACGCCAACGGTCTCACCATCGATGTCGATCACGGGGTTGCCCTGGCGCGCGATTCCGCGCTCTGGCAGGACGAACGGCGCGAGCTTCTCGGGCGTGCCCGAGGCGCGCGCCTCGGCGATCACCTCCGAGCCGATGAAGCCCGTCTCCTCCTTGCAGCACCAGCCAAGCCCGGCCTCGATCGGGTTGCGATCCTCGGAGAGGTCGTTTCCGTAGAGGTGAAAGCAGACCTCCATGCGAAGCGTGTCCCGCGCGCCCAGACCAGCCGGCACCGCACCTGCGTCGACGACCGCATCCCAAAGCGCCCGGGCATGGTCAGGCGGGCACAGGATCTCGACGCCGTCCTCGCCTGTGTAGCCGGTGCCGCAGACGAGGCACTCTCCTCCGGCGACCTCGATCGTCGCGGTGCGAAAGCGCGCGGGAAGCTCGCCCGTCGCCAGCCCTTCGACGATGCCCCGCGCCTCGGGACCCTGCACGGCGAGCATTGCCCAGTCGGCAAGGCGATCCTCCACCTCACAGTCGAAGTCGGCGGCGTGCTCCTGGAACCACGCGAAATCGCGCTCATGGTTCGATGCGTTCGTGACGGTCAGGAACCGATCGTCGCCGAGCCGGTAGGTGAAGAGGTCGTCAAGGACGCCGCCGTCCTCGCGGCAGAGCACGGAGTACTGCGCGCCGCCGGTCTGCAGCTTGGTGACGTCGTTGCTGAGCAGGTGCTGCAGGAACGCCTCGGCCCCGGGGCCGCTCGTCGCGATCTCGCCCATGTGGGAGACGTCGAAGAGCCCGGCGGTGGCGCGCGTGGCGAGGTGCTCGGCCTTCACGCCCTCCCCGTACTGGACGGGCATCTCCCAGCCCGCGAACGGCACCAGCTTGGCGCCTGCGGCGACGTGCCGGTCATACAGCGGGGTGCGCCGGAGCGCGGTGTCAGACGAAGCGGCGGCCACGGCGGCGAGGCTAGCACCCGGCCCCCGCTGGGCAGGATCAGCGGCGGTGCCGATCGTGCTCTCCTGGAACGTCGCGGGCCGGGTCCGCTCCGTGGACGCGCAGGCCGCCGCGCTGGCGGCCCGGCCGGCCGACGTGGTCGCGCTGCAGGAGGTCCGCGCCAGCGCGCTGGCCGCGTGGAGCGCGGCGCTCGACGAGATCGGCCTGGTCCACCGCCACTACTCGGCGCCGCCGGCGGGCGGCCCGCCCGAGCGCCGGCTCGGCGTCCTGCTGGCCGCCCGCGATCCGCTGGAGCCGCTCGATGCCCCGCCGGGGCTCCCGTGGCCCGAGCGCTACGCCGCCGATCGTCGTCGGCGACTTCAACACCCCCGCCTACGAGTCGCGCGAGGGTGAGGTGCGCTCGTTCGCGCGCACGCGCACCGGGCGGCTGCGCGACGGCTACGACGAGCGCCACGACGCCGCCGAGCTCGGGCTCGTCCCCGGGCTGGCCGACCACGGCTACGTCGACGCGTTCCGGACCGCGCACGGATACGGCGCGCGCGACCGCAGCTGGATGTACGCCACCGGGAAGTTCGGGTACCGGCTCGACCACGTGCTGGCCCGCGGGCTGGAGGTCGAGGCGTGCGCCTACGAGCACGGCCCGCGCGAGGCGGGGCTCAGCGACCACTCAGGCGTGTGGGCTGACCTGCGACGCCCCGCCTGAGCCGCCGGCCCGTGGTCACTCGGCCGGGTGCTGGCCAGGCGTCTCGCGCGCCAGGTACTCCTCGAGCAGCATCGGCACGCTGGCCGTGCGCTCGGCGACCGCCAGCAGGTCCGACATCGAGGACTCCTCCTCGGTCTGCTCCTGCAGGAACCAGTCCAGGAACTGCTCGCTGCGGTAGTCGCGGGTCTCGCGTGCCACCTCGAAGAGCTCGCTGATCGAGACGGTCACCGACTGCTCCTGCTCGAGCGCGAGGCGGATCGGGGCCACGTGGTCCTCGAAGCTCGCGCGCGGAGCCTCGACGCCGGTGAGGTTGACCGGGGAGTTGGTGTCGAGAAGGTAGTTGACCATCTTGAGCGCGTGCTCGCGCTCCTCCTCCGCCTGGGCGTAGAAGAACGCCGAGAGCTGCGGGTAGGTCTCGCCGGCGTACCAGGCGCCGATGGCGGTGTACTGGTGCGACGCCGCGAACTCGCGGGCGACCTGGGCGTTGAGGGCGTCGACGAAGCGCTCGGAAGGCATGCGACGACCCTACCGCCGGACCCGGCCGATCGCACCGGGATCGCGGGCATCGATCGAGGCCTTAGGGCACCCTACGATTCCTTGCTACGATCGCCTCGTCATGCCCTCGACGCGCTGCTGCCGCTCCTGCCCGCGCTGCGACGACTGCCCGGTCGTCCTCGCGGCGCGTGCGCGCTCGCGACGGGCTCTGGGCGGACGCCGCGACAGCCCGGGCATCGCCCTGCTGGTCGACGAGGTCTTCGCCGGGATGTCGGGCCGCACCCTGCCCGAGCCGGTGCTGCGCACCCTCGAGGCACTGGACGACGCCCGCCGCCGTCCGGCCGTGCCGGCCGGCATGGCGTCCTAGCCGTCTGCGGCTAGTTGTCCTGCGTGCTCTTCGTCGGGTACGGACGGACGAGGAAGTCCGTGAGCAGCTCGTCGCGGGAATCCTCCGTGCTCAGCTCCAGCTGCGTGAGCAGCTCGGCGAGCTCGTCCGTGGTCATGTCTTGCATGGTGCGGGGGCGTCCTTGCTGGGCCGTAGGTGGAACAGGCGTGTTCCGCCTCAGTGTCGTCAATCCAGATGGTCGGCGCCATCCCTACTTCTTGGGATTGCGCAGTCCGAGTGAGGACAACCGGGGTTTGCAACCTGGCCGTCCGTCCTGGTCCACTGAGCCTATTGGCCGGTGGGTGTCCTTCTCCGGACACCCACCCTCTTCACCGCGCCGGCCGCCACCGGCGACCGACGGCGGCTATCGCAGGAACGGCGGGATGTCGATCTCGTCGTCCCGGATCTCGAGCGACTCGCGCTCGACCCGCGGCGAGCGATCACGACGGCGCGCGCCCTCGCGCGCCTCCTCGCGGGCCTGACGCGGCCGCGCGCGGCCGTGGTCGAAGCCCGTGGCGATGACGGTGACGCGCACCTCGTCGCCCAGCGACTCGTCGATGACCGAGCCGAAGATGATGTTGGCGTTCGGGTCGGCGGCGCCCTGGACGATCTCGGCGGCCTCGTTGATCTCGAAGAGGCCGATGTCGGGCCCGCCCGTGATGTTCAGCAGGATGCCGGTGGCACCCTCGACCGACTGCTCGAGCAGCGGGCTGGAGATCGCGGTCTTCGCGGCGTCCGCCGCGCGCGTCTCGCCACCCGACTGGCCGATGCCCATCAGCGCCGACCCCGCGTCCTGCATGATCGTGCGGACGTCGGCGAAGTCGAGGTTGATGAGGCCCGGGATCGTGATGAGGTCCGTGATGCCCTGGACGCCCTGGCGCAGGACGTTGTCGGCCTCGCGGAACGCCTCGAGGATCGTCGTGCGGCGCTCGACGAGCGCCAGCAGCTTCTCGTTGGGGATCACGATGAGCGTGTCGACCACGTCGCGGAGGCGCTGCACGCCCTCCTCGGCCTGGCGCATCCGCTGCGTGCCCTCGAACTCGAACGGCTTGGTGACCACGCCGACCGTCAGCGCGCCGATCTCGTTCTTGGCGATCTCCGCGATGACGGGAGCCGCACCGGTGCCGGTGCCGCCACCCTCGCCCGCGGTGACGAAGACCATGTCGGCGCCCTTGAGCGCCTCCTTGATGTCGTCGCGGGACTCCGCCGCCGCGGCGAACCCCACCTCGGGGTTGGCGCCGGCGCCGAGGCCCTTGGTGAGCTCGTGCCCGATGGTGAGCTTGATGTCGGCGTCGGTCATCGCGAGCGCCTGGGCGTCGGTGTTCGCGGCCACGAACTCGACGCCGCGCAGGCCGGCGTCGACCATGCGGTTGACCGCATTGATCCCACCGCCGCCGACGCCGACGACCTTGATGACCGCGAGGTAGCTGCCGCTTTCCATGTGCTTGAAGTTCCTGTCCGACCCTCTAGGTAGCGTCGAGACTTTGGGCAGGGGTAGGCCCGTCTCGGCCAATGCACGGTACGCATCGGCGTTCTTGCCTGTCAACGCGAAGTCTAGGGCGCAATCTTGCTTGCAGTTTGCGGAAGTCTGATGTCGACCTTGAGAGTCGGTCGTCGACCGGCCCTCAAGCTCTGGTTGAAGGTTGCTAGGGCGCGGTGCCCGGAGCGGGCGCCACGGGTGTCGTCGTCGCAGCCGGATCGGCCGCGTTGACGGCCTGCGGATCGTGCTGCGTGGCGGGATCCTCCAGCCCCCCGGCGGCGGGCCGCTCGGGATAGCGGAGGTCAAGGTAGGAGGCGCCGGCGGAGCCCGTGTCGGCGAGCACGGCGGCGGCCGCGGCCCACTTGGCGGCGAGCCGATCGGCCGCGCCGAAGCGGAGTTCGGGACCGTCGCGCAGCGCGAGCGTGAGGCCGCCCGCGGGCGTCGTCGAGGCGTGCAGCACGCGGTCACGCAGGGCGATCGGGGCGGCGGCGAGCGCCGCGACGGCCCGCATCGCCGTGGGATCGACGACCCGCTCGCCGGTCGGCGGGACCTTCAGCGGGACGATCGGCAGCGCGCGCGGCTCGGCGCCGCGCAGCAGCTTCCCGTCGCCCGAGACGGGCGTCTTCTCGCCGTCGGCCATGACGACTGCGACGGGGGTGTTCTCGACGACGGTGATGCGCATGCCGTGCGGGAAGTCTGTCTGGACGCGGACAGCCTTGACGACCGGGTACGGCGCGACGACCGCGTCGAGCTGGTCCTGGCGGACGTGCAGCGTGGTCATGTCGCCGGCGGCGGCCTGCAGCAGGTTGGTGACGCGAGCGGCGTCGGGACCGGTCAAGCCGGTGACGGTCACCCGGTCGACCTTCACGAGGCTGGAGTCGCGCAGCCAGAGTCCGCCGACGACCAGCAGGACGATGGCGGCGACGATCCAGACGGCGGCCCGCGGCAGTCGCGGGACGGCGCGGACCCGCGGAAGGGCGGCAGCGCGATGCATCCGCAGCGTGGTTCGCCACGGGGTTACGGACACCTGCACGGGGGTCAGGCGGGGGACCGGTCGACCGGTCGGGCGTGCTCGGCCGGCGGTGGTGGCGCCGAGGTCGTTGGCGTCGTGCTCCGCAGCGCGCGCATCGCCGGGGAGACGTGGAGCTTCGGCCGCTGCGGGGTGGGCGCGGGTCGGTGCCGACGTGGCCGGCGTTCCGCTCGGCGCGCCCGGGTCGCGCCGACGTGGTTCGTCCGGCAATGACGGATGAACGTCCGAGGACCGCTCCGGCGCATCGCGTCTCCGACGGCGCTCGGGCGCAAAGACCACGATCGCCTGTGGGTCAGGCGCCATCCGACTTGTCGGCTTGGCTGGGTGGGCCTCTCCAGCGCGGCCGCACCGCGGCAAACAGGCCCACCCTTTCCGCATCTCCGCGGCCCAGGGGCCGGTGGGCCTGTCCAACGCGGCCGCACCGCGGCAAACAGGCCCACCCCCGCTCCCAGGCCATCGTGCCTGCGCCGCGTGGGCCTGTCGGCGGACGACAGGCGTCCGCAAACGGGCCGATCCCGGACCGCGCGAGGCCCCCGTGCCGCGTGGGCCTGTCGGCGGACGACAGGCGTCCGCAAACGGGCCCACCCGGGACCGCGCGAGGCCGTTGTGGCGCGTGGGCCTGTCGGCGGACAAGATGCGTCCGTAGACAGGCCCACTCGCACCCCGCCGCACGCACACCCGCGGCGCCGCGGACGCGCCACACGCGCCGGGAGCCACCCGCCCAACGCCCCCGCGGACGCCCGGCGGCGCCTGAGCCCCTCCCCCTGCACGCTCCGGTCAGTGATCTCGAAGCGCGGCCCCGCCGGCGGCGAACGCCAGTTCAGCCGGCACCACCCGGACTCGCGCAAGCGCCGGCAGCACGGTCGACGCCGACGACATCAGTCCCCCACGCCCGCGCCCGCG
>JAWVEY010000004.1:0-110688 GCA_033856515.1 Solirubrobacterales bacterium
CACGGCGAATCCGGTGCCGAAGATGATGGTGTCGACCTCGTGCTCGACGCCGTCGATCGTGCGGATGCCGGAGGGCGTGATCCCGGCGATCCCGTCGGGCACGACCTCGACGTTGTCGGCCGCCAGCGCCGGGTAGTAGTCGTTCGACATCAGCAGCCGCTTGCAGCCGGGCGAGAAGCTCGGCGTCAGCTTCTCCCGAAGGACCGGGTCGGCCACCGCCTTGGCGAGGTGCGTGCGGCCGAGCTTCTCGATCGGGTTCAGGAACCTCGGGTTCTTGGTCATCCCGTAGGCCGTCAGCTCGCGAGTCCAGTACACGCCGGCCCGCACGGCCCGCTGCAACGCCGGCACCCTGCGGTAGAGGGTGCGCTCCGCCCTCGTGATGGGGCGATCGCGGTGTGGCAGCACCCACGGCGGCGTGCGCTGGAACAGCGTCAGGCGGGCCACGTCGGGCTGGATCTCGGGCACGAACTGGATCGCCGAGGCGCCGGTGCCGATCACGGCAACGTCGCGGCCCTTGAGGTCGTGAGAGTGGTCCCACTCGGCCGAGTGGAACACGCGTCCTTCGAAGTCGGCGATTCCTTCGACGTGTGGAACCTGTGGGCGCGTGAGCTGCCCACACGCTGTCACCAGCACGTCGAACTCGCGGGACTCGCCGCTGTCGCGCGTCACCGTCCAGCGGCCGGACGCCTCGTCAAACGTGGCGCTGGTCACCTCGGTGCCGAGCCGAAGGTGCGGGCGCATGCCGAAGCGGTCGGTGATCTCCTCCATGTACTCCTGGATCTCCGGCTGCGGGGCATAGCGGCGCGACCAGTTGTGGCCCGGCGCGAACGAGAACGAGTAGAGGTGCGACGGGACGTCGCAGGCCGCGCCGGGGTACGTGTTCGCGCGCCAGACGCCGCCGACGGTCGCGCCGCGCTCAAAGATCTCGAAGTCCTCGATGCCCTCCTGGCGCAGGCGGATCCCCATTCCGATCCCGCCGAATCCCGCGCCGACAACGCCGACGGAGATGGGGCGGGCCGCGCCGTTGGAGCTCATCTCCCCGGAGCGTATCGCCGCCAACGCTGCGCCAACGGCCTGCCAACGGACGAGGTCGAAGCTTTAGGAGAGGCGGGCGAGCTTCTTCTCGGCGCGCTCGACTTTTCGGTCAGCGGCATCGCGTGTGCGCTTGGCCTTCGCGAGCTCGCCCTCGGCCCGGGCCACCTCGCGCGCGGCCTCGCGCGCTTCGGCCTTTGCGCCTGAGAGCGCTTCCTTCGCTTCAGCGATGCGCTGGCGCTTCGCCTCCTTCTCCTTCGCGCCCAAGTCGGCCTTTTCGCTGCTCTCGGACTTCGAAGTTCGCTTTCGGCTCGCCTGGGGTGGCGCGGCCAGGTTGTCGAGCCCCACTGACGCGGCTCGTTCCTCGCGCTCGACCCGGCCAGATACGAGCTTCTCCGCCAGGTCCGCGTCCACCTGGGCGGCCTGAAGCGTCTCGCGCACCCTGTCGAGCGTCGGGGCGGATGCGCCGTCGCCAAGGTCGCCCGCTCTGGCAACGAGCTCTTCGAGCAGCTCGCCCTCCTCCCGGGCAAGCTCGCGCATCCGCTTCGCATCCATTTTCCCTGACGTGGCCTTGCGGAGCTTGTCCGCGAGCCCGAGATAGCGCTTAACCGGCTTCGGATCGTCGAGCGCAAGAGTGTTCACGACGGCCGCCGCCTTCGAGGGCTTTCGAAGCTCCTTGACCCGCTTTGCCTCGTCCGTCTTGCCCTCGTCCTTGAGCTTTTTCGCGAGGGCGTTGCGGCCCGCGATGAAGGCTGCGGGATCTCCGCTAAAGATCCCGTCGAGTGTGTTCTCGGTCTTCTTCGTCAACCAGGGCGAACGGTAGCCAGCGCGCTCTCCACGCATGCCCGGACGACCTGCTCGGCCTCGACCCGGAAAAGCTCGGGCAAGCCGGCTTCGGAACGCTTCATACCGACGCGGATTCTGGCGAGGTGCATCGCGCCGAGCATCTGGGTCCACAGCATGTTCGCGCTGAAGTCCGGGTCCTCAACCTCGAAGACCCCCGTCTCGTTGCCCGCACGGAGTATTCGTGCGACATGGTCGATGGAGTCCAGCATCGCCCGGCCGAGGCGCAGCCAGATCACCTCCGAGACGACCTCGTTCAGCTCGCGGGCTGGCCGGCGCATGATCGCGAGCGCCGAGTCGAGAAAGGCGGGGTAGCGCTCGCAGAAGCCGGCGTAGGCGTAGGCCATTCGCTCGAGACGATCGACTGGGTCGTCGCTTGCCGATAACTCCGCCTTGTCGAGCTCGCCAACCAGCTCGCTTAGGTAGTCGGCGACCGTTGCAACGTAGAGCTCCTCCTTGGAAGAGAACTGCCGGTAGATGAGACCGCGGGCAATTCCGACGGACTTCGCGATCTCATCGATGGGGGCGTCCTGGACCCCGCGCTCGTCGAACAGCGCCCGTGTTGCCGCGATCAGTTCGCGCTCGCGACTCTGCCTCTGAATTGCGCGTGAAGTTGCTGCCACCGGGGTAACGATAGACCAATCTATGTCTGGTGAGAACACTCGGTTGACACTCGTTCTCACAATGGGCTAAGTTCTTGCACTCATGGCAGAAGTAGGAGCAGAGCCTCGTGTCCCCGCGTTGCGCAAGCGCGCGCTCGGGGCCATGCGTGGCTTGTTCACGCCGCTCCTGCCCGACGACTACCTCGAGCTCATCAACCCTCTGTGGTCGACCCGCGAGCTGCGCGGGCGGATCGAGCGCATCAAGCGCGAGAACGACACCGCGGTGACGATCCTCATACGCCCCGGTTTCGAATGGGAGGGCCACAAGCCAGGCCAGTACCTGCGGGTGGGCGTAGTCGTCGACGGCGTCCACCACTGGCGCGCCTACTCGCTTACGTCTGACCCCGACCGCCCTGACGGCTGGATCTCGATCACGCCAAAGACCGTCGAGGAAGGCGTCGTCTCGCCGTTCTTCAATCAGAACGCGCGGCCCGGCGACATCGTCCGCCTCGGCGGCGTCGAGGGCACGTTCGTCCTTCCCGAGCCCACGCCCGAGAAGCTTCTGTTCATCTCGGCCGGCTCCGGCATCACGCCGATCATGAGCATGCTGCGCCATCTGGATGCGGCCGACGAGGTCGGCGACGTCCACCACATTCACTCGGCGCGGCGCGAGGACGGCGTGATCTTCGGCGACACGCTGGAGAAGATCGACTCCGAGAACGAGGGCTTCCAGCTTCATCGCCAGACCACCGGCGAAGACGGGCGTATCGGTCCGAAGGACCTCGACGACCTCTGTCCGGATTGGCGCGAGCGCGAGACGTTCCTCTCAGGTCCCGGCGAGATGATCGACGCCTTCGCGGACCATTTCGAAGCGGATCCCGACGCTGATCCCGACAAGCTCCACCTCGAGCGCTTCCAGCCGAAGGGCGGCGGTTCCGAGGAGGGCAAGGGCGGCACGGTGACCTTCCTCAAGTCGGACACGGAGACGGAATGCGAAGGCAGCCAGCCGATCCTCGAGGCCGGCGAAGAGGCCGGGTTGGAGCTGGAGCACGGCTGTCGCATGGGCATCTGCCACACCTGTGTCGGAAAGCTGAAGTCGGGCGAGGTCCGCGACATGCGGACCGGTGAGTTGACAGGCAAGAACGGCGAAATGGTGCGCATCTGCATCAACACCGCCGAAGGCGACGTTGAGATCGAACTATGAAAGGAACCGCATGACACCCGCAACCGCAACCGAAGGACGGATCGACAGCCCCCTCGCCCACCTCAGCGAGGAGCAGATCAAGGAGCTCGCGAAGGAGTTCGACGCGATCCACGACGACGTCTACTCAGACCTCGGCGAGCACGACCGCCGCTATATCACCGCCATGATCGAGTTTCACCGGCGCCTCGCCGTGATGTCGCGCGTCGCCTTGCTTGCGGCCGACTTCAAGCCCGCGTGGGTGTTCGGAACGGTCACCAACTCGACGGCGAAGATCCTCGAGAACATGGAGATCGGCCACAACGTCATGCACGGCCAGTGGGACTGGATGAACGATCCCCAGATCCACTCGTCCACGTGGGACTGGGACACGGCGTCGACCGCCGAGGCGTGGAAGCACTCCCACAACTACATCCACCACACCTTCACGAACATCCGCGGCAAGGACAAGGACCTCGGCTACGAGATCATGCGGATCGACCCAAACCAGAAGTGGCATCCGGTCTACCTCTTCCAGCCGTTGTACAACCTGTTGCTCATGGCGCTCTTCGAGTGGGGCGTCGCGTTCCACGACATGGACCTCGAGGCCGTCCGCTCGGGAGAGAAGGACAAGACGGAGGTCGTCAAGGACCTAAAGGGAATCGGGGTCAAGGCCCGCAATCAGATCGTCAAGGACTACGTCGGCTGGCCGGCGATCTCGGCGCTCGCCGCCGGCGCCGCTGACTTCGTCGTTCGCCGCGACAAGGACGAGGCGCTCAAGCGAGCCCGCGACACTTTCAAGAAGGCTGCGACGGCGAATGCCACGGCGAACGTCGTCCGAAACCTCTGGTCGCACGCGATCATCTTCTGCGGCCACTTCCCGGATCAGACCTACACGTTCAGCCAGGAGGAGACCGAGGACGAGAGCCGCGGCGCCTGGTACGTGCGCCAATTGACAGGAGCGGCGAACATCGAGGGCGGCCCGTTCTTTCACGTGATGTCGGGCAATCTCGGCTATCAGGTGGAGCACCACCTGTTCCCCGACATGCCGTCGAGCCGGTACGCGCAGATCGCGCCGCGGGTCAAGGACATCTGCGAGCGGTACGAGCTGCCGTACAACACGGGGCCGTTCTTCCAGCAGTGGGGCATGGTGAACCGCACGATCGTCAGACTCGCCTTCCCGGGCGGCACGGCTCGTCCCAAGCCCGGGCCCTATAGAGGCGAAGAGGACGCCTCACATCCGAGTGCGAACGGGGCGAGCCGGAACGGCGCAAGTGCCAAAGGAGATGGCAAAGTACGCGACCGTGTGCCGGCTCCACAGGGCGCTTCAGAGGCCGGGCCTGAGCAACCCGAGGATGGGGTCAAGGTCGACCCTCCCGAGCGCACGGACTGAACCCAAACTTTAGGAATTCGCTTTGGGCTAAACAAATAGCCCATAACGGCCGATGAGGAAGGGAAGCTTCAGGCACGGACTTACGCACCGAGCCACAATCCGGAGGGAGAACCGAAAATGACACCCAGACGAACGGTGGTTTTCGCTGTCATGGCAGGGCTCATCGTCGCCGCGCTGGTCGTTTTCGGCCTCCAGCTTCGCAGCTCGCAAAACACGTCCCACGACGACCTCGAAGAGCGCTTCGCGGATGCCGCCGCCAACAACGCGGCGCTGACGCAAGCGCTGTTCGGAAGCTCCGCCGGCACAACGGGGAATGAGCTCACTAAGTCGTTCGGGGGCGAAGAGGTCTCCCAGGAAGCCCTCGACAAGAGGGTCGAGGAAGGCAACTCCACCTACGGGATGATCGTGGGCGAGAACGGTGAGATCTTCGCGTCGTCAGGCAAGCTGCCCGAGGGCACCGAGGAACGGATCGCCGAGCTGCCCCCACACGTCACCAGCGCTCTCGGCGAGCAGAGCTTCGGCCTGTCGGACGCGATCGAGACCGCGGATGGCGTTCAGGCCTTCGAGTACTCGAACGGCTTCGAGGCCGAAGACGGAAGCCGCCGCGCGCTGGTCACCGTGATCGACCCCCTGATTCTCACCAGCTTTCTCGGGTCCTACCTGAATGAGACGCGGCGCCTGGACGGCGGCGAGTCCTACATCACCGACAGCGGAGGCGTGATCGTCGCCGCGACGCAGGACGCCGAGCGGCCGGTGCCGTCCCAGATTGTCGGCAGCGAGCTGAGCGAGGGATCAGGCGAGTACGCGAGTGATCGCCACTTCGCGACCGCACCGATCGAGGGCACGAGCTGGTTCGTGATCTCCACTGCCCCGAACAAAGAGCTCTTCTCGGCCGTGAGCGGATCGAACCAGTGGATCCCGTGGCTCATCTTCCTGTTCTTCGCGGGCGCCGCGGTCGTCGCATTCGCCATGTCCCTGCGTGCGGTCTCTGACGCGGAACGTCTCAAAGTCGCAAACGATCGGTTGGAGGACTCGAACGAGGAGCTCGAGCACCGGGCACGCGAGCTCCAGCGCTCGAACGAGGAGCTCGAGCAGTTCGCGTCGATCGCATCGCACGACCTCTCCGAGCCCCTGCGCAAGGTGCAGATGTTCTCGAAGCAGCTCCAGGCCTCCGAGGCCGATGGCATGTCCGAGAAGGGCGCGGACTACGTCGAGCGGATGATCGAGGCGGGCGAGCGGATGCAACATCTGATCGAGGACCTCCTCGAGTTCTCCCGCGTGACGACGCGCGGGCGCCCGTTCGTCCCGGTCGATCTCGGCGATGCCTTCCGCGATGCCGTTTCCGACCTCGAGGTCCCCAGGACCGAGGCCGGGGCGGACGTGGAGATCGGCAAGCTCCCGACGGTCGAGGCCGATCCGCTGCAGATCCGCCAGCTGGCCCAGAACCTGATGTCGAACGCGATCAAGTTCCGCAAGGAGGGCGTCCCGCCCGTGGTCCGTGTGAGCGGCGAGGTTCACTCGGGCAAGGCGCGCATCGAGATCGCGGACAACGGGATCGGCTTCGACCCGCGCTACGCGATGCGGATCTTCCGCGTCTTCGAGCGCCTCCATGGACGCAGCTCCTACCCGGGCACGGGCATCGGCCTTGCGCTTTGCCGCAAGATCGCGGAGCGCCACGGAGGCGGCATCATCGCCGAGAGCACGCTCGGAGAAGGCGCTACCTTCACGGTCACGCTGCCGGTCCGCCAGTTCCGGGGGCCGCGCACCAACGGCTCCGGCCCAGAGGCCGGCGCGCACGACGAGATCGAGGAAAGGCAGGAAGCCGCCGGTGCCATCAACTAACGGCCACCAGACGATGACGATCCTCATGGCGGAGGACGACCCGGACGACCGCGTTCTCACCCGCGAGGCGATGGAGTCCGCGCACGTCGCCAACGACCTGCGCTTCGTGAACGACGGGCAGTACCTGATGGATTATCTGCGTCGGGAGGGCGATTACGCGAATGTCTCGGAAGCTGACGCCCCCATGCCCGGAATCATCCTGCTCGACCTGAACATGCCACGGATGGACGGGCGCGAGGCGCTCGCCGAGATCAAGTCTGATCCTGAGCTCCGCATGATCCCCGTGGTCGTCCTGACCACGTCCAAGGCCGAGGAGGACATCGTCAAGACGTATGACCTCGGCGTGAACTCGTTCATCACGAAGCCCGTCACGTTCACGGCGCTCGTGGAAGTCATGCGGACCTGGTCGCGCTACTGGTTCGAGATCGTCGATCTTCCGGGCGGAAGGCAGTAGCCCCATGACCTCGGCCGGGACTGAGCGCATTCGCGTCCTGCTGGTCGAGGATGACGAGGACGACTATCTCATCGTCCGTGACCTCCTGGCCGGCCAGACACGGACTCAATTCGAGGTGGATTGGTCTCCCGCCTACGCAGAGGCGCGGGCGGCGATCCTGGAGCGCCGCCACGACGTCTACCTGATCGATTACAGGCTTGGCTCGGAGACCGGCCTCGGCCTGATCGCAGAAGCTTTCGGCGACGACCTGGCCCCCGTGATCATGCTCACCGGGCAGTCCGACTACTCGGACCTGGACCTGGAGGCGGCCGAGCTCGGAGTTACCGACTTCCTCTCCAAGAACCAGCTCGATGCGGTGCTCCTGGAGCGCTCCATCCGCTACGCGATATCGCATCACAAGGCGCTTGCAGAGCTGAGCGAGAGCCGCGAGCGTTACGCCCTCGCGGTCGCGGGTGCCAACGACGGGATCTGGGACTGGAACGTGGTCACCGACGACATCCACCTCGGACGGCGCTGGAAGGAGATCCTGGGCTATTCGGACGACGAGCTTCCCAGCACCCATGAGGCTTGGATGGAGCGCATCCATCCCGACGACGTGGACACCGTCACGGCGCTGGTCGAAGCTCACCTGACGGGCGCGACCGAGCACTTCCAGGTCGAGCACCGGATGCGCCACAAGGACGGTGATTACCTCTGGATCCTAAATCGCGGAGTGGCCGTCAGGGACCGCGACGGGAACCCGATGCGGATGGCGGGAAGCATGTCCGACATCACCGACCGGAAGGCGGCTGAGGAGCAGCTTCGTCATGACGCGCTTCACGACGCGCTGACCGGGCTGCCCAACCGGACGCTCTTCGTCGACCGGCTGCGCGTCGCGCTCGGCCGCGCGCTCAGGACCGGGGTCAGCCACGCCGTCCTCTTCGTGGACATCGACCGGTTCAAGCTGATCAACGACAGCTTCTCTCACGCGGTAGGCGACGAGATCCTGGTGGCGGCCGCGCGCCGCCTCGACGCAGATCTTCGGCCCGGCGACACGGTCGCCCGGCTCGGCGGCGACGAGTTCACGATCCTGCTCGAAGGGATCGATTCGCCCGAGACCGCGGTTGACATCGCGGAGCGGATCGAGGAGTCGCTGCGCGAGCCGATCCTCGTCTCCGGCCAGGAGCTCAGCATCACCGTGTCGACGGGGATCGCCGTCTCGGAACGGGATGCCGAGGCTGCCGAGCTCATGCGAAATGCCGATATCGCTATGTACGCGGCAAAGATCGACCCGGAGAAGGCGATCGCCGTCTTCGACGTGAGCATGCACAGCCGTGTGGTCGAGCGGCTCCAGGTCGAGACCGAGCTTCGAAGGGTCCTCGAGGAGGGGGGGTTGGGGATCGCCTACCAGCCGATCGTCGACCTGTCCAGCCGCCGCATCAACGGCTTCGAGGCGCTTGCGCGCTGGCCCGAGGGCGGCGAGCTCATCTCGCCGGCCCAGTTCATCCCAGTTGCTGAGGACACCGGCCTGATCCGGCCGCTCGGAATCACGGTCCTCGACGGGGCGTGCGCTCAGCTTGCCATGTGGCGCCGCGAGGGCCTCGTCTCGGACGACGTGACGATGTCCGTCAACGTCTCGGGCCGGCAGCTCGCCGATCCGGACTTTCCGCAGGTGATCGGAGAGTCCCTTGCCAAGCACCAGATCCCGGGTAACCGCCTCCGGATCGAGTTGACGGAGAGCACGGTGATCGACGCGCCCGACCAGATGCGCGATGCGCTCGCGCGGATCGCGGAGTTCGGCGTCAAGGCGCAACTTGACGACTTCGGCACGGGCTACTCGTCGCTCACCTTCCTTCACCACTTCGCAGGCGACGCGATCAAGATCGACCGCTCGTTCGTGATGTCCATGCACACAGACGCGGCCAACGAGGAGATCATCCGGGCGATCATCGAGCTTGCCCACAACCTCGGCCTCCGGGTGATCGCCGAGGGCGTGGAGGAGGAGGCGCAGCTCGCGATCCTCCAGTCGGTCGGCTGCGAGTACGCCCAGGGCTACCTCTTCGCTAAACCGCTCAAGCCCGAGTTGGTTTCGGAGCTGCTACGCAGCTGGAAGCTCGAGCCGGTCCTCGGCGCGGGCTGAGCGCGCGCGGGCTCGCACACGCACCGGCGTGCCGTACTTGGGCGCGAGGGTGATCCCCCGAAGGACGACGGGATCAGGTTCAGGCCTGATCGCTTCGAGCTCCACGCTCTCTACGACGGCTCTGATCACCTCGGCCATCTCTGCCTGCGCCAGCGCGGCCCCGATGCAGCGCCGGATGCCGCCGCCGAACGGCAGCCACGCATAAGAAGGGGTGTCTGCGTCAAGGAACCGCTCCGGCCGGAACTCGTGAGCCTCGGGATAGATGTCCTCCCGGCGGTGCACGAGCGCGATCGCAGGGTAGACGCGAATTCCCGCCGGCAGATCCCAGCCGCAGATCGTCCGGGGCTCCGCGAGCGTGCGCTCCACGGCGTCGATCACCGGTCTCAACCGCAAGCTCTCGGTTACCACGGCATCGAGGTAGTCGTCGCCTCCCGACTCGATCTCGTCACGCAGGCGAGCCATTACGGCGGGGTGGCGGGCGAGCAGGTCGAAGGCGAAGGACAAGCCGGTCGCCGTCGTCTCGTGGCCCGCCCCGAGCATCGTGAACAGCTCGTCTCGCAGCTCGCGGTCGGTCATCGGGTTGCCGTCCTCGTCGCGGGCGCGAAGCAAGAGCGAGAGAACGTCGGTGCGCTCGTCAAGGTCAGGCTCCTGACGCCTGCGGGCGATCTCGTCGAAGAGGAGCACGTCGGCGGCGGCCAGCCGTCGTGAGAACCTGCCCCCGGGACTGAACCGGCCGAGGTCCGTGCGCATCAGCGCGGGGAGCATGAAGATCGTGCCCATGTCGATTACCGCCAGGAGCGCCTCCCGGAGTCGCTCGATCCGCGCGCGCTCGGTCACGCCGAAGACCGCCCGGCAGATGACGTCAAACGTCAGAGCCCGCATGCGCTCGCGAAGCTGGAACTCGTCCCCGTCGCGCCAACCCGAGATCTCGGACTCCGCGACGTCGCGGATGACCTCGCGAAACGAGTGCACGGCCGATCCTTGGAACGGCGGCAGGAGGAGCTTTCGCTGCCGCATGTGCTCTGGGCCGTCGAGGACCAGGACCGACGACTCCCCGAGGATCGGGCTCAGCGGCGCGTTGGCCTCTCCCGCTTTGAGCGCGGACTGGTCGCCGGTGAACAACTTGCGAATCTCGGCCGGGTCGGCGACGTAGACGCCCGTCCCGAAGACCAGGAACCGCACCGTGAAGGCGTCTCCGTAGGTGCGATGCCAGCGAAGAAGGGTGTCGAGCGGGCGGCGTGCGAACTGGGCAGTGGCGACGGTGGCTGGGACGCGAGGTCCAGGGGGAAGTGCCATGGCGCCAGTCTAGGTGCGCGGAGCGCAAACCTGGCTGATAGGCCAGCAGTTGTCGGTTGACGCCATCCGCGCGCCTGCGTAGGGTCGCTGAGCGCGTAAATGCCATCAGGGGAGACGAACGAGGAGAGGGCTCGCTGGCCTTTCGTGCTGGCGCTCGTTGCGCTGACCGCGATCCTCGTTTGGCTCCTTTTCCTGCGCGGCGGAGACGAGTACAAGGTAACGGCCGAGTTTTCGAGCGCCAGCCAGCTCGTCGAGGGCAACGAGGTGTCGATCGGAGGCGTCGGCATCGGCAAGATCGACCGCATCGACCTTGGCCCCGAAGGTCAGGCGCTGGTCACGTTCACGGTCGACTCGGACCATGCCCCGCTCTACCGCGGCACCACCGCGACGGTCCGCTGGCGCTCCCTGTCGAGCCAGGCGGCCCGTGAGGTCCAGCTCACCGTCCCACCGGAAGGCGCCGAAGGCGACGAGATCGAGGATGGCGGCACCCTCGGCCTGTCGGAGACCGTGGGCGAGGTCGACATCGACCAGTTCTTCAACACGCTCGACGACAAGACTGTCAAGGGCCTGAAGAGGGTTATCCAGGGTTTCGAGCGCTCCTACGAGGGAGTCGAGCGAAACGCGAACAAGGGCTTCGAGTACCTCAACCCGCTGCTCTATCAGTCGCGGCGCACGTTCGCCGAGCTCACCGCCGACGACGCGATGCTCGAGCAGTTCCTGGTGAACGTGTCCAGGTTCTCGGGCGCGCTTGCAGACCGCTCGACGGACGTTTCGCAGCTCGTCGGGAACCTCAACCGCATGATGAACGCGATCGGCGACCAGCGCGAGGAGCTCGCCGAGGCGATCAGCCTGTTTCCGCCCTTCCTGCGCAGCGCCAACACAACCTTCGTGAACCTCCGCGCGACCCTCGACGACGTCGAGCCGCTCGTGGTCGCGACCCTCCCCGTGGCAGTGGAGCTCGACCCCTACCTGACTGAGCTACGGGGCTTCGCCCGAGGCGCAGTTCCAACCGTCCGCGACCTGTCGAAGACCGTGCGTCGCTCCGGCAAGGGGAACGACCTGGTCGAGCTGCAGAAGCTGCAGCCGCGCATCACCAGGCGGGCCGTGGGCGACGGCTCACCAGACTGCGGCCCGAACACAGGCGATCTAGCTGACGTGCTTGTGGCCGCCGACGACGACTTCAGCCAGGGCGCCTTCGGCGAGGCCGTGTGCTCGCTTCGAAACGGCGACGAGAACCTCGCCTTCTTCCGCGCTTACACGCCCGAGCTCGTCGCCTGGTTCGACGGGTTCAGCCACTCCGGCTACGCCGACGCGCTTGGCGCTGTGGGTCGAGTGGCGCTCACGCTCAACACGTTCGCGCCCGCGGTTCCGGGCGTGCCGGCAATCCCCGACCTCCTAAGCCTCGACACCCCGGTCGAGCAGCTCAACGCGCTCACGACTGGCCACGACCAGCGCTGCCCCGGTTCAGCCGAGCGCCCCGTCAGCGACCTGAATCCAGGCGACGACTCAATTCCGTTCACCGACGACGGCGCCTTGACCGACGGCGACGGCGGCGACTGCGACCCCAGCCAGATCATGCCCGGCCCATGAAGCGCATGATCGCCATTCCGTTCGCGCTTGCGGCACTCTGGGCCGGCTGGTCGGCCATCGCCTCCGCTGAGGATGAGTCGCGCACGTATGAGATCGAGATGTACAACGCGTTCGGCATCGTTGAGCAGTCCGAGGTCCGCGTTTCAGGCGTGAACGTCGGCGAGGTGCAGAGCCTCGACGTGAACGAAGAGAAGCGGGCGGTCGTAACGGTTGAGGTCTCGGGAGACCTCGCGGTCTTTGGCGACGAAACGACCTGCTCGTCCGAGCCGCAGTCCTTGATCGCCGAGTACTTCATCGACTGCCTGCCGGCCGGGCAGCCCCTGGAGGACGGCGGCACGATCCCTGCATCGCAGGTCTCGCAGACCGTGCAACCCGACCTCGTCCAGAACACGATGCGCGAGCCGTTCAAGCAGCGGTTCCGCCTCCTCATCAACGAGTTTGGGACGGGCCTGGCGGGCAACTCCGAGGCGCTCAACGAGGCGATCCGCCTGGGTGCGCCGGCGCTCACCGACCTCAAAGAGGTCACGGAGACGCTGCGCCGCCAGCGCGCCACGATCCGCCAGCTGAACGAGGACTCGAGCCAGACCATCGGCGAGCTTGCCAAGCGCCGCGACGAAATCGCCGCTTTCGTCGACGAGGCCGAGGACACGGCGGCGATCTCCGCGGCCCGCAGGGACGATGTCTCCACGAACTTCAGCCTCCTCGACGACTTCCTTGGTGAGCTCCGCCCGAGCCTCGTCCAGCTCGACCGCCTGGCCCGCGCGCAGACGCCGCTTCTCAACAATCTCCGCGGCGCAGCCCCGCACCTGGCGAAGCTCTCCGGCAACCTGCCCGCGTTCAACCGCAATTCCGAGGACGCCCTGCGGACTCTTGGCAACGCGGGCGACGTCGGCCGCCGGGCGCTTCGAAACGGTCGCGACGAGATCGAGCTCCTGGCCGAGGCCGGCCGCAAGGCAACCCCGACGCTGGAGCCGCTCGGCGACTTCCTCTCCGACCTCGACGACCCGCGCCGCGCGGTCGAGATCGACGAGCGTGCGGGCACCGACACGGGCCGCTCCGGCCTTGAGCCCGGCCAGCGGGACACCATGGGCTACACCGGCCTCGAGGGGCTTCTGAACTACGTCCGCAACCAGACGCTCGCGATCAACCAGTTCGACAGCGTCAGCCACCTCTTCCGCTTCGGCATCTACGAGGCGAACACCGGTCTCTGCGGCTCGTTCAACTCGGGCCGCAACCCCGATACCGGCGCTCTCGGCGTTCCCGCGCAGGCCGGCGGGGTTACGACCGACCTCCTCCAGGCCGCGGACTGCGTGGCCTGGCTCGGGGCCAACCAGGGAGGCCTGACTCCCGGCCACCTGGACGAGGACCTCGGCCTGCCTCAGTACGACCCGTCCGCTTGCCCCAACGGCACCCTTCCCGTCGACGCCGAGCAGCGCTACTGCGACGGCGTCGTGCGGCGCGGGGCTGAACGGCGCCTCGACAACAAGGACGAGCGCGACCCCAATGGCAAGGGCCCTGAAGGCAAGACCTCGTCCAAGCCGCCTTCGATCTCACGGCCGGGCCGGGATGAGCTGCCGGGCCTCGACCTACCCGGCCTGGGTGACGTGTCGGTATCGCCTCCGAACGCTGGTGATCTCGGCGGCCGCGACGCGCAGAACGCCACGGCGGACCTCCTCGACTTCCTGTTCACGCCATGAGACGCAGCGCGACATCCGTCATCGCGGCATCACCGACGATGGTCGGGGCGGTCACCGTGCTGGTCGCGATCGTCGCTGTATTCCTCGCCTACAACGCGAACAAGGGCTTGCCTTTCGTCCCCGTCTACCGGGTCTCGGTCGAGATTCCGAATGCCGCACGCGCGACCAACGCCAACGAGATCAGGATCGGCGGCCAGCGAGTTGGCGTGATCGAGTCGATCGAGCCGATCGTGGATTCCACAGCCGGCCAGACGGTTTCGGTCGATGCCGACGAAGGCGAGTTGCCGCAGGTCGCGGCAAAGCTCAACCTCAAGCTCGACGAGTCGGCCAAGCCGCTGCCCGAGGACTCGGTCTTCCGCATCCGCTACCGCTCAGCCTTCGGCCTCAAGTACCTCGAGATCGTCCGCGGCACCGGCGATCCAGCCGAGGAGGGCTTCACCTTCGACGGACTCGACGACGGCGCGGTCTGCCAGCTCCCCACCGCAGCGGACGGCGGCTTCCCCGCCGGGCGCGACTCCGCAGCTCAGAACGGCTGCTTCCAGGCGCAGGACGAGTTCGATGACCTCTCGAACACGTACGACCGCAAGACCCGTAAGTCGCAGCGGGCGAATCTCGAGGGCTTCGGTAGCGCCTTCGCCTCGCGCGGGGTCAGTCTGAACGACACGATCCAGGAGCTCGGGCCGCTGATGCGCTACCTGGGCCCGGTCGTGCGCAACCTCTCGGACCCGCGGACTCGCTTCAACCGCCTATTCCCGGCGCTAGCTCGCACGGCGAGCCTGGTGCAGCCCGTTGCAGTCCTCCAGGCCGAACAGTTCGCGTTCGCGGCCCGGACGTTCGAGGCCATCGGGCGCGATCCCGACGCGTACGCGCAGGTCATCGAGCAGGGGCCGGAGACGCTTCGCACCGCGATCTCGCTGCTGCCTGCCCAGCGGGTCTTCAACAGCAAGTTCGCCGACCTCGCGATCGCGCTCAACCCTGGTATCAGGGACCTGCGTTCGGCAGCGCCGGCCCTGAACGAGGCGGTTGAGGTCGGCACGCCAGTGCTCGACGACCAGCCCGAGGTCAACCGCCGCTTGACCGAAATCTTCCGCGCGCTCAACCGCCTGGTCCAGCAGCCGTCGACCCGGATCACGCTCACCCACCTTCGCGAAACGTTCGAAGAGGCGACGCCGCTCGCGCGCTACGTCGTGCCCGCGCAGACCGTCTGCAACTACTGGAACTACTGGTTCACGTACTTCCCGAACGCGCTGTCGGACGAGGAGCCGCTGCTGGGCAACGCGTTCCGCCAGACGCTGACCCGGTTCCCCGCCGCCCAGACGGTTCAGACGCCGCTCGGCGGTTACTCCGGCCTCCCGGCCAACGGCAGGTCCGGCCCCGCCGATCCCGACGGCAACGGCGTCTTCAAGCCCTACGAGCTGCCGATCTTCAACTCGCACCCCTACGCGCCGACCGGGCAGACCGACCGCGACTGTCAGCCAGGCCAGGGCGGCTACCCGCTCGGCTTCCAGCCCGTGCCTGACCAGCCGCTCACGGACCCGGCCAACCGTGCCTCTGACCTGCCCGGGTCGCGCGGCGTGACGACGCTCTTCTGGAACGCCGACGGGGATCGCCAGGTCGTCGACACGACTAACCGGAAGCGCGCCCCCGAGACGTGGAAGGGGAACGCGCCATGAGGGGCAAGCGGCGCGAGCGCGTACCGAACTGGGCGATCGGCCTGATCATGGTGGTCGTCATCGGGGCCGCCTCGATGGTCGCGTACACGAAGGAGCTCCCGTGGAACGACCCGTACGAGGTGACCGTCACCTTCGCGTCCGGGCAGAAGCTCCGCACCTCGAACCCGGTGCGGATCGCGGGCGTAAACGTCGGCGAGGTCACGGATATCGAGCTGCTCTCCGAGGACGAGACGGACGAGACCGTGGCGACGACGGCCGACGCGCTCGACTCGCCCGATGGCGGTGGAGTGAAGGTGACCATCGCCCTCCGCGAGGAGGCGCTCCCGCTCCATGAGGACGCGCTCTTCAAGATCCGGCCGCGGCTCTTCCTCGAAGGGAACTACTTCATCGACCTCCAGCCTGGGAGCCCCTCGGCCCCGGTCGTCGAGGAGAACCACGCGTTCCCGGTCAACCGGACCTCGTACTCGGTGCAGCTCGACCAGGTCTTGACGACCCTCCAGTACGACGTCCGCCAGAACCTCCAGACGCTGCTCCAGGAGTTCGGAGCGGCGCTGTCCGTCCATGGCGGCGCGGACGGGCTGCGCAAGCTGAACATGGCCGGGCCGAACCTCCAGTACTCGGCGCAGGTCGCGGAGTCCACGCGGGGCACGCAGGAGGGGGATCTGAGCGGGATGATCTCGGGCCTCTCGAAGGTCCTCGGCGCCCTCTCAAAGAGCGAGTCCGACCTGCGCGAGCTGGTCACGAACTTCCGCGTCTTCACCGGCTCGTTCGCGGCTGAGAGCGAGGCACTGGGGCGCGCGGTCGAGCAGCTTCCGCAGACGCTCAGGGCCGCGCAGCCCGCCTTCGACAACCTGAACGCGTCGTTCCCGTTTGTGCGGGCATTCGCCCGCGAGGCGCTGCCAGGAGTCAAGACCTCGCCGGAGAGCCTCAGGGCGTCGCGGCCGTTCATCGAGCAACTCCGCCTCCTGATGTCGCCCCCCGAGCTTCAGGGCCTGGTCTCGGACCTGCGCCCGACGGTGCCGAAGCTGTGGCAGCTCGGCCGGGGGAACATCGACCTGTTCAAGGAGACTCGCGCGTTCTCGTCCTGCTTCAACGAGGTCATCGTGCCGTGGTCGAAGGACCAGGTCCAGCCTGTGGACCCGGGGAATATTTACCCGCACGACGCCAACGGCGCCCAGATCTTCGAGGAGACCCCATATGGGATCACCGGAACCGCGGTCGAGAGCCGCTCGGGCGACGCGAACGGCCAGAACCTGCGCGTCCTCGGCGGCTCCGGCGCCAACCTTGTCCGTTCGAACATCGGCGGCCTCGGTGACGTGGTCGCCCTGACCCCGTTCGAGCTCCTCGGCGCGATGCCGAAGCTTGACGACTCCGCCAAGACGCCCTTCCGCCCGAACAAGCCTTGCGAGGAGCAGCAGCCGCCGAGCCTCGAGGGCGGCCTGGGTTCGCCTCCCAGCGATCAGACGCCCGTGCGGCGGAGCATGCAGGGCGTGGGCGCGCTCGAGGGCCGGGGCGCCAACCGGTTCCGCGAGATGGCCACTCTCGTCAGCGGCATCGAGGGGCTGCCGGCTCTGCTCGATTCCGAGGACCGGAGCGTGGCGCGCGGGGCCAAGCGCGATCTCGAGCGCGCGCAGGCGTTCCTCGACGAGCTTGGCCTCGGAACCGACCTCGCGCAGGCGCTGGGGGTGGACGAGCGATGAAGCGCGTCATCCGCGATCACCTCCGCGACTTCGTGGCGATCCTCTGCCTGGCCACCTTCGCGCTGGCGATCTCGTTCTACATCTTCCAGGAGCAGCGCCTGCGGATCCCGATCCTCGAGGAGAAGCCCTTCGAGCTTCAGGCCGAGTTCGAGACGGCGCAAGCAGTCGTTCCCGGACAGGGACAGACCGTGCGGGTCGCGGGCGTCGACATCGGCGAGGTGAAGGAGGTCGAGCTGGTCGACGGGCACGGGGTCATCTCGTTCGAGATCGAGCGCCAGTACCTCCCGGTCTACCGCAATGCGACGATCCTCATGCGGCCCACCACCGGGCTCAAGGACATGTTCTTCGACCTCGATCCGGGCTCCAGCGAAGCGGGCGAGTTCGAGGAGGGCGAGACCATCCCAATGACGAACACCCTCCCCGACGTGAACCTCGACGAGGTGCTCGAGGCGCTCGACTCGGACACGCAGGCCTACCTGCGGATGCTCCTGGTCGGAGCGGGGGAGGGCCTCGACGGCAACGCCAAGCGGCTCGGAAAGCTCCTCGGCACACTCGGTCCGATCCAGGACGACCTCTCGACGCTCAACAAGGAGGTCTCGAAGCGCCGCGAGGAGCTCGCGATCACGGTGCACTCGTTCAACCTCTTGATGACGCGGGTCGGGAAGGTCGAGTCCGAGCTGACCCGCCTCGTCACCTCGTCGCGGACCGCCCTGGGTGCGATCGCGGAGCGCGACCCCGACGTGCAACGGTTCGTCGCCCGCCTGCCCGGCACGCTCACCCAGGCGGAGACGACGCTCAACAACCTGGCCGAGCTCGGCGAGGTCCTGGGCCCGACCTTCAACTCGCTGCGGCCGTTCGCGCGCAACCTGCCAGAGCTGAACGAGTCCAACATCCAGCTCGCCGAGTCCTCGACGCCGGTGGTCCGCGACCAGATCCGCCCCTTCGTTCGCGCCGCGCGCGAGCCGATTCCGGATCTGCGCAAGGCGGCCACCCGCTTCGGCGAGGCGACGCCGCACCTGCGGACGAGCTTCTCCAAGCTCAACCGCCTCGCCAACATGGCCGCCTTCAACCCGAACGGCGCTGAGCCCGCGGGCACCGCCGGCCGCGACGAGGGCTACCTCTTCTGGGCCGGCTGGCTTGGCCACAACACCGCGTCGATCTATTCCGCCGGCGACGGCAACGGGTACTACCGGCGCATCTACCTCTCGATGGGCTGCGAGCAGCTCAACGACCTCGTCTCGGACCCCAACCCAATCGTCCAACAGCTGACCCAGCTCGTCACGGGCTTCACCAACGCGGTGATCGCCCAGGCCTGCCCCTAGAACCATGCAAAAGCAAGCTCCATCAGCCCTCAGGATCCTGATCGCAGCAGCGTTTGCGGTGTCGTGCTTCGTCCTCCTCCTGTTCCTGTGGATGGCCTTCGGCGGCCCGGTGCCGTTCAAGGCGAAGAGCTACCGAATCACCGCCTACTTCCCCGAGGCCGCCCAGCTCACGGTGGAGTCGGACGTGCGGATCGGCGGGGTCTCGGTAGGCAAGGTGAAGGAGACCGGCGTCGGGCCCGCGTCGGAGCGGATCGGCGGCAACGATGTGACCGAAGCGGTGATCGAGATCGAGCCGCAGTACGCGCCGATCTCCGCGGACGCCGAGGCGATCCTGCGCCAGAAGACGCTGCTCGGCGAGACCTACATCGAGCTCACCTCCGGCACGGAGCCCGCGTCAGGCGAGCCAACCGCGGGTGTCTCGCTTGGCGCACAGGGCGGCCTGAGCGACGCGGAGACGAGTCAGATCGAGGCGATTCCGGAGGACGGCACGCTGGCGGCGTCGCAGACCACCGAGGCCAACCAGATCGACGAGTTCTTCAACGCGCTCGACGAGGAGGCGCGCATGTCGTTCCGCCGCTGGCAGGCTTCCGCGGCGGTCGCGATCCGCGACCGGGGGCTCGATCTGAACGACGCGCTCGGGAACCTGGCGCCGTTCATCACCGACACGAGCGACCTGCTCCAGGTGCTCGACCGCCAGGAGGAGGCGCTCCAGGGCGTCGTCCGCGACACCGGCATCACCTTCGAGGCGCTCTCGGAGCGCGGCCCCGAGCTCACGAACGCGATTCGCGGCGGCCGCAACACGTTCTCGGCGCTGGCGCAGGAAGAGGACGCCCTCGCTGAGCTGTTCGCGATCCTGCCGACCTTCCAGCGCGAGTCGCGCGCGACGCTTATCCGCCTCGACCAGTTCCAGGAGAACGCGACGCCGACGATCGAGGCGCTGATGCCGGTTGCCCAGAAGCTGGGACCGACCCTGGAGGACGTCCGCCGCCTGGCGCCGAACCTGCGGAACCTCTTCTATGACCTCCGTGCGCTCCAGCCTCCCTCGCTCAAGGGCCTGCCGGCGCTCAAGAGCTTCCTCACCGGCCTCGCGCCCGTGCTCGACGAGCTCGAGCACTTCCTCGCCAACTTCAATCCGATCGTCCGCTACCTCAGCTATCAGCGGGCGACCGTGGCGGACTTCCTCACCGGGCCCGCCGCATCGATGTCAGGTGTGCTCGACGGCTTCCCGGCGGACCCGGCCCGCCGCCACTACCTGCGCCAGCTGACCATCGCGGGCACTGAGACGCTCTCGATCCATCCCAATCGCCTCAACACCAACCGCGGCAACGGGTACCTGGCGGACGGGGTGCTGAACGCCTCCGGAGCGCAGGGCATCTTCCCGAGCTTCGATTGCCGCAACACCGACTACCTGCCGTTCGACCCGGCGATCGGCGGCAAGGCCGACGAGGAGGAGCTCCGGGTCGGCGAGACCGATCCTGACCTCAACATGGGCAACCCGCCTGGAGCCAGCTGGGCCCCGTGCTGGATCCAGGGTGACTTCCCCGGCGGCGCCGTGTTCGGAGACGACGGCGACCGCGGAGTGGAGATTCGCCAAGACCCGTAGGCCCTGGATAGGCTCCCGCGCCATGTCACTTCAAGGCCGCACCGTTGTCATGTCGGGCGGGAGCCGGGGGATCGGCCTCGCGATCGCGAAAAAGGTCGCTGCGGACGGAGCAAACGTCGCTCTGATCGCGAAGACAGCGGAACCTCATCCGAAGCTGCCGGGAACGGTGTTCACCGCCGCCGAAGAGATCGAAGAGGCCGGCGGGCAGGCCCTGCCGATCGTCGGCGACGTGCGCGACGAGGCTCAGGTCGGCGAGGCCGTCGCCCAGACGGTGGAGAAGTTCGGCGGGGTGGACATCGTCGTCAACAACGCCTCCGCTATCAACCTCGCGCCGATGGCCGACCTGGAGGTCAAGCGCTTCGACCTCATGCAGTCGATCAACTCCCGCGGCACCTTCGTCCTCACCAAAGCGGCGCTGCCGCACCTGCGCGAGTCGGATCACGCCCACGTCCTCACCCTTTCGCCGCCCCTTTCGGCAGACCCGAAGTGGCTGAAGGGCAACTCGGCCTACACGCTCTCGAAGATGGGGATGACGATGCTCACGCTGGGACTCGCCCAGGACGAGGCGGAGAACGGCGTCGCGGCAAACTGCCTCTGGCCCCGCACGATCATCGCGACGGCCGCGGTCCAGAACCTCTTGGGCGGCGACGAGGCCATGGCGCGCTCGCGTACTCCCGAGATCTACGCCGACGCTGCCTACGCGATCCTCAAGCGCGACCCGCGCGAGTGCACCGGCAACGCCTACATCGACGACGAAGTCCTGGCCGAGGACGGGATCACCGACCTCTCGAAGTACTCGGCCCCCGACGCGGAGCTCGTCCTCGACCTATTCGTCGACGGCTGGCCGAAGTAACCCTCAACGGGGTCTGACCCCGGGTCAGACCCCGGGTCAGACCCCCCTTTAGGTAGGTCGAGGGTTGCCGGCGACGAATGTGGCCGCGATGAGGGGCACGCCCGGCCGGTAGACGAGGTGTGCGTGTGAGGGCGCGTCAAGCACCACGGCGTCAGCGCGCAGGCCCGGACTCAGGCGGCCTATGTCGTCGCGCCTCAGCGCGCGGGCGCCGCCCAGCGTCGCCGCCTGAAGCGCCTCGTCAGCCGTCATCTTGAGGTCCCGGACCGCGAGAGCTATGCAGAACGACATCGAGCTCGTGTAGCTCGACCCGGGATTCAGGTTGGTCGCGATCGCGACGTTGGCGCCTGCGTCGATGACCCGCCGCGCGTCCGGATATGGCTGGCGGGTAGAGAAATCGGTCGCGGGCAGGAACGTCGCGACGGTGTCCGAGCTCGCGAGCGCCTCGATGTCCGCGTCTGAGAGGTACGTGCAGTGGTCCACGGAGGCGGCGCCGGTCTCGACCGCGAGCTGTACGCCCGGACCTTCGCCCAGTTGGTTGCCGTGGACTCGGAGGCCCAGCCCGGCGTCTCGGCCGGCCTCGAGCACGGCGCGCGACTGCTCCGCGTTGAAGGCGCCACGCTCGCAGAAGACGTCGACCCAGCGGCAATGCGGGGCGCATGCCGCAAGCATCTCGCCGCACACGAGCGACACGTAGTCATCCGCGCGACCCTCGAACTCAGCCGGCACGGCGTGCGCGCCGAGGAACGTCACCTCGTCCGTGAGCTTCGCAGCGACCTCGCACAGGAGCCGCTCGTGCTCGACGTCGAGGCCGTACCCGGACTTGACCTCGATCTCAGTGATCCCGGCCCGGCGTGCCTCCTCGAGGCGCCCGCGGGCCAGGCGCTCGAGGTCTTCTGCGCTGGCGCCCCTGGTCGCCTCTGTCGTCACCCGGATGCCGCCCGCTTCGTACGGTGCCCCGGCCATTCGGGCGACGAACTCCTCGGAGCGGTCACCTGCGAAGACGAGATGAGTGTGTGAGTCGACGAAGCCCGGGACAACGCACCGGCCGGCAGCGTCGAAGCGCTCGTCGCCGGCCGCGCCCGCGCGCTCGACTGCGGCCACTCGGCCGTCCTCGAGCACGAGCGCCGCATCTCGCACGACCCCCAGGGGGCCTTCGCCCAGCTCGGGGTCGTTGGTGACGAGAAGGCCGATGTCGTCGATGACGAGCGCGCTCATGTCCAAACCTCCGCGATCGTCTCACGCAGCTCAGTCGCAACGTCGATCATCAAATGCGCGCCATCGCGCACGACCTCCTGCCCGCCCGCGACGACGCTTCGGACATCGCAGGCCGCGCCCGCGAAGACTGCGGCGTCCAAGGCATCGTGGGCGCCGGCGAGGCGCACTCCGTCGAGCGAAACCGTGACGAGGTCGCAGAGCGACCCCGGGGCGATCGTGCCGGCCTCTGGCCAGCCGATTGAATGGTGGCCCCCCAGCGTCGCGGCAGCAAGCAGCTCGGAGCTCGAATGCAGGCCGCGTTCGCCAGTAACCAGCCGCTGGTCGAGCTCCATGGCGCTCATCTCGGCGAAGTGGTCGATCACGGCGTGGGAGTCCGAGCCGAGAGAGAGCGACGCACCGGCGTCGGCAATCGCCCGGGCTGCCCCGACCCCGTCGCCCAGGTCCCTCTCGGTGGTGGGACAGAGGCAGACAGTCGCCCCGGCGCTGCCGAGCTCGGCACGGTCTCTTTCGGAGGAGTGGGTGAAGTGGACCGCGGTGAATCGCTCGTTCAAGGCGCCGGCGGCGGCGAGGACGCCGGTGGGCGTAAGCCCATGCGCGGCTTCGCATGCCTCGTTCTCGGCGGGTTGCTCGGACACGTGAGCGTGCAGCGGCATGGAGCGCTGCACGGTCCATGTGGCGACGGTGGCGCACTCGGCGGGCCCGACGGCTCGCACGCTGTGGATCGCCGCTCCCGTGCGGGCGTGAGGCCCCAGGTCGCCGAGCGAATCCATGCGCTCCGCCCAGGCTTCGGCATCACGGTCAGCGAAGCGCCGCTGAGCGCCCTCCGGCTTTCGGCCCTCGCCACCTTCGAGGTAGCACGTATCGATGAGCGTGATCCGGATGCCAGCCTCTGCGGCTGCCTGGACCAGCGCCCGACCGGTCTCGTTCGGATCTTCGTAAGGACTGCCGCCGGGCCTGTGGTGCAGGTAGTGGAACTCGCCCACGGCGGTCATCCCGGCGAGCGCCATTTCAGCGAAGACCGCTCTCGCCAGGGCTCGGTAGCTGTCCGGATCGAGCGAATCGGCGAGCTCGTACATCTGCTCGCGCCACGTCCAGAACGACCCGCGCCCGCTTTGCACCCTTCCCCGGAGCGCCCGGTGGAAGGCGTGTGAGTGCGCGTTGCAGAATCCCGGCAGCGTCAGACCGCGCAAGACCGTCGCGCCCTGAGGCGCCGTCGCGACCCCGGTTTCGACTGAGCTCAGGAACGCTCCGTCCGCCTCGGCGAGCACGCCCGCCTCGGCACGCTCACCCCCGAGCCAGGCGAGCTCGCACCAGTACGCGGTCACTGGCCGTACCGCTCCACGATCTCCAGCGCACGCCGCTCGAAGTCGTCACGGTGAAACCGCTCGTAGCTCTCCCAGCTCGACAGCGACTCAGAGTCGGCGCGGTCGACGATGAGGATGCCGTCGAGGTGATCGACCTCATGCTGGAACGTGCCTGCCGTGAGACCCCGCTTTAACTCGACGCGCTCGGTGCCGTCACGATCGACGTAGCGGACTCGCACCTCGAGCCGGCGCGGGACTTCCGCGCGTACACCGGGAACTGAGAGGCAGCCTTCGTTGATGAGGGCGGCGACCTCGCCGATCGGCTCGATCACCGGATTGACGAACACCGTGAGGGGGATCTCGGGCTTGTACGGGTACCGAGGGTTTTGCCCGCTGACCTCGGCGACAGCGATGCGCACCACTTCGCCGACCTGGTTGGCTGCGACGCCCGCGCCGCCCGCCTCGCGCATCGTCTCGATCATGTCGTCGATCAGCCGCTGAGTCTCGGGCGTCGCGAGCTCCTCGGAACTGACCTCGCGCGATCGCTCGCGTAGGACGGGATCCCCGATCTCCCGGATCGCGAGGACGGTCACAGGTTGGGATCCGCCATCGGGACCCGCACGCCGCGTTCCGCCGCGACCTCTGTGGCGCGGTCGTATCCGGCGTCGGCGTGGCGGATCACGCCCATTCCCGGGTCCGTCGTGAGGACTCGGTCGAGCCTCTCGTCGGCGAGCGCGGTGCCGTCAGCGACGCACACCATGCCCGCGTGGATCGAGCGGCCGATGCCCACGCCGCCGCCGTGATGGATCGAAACCCAGGAGGCGCCCGCGGCGGTGTTGATCAGGGCGTTCAGAAGTGGCCAGTCCGCGATTGCGTCGGAGCCGTCTGCCATCCCTTCGGTCTCGCGGTAGGGCGAGGCCACCGAGCCCGAGTCGAGGTGGTCGCGGCCGATCACGAGTGGCGCGGTTACCTCGCCGGAGCGCACGAGCTCGTTGAAGCGCAGCCCCAACCGCCGGCGTTCGCCGTAGCCCAGCCAGCAGATCCGAGCCGGAAGCCCCTGGAAGGCGATCCGCTCACCGGCCATGCGGATCCAGCGGGCAAGCGCCTCGTCGTCGGGGAACTCTTCGAGCACCGCGCGGTCAGTCGCGGCGATGTCGGCGGGGTCGCCGGATAGCGCCGCCCACCGGAAGGGCCCCTTGCCTTCGCAGAAGAGAGGGCGGACGTAGGCCGGCACGAAGCCGGGGTACGCGAAAGCACGCTCGAACCCGCCCAGCTCGGCTTCGGCGCGCAGGCTGTTGCCGTAGTCAAAGACCTCGGCTCCCGCTTCCATGAAGCCGACCATCGCGAAGCAATGGGCCGCACAAGAGGCGCGCGCTCGTTCGATGTATCCGGCGGGATCGCTCTCGCGAAGGGCGTCCGCCTCGTCGAGGCTCATCCCGGCCGGCACGTAGCCGACGAGCGGGTCATGCGCCGAGGTTTGGTCGGTCACGATGTCGGCCTCGAAGCCGCGGCGCAGGAGCTCGGGCACGACTTCCGCAGCGTTGCCGAGTACGCCCACGCTCAGCGCCTTGCGGTCCCGCTTGGCCTCGAGGCAGCGAGCGACCGCGTCGTCGAGGTCGCCGGCACGCTCATCGAGGTACCGGGTCTCGAGGCGCCGCTCGATCCTCGAGTCATCCACCTCCACGCAAAGAGCGACTCCCTGGTTCATGGTCACCGCGAGCGGCTGGGCGCCGCCCATGCCGCCGAGCCCTGCGGTGAGCGTGATCGTTCCGGCAAGGGACCCGCCAAACCGGCGGCGCGCGATCTCGGCGAAGCACTCGTAGGTGCCCTGCACGATCCCCTGGCTCCCGATGTAGATCCAGGAGCCTGCGGTCATCTGCCCGTACATCGTGAGGCCGAGAGACTCGAGTCGCCGGAATTCGTCCCAGTTGGCCCAGTCAGGCACGAGATTGGAGTTGGCGATGAGGACACGCGGCGACCGCTCGTGAGTTCGGAACACACCGACCGGCTTGCCTGACTGCACCAGCAGCGTTTCGTCGTCCTCGAGGGCTTTCAGCGACTCCACGATCGCGTCAAATGCCTCCCATGAACGGGCGGCGCGGCCCGTGCCGCCGTACACCACGAGGTCGTCCGGCCGCTCGGCGACGTCGGGGTCCAGGTTGTTCTCGAGCATCCGCAACGCGGCCTCCTGCTGCCAGCCCTTGCAGCGAAGCTCGGTGCCTCGCGCGGCCCGGACCTCGCGCGCGCCGCTCACGCGAGCTCCCCAACCGCGGCCTCCGCGGCCGCGCAGACGGCCGCGGATGAAATCAATTCGGTGACGGTCTCAAGCTCCGGCGCCAGGTACCGATCGATGCCCGGCCCGGTATCGGCCTCGCGGATGACCTTCAGCGCCGCGTCCGTTCCGGCTGCGGGCTCAAGCGGCGAGCGAAGCTCGAGGCCCCGCGCGGCGCAAGCCAGCTCGACGGCGATGATGCGCCGGAGGTTTGCGACCGACTCCCGCAGCTTGCGGGCAGCGCCCCAGGCCATGGAGACGTGGTCCTCCTGCATCGCGGACGTGGGGATGGAGTCGGTGCTGGCGGGGACGGCAAGACGACGGTTGGCTGCGACCATGGCTGCCTGGGTGTATTGAGCGATCATCATCCCCGAGTCGACGCCTGGGTCGGCTGCCAGGAAAGGCGGCAGGCCCTGGGAGCGCTTTGCGTCGAGGAGCCGGTCGGTGCGGCGCTCGGCGATGGCCCCCACCTGCGCGATCGCGATGGCGAGGGTGTCACACGCCAGTCCAAGAGGAGCGCCGTGGAAGTTGCCACAGGACTCGACCCGGCCGTCTGGCAGCACCATGGGGTTGTCGATCGCGGCCATCAGCTCCGATGCCGCCGTAGCCTCGGCGTTCGCCAGCGCGTCGCGCGCGGCCCCCAGGACCTGAGGGGCGCAGCGCATCGAATAGGCGTCCTGAACCCTGGGATCGCCGTAGCGGTGGCTCGCGACGACGGCGGATCCCGCGAGGAGGCGGCGAAGGTTCGCGGCGCTCTGTGCCTGGCCGGGCTGCGGTCGCAGGCCCACCAGGTCCTCGGCGAAGGCTCGATCGGTGCCGAGCAGTGCCTCGACCGACATCGCAGCCGCGATATCCGCGGTCCGGAGCAGGAGGCCCAGGTCGACGATCGCAAGCACCAGCATCCCGAGAATCCCGTCCGTGCCGTTGATCAGCGCCAGGCCTTCCTTCTCTGTGAGGACCAGAGGCTCGATGCCCGCACCGGCAAGCGCGTCGGCAGCGGCCGAGCGTCCAGCTGGGCCGTCGACTTCGCCCCCTCCGATCAACGCGAGCGCGCAGTGGGCGAGCGGCGCCAGGTCCCCGCTCGCCCCGAGCGAACCATGCTCGGGCACTACCGGCGTGATGCCCGCGTTGAGAAGTGCGCAGATCGCGTCGGCGACCTCGGGACGCGTTCCCGAACGGCCCATCGCCAGCGTCCTGGCGCGCAGCAGCATCATCGCCCGCACGACCTCGCGCTCCACGGGCGGACCCATGCCGGCGGCGTGAGAGACGATCAGCGAGCGCTGCAGCTCGAGCCTGCGCTCACGCGGGATGGGCACGGTCGCGAGGGAACCGAATCCGGTCGACACGCCGTACACCGGCTCGTCGGAGTCCGCGTGGCGCTTGACGATGCCTGCGCTGACCGCCATCGCCTCGCGAGCGCGGTCACCCACTTCAACCCGTGTGTCCCGCCGGGCCACGGAAGCCACCTCGTCTGCGTCTACGCCCGATCCGGAGAGAACGACCGTGGAGGAGAGCGGGGCCACCCATTGCGTATATCACGGGGAGCGCAAGGTGCCAGGCACGGTGCCTGGCACCGGGTGGTACGGAAGTGATAGGTTTCGTATCATCGCTCCCATTCTTCCCAAGCGCGAAGAGGCCGAAAAGCTGATCCCGGCGCCGGGTGGTATCACCTGGCGGCTGGCGTCGGATGTGCGCCTGATGCAGGGGTCGGGGTACGCGCTGATGCTTCAGGTTTCCCATCCCGTCGTTGGTGCGGGGGTGTCCGAGCACTCGAACTTCCGCGCTGACCCGTGGGGGCGGCTGCTTCGCACGCTCGACTTCACGACGAGCCTGGTGTACGGGGGACCCGACCTTGCATGGGATACATGCCGGCGCGTGCGTGAGATGCACAAGCACATCAAGGGCAAACTGCCGAACGGCGAGCCCTACCACTCGCTCGAGCCCGAGCCATACGCGTGGGTCCACGCGACCCTCGCCGACTCGATCGTCCGGGCGTATGAGCGCTTCGTCGGGCACGTGTCGGGATCAGAACTCGAGGCATTCTGGGTTGAGTGGAAGCGGGCCGGCCGTCTCTTGGGCGTTCGCGATCGAGATCTCCCGGAGCGCTGGGCGGACTTCCCCGACTACTTCAACTCGATGATCGACGACCGGCTCGAACACACCGACGCCGTCACGGAAGTGCTCGAAGCGCTGGCCGAGCCCCCGCCGCCCATGGTGCCTGGGATGAGCGATGGCCTCTGGCGCGCGCTGCGGGTGCCGGCCGCACGCGGCGCAGAGCTCGGGACCGTTGGCCTGATGCCGCCCGCCCTTCGCTCGAAGCTCGGGCTGGAGTGGTCCGACGCTCAGCAACTCGAACTCCGTGTCGTTGGCGCGGCATCACGGCGCTCCGGGCCGATACTTCCGGACTCCTTCCGAAACTTCGGGCCGAAGTATCTGCGCTGGCGCGCGGATGCGATCGCGCGCGGTGAGGTCGCGTCCGGCAAGGGCAGCAAGTTCGAGGCCTCGCAAAACGGAGCGGCCACGACTGCCGCGCCAGCATGAGCCCGACTCTCCTCGAGCGGGCCCTGGCCACGCCGGAGCCCGCCGCGGACAAGACTTCGGAGCGCATCCTCGATGCGGCGCTCGAGCTGGTCGCGGCGTCGGGGCTTCGCAATCTGACGATGGACGATGCGGCCTCGCGGGCCGGGGTGGGGCGGATGACCGTCTATCGCCGTTTCGGCGATCGCGAGGGTCTGATCGACGCCCTCGCGGCACGCGAGACGCGCCGCTGCCTGGCGGAGCTGGATCGCGCGGTAGACCCGTCGCTGCCCATCGAGGAGGGAATCGCCCGGGGTCTGACGGCGAGCCTTCACCTGATCCGGTCGCACCCGCTGCTTGACCGCTTCGCCCGCCATGAGCCGGAGGCTGCTCTGGGCGCGCTAAACGCAGGCGAGGGCGCGATCCTGCGCATGGGCACCGCGTTTGTCGCCTCGCGAATCGCGGAAGCCAAGAGCCGCGGGGACATCGCCGCGAGTGTGGATGTGACCCACGCCGCGGAGCTCCTCGTGCGGCTCGGCTTTTCGTTCCTGCTGATGCCGGATAGCTCGCTCTCGCTTGACGATCCTGAGGCCGCGGCTCGCGAGGTCGAGGACCTGATCGCGCCCATCCTGGGCGGCCCCCAAGCGCCTTAGGGGACGCGGTAGCGCTCGGTCCGGATCTCACCGTCCAGGACGCTCATCTTGTCGTTCGGATGCCCGGTTGTGAGCTTCGGCAGCCCGGTCATCACGATGTTCACGAACACCGGCTTTGGCTCGCCCCCGCGCTCGGGCATCTTCCGCTTGACGACGGCGGTGGCCGCCTTGGGCGCGTTGCAAGGGTTTTGGTGCGCGCTCCCGCCCTGGGTGCAGTTGAAGCCGTTCTGCTCGGTGATCTCGCCACCGCTCGAGATCACACCGCTGACGAACCCGTCGGTGCGCGTCTCGGTCGGGGAGGTGGCGATGATCATCCTGGTCCCGATGAACACGGGGTAGGAAACGCTCGAGATGCCGATCCGCTGGTCGGTGCTGATCCTGATGACGTCTCCCTTCCTGAGGCCGTCGAGGCGAAGTGAGCGGACCACCTTTTGCCCCGCTGGCCCATCCCCGCTGGGTGTGATCGGCACCGTGTCTCGCATCTTCGCCCCGCCGTCCTGAATCCGGGGCGGAGGGACCTGTCCGCGCTCGAGCAAGCCGTCGACGCGCGCCTTGTCTCCGTCTACCGAGCCGTCGGGGCGGTCGGCACCGACGATGACAACGTCCCCGGCGCCGGCGTTGTGGTGGTCGGCCGAAGCGATGACGTTGAGGAAGCAGCCGTCAGGCGGGCACGGGAGGTTGCCGGTGTTTCGCACGCGCTGGACGGCGTCGTCGAAGGCGAAGACGCAGTGGTGGTTGCGGTTCGGCCGGTGCTGGTTGCAGCGCCGCGTCTTCACGTTCGAGATCGGATCCGCGTTCGACCCGCCGGTGGCAGCCGGGCTCGACGCCAGTACGACCTGGGCGTCCATGCGCGGGCTGTAGCTGTAGCGGCTACCGATGCAGCGTGGTTCGTCCAGGACGCACGTGGTCGAGAGCTGAAGCTCGGCCGTCGCCCGCAGGATGTCACCGCGCCGCAGGCCGCCCGCGGCCATCACGCGCTCGGAGAGGACCACGAAAGGCTGGGCTCCGCGGGACTGAGTTATGGGGATCGTCTCTCGCGTCTCGTTGGATCCGCGCGAAGCGATCGTGGTGATGAGGTCGGGTTCCGTCTCACCGTGGGCAGCCATCGCCGGCAGCGCGCCCGCGCCCGCACACGCCAGCAATGCGGCGAGTACCACCGCACGCGTTCGGCCCCTGCCCATCGCACCCATGGGGACGCAGTTTCGCATGCGAGGGGACGGGTACCGCCGAGGAGCACCTCAAATTGCGAAACGAAAGGTGATTTAAGAAATGCCCAGCTTGAAACGATCGAAGCCGAAGACCGTGACCGACCGCGTCAAGGCGGCCGGGTCAGTAGCCGGCGATGCCGCCCAGACCGTCGGCAACGCCGCTCAGGCCGCCGGCGAAGTCGTGGTTGAAGGCGCGAAGACCGCGCGGGACCGGGTCGTGACGACGACGAAGGGCGCGCCCTCGGGCCTCGAGACCACTCGCGGCAAGGCCGTGGCCGCGGTTGGTGCCGCGGGCGCCGCGGCTGGCGCCGTCGCGTTCTGGAAAAAGTCGCAGGGCGACGAGCCGGACGTGGTGGTCGACCCGGGAGAGACGGAGCCGACCTCCGTCGTTACCACGGAGACGCCCGAGGCGAAGGCCGCCAAGGCCTCGGCTGGCGGAGGCTCGAGTTAGGACTCCGACAGCCTGTCTATGGGTCTTCCGGGGGTGTCTTTCATGCCTGGAGCGACCCAGTTCATAGCCTTCGGGCCATGGTCCCTGCCACCACTCGAGCAGTCAATTTATGACGATCGCCACGATCGATGAGGGCACGCGTCTGCGCGGCGGGCGCTACGTACTCCAGGAGCGTCTGGGATCCGGCGGCGCGGCGACGGTCTGGCTGGCCGAGGACTCCGTGCTGCTGCGGCCTGTCGCCGTCAAGGTCCTATCGGAGGCGCTGGCGTCGGACGAGCAATGGCTTGTCCGCTTCAGCCGGGAGGCGCGGATGGCGGCAGGTCTCAGCCACCCGAATCTCGTTTCCGTCTACGACTTCGATGCTGGAGGCGACCGCCCCTTCATCGTCATGGCGCACATGCCCGGCGGGTCTTTATGGGACCGCATGCAGGACGGCGAGCCCTCCGACCCCGAACGGCTCGCTCGCGACCTGCTGGGCGCGCTCGAGGCGATCCACTCCAACGGGATTATCCACCGTGACATCAAGCCCGGGAACGTGATGTTCGACGCCGGCGGAACCGCCTGTCTCAGCGACTTCGGCGTAGCTCGGCCCGAGGACGCGACGTCGCTCACGCAGACGGGGCAGATCCCAGGAACCGCGAAGTTCATGGCGCCCGAGCTCTGGGCGGGCCAGCCGGCTGATGAGCGCACGGATCTGTATGCGGCGGGCGTCGTCCTCAACGATGCGGTCGGGCATGACGCGCCGCCTGCCCTCCTCGCGCTCATCGATCGTCTACGCGCCGACGAGCCGGACGATCGGCCGCTCTCGGCGGGCGAGGCCCTGAACGAACTCCGGCCCGAGGCCGAGACCCCGGTCGCGCCGGTTCCGATGAGCGACCGCGGGGGAGTCGAGACGCCGCGAACCATCGTCATCCAGGGGGAGAAGCGCCCGAACCGCCGCGCCGCGATCGCGGGCGTTGCGCTGCTGGCCGTAGTCGCGGCCATCGCCATCGCGCAGGCGATCGGCAGCGGCGACGACGGGGACAGCTCTGGCCCTGGCGGGGCCGAGCCGGCAGCGTCGAGCCAAGACCAGCAGAAGCCCGACGACAACTCCGGCTCTGGCGATTCGGGATCCGGCGGTTCCGGCTCCGGCAGCTCGGGTTCAGGCGAGACGGTCGCCGCTTCGGCAGATGGCCGCGCGCTCAACGATCAGGGCTACGCGTTGCTTCAGTCCGGTGACGTTGCCGGCGCGCTACCCATCCTTGAACAGGCCGTCAACGCCTTCGACGAAGATTCCACCGACATTTACCACGCGTACGCGCTCTTCAACTACGCCGACGCGTTGATGCAGGCGGGTCGCCCCGAGGAGGCCATCCCGTACCTCGAGAAGCGCCTCGAGTGGGACGACCAGACCGAAACGGTGCAGGCCAAGCTCGACGAGGCTCGCGCTGCCGCGGGCGAGGAGAGCGCGCCGCCCGAGGAGGGCAAGCCGCCGAAGCCGAAGAAGACGCCTCCCGGCCAGGCAAAGAAGGACGGCTAGCTGCGGCTTCCTACCGCCAGGCCGCTCGCGGCGTCGAACCCGAACGACCAACCCGGGACCTCTTCGGCCCAGCGCGCGACGATCTCGCGCTCGGACTCGCGGTCGGCATCGTCGAGGAAGACCAGGGCGTTGCCGGCCAGCCGGTCGGCGAGCGCCGGAAGGGCCGGATAGCGGCTGTGCGCCATGCCCACGCCGTATCCGGGTGGTCCGTCGATGAGCAGCAGGTTGATGCCGCCCGGCAACAGGGCAACCGATTCGCGCGAGTACCACGGGGCGCCCGACCAGCTGGCCGGATGAGGCTCGAGCGATGACACCACCACCTCGACAACGTCCGTGAGCCGTTCGCGCTCGACCTGTCGGCGGACCAGCGCAGCCCAGTCGGGGTCATGCTCAACGGCGGTGATCGTCCCGCCGCGCTGCGCCAGCAAACGGCCGATCACGATCGACGAGACGCCGGACCCGAGTTCGACGATCCGCCGGCGCTCGGCGAACGCGATCTCGTTGAGGATCGCGACCAAGGCGGCGGGCCGGATCGCCCCATCCGTCCAGGGCAGGTACGGGCGACCGTCCAAGAGCGGCCTGAGGACCTGCCACGCCCAGGCGTCGAGCTGCGCGGAGTTGTGTGGGGAAGCGCTCAGTGGCCCTTGAATTCCGGTTCGCGCTTCTGGGCGAATGCCATGACTCCCTCGATGAAGTCCTTGGAGTGGCCCATGTCGCGCTGTTGGTCCGCCTCAGCCTCAAGCTGGCCTGAAAGGTCCGCGTAGACGCGGCGGTTGAGAAGCTCCTTGGCGCCCGCGTAAGAGCGTGTCGGGCCCTTCGCCAGGCGCTCGACAAGCGTGCGGGCCTCGCTGTCGAGCGATTCGTCGGGGACGACGGTGTTCACGAGGCCCCACTCGAGCGCCTTCTGGGCGCTCACGCGTTCGCCGAGCATCATCATCTCGGCCGCGCGCGCGAGGCCGATGCGCGCCGGCACGAACGCGGTCGACCCGCCGTCGGGCACGAGCCCGATGTTCACGAAGGCGAGCAGGAAGAAGGAGGAATGGGCCGCGACGATGAGGTCTGCCGAGAGGGCGAGCGAGCAGCCGATCCCAGCCGCCGGCCCGTTGACGGCCGACACGACCGGCTTCGGCATGTCGCGGATCGCGTGGATGATCGGGTGGTAGCGCTCTCGCAGCCGCTTCGAGAGGTCGAAGTTGCCGTTTGCGTCCACAGAGTCGTCGGTGCCCTCGCGGGTCTCGGTCAGATCCGCGCCGGAAGAGAAGGCTCGTCCCGCCCCGGTGAGAAGCACGGCGCGCACGGCCTTGTCGGCGGCGACCGATTCGAGGGCTCCCCGCAGGTCCTCGCCGAGTTGGTAGTTCCACGCGTTGAGGGCGTCGGGCCGGTTCAGCTCGACCGTCGCGACGCCGTCTGCGACGTCGAGGTTGACGGTTTCGAACTCAGGCACTTGCTTTCTCCTTGGGCTTTGGCTTTGGCTTTGGCTTGGGCTTGGCGACCTTGTTGTACCCACCGTTCGAGTTCAGCCGGTAGGCAACGCCCTTCTTGCCGTCGGGAACGCCTAGCGCCTTGAGCGGCGCGGTGATCGGGCGGTACCACGTGGTGACGGGGATCTCGTCAACGACGCGGACGAAGTGGGGCCGGGCCTCCTCGGGCAGCGCCGCGAGGGCGTCGTCGAGCTCGGCGATGGTGAGCTTTTCGCCCTTGCGAAGCGTGACTGCGCCAATCACAAGAGCGTCGGCCCCTTCGGGATCGGGAACGCCGAAGCAGACGGCGAGGTCGACCGCTGGGATCGACCACAGGGCATCGCGAACCGGAGTGGGCGCGAACGGGCCGTCCTTGGTGTGGATGAGCGTCGTGATCGAGTCGAGGAGCCAGAAGTCGCCGTCGGCGTCGCGCCGGAAGAGATCGCCGGTCGCTACCCAGGCGTCGTCGGCGCGAAAGACGCCGCGAAGGGGAGTTTCGGCTGTGGGGTTTACGTCTGGGTCGACCTCAGATACGAGCACTCCGATCTCGTTGGTTCCGCACTCGCGAGCGAATCCGTCGTCGGTCGATTGAAGCTTGCCGCCCTCGATGTCGAGTGCCGCGATGCGAACGCGGGCCGAGCCAGGAAGCGGGCGGCCCATGGCGCCGACCTTTTGGCCTGAGACGTTCGCCAGGACGACCTCGCCCTGCGTCGAGGCGTAGAACTCAACGATCCGCGCTGGCGCAAAGCGTTCGATCACGCGTGTCCAGAGGCCCTTCGGCATGCCCGAGCCCATGAACAGGCGAACAGGGTGGTGGCGCTCGTTCGGGTTGGGCGGGGCCTCGACGAGGTCGTGCAGCATGGTCCACGTGTAGGTGCCGACGGTGACGCCGTAGCGGCGCACCTCGTCCCAGAAAGTCCCGGGATCGAAGTCCCGCGCCATCGCGATCCGCGCGCCCCCGGCGATCGCGCCGCCGAAGCCCACCATGAGGCCCGACGGGTGATAGACCGGCGTGACAGAATAGACGGTGTCGGCCTCCGAAAGCGACGCGGACGCTGCGGTTCCGAAGGCGGACAGGATCCAGCGCCGGTTCGTGATCCGGTTGGGGCGGGTTCGGTCGCCGGACCCCGTAAAGAGGATGAAGGCCAGGTCGCGCGCGCGACCTGGGTTCGGCTTGTACCACCCGGGAAGGGTCACCTCGGACGGGTCGATCCGCTCCATGTCGACGACGCCCTTTCCGAGGTCGCGCGGCCCGGCACCACCGCCGAGGACCAGTACCTGGACATCCGCCTTTGCTGCGCCTTCCATGTGCTCCGGGTCGGCGACGACGCGCGCGATCTCGCCGAGTTCGGCCTCGCGCTCGACTTCGCCGTCGGGCCGAAGGAGGACGGCGACCGCGCCGAGGCGATTGAGCGCGGCGACCACGGTGAGCGCCGTTGGCCGCGGCTCCATGAGGACGCCCACGTGCTCACCCTGGTGGACGCCGACCGAGATCAGGCCACGGACGATCGAGTCGATGCGGTGCTTGGCGGCAGCGTGCGTGTGGGCGCGGTCCTCGAACAGGAAGAAGACCTGCTCGGGATGGTCGTCGGCCTGCTCGTCGAGGAGCTTTCCCAGCGAGATGCGGGTGCGCGGGCGCACCTGGTCCAGCCGGATCAGCCGCGGCAGCTCCGAAAACGCCTCGGAGCCCAGCGCCCGCGCGCTTGACGCCGTGCGAGCGAGGCCGGAGAAAAGCGAGCGCGCCAGATTCGAGGCTACGCCGCCCGCGAGGCTGATGCCATAGCCGGCACGAGCGGTCGCCCCTGGGCCCTCGAGCTCGGTCGAAGACTCGACACGGTGGATGGTGTCTGGCAGCTCGGCGCCCGAGTCACGCCACCTGGTCCAGCCGGCAACCGACGGCCAGGTGGTCGCCGTCGATGCAGAGCCGACCACCAGGCCGAAGTGGCCTGCACGCAGTGTGAGCTCATAGACCTCCGCGTTCGGGGCGGCGCGGACGATCGCGCGGACGGCGGCGGCGGGAGCGATCTCGTCGACCTCACCGACCACCGTCAAGATCGGGCATTCGATATCGGCGAGCGTGACCAGGCGCTCGTCGATCACGAAGCCTCCATCCAGCATCCGGTTGTGGGCAACGAATTGCTTCAGGAAGTCGGCGAGCGCGGGGCCGGGCCATGCGACCCATCCGTCCGCCTGAAGGAACTGGCGCTGCCGCTCGCGCGGAAGCAGCGCCTCGCGGTCGTGGAGCTGGCGCACGAAGTCGAATTGCTGGCGCGCTGCCTTGACAGGGTCGAGCATCCTGAACCCCATTCGGGACATCCACGCGGGAACCGCTGTGCGTGCAAGCGGGCTCACGGCCAGGATGTCCGCGACGCGAGAGGCGACGTCCTCGGGGATTCCCAACGGCATCGCGGCCGCGGTGTCGACCGGGCTTCCGAAGGTGATCAGGCTCGCGAGGCCCTCGCCTCTCCGGAGCGCGGCAGCCTGGTAACAGAACATTCCGCCCTGGCTGTAGCCGCCGAGATGCGGGTCCCTGCCCGTGGCTTTTCGGACGCGGTCGACGGCGTCGGAGACGGCCAGTACGTGGTCGGTAAGCGTGCGCTCGAAGCCGCCCTCCTCGTGCTCGGGCGCCCCGAAGTCGACGACCCACGGATCAACGCCCTGGTCGTGGAGCGTGCCCACGGCCGTCGAGGAGGGTGAGACGTCGTAGATCTCCGCCGCAAGCATCATCGGCGGCACCAGGATCACGGGCGCCCCTACGTCGCCGCCCTTCTCTGGCGGGAAGTAGCGGCGGAGGCGGTAGATCGGCCGCGTGGCGACCACTTCGAACGCCGAAGCCTCTTCGCCCGTCTCGAGCCCGCCGAAGCGAGCGACCTCCAGCGCGTTCTGCGCGGCCGCCCCGGCGCGCGAAACCGGGCTGAGGATGGCGTCCAGCGGATTCACGGCCACAAACCCTATTTGCCCTGCGGCGCACGACCGCCGGAGGCCCGCTCGCCCGCTTCGATCAACTCGTCGCGGAAGTCGGGGTGGGCGATGGCGGCGAGCGCCAGTGCCCGCTGGTGGATGGTCTTGCCCTCGAGCTCGGCGGCGCCGAACTCGGTCACGATCACGTCGACCTGATGGCGCGGCGTCGTGATCACGGCTCCCGCCTCGAACCAGGGCACGATGCGCGATTGAAGCTCGCCCTCCTTCGGCTTGAAGGTCGCGGGGAAGCACAGGAGCGAGCGGTCCTCGACGTCGAGCGCGGGGCCCGCGATGAAGTCCTCGTGTCCGCCGATGCCGGAGAACTGCGTGCCGTTGATCGTGTCGGCGACAACCTGTCCGTGGATGTCGATCGCAAGCGCGCCGTTGATCGTGATCATCTTGCGGTTCTTGGCGATCGCTTCGGTCGAGTTGACGAGCTCGACCGGGAGGAATGCGACGTCCTCGTTTTCGTGGAGCCACTTGTAGAGCGCTTCCGACCCGGCCGCGAACGTGGCGACCGAGACGCCGTCGTAACAGCCCTTGTTGGCGTTCGAGACCTTCCCGGCTTCGTGGAGCGCCATCAAACCGTTTGTGAACATCTCCGAGTGGACTCCGAAGTCGCCCTTCTCGCCGTCGGCAAGCCGGGTGGCAATCGCGGAGGGGATGGTTCCGATCCCGGTCTGAAGGGTCGCTCCGTCGGGCACGAACGCAGCGGCGTGCCTGGCGATCTCGAGGTCGGTCTCCGTCGGCTCGATATCGGGCAGAGGGAGAGGAGAGCCGTCGCCCTCCACAAGGATGTCGATCTCGTCGACCTTGAGCGCGTGCATGTGCTCGGGTGGCACGCCGAAGGTGCGCGGGTAGTTGGGGGAGACCTCGACCACGAGCAAGCGATCCGGATCGGCTGCGGCGCGGACCATCTCGGTCGACGTGCCGCCCGCGTGGAGCGACAGTGAGCACCAGCCATCCGAGTCCGGCGGAGCGGCGGCGGTCGCCATCACGCGCGGGCTCTGCTCCTCGAGGAGGGGTGCGAAACGGCGGAAGTCTGCGGCCGCGAACGAGATGTTGGCGCCGGCATCGCGCAGAGCCCGCTCGAAGGGCCCGAAGAAGCCGGAGAGGTAATGGACGTTCTTGTGGTTGAAGAGCTCGGTGCCGACGCCGAGCAGGGCGCCGTAGACCTTCAGGTCCTGCCAGTCGTCACGCTCGCCCAGCGCGGCCATGAAGCCGGGCGGCTGACCGGTCGCGAGCGGGATGCCGAGAGTGTCGGAGGGGAGTAGGCGCGCAGCGGCCTCGGCGGGAGTGAGCGTCTCGGCCACGCCCGCAATCTAGACGCTTACCGGCACCTGTTGCTTTCGCACCTAAAGGTGCTCATCTCTCACCTTCAAGCGTAGAATCGACCTATGGAGTCGGGGATCCGAGAGGTCGAGGACAACGCCGAGGCGACGGAGGCGTGGAACGGCCCGCTCTATGAGATCTGGATCAAGTACCGCGACCTGGTCGCGGACGGCCTTCGCGACCACGGTGAGAACGCGATCCGCCTCACGCCCCCGGCCGTCGGCGACCACGTGCTGGACATCGGGTGCGGCCTGGGCGATACAACGACGCGGCTAGCCCAGCTCGTGGCCGACAGCGGAAGCGCCCACGGGGTTGACGTCGCCGAGCGCATGATCGAAACCGCCATCGCCGAAGCGCGCGAGAGCGGAGCGCAGAACGTCACCTTCGCGGCCCAAGACGTGGAGACGGAGCCCTTCGACCGGGAGTTCGACTACGCCTTCGCGCGGTTCGGAACGATGTTCTTCGCCAACCCCGTGGCGGCGCTTCGCAACGTGCGCAAGGCGCTCACGCCCGGCGGCGTCCTGAACATGGTGGTCTGGCGCCGCAAGCTCGACAACGACATGATGCACCGGGCAGAGCTCGTGGTGGCCGAGTACCTCGAGGAGCCCGAGGAGTCGGACGTGCCGAGGTGCGGGCCAGGGCCCTTCTCCATGGCCAACGCCGACACGGTGACCGACGTCCTCGTCCACGCCGGCTTCGGCGAGATCCGGTTGGCGCGTCAGGATCTTCCGTACCGGATCGGCAACGACCTCGATCAGGCAATCGAGTTCAACATGGACCTCGGGCCTGCGGCGGAGGTGCTGAGGCTGTGGGGTGACCGGATCGACGAGATCCGGCCCAAGATCGTGGCCGACCTGCGCACGGCGCTCGGCGATTACGTGCAGGCGGACGGGTCCGTGGTGGCGCCCGCCTCAACCTGGGCAATCAGCGCGCGGACCGCCTGAGCGACGTAGTCTTTTCCAATGACTTGTGGGGTTCGGATCGTCGTTGCGGCTGCGCTGTGCGCGCTGGCGCTGCCTGCTTCTTCGGCTGCGCGCGTGCCCGACCCCGAGGCGGGGTGGGCTCAGCGCGCGCTGGACATCCAGTACGACCTCGCGGGCGACGTCGGTTGGACGGACATGCCCTGGGTCGGCACTCACAACTCGTTCAACTCGACGGACCAGGTCGGCTTCACGCTCTCGGCCAACGACGCGAACCAGCAGATTCGCAACGTCGAGCAGCTCGACGCCGGGATACGAAGCCTCGAGTTGGACGTCCACAAGACGATCGACGGGTCGATCAGGGTCTGTCACGGCCGCGGCGCCGATCAGCTCCATTTCGGTTGCACCACGGAGAAGCTCCTGGGACCGACCCTCGACGAGATCGCGGACTGGCTTGCCGAGCCCGACCACTCGGACGTCGTGCTCCTCCTCTACCTCGAGGATCACATGGAGAACGCCGCGGGCTACGACGCCGCCGCCGCGACGGTGACCGCGGAGCTCGGGCCGATGCTCTACTCGCCGCCCGCGGGCGGGTGCTCCGAGGTGCCGGCAACGCTCACCCGGGAGCAGATCCAGGCGGCGGGCAAGCAAGTCCTGATCGTCTCCGACTGTGGCCCAGAGGGGGCCTCAGGCTGGCACGCCGTCGCCCACAACTGGAACTCGCACGTCGAGTCGCGCCCGGTCGACTACGAGGACTTCCCGGACTGCGGGCCCGACTACGACATCCCCACCTACGAGACGACGTTCGTCCGCTACTTCGAGGATTCGACAGCGCTCACCAACATCGTTGGCCCTCCGACCGGCATCGCCACCGCCGATGACGGCATCACTCCGCCGACCGCCGCGGCCATGGCCCGCTGCGGCGTCGATCTGATCGGGCTCGACCAGGTGACCGGGCCGGCGGATCCTCGCTTCGAGGCGCTGGTGTGGAGTTGGCAGGTGAATCGGCCCCGCCCCGGCATGAAGGGCGAGCGCAACTGCGCCGTGCAGCGCCGCGAGGTCGAGATCGACCCGGCACTCGCCTTCCCCGGCTCACCCGACCCCGCGACGCGAGCCGCGTGGTTCGACCACCGCTGTTCCCGCCTTCACGCCGCAGCTTGCCGCGACGAGGCTGGTGCGTGGACGATCGTGCGGAAGGCTCGCGCCTGGGGCGATGGCCATAAGGTGTGCCAGAACTTCGGTCGCCGGCTCGGCACTCCGCGAACGGGGTACGAAGCGCAGCAACTTGACGCGGCGCTTGAAGCCGCCGGCGTCCGCCAAGCCTGGATCGGCGCCAAGCGCAAGCCGGGCGGCTGGACGGCTACCGACCCGCCGCCGGTAGTGTCCGGCCCGTGACGAGCGTTCGCGACGCCTCATACGAGCTGTTCCGCCGGCACGGGATGACGACCATGTTCGGCAACCCCGGCTCGACGGAGCTGCCGATGCTCAAGGACTTTCCGTCGGACTTCCAATACGTCCTCGGCCTCCAGGAGCTCGTCGTGATGGGCATGGCCGACGGCTACGCGCAGGCGTCGGGGACGGTCGGGCACGCGAACCTCCACACCGCGCCGGGCGTGGGTAACGCGATGGGCGGGATCTTCAACGCGCAGGCCAACCACTCGCCGCTCCTGGTCACCGCCGGCCAGCAGGTGCGCCCTCACATCGGCATCCAGGCGAACCTGACCAACCGGGACGCGATTCGGATGCCGCACCCGCTTGTTAAGTCCAGCTTCGAGCCCGCGCGCGCGGCGGACGTGCCGCACGCACTGGCGCGCGCGATCCACCTGGCAGCGACTCCGCCGAAGGGACCAGCGTTCGTCTCGATCCCGATGGACGACTGGGACGCCGAGGCCGACCCCGCTTCGACCGACAACGTCATCAAGCGTCACGTGTCCGGCTCGGCGATGCCGAACCCCGATGCGCTCGAGGCGCTTGCCAAATCGCTCGACGGTGCGGCAAAGCCGGTGATGATCGCCGGCCCCGACATTGATGCCTCCGGGGCGTGGGACCTCGCGGTGGAGTTCGCCGAGAAGCAGAACCTGCCCGTGTTCGCCATCCCTGCAACGGGCGGCGGGAGGCTCGGCTTCCCCGAAGGCCATCCGCTGTTCCGCGGCACCCTTCCTCCGGGCATCGCCCCCGTTGCGGACACGCTCAAGGGCTACGACGTGATTCTCGTAGTGGGCTCCTCGGTCTTTCCGTACTACCCCTACCTGCCCGGGGAGTACCTGCCCGAAGGCGCTGAGCTCATCCACATGACCTCTGACCCCGAAGAAGCTGCCCGTGCGCCGATGGGCCACGCCGTCATCGGCGACGTCAGGCTCGGCCTCAGCCGCCTGCTCGAGCTCGTCTCGGATTCGGACCGCGATGCCGGCGATTCCCTTCCCGATCCCATCCCGGGCGAGGAGCAGAGCCCGATCACCGGCACCGCCGCGATGCACGCCCTGCGCAATGCCTTCCCGGACGACGGCATCATCGTCCTCGAAGCGCCTTCCGCCACCCTCGCGCTCCGCAACCAGTTGCGCCTCTCCCGACCCGGCTCCTACTACTTCGGCGCGGGCGGGGGCCTGGGCTTCGGGCTCGCCGCCGCCGTTGGGGTCCAGATCGCCCAGCCTGATCGCCCCGTGGTTTGCGTGATCGGCGAGGGCTCGGTGCAGTACGCGGTCACCGCTTTCTGGACCGCCGCCGCCTACGACGTCCCGCTGACGGTCCTGGTCCTCCGCAACTCCGAGTACGCGATCCTCAAGTGGTTCGCGATGGTCGAGCAGGTCGAGCAGGCGCCTGGCCTCGACCTCCCCGCCCTGGACTGTGCCGCGATTGCGTCCGCGTACGGGATCGACTCCACGAAGGTCGAGGACGCGGATTCGCTCACCGATGCGCTCAGGACCGCGATCGCCTCACCGAAGCCGGAACTCGTCGAGGTGGGCGTCGCGCCGGGCATGTGGCTCTTCTAGGGACTTACCCGTGACGACCGCCGCCCCCGACCGAGCGCCAGACTGGGTCGCCCAGGGCACGCCGGAGCCGCTGCGCACCGATCTTGCGCGGCTCGTTGGAGAAAGCTCAGTTCTCGGCCGCGCCACCGATCTCGTCCGCTACGCGTCCGACGCCAGCCCGTACCGCCTGATCCCGCAGGTCGTCGTCCAGCCGCGCGATGCGGCGGGCGTGGCCCGCGTGATCGCCTACGGCCGCGAGCACGGCATCCCGGTCACATTCCGGGCCGGCGGCACCAGCCTGAACGGCCAGGGCCAGGGCGCCGGCATCCTCGTCGACGTCCGCCGCCACTGGCGCGGGGTCGAGATCCTGGACGACGACGCGTCCCGCGTGAGGGTGCGGCCCGGGACGGTGCTCGGCCATGCCAACCGCGTGCTGAGCCGCCATCAGCGAAAGCTGGGTCCCGATCCGGCCTCGACCGACATTGCGACCGTGGGCGGGGTCGTCGCAAACAACTCGGGCGGGATGCGCTGCGGAACGCGGTTCGACTCGTATCAGACGGTCAGCGACATGACCTTCATGACGGCCAACGGGACCCTGATCGACACCTCCGAGCCCGACGCAGCCGTCCGCTTCGAGGCCGAAGAGCCCGAGCTCGCAGCGGGCCTCGCCGAGCTCCGTGACGAGATCCGCGCGGACGAGAAGCTCATGAAGAGGATCCGCCACAAGTTCGAGATCAAGAACACGACGGGCTACCGCCTGTGCGCGTTCCTCGACGCGGACGAGCCCGTCGAGATATTCCGGCGCCTGATCGTCGGCTCGGAGGGGACGCTCGCGCTGATCTGCGACGCGACCTTTGAGACGCTGCCGCTGCCCGCGCACACGACTACCGCGTGGCTCCATTTCGCCGGCATCCCTGAGGCCTGCACGCCGGTGCCCGACCTGGTGGCGCTCGGTGCCAGCGCGGTTGAGCTGATGGTGGCGCCGGCGTTGATGGTCGCGGCGATGAACATCCCGGGCGCGCCGCAGGACTGGCTCGAGCTTCCCCCAGAGTCGGCGGTGCTCCTGGTCGAGTTCGGCTCGGACGACTCAAAGGCGCTCGGCGAATCCGAGAAGGCGGCGATCAAGGCGGTGGGCGAGGACAACCTGATTCGCCCGGCTGACTTCACACACGAGCACGAAAGGATCGAGGTGAGTTGGCGAGTCCGCGAGGGGCTCCACGGCCTGGTCGGGCGCCTGCGCATCCCCGGCACCGCGCTGATTGTCGAAGACGTGTGTGTGCCACCGGCGGAGATCGCCGAAGCGGCGAAAGACATTCAGGCGCTTCTGGGCGAGCACGGCTTCCTGACCGGCGTCGCCGGGCACACGTCTGCCGGGAACCTCCACTTCATGCTCACGCCCGACTTCGCGAAGCAGGAGGACCTCGAGCGCTACGAGTCCTTCATGGAGGGCCTGGTCGCGCTCGTCTGCGACAAGTACGACGGCTCGCTCAAGGCCGAGCACGGGACCGGCGTGAACATGGCGCCCTACGTCGCGCGCGAATGGGGCGAGCAGGCGACGGCGCTGATGTGGCGCGTCAAGCGCCTTGCCGACCCGGACGGCGTCCTCGGTCCCGGAGTCGTGATGAACGACGACCCCGCCGTCCACCTTCAGAACCTGAAGACGACCCCCGAGGTAGAGGAGGTCGTGAACACGTGCGTCGAGTGCGGCTTTTGCGAGCCCGCGTGCCCCAGTCAGGACCTGACCACGACCCCGCGCCAGCGGATCGTGTTGAGGCGCGAGATGGCGCGGCAGGCCGAGGGCTCGCCGGTCGCCAAGGCGCTCGCCGAGGAGTTCGAGTACGACGGCCTCGAGACGTGCGCGGCCGACGGATCGTGCGTCCTCGCGTGTCCGCTCTCGATCGACACCGGCAAGCTGGTCAAGGAGCTCCGCGCCAAGGAGCACTCGGCCCGGGAGGAGAAGCTGGCACTGCGCGCCGCGAAGAGCTGGAGCAAGGTCGAGCGATCCTCGCGCGCGGGACTGCGCATCGGCCCGATCGCCGAGCGCCTCGGCGGGGGCGCACTGCCAAAGGCCGCGAAGTCGCTTCCCGGCTCGACCAAGCGCGAGGGCGCGGCGGCCGTCTACTTCCCCTCCTGCACCAACCGCATCATGGGCGCCTCGAAGAAGGCGCGCCCTGGCCCGAGCCTCGCCGAAGCGACGGTTGCGGTGTCCCAGCGCGCTGGCATGCCGGTTTGGATCCCGCCCGACGTCAGTGGCAGCTGCTGCGGCGTCCCGTGGTCGTCCAAGGGCCACCGCGAGGGTCACGAGTGGATGGCCCGCCAGACGTTCGAGAAGCTCTGGGCCTGGTCAGGCGAGGGCGAGCTTCCGGTCGTGAGCGACGCGTCTTCATGCACGCTCGGCCTCACCGCCGAGACGCTCGCCGTCCTCCCCGAGGACGTCCAGGAGCGGCACGCGAAACTCGAGATCCTGGACTCGGTGGAGTGGGTCGAGCGCCTCGTTCCCAACCTGGCGATCGAGAGAAAGCTTGGCCGTGTCGCGATCCACCCGACGTGCTCGACCCGGCATCTCGGCCTGGCCACTCGGCTCTCGGCCGTCGCGGCCACGATGGCCGACGAGGTAACCGTTCCGACAACCGCACGGTGCTGCGGCTTCGCGGGAGACCGCGGAGTGCTCCACCCCGAGCTGACGGCGTCCGCCACCGCTCCGCAGGCCGCCGAGCTGGCGGAGCGCGGCCCGTTCGACGCGTATCTCTCGACGAACCGCACGTGCGAGATCGGCATGGAGCGCGCCACCGGTGAGCCCTACGGCTCGATCATCCTCGCGCTCGAAGAGCTGACGCGCTAGCGCGGGGGCATCTCGGCCGCGCCCGGCGCCCTGAGGCCGTCGATCACGATCGCCATGAAGCGGCGCCAGGTGGTGGGGGAGACGAATGGGCCGGGGTTTCCCGGGGTGGAGGTGCCGAGCCCGCACATGAGCATCGGCACGTCCTCGGCCTCAGCGTCCTTCCGAATTGCTCCGGCTTCCTGTGCGCGCGTCATCAGCTCGCGAACGAGCTCGAGCAGCCCGACCTTTTGGGCTCCCGCCTGCATCGCCTCGGGACGGTCGCGCATGATCTCCGATAGCGATCGGTCCGTGACCTGTAGCTCCGCCCCGCGATAGAGGTATCGCTCAAAGGCCCCGCCTGGATCCGGCTCCTCGAGCGCTTCGCGGCAGAACTGCGCCAGACGCTCGAAGCGGTGCTCGGCCAATGCGTAGATCAGATCTTCCTTGGTCGGAAAGTGGCGGTAGACGGTCCCGACGCCGACCCCGGCCTCGCGGGCGATGTCGTCCATCTGGGCGTCGAGCCCGTCCTTGGCCATCAGCTTCCGCGCAGCCTCGATGACGAGCTCGCGGTTTCGCCGCGCGTCTGCGCGCTGAGTGCGGGGGAGAGTGTCAGCGCTCGGTGTCATAGATGGATCAGGGGCTACAAACGGAACCCAGGTTCCGCTATGGTAACTTTCGGAACCGGAACTCCAGTTCCGATTATACGCAGATGTTCGAACGAAACCAAAGGAGCAAGGCATGACGGACGAGCGCGAGTATCTGGACAAGAGGTGGACAGCGCTGGCGCTCCTGTGCATGGCCCAGTTCGTCGTCGTTCTCGATGCCTCGATCGTGAACGTGGCGCTCCCCACGATCGGCAGGGACCTCCAGTTCGACCAGGACAGCCTCTCCTGGGTCGTCAACTCTTACGTCCTCACCTTCGGCGGCTTCCTGCTCCTCGGTGGCCGGCTCGCCGACCTGCTCGGTCGCCGGAAGATCTTCATTGCCGGCCTCCTCCTCTTCGCCGCCGCCTCTTTGGCCGGCGGCTTCGCCGAGTCCGAGGGCGTGCTGATCGCCGCCCGAGCGGTCCAGGGCCTGGGCGCCGCGCTGCTCTCGCCGGCCGCGCTCTCCATCGTGACCACGACCTTCAAGGATGGATCCGAGCGGAACAAGGCGCTCGGCATCTGGGGCGCCGTCGCGGGATCCGGTGGCGCTGCCGGCGTGCTCCTCGGCGGCGTCCTCACCGAGTACGTCGGGTGGGAGTGGGTGCTCTGGGTCAATGTCCCGATCGGAATCGGCGCTGCGATGCTCGCCCCGCGCCTGATCCTCGAGAGCCACTCCGACGCGGAGAACCGCACCTTCGACATCCCCGGCGCGGTCACAGTGACCGCTGGCCTTTCGCTCCTCGTGTACGCATTGGTCGACGCGCCCGATGTCGGCTGGGGCTCGTCGCAGACGCTGGTGCTGATCGCCGGCTCGCTTGCGCTACTGGGGGCGTTTGTTGCGATCGAGCTCCGATCGCCTGCGCCCCTGGTTCCGTTCAGCATCTTCCGCCTGCGGACGCTCACCGGGGCGAACGTGGTCGGGATTCTGACCGGAGCGTCACTCTTCAGCATGTTCTTCTTCATCTCGCTCTACATGCAGAATGTGTTGGGTTACAGCGCCATCAAGGCGGGCCTCTCGTACCTGCCGCTTGCCGTCTCGATCATCCTCGCGGCCGGGATCGCCTCACAACTCGTAACGAAGATCGGCTTCAAGCCGGTGATGACGGCGGGCATGGTGTTCATCGCCGTTGGGCTTGCTTGGTTCAGCCAGATCTCGGTCGATGGCAGCTACGCGGGCGACGTCCTCTTCCCGTCGCTGCTGGCCGCGGTCGGTCTCGGCTTCTCGTTCGTGCCGGTGACCATCGCGGCAATGAGCAACGTCAAGGACCGCGAGGCTGGTCTCGCGTCCGGGCTCATCAACACCTCACAGCAGGTCGGCGGCGCCCTGGGCCTTGCGATCCTCTCGTCGGTCGCGTTCTCCTCGATTGGAGCCGCTACCGACCCGGCGACCCTGACCGAGGGCTACGCGGACGCGTTCATGGTCGGAGCGGGGATCGCGATTCTGGGCGTGATCGCGTCGCTCACGCTGATCCGCGGCAGCGACTCGAAGGCGCACACGGAGATCGGCGCGGGAGACGCGCCGGTCGCGGCGCCCGCAGGCGAGGCTGCGTAGGGCGTTTGGATAGCCTGCGGCCTCTTGCCCAAGGCCGCGACCAAGAAGACCAAGGTCCCGCTTCCGTCCGAGGAGACGCTGCGCGAGGTCGTCTTCACGCTGGCGGCGATGGATCGGCCGCCGTGCTCGCCGGGCGAGCGCGAAGCGGCGGAATGGCTTGCCGAGCGGTTCCGCAGCGCCGGGCTTGAGGACGTCGTTCTCGAGGACGAGCCGAGCTGGGGAACATTCCCGCCCACGGTCACGACGCTCGGCGCCCTCGGCGCATTGAGCGCTCTCCTGACGCTCAGGGGCCACCCCTTCCTGGGCGCGGTGGGCTCGGCTAAGGCTGGACTTGGCTTGTTCGACGAGGTTCTAAACGGACCGCGGATCTTCCGTCGCGCGATGCGAAGCGAGAAGACGACCGTGAACGTGCTGGCCAAGGCGGGAAACCCGGACGCCGCGCACACCCTCGTCGTGCTCGCCCACCACGACGCGGCGCAGACCGGCTTTCTGTTCGACCAGACAGCGATCCGCACATTCCACGAGACCTTCCCGACCGTCATCCCGAAGATCAAGACCCAGCCGCCGCAGTGGTGGGGCGCTTTTGCCGGGCCGATCGTGGGCCTCATCGGGGCTCTCACCGGGCGGCGAGGCCTTGCCAAGGCTGCACTGGTCCTCAACGCGGGAACCGTTGTCGCCGTCGGCGACATGTGGCGCTCGGAGACCGTGCCCGGCGCCAACGACAACCTGACGGCCTGCGCCGTCTTGGTCGCACTGACCGAGATGCTCCGCGAGAGCCCCCGGGACATCAATGTCTGGCTCGTCTCGGCCGGTGCCGAGGAGACGCTTCAGGACGGCATCCGCGGCTTCATGGACACGCATGCCCCCGAGCTGGATCCGAAGGCCACATCGTTCCTGTGCGTGGACACGGTCGGATCGCCGCGGTTGATGATGCTGGAGGGAGAAGGGCCCGGGTTGATGGAGGACTACGACCCCGAGCTTCGAGAGACCGTCGTCCGCGTCGCCCAGCGCGACGGCCTGGCGCTGGAGCGAGGCTTCCGCGCCCGCGCTTCGACCGACGCGATCATCCCTCAACGCCACGGCTACAAGATCGCCAACCTCTCCTCGGTCAACGACTACCACAACCTCGAGAATTACCACCTGCCGACCGACACGGCCGAGAACGTGAACTACGAGACCGTCGCCGAGGCGGCGAAGGTCGCCTACGCGCTGGCCTCGGAGCTGGCCGCGGGCTGAATACCTCGGCAACTGTTGGCCTCGCTGCCTTCCGCGTCCGGGCAGCTGTCCTTGCCTGGTCCGCCACGCAGGACGTCCTTGCCCTTGCCGCCCCACAGCACGTCAGCGCCGGCGCCCCCGCAGACGATGTCCTTGCCCGCGTCCGCGAGGACCACGTCGTTGCCCTTGAGGGCCGCGATCACGTCTACGCCCGGCGTGCCAATCAGCTTCGAGGCACCGCGATCGTTGCCCTTGGAGCCGATGAGGGTCGCGACCGTGCCCCGGCACTTGACCGGGTTGGGCCCTCCGCCCGCCTCACACGCCGCGCCCCAGTCCACCATCGCCTTGTCGCCCCGAGCGACGAACACCTGCTGTGAGATCGGGTCCTCGCTCGGCAGCTCACAGCTCATCGTCCACGTCTCGCCTTGGTGGAACGGGCGCCCTGAGGGCATCACGTCCCATTGATAGTCCCCGCCGTCGGGGACCTCGAGCGTCGAGTCGAGGACGTCGTCGATGTGGGCGTTTGCACCCTGGTTGGGGTGGAGGGGTGTCTCGAATTCCTTGTGGAGGCGAAGCGTCGCGGTCTCGGGCGCGGAGCCCTCGATCACAGAATGTTCGTCCCGGTCGGCGGCCACCTTCCCCGCTGCCAGGTAGGCCTCACGCACTCCCTCTCCGGCGTGCTGAGCATTGCCGATGTATTCCTCGATCACGGAGTCCTGGTAGTTGGCGTGGAAGTTGAGCCCTCTGGCCTCGGGCGTATAGCCGTATGAGCCCTGGGACAGGTAGTTCCAGTCCTCTGTCGCGCCCGTGATGTCACCGAGCGTCTCGTAGCTCCGTTCCGAGGTCCAGCCCGTTGCGTCTCCCATGGCGTCGCCGAGGTCCTTCATCGCGGCCTCGTCGGGCGTGGTCGCGCCGATCGAGTCCTGGGGAAGGAAGGGGGCGTCGAAGCCGGGCTGGCGGAGCCACTTGCCGTCGTCGGTGAACGTGTGGTTCGTAATGAAGACGGTGGGGTGGATGCCGGACGAGAACTCGCGCACGGCCTGGGATTCGGGCTCCGAGTAAGGGGAGGGGCCGCGGAAGCTCTGCGAGGTCGCGTCCGAGGAGGAGCCGGGGCCTCCCCAGTAGGCGCCGTAGTTGCGGTTGAGGTCAACTCCCGAGGTGCGCGCCGTGCAAGGAAGGGCCCCGTCGGCGGGTGAGACGGGGCGGCAGTTCTTGCGGCGATAGGCGCCGCTTCCGGCCAGCGAATCGAGAAGGGTGGCGTTCTGGTTGTCGTCGTTGGGCGAGGGGCCGAAGCTCCGCGAGGCGACGAATCCATCCACGTTCACCACCGGGATCACGATGACGCGTACGTCTTCGAGGAGCGCCGTAATCCGCGAGTCGGTGCCGTAGTTCTCGACGAGGTCGATGGCGAACTCCATCGGCAACTCGGCCGATGGCCATTCGCGCGCGTGATGGGCCCCCAGCTGCACATAGACCGGGCGGCCGTCGTCGGTGGCGTCCACGTCGGCGGCGATCTCGATTCCCTGGATGGGCCGGTTCTCGAGCGAATTACCGATCGTCACCTCCCGTGCGATCTCGGGATGAGCGGCTGCGAGGGCGTCGAGCTCGTCCGTGTAGTCGGTGTACTCCCGATACTCGGTCCGCCCGCTGGGCAGTTCCGAGCTCGTTCCCCGCGCCGCGACCCGAGCCTCGGTGCGCCGATCCGCCGCATCGGCGGCGGCAAGGTCGGGCACCAGAGTCTCGACGCCGAATCCCCGCTGCAGAAGCCTCAGGCGCTCATCGCGCGAATAGAGGACGACGGTCGCCGAATCAGGGCTGATCTGGTGCGTGACGTCGATGCCCATGCGCATGAGCTCGGCGACGTCATCCGGGCCGGCGATCGGCACTCGAGCGAGGGAGACCGGCTCGGCCGGCACCGGCCGGAACGGGGCGAAGGAGGTGTCGAGGCGAACCGCCCTGGATCCGCCGTCAGTGCGGCAGGCCTGAAGGACGAAGCGCTGCCCGCGCTCGGCGTAGAGGTCGATCCGCTCATTCGAGCCGATCGCGGTCGAAGCGCCGACCGGCTCGCCGCGGCGAAACGCTGCGAACTCCCAGTCGCCTTTCGGCCCGCCATGGAGCCGTGCGGTTACGAATCCCTGACCCGGCGACGTAAATGGAGCGCGGTCGGTTCCCTCATCCGCCAGGCCGGAGTCGCAGTCCCGCTCGACTGTGTGGGCGCTGCTTAGCGTCTCGGCGCCGGCAACATCCGGCGTCGCAAGAAGTGCCACACCAAGGCAAATGAATCCCGCCGTTGTCCTTCTCATCCCTACATAAGAGGTTAGACGTCATTCGGCTTCAAGGGGGCCACGGTGACCGACTTCGCCGGGAACAACGACTCGGTCCAAGGCCTCGCGATCGGCGAGGACGACGTGATCGTCGCCGCCGGCATCGGCGACGGCGACTTCGGCTTCGCCCGGTATCTGGCGAACGGGTCGCTCGACGACTGATCTGCGCTCGGTGAGCCTGCAAAGGCAGGCGCTGCCATCGGCTTCCGAGGAGTCGAAGCCGATGGCAGCTGGGTGGCGCGATCCGTCGCGCTGAACGCTTACTTGATGTGGTGGCCCGAGATGGCCCGGGAGATGACCAGGCGCTGGATCTCCGCGGTGCCTTCGAAGATGTCGTAGATCTTCGCGTCGCGGTGCATCCGCTCGACGGGGAACTCGCGGGTGTAGCCGTTGCCGCCGAGGATCTGCATGGCCCGCTCAGTGGCCCAGACGGCGGTCTCGCCGGACTTGAGCTTGGACATCGAGCCCTCGGCGTTCTCGAACCTCTGTCCGGTCTTGCCCATCCAGGAGGCGCGCCACACGAGGAGACGACAGGCGTCGATCTCCATCTTCATGTTCGCGAGGGTGAACGCGATCGCCTGGTTCTCGACGATCGGCTTGCCGAACTGCTGGCGCTCCTTGGCGTAGTCGAGTGAATACTCATACGCGGCTCGTGCGATGCCGACCGCCTGAGCGCCGACCGTTGGGCGCGAGGCCTCGAAGGTCTGCATCGCCGCTTGTGACTTGCCCTTCTTGCCCTCGCGGACGCGGGCGAGACGCTCGTCGAGCTTCTCCTTGCCGCCGAGGAGGCATGAGCCGGGGACGCGGCAGTCGTCGAGGTGGACGTCGGCTGTGTGCGAGGCGCGGAGGCCGTGCTTCTTGACCTTCGCGCCCTGCTCGCACCCGGCGGTGCCGGGCGGGATGACGAACGCGGCGTGTCCGCGCGAGCCCAGCTCGCGGTCGACCGAAGCGATCACGACGTGCACCTTGGCGATGCCACCATTGGTGGCCCATGCTTTCTGGCCGTTGATGACCCACTCGTCCTTCGCCTCGTCGTACTTGGCCGTGGTGCGGACCGCGGAGACGTCCGAGCCGGCGTCAGGCTCGGAGGCGCAGAAGGCGGCGACCTGCGGCTCGTCCTCGGTGCCAAAGCACTGCGGGATCCACTCGCCCATCTGCTCTGGCGTGCCCTGGCCGAACAGCGCGGCGACCGCGAGCGTCGTGCCCATGATCGACATGCCGATGCCGGCGTCACCCCAGAAGAGCTCTTCGTTCACGATCGGCATCTGAAGGCCGGACGGGTCGGCGAAGAACTGGGCGATGCCCTCGAATCCGTAGAGGCCGATCTTCGCGGCCTCCTGGATCACGGGCCACGGCGTCTCCTCGCGCTCGTCCCATTCGTGGGCGGCGGGGCGGACGACGTTCTCGGCGAATCCGTGAACCCAGTCGCGGATGTCCTTCTGGTCCTGCGAGAGCTCGAGGGAGAAGGGGGGAATGTCCTCGGACGCGTCGAGGATGTCGTCGACGTCGGAAGCGGAAGTGGCGGCTGTGGCGGTTGCTGCGTTCATTGAAGTCTCGTCTCCAGTAGCTTGCTTCTTTACGTTCAGTAGGAAAATGCTACCATAGGTAGGAATGGCTGTCCCGAACAACACCGCCACATCGCCGAACAACTCGCGCCGCCGGAAGCGCGCGGCGCACCTGGGACCCGAGCGACGCCGCCCCTTTGTGCTCGACGTGGCGTACGAGCTCTTTCTCGAAAACGGCTTCGAGGGCACGTCAATGGACGCGATCGCCGCTGCCGCAGGCGTCTCGAAGCCCGTCGTCTACGACTGCTTCGCCTCCAAGGACGAGCTCTTCACGGCCATGCTCGACCGCGAGGAGGAGCGGATCCTCGTCGAGACGGGCGAGGCCCTGGGGACCACCGGCACCCCCGACGATCCAGAGGCAACGCTGATCCGTGGCTTTCAGGTCTTTCTCGAGGCGGCTCAGAAGTCGCCCGACATCTATCGCGTCGTCTTCCTTGGTGAGGGGGGAGGCAACGAGGCCGTGGCGGCCCGGATCGCCGCCGGCATCGAGCTGCAGGCGCAAACGGCGTCCAACATCGCCGCCCACTGGGTTGAGCGCTACTCGGACCTCAAGGGCGATGAAGCCCGGGCGGCCGCCGAGCTCCTCGGCCACACGATCGTCGGCATCGCACAGGTCGGCGCCCGCACCCTCTTGAGCGGCTCAGGCGACTGGACGCCCGAGACGCTGGGCGAAAAGCTGGGCCGAATGGCCTGGGCCGCCCGAGCCGCCATCTAACTTCGGCACGGATGCTGTGAGCAATGTGTGAGGGGTCCGACCCCTCATACTTTGCTCATGCTTGATGCCGCCGTTCAGCTTTCGGCGCTGGGCGCCGCCATCGCGGTCATGGGTGTCGCGTGGCTCGCGAGCCTCGCGATGCACGATGCGGGCGTGGCAGATGTCGCCTGGGGGCTCGCATTCGTCGCGATCGCTCTGGTGTCGCTCGTCGTCGGGGACGGTGACGAGCAGCGCGCGCTTCTGATCCTGATCCTCGTCTCGGTCTGGGGCCTGCGGCTGGCCGGATACATAGCCCGGCGCCATGACGGGGAGGACCGCCGCTACGCGGCGATGCGTGAGAAGCACGACAACTTTGCGCTGCGGAGCCTGTGGTCCGTCTTCGGCACGCAGGCGCTCATTGCCTGGGTGATCTCGCTGCCGATCCAGGTCGCGGCGACCGACCCGACCCCAGCCACCCTTGGCGCTTTGGCCTGGATTGGTTGCGGCCTCGCCTCGTTCGGCATCCTCTTCGAGGCGCTCGCCGACGCGCAGCTCCTCGCCTTCTCCAAGGACCCTGAGAACAAGGGTCAGGTGATGGACAAGGGCCTGTGGCGCTACTCGCGCCACCCCAACTACTTCGGCGAGGTCTGCGTTTGGTGGGGCATCTGGGTGATCGCGCTCGAGACTGGCTCGGCCTGGTGGATGGCGGTCGGCCCTGCGCTCCTCGCCTTCCTCCTCCTGCGAGTCTCAGGGGTCGCGCTTACAGAGAGGACGATCACGTCGCGCCGCCCCGGCTACGCAGAGTACGTCAGGCGCACGAGCGCGTTCGTGCCCAGGCAGCCCAAGGCATAGGAGAGGGGCCGCCGGCGTCGAAGAGGACGCCGATGATGGCCGTCTTCAGAGGCTTCGATACGAGCATCCGCTCGATCCTGCGGATTTGCCTGGTGGTGGTCGTTGTGATCATCACCGCGTATCTCGTCTACCTCCTCCAGAAGCCGATCTCCTGGCTCGTCATCGCCGCGTTCGTGGCGATCGCCGTCTCGGGCCCGATCGCCATCTTGAGTCGTCACATGCCCAGAGGGCTAGCGATCGCGTCCGTGTACGGGATGCTGATCGCCCTTCCAATCATCCTCTTGGTGCTCCTCCTCCCGCCGCTGGTCTCGCAGGCAGAGGACCTGGTTGGCAACTTCCCCTCGTACGCCGCCGACGTCACCAAGTTCGTCAACGACAACGACACCCTTTCGGGCCTCAACGAGGACTACGACATCACCGGCACACTCGAGGAGGAGGCCCAGAAGCTGCCTGAGAAGATCGGCGACGCGACGCAGACGCTCTCCGACATCGGAGTCGGGCTTGTCCGGTCGATCTTCGCGCTGGTCACGATCCTGATCCTCTCGATCTTCATGGTCTCCGGCGGGGCGAAGTGGATCAAACAGTTCCTGGCCAACCAGGAGCCCGAGCACGCGGAGCGCCTGCGCCGGGCCTTCGAGCACATCGCGAGCGCAATCGGCGGCTACGTCGGAGGCGCCCTCCTCCAGGCGACGCTCGCGGGCGTGGTTTCTTTCATAGTGCTCTCGATCCTCGGGGCGCCATTCGCAGGCGCGCTCGCCCTCATCATGGCCTTCGGTGACCTGATCCCAGTTGTCGGCGCCACGATCGCCGCCTTCCTCGTCGGCATCGTGCTCTTGTTCGTCAACTTCCCGGTGGCGTTGATCGTGTGGATCATCTTCGCGATCGTCTATCAGCAGATCGAGAACTACGTGATCCAGCCGCAGATCCAGGGCCGCGCGGTCGCTGTCCAGCCGATTGTGATCCTGGTCGCGGTGCTGTTCGGCTCGACGCTCTTCGGCGTGGTCGGCGCGCTTCTCGCCATCCCCGCGGCAGCATCGATCCAGATCGCGATCAAGGAGTGGACGGACTACCGGCGAGCGGTAAACCTGGGCGTCGAAAACCCCGCCACCTCACCGCTGATCCAACCCGAGCCGGGCTGACCCTGAGCTAGCTGTACTTGTCCCAGCTCTTGAGGGCCTTGGTCACGTTCCTCGAGGCGTGGCCGCCCTCGTAATAACCGGGCGCGGTCCACTTCTCGAAGTGGAGGTGGCATCCGGTGGCGTTGCCCGTGTCTCCGACTTCGCCGATCTTCTCGCCCTTGCGTACGTTGGAGCCTTCGCGAGGGATGGCCTTTTGCTTCAAATGCATGTAGGCGTAGTCGATGCCAGTGCCGTCCGCGTCGAGGACGATGTAGTTGCCGGCCGAAGATTGGCGGTCGACCGCTTGGACTCGACCCGAGTGGTTCGCGATCAGCTTGCTGCCGCAATTGGCGAACACGTCCTGGCCCTCGTGGCCGCGACCGGCGCCGAAGCCGTCGCCGTACTCGTGATGGGCCGGGAGGGGGAAGACATAATTGTGGCCACCGCCACCACCACCACCGCCGCCGCCCGTGCCGACTCCGCCGCCATCGGCGAGGGCGACCGAGGTCAGGCCGGCCGAAGCGACGAGCGCCACGAAGAGAGCGGGAACGTTTTGTTTGCGGAGGCTACGCATTCTGTGAGCGAACACTAATAGCAGGATCGGCTCGAATCTTCGCCACCTCTAACCGTTCCCTCGCGTATTCGACACCTGCGGCGGGGCTCCCGCTTGGATAAATGAGACGAGGCGCCCCGAAGGACGCCCCGTCTCGGCATCGGAGGTGCCCCGGGGCTCAGGCCTGGTGCCCGCTAGGGGCGAAACCAGGCTCTCCTCGGGTATCAAAAGAGTCTTCGGCGCTCAGGCGTCGCCGCTTGGCTGCGCGCGACGATTCTGGACAGTTGTATGACGCCTGGATCCGATATGCGTCGAGTTTTGAAGCTTTACGCAACTACGCCGGCTCGCGCGGCGCTCTCGATCCGCTTACGCAGGATCCTCGCGTCGGCGTCGCCGATGACGCGGAGCTGCCCCTGGAACGCGAGGTGCCAGTGCTCTGCGGGCCACTTGGCGATGTGCTCGAGGCGTCCAACCATCTCTTCGGCGGGGACGAAGTCGTCCTCGGCCAGGACCACGTCCGGCTCAGCTTCAATCCGCCACGGGTAGGCCTCGGGCTTCTTCTTCTTGCCCTGCGGCCAGATCGGGGTGCGGTCTTCGAACATGCCCGAGCGGACCTTGGCGATCCCGCCGAACGCCTGGAGGCCCGAGACGTAGAACATGATCTCGTCGCCGGGCTCGAACCCCTCGGCCATCCGCCGCCGGCCCTCCTTCATCCCGATCACGTCGAACTCGCGCTCCACGTAGATCCGGAAGTTCTCGATACCGCCGGTGAGGATCCAGGAGCTCATGGCTGTCGATGATACGTCTGGGATCCGGCTGCAGCCACGAGGGAAGTCTTGAGGGCCTCGACGATTTCGTGCGGCGTGGAGACGATGCCGTCCGCGGTCCAGTAGATCTGCGCTTGCGGGAAGAACTCGCGGACGACGGGCTCCATCTCGACCCCGGAGGGGAACCATGCCCCCGGCCCGCCCATCGTGTTGGACAGGCAGACGCTGAGGCGGCTGCCGATCTCCTTGCCGGGTTCCTCGGCCCCGGAGTCGGCCGCCCACTCGCGCGCGCGAACGGACGCGGCCTCCGCATCGATGTATTCCATTTGAATCTGCACGCGGTTGCGGACCTCGTCGTCCGAGAGGTGGGTGTTCGCGCCGGCCAGCGCGGCCCGCACGGCGCCCCTGTAGTCGGCCTCGAGCTGTTGGAGGTAGGTGCGGACCACGGTCTCCGAGGAAAGGAGGGAGTCGGAGTCCTTGAGCCCGCCGACGCCGAACGGCGCCGAGCCCACGCAAAAGACCAGGGTCATCAGGTCGGGCTGCGAGCGGGCCACTCGGACCGCGCGGTTCGCCGAGTCGACGAGGCAGAGCGCCACATCGAACGGGCCCGCGGTCTCGCAGATGGTTTCGAGGTCCGACACGCCAGTCGCCATGTCGTATGGGCCGACGCGATCGGACTCGCCCGTGCCGCGCTCGTCGAAGCGGACGACTCGGAAGTCGTGTTCGAGCACCGCTTCGATCGGGTCGAAGATGGACGGGTGCATCGCCCAGTAGGGGCTGAGGAGCACCGAGGGCCCCGAGCCGCGCTCCTCCCAGTGGAGGCTGACGCCGTCCGGAGCAGTGACCTCAGGCATGGACCGAGTCTAGGAAGGCCAGTCGGTTACGTTGCTCCGAAAGGGGGAATCAGCCCTAAACCCCCGCTGAAGCGGGGGAATCAATTTGTCAAGAAACGAGGAACCGAAATGACACGTTCAGCCGATTCGACCGTGGGGTCCAAGGACATCCTGGCCGACGAGAACACCGAGGCGCGCGAGGAAGTCGTCGAGCTCCTCAAGAAGGCGTACTGGATGGAGATCGAGACCGTGATGAGCTACATCGCCAACTCGGTGAATCCCGATGGTGTCCGCGCCCAGGAGATCAAGGAATCGCTCGCCCAGGACATCACCGAGGAGCTGGGCCACGCGCAGCAGTTCGCGGCCCGTATCAAGGAGCTCTATGGGGTTGTGCCCGGGTCAGAGGAGTTCTCGGCCGACCAGAGCTTCCTTCAGCCACCCGATGACCAGGTGGACATCGTCCACGTGATCAAGGGCGTGATCGAGGCCGAGGCCGGCGCCATCGAGCACTACTCGAGGATCATCGAGTTCTGCGCCGACACGGACCCCGTCACCGAGGACATGGTGATCGCGATCCTCCGCGATGAGCAGGGCCATATGCGCGAGTTCGAGGGCTTCCTGCGCGAGTACGAGAAGGAGGGCCTGGCTTAGCGCCCCGGTGCCAGGCACCGTGCCTGGCACCGGCGTCAGCCGCTAGTCGATCGGCTCGTTGGCTCCTTCCGAGTCTTCCGAGTCGGGCGCGGTGGTTGCGGCCAGGCCGCATTTCTCGAACCCCAGCGCCTCAGCTGTGCCCGCGCGCTCGGCTGTGAGCGTGTCGATCTCGGCGAAGCCCGCCTGGAAGGCTTCATGGTCCTCGTCATGAGCCGCGGCCGCCTGCTCCTCGATTACGTCGATGATCGCCAGCGTCTGCTCGTTGTAAGTATCGAGGTCCGCCTGCGCCTCTTCCGGCGCTTCGATGGCGGTCATCTCCTCCATCAACTCAACGCGCAGATCGGCTTCCTCCTGCGCGATCTTCGCTGCCTCCTTGGCGCTTTGGGCCTCAGGCGGGATCGGGTGCTCCTCGTTGAATGACTCGCATAGCGCGTCGGCTTCGGCGGCGAACTCCTCGGCAGCGAGTTCGTCGCCGCTCGTCGTCTCGGAGGTGTCGCTTTCCTCGTCGCCGCACGCTGTCAGACCCAGGACCAGGGCAACGAGCGCCGCGAGCAAGAGCGTTGGTCTTCTCATCGGGCGACCCTATAAGCGCCGTCGCCCGTGAAAGCGGCGAAATTCAGCTGGTCTTATCCCACTTCTTCAGGTAGTCGGTGACCTTCCGCATTGCGTGCCCGCCTTCCCAGAAGCCGGGCGCGGTGTGCATCTCGAAGTGGAGGTGGCATGTAGAAGCGTTGCCGGTGTCGCCGACCTTCCCGACCTTCTCGCCCGCGGTGACCTTGTCGCCCACGCGGACGATCGGCTTCTTCTGCATGTGCGCATAGAGCAGGTCGACGCCTGAGCCCTTCACGTCGAGCACGAGGATGTTGCCGTAGCCGCTGCCATCGAACTCGGCCCTTTGAACCTTGCCGTCGTGGGCCGCGACCAGGTTCTTGCCGCATTTGGCGAGCAGGTCCTGGCCATCGTGGCCGCGTCCGGCGCCGAACCCTTCGCCGTACTCGTGCTTCGAGGGGAGCGGGAAGACGTAGTTGTCGTCGACGGTGTTGTCGCCGGCGTCCGCCTTGTCCGGTGGCATGAAGATGGCGAGGAGCGCGAACACGATGCCTACGAACAGGATCGCGAGCGAGCGGGCGGGCAGGGGTAGCTTTTTCTGTGAATCAATATTGAGCATAATGTGAGCGAATACTCATAGCAGAGCGCTCACACGGAAAAGTTTGCTCAGGCGGCTTCTGCGAGGCGAGCGACGCGCTCGGCCTCGATCGGGCGGCCCAGCTCGCGCCAGGAGTCCGCGGCCTCGCGCAATAGCGAAGCGTCGCCCGCGGCGAGCCCGCGAGCCTCGAGCGCGGCGGCGGAGCCGACCGGATAGCGCAGTCGCTCGGCGAGGCCGCTGGCCTCGTCCGCAAGCGAGGTCGCCTGGTCGGCTCGGCCCCAGAGCGTTGCGTTGACCGAGCGCGCGGCGGTGGCCTCGATCGACTGTGCGACGAGTCCGGCCCGCTCGCACGTGTCGAGCGCCGAGGCCAGGACGCCGTCGGCGTCCGCGTAGTTCTCGCTGTCGCGCAGCGTCGCAGCAAGGGCGAGAAGCGCCTGGAACGCGATCTCCGAGCGCCCGACCTGCGCGGCCATCTCCGCTGCGCGACGAAGCGAGCGCTCAGCGCCCGCATGGTCCGAGTCGCGCCAGCGCAAAGCCCCGCGCAGGAGGTGGGGGAAGCAGAGCTTGCCCGTCAGACCCTCGCGCTCAACGAGTGCCGCGACCGTCTCGGTGCCCGTCTCGACCTCGTCCCACTTGCCGCGATGGAACGCGAGCGAGGACAGGGAGAAGTGGAGCTCGACCTGCGAGGGGATGTCGCCGATCCGCTCGGCGATCCCGAGCGCCTCGTTGTAGGCCTCCGTCGCCGCCTCGTAGTCGGCCTCCGAGATCTCGAAGTGGTAGCCCAGGGCCAGCAGGGCGCGGATTGCCTCCGAGGGGTCAGAGTCACGCGCCAGCTCGACCGAGCGCTCCAGGTTCTCGCGGGCGCGCTCGGTGTCGCCGATGCGGCCGAAAACCCGGCCGAAGATGCCGTGCGCGCGGCTGGCCGCCGCCGCCTCCTCCAGGCGCTCGGCCAGGCGCAGCGCCTTCTCCGAGGCATAGATCGCGAGCATGTTGTCGCCGGTGTGCATATAGAGCGAGGCGGCCTCCTCGTAGAGGCGAACGAGCTCGAGGCACGGCGGGCCGTCCTTTAGGAGGTCGATGCCGCGCTGGTAGTGGCTGATAGAGCCCTCGCGGTCACCCTTGTTCCAAAGGCCCGCGCCGATCTTGCGGTGGAGGTCTCCGACCCTGGCGAGGTTCTCCTCGCCGCGGTGGTATTCGAGGCAGCGCTCCCACAGCTCCACCGCCTTGTCGACCCGGCCCAGGCGAAGCGCCACGTCGCCGTACTTCTCGGCGATGCGGGCGCGAGCATCCGGGTGGTCGCAGTCGTCCTCGCCGTCGAGCTTGAGCGCCGCCTTGTATTGGGTGAGCGCCTCCTGGTTCGAATAGAGGCCGGCGGCGACGTCGCCGGCCGCCTCGAGGGCCTCGTGGGCACGGTCGCGGACGACGAGAAGCTCCGATTCGTTCAGTCCGGCGTCGGTACCGATCTCGGCCGCCTTCGCGAGGTGGTCGGCGACCATCGCGATCACGGCCTCGGTCCGGTCGGAGGCGCGGTCCTCGATGAACGATGCGACCTCGGCATGCTTTCGCGCCCGCACCGTCTTCGGCAGGGTCGAATAGGCGACGTCGCGGATCAGGACGTGCTTGAACGCGTACTCGCGCTCGCCCATCAGGCGGCCGCCCGAGGTCGCGATGATCATGTCCTTGTCGGCCAGGGAACCCAGGAGCTCCTGTGTGTCCCCGCCGTTTGCAACGGAGCCCGCCCAGAACGTTTGGCCCACGACCGAAGCCTGCTGGAGAAGTGAGCGCTCATGGGGATCGAGCGCGTCGAGGCGCGCGGCAAGCACGGCGTGGACCGTCTCGGGTAGGGCTGCGTCGCCGGACATGCCCTCTTCGAGGATGCGGTTCACCATCTCCTCGGCAAAAAGCGGGTTGCCGCCCGAGCGCTCGGCGACCTGGGCCACCAGCGCCTCCTCGATCTCATCGGCGCCGTCGGGGAGGAGCGCGTGGACCAGCTCGCGCGCGCCCGTCGGTTCGAGCGGCTCGAGCGCGATCGTCGTCGCGTTGCGACGGCCGCCACCCCAGCCAGGACGGCGGTCAAGGAGCTCGTCGCGCGCGAGGCAGATCATCAGAACCGGTCCGCGCACCCAGCGCGCGAGGTACTCGATCAGGTCGAGCATTCCCTCGTCTGCCCAATGGATGTCCTCGATAGCGAAGACGACCGGCCGCTCGCGACTTGCAGCCTCGACCAGGGTCCGCACTGCCGAGAAGAGCCGTGCGCGCACCTGCTGGGGGTCGTCCGACTCCGCGATCTCGGCGAACTCTTCAGGCACCTCGATGCCGAGGGGTCGGGCGAGCGTCGCGGCGAGGCGGTCGGGCGAGTCCTCCTCGCCCTCGACGGAGTGGTCACCCACGAGCTTTTCGAAGCCCGCGCGAAGGCGGGCGAACGCGACTTCAGACTCGTCGGTGTCGGCGATGCCGAACTGATCGCGGACGATCTCGCCGAGCGCCCAGTAGGCGAGGCCGGAGCCGTAGGCGGGGCAATGGCCGACCCGCATGAGCGGTGAACCGGGCCGCTCGGTCACCGTGCTCGCGAGCTCGCGCAGAAGGCGGCTCTTGCCCACGCCGGCTTGGCCCATGACCGTCACGAGGTGCGCGCGCTCTTCCCGCGTCACGCGGTCGAACATCGCCGTGAGAAGCTCGGATTCGTCCTCGCGGCCGACGAGCGGCGTTGCCGCACGCGTCAGCGCGGTGCCAGCGACCGCCACGCGGATCGCCTCCCACGCCAGGACGGGCTCGGCCTTGCCCTTGAGGTCGAGCGGCTCGAGCTCCGTGTACTCAATCGAAGCGCGGGTCAGGCGCTGGGTCGCCTCGCCAACCGTGACCGAGGCCGGGCGCGCGGCGGACTGAAGGCGGGATGCGACGTTCACCGCGTCGCCGATCACGGTGTAGCCGTCGCCCATCTTGCCGGCGAGGACCTCGCCCGAGTTGATTCCAACCCGCAGCTGGAAGTCCACGCCGGGGATCTGCTCGTTGATCTCGTCCATTGCGCCCTGCATGGCGAGCCCGGCCCGCACCGCGCGCTCGGGGTCGTCCTCATGGGCGGTGGGCGCGCCGAAGACGGCCATGACGTTGTCGCCGATGAACTTGTCGACGGTCCCGCCGAAGCGGGTCACCTCCTCGCCGAGGCGCCTGAGCGCCCGGTCCACCATCGACTTGAGAGCCTCGGGGTCCATCCGCTCGGCGACCGCGGTGTAGCCCGAGAGGTCGGCGAACAGGACGGTGGCCTTGCGGCGCTCCTCGGGCCGGGCCTCAGGGGCGGGGAACGAGGCGGAGGCGGGTGCGGCTGGACGCGGCGCGCCGGTCAGAGCCGTGCCGCACTCGATGCAGAACTTCGCGCCCGCCGGATTCTCGGCACCGCAGTCCGGACACCCGCTTGGAAGCGTGTTGCCGCAGGACATGCAAAAGCGTGCCCTCTCCGGGTTTTGCGTGCCGCATGCTGAGCACTCCATCCCCATGTGCCTCAGGTTACGTATCCGGCGTCACGAGTCAAGGTGAGATCGGTCACATTGGGCGCGCTTGACCGGCTCCAGCAGTGGTGGTAGCGTGCGCCGCGGAGGCACATCGGGGGATGATCTCGCCACAGGCACGGACGCGACTTGGCTGGTTGGCATGCGCGGGCGCGGCGCTCGCGGGTGTGCTGGCCGCAGTTGCCGTGTCGGGCGCCGCCGAGCAGCGCGCCGGCTCGATCACGATCCGGGGTGATTCCCTCGACGCAATCACCGTCCGGGGCTCGGACTTCGCGGACGAGGCCGTCATATCGCGCACCCTGGGGACCGGGTTCATCACGATCTCGGGCTCGACCATCACGAGCGAACGCCTCGGCTGCGAGGCGGGGTCGTCCGGCGACGGCTCCTACACCTGTCCCGCCAAGGGGGTCAAGGAGATCAGCGTCATCCTCGGTGACCAGAGGGACAGGCTCGAGTTCGCGGGCAACGGCCTGGATGACACCCTGACCATTCGTGGCTCAACCGGCGCTGCCAACGACCGTCTTTTCGGTTCCCAGGCACCCGAGACGCTCAAGGGAGGCGGGGACCGGGACCTCATTGAGGCCGGCGGCGGCGACGACAACCTCAACGGAGGGCCAGACCGCGATCAGCTCGACGGCGGCAAGGGCAAGGACAAGTGCGACGACGACCTCGAGGACAAGTCCGTCATCCGCTGCGAGACGACCCACCTGCGCTAACCCCGCCCGGTGCCAGGCACGGTGCCTGGCACCTCGTTAGTCGATCGGGATGTCCTCGACCTTCGGGCCTTGCTCGCCGGGCTCTTCGCCCATGCGCTCCACGGCGCGGTCGATTACGGCCTTCATGGTGAGTAGGGCCTCGCGCTGGACGTCCTGCCAGCCGTCGCGGAGGTCGTCGGAGGACGCGGTCGCGCGCAGAACGTCGGCCGCGCGGCAGATCGGGCACAGCTCGACGCATGCGCGCTCGGAGGAATGGCGCGCGAGGATGTCGCCGAGCTCGGAGGGGTCGGGGCCGCGTGCGCTCATCGCTCACCCGGGAACGTGACTTCGAGCGCCCCGTCGCGGAGCTTTGCGCCGTTCGAGCGCCTGCGGGCGAGCGCGGGGGGCAGGATGAGCGTGCGCTTCTCCCTGCCGGCCGCGACGATCAACTCCGAGCCCACCTGCTTCAAGGACACCTCCGAGCGCTCGGCGAACGGCACGCGGATGCGCAGTGTCGTAGCGCCATTCGCGTCCTCGGAGAACTCGTGCGCCTGCTCGGCCAACAGAAGCGAGGCGACCTCGTGCTCGGCGAACAGCTCGGCCCCGAGCTTGTCGAGCATCGCTGGGCCGACGACCTCGTCGGCGAAGTAGCGGGCCTGGAGGACGGGCACCGGCGCAAAGCCGTCGGCGATGTCGGTGAGGCGTTCGGTCTGGCGCTCGCGCCACGGGCCGAAGTATCCCTCTGACACCTCGTCGGGGAAGAGCCGGTTCACGACCACCGCGTCGGTCAGATACCCGTAGAGGTTCAGGTACGTGAAGGTGCGCTGCGCCTCGTTGATGACCATCCGATCCGCGTTCATGACCAGCCGGATGGACGCCCGGCCGGAGTCGCGGAGGATGTCGTTCATCGCGATCAGGTTGCGGACGAGGCCGTTCACCTCGGCCATGACCTCCTCGCCGGGCAGGTCGACGTCCAGGAAGGTCTTCGCGATCGGCCGGGCGGCCGCGACCATCCTGCGCTCGACCGGGAACACCTTTTCGAGCCACCACTTCGCGATCTCGGGGAACGAAAGGAGCCGGAGCGTCTCCCCTGTCGGCGCGCAGTCGACGATGATCACGTCGTAGTCGCCGGACTCGTGGTGGCGCTTGATCTGGAGCAGGCTGAAGAGCTCGTCCATGCCCGGCGGGACGGTCAACTCCTCGGCGGCGATGTCCATCACGCCGCGCTCGTGGAGGATCTGGCCGAGCCACGCCTGGACCTGTGCCCAGTTGGCCTCCATCTCGCGCTGCGCCTGGACCTCCTGACCCCACAGGTTCTCGCCCGCCGGAGTGGGGTCATGTCCGAGGTCTAGCTCCAGCGCGTCCGAGAGGCTGTGGGCGGGGTCGGTCGAGAGCACGACCGTGCGCAGGCCCTCCGCGGCGGCGCGGCGAGCGCTGGCCGCGGCCACCGACGTCTTGCCGACGCCGCCCTTCCCGGTGTAAAGAATCGTCCTGGGCGCGGCGCTTGAGGATTCGTGGGCCACGGTCGCGAGCAACCGTACCCTCTATCGTTGGGCGGCCTTCATGACCACGAAAACAAGGACGGGGAAAACAACTTGAATCGCACGAAGACACTTATCGCCGCACTCGCGCTCGCCATTCCGGTCCCGGCGGTTATCGCCGGGTGCGGCGGCGACGACGAATCCTCCGAGGACCCGCAGGAGGTCGTCGAGGGCGCCTTCAACAACGACACCAAGATCGAGAGCGGCGTCATCGATCTCACGGTCGACCTTTCGGCCGAGGGCTCTGCAGGCGGCAGCCTCGAGGCCAACATCAGCGGCCCGTTCGCCATGGATGCGGACGACCCCACGGGCATCGGCACGCTCGACTTGGACATCACCGCTTCCGGCGACGGCGCGGCAGCCGAGGCCCTGGGCGACTTCGAAGCCGGTATCACGGTCACCGAGGACAACGTCTTCGTGAACTACAACGGCACGGACTACGAGCTGGGCGAGGACGCATACGCGCAGATCAAGGAGCAGCAGGCAGCGCTCGCGCCTGAGGACACAGAGAGCTCCACCTTCCGTGAGCAGTGCGAGACGGCGATTGAGGACGCGGGCGGCGACAAGGCCGCATGCGACATCGACGTCACGGCCTGGTTCTCGGAGCTCACGAACGAGGGCACTGAGGATGTCGGCGGCGCCGAGGCCACCCACGTGGCTGGCGCGCTCGACGTCGAGCAGATGGTCACCGACCTCTTCCATCTGGGTTCGTCTATCCCCGGCGCTACGGGCGACGTTGACCCGTCCCTGATCGAACCGCAGCTTGCGGTCATCTCCGACGCCGTCTCAGGCGCGGACTTCGACGTCTACGCAGCGACCGAGGACGGCACGCTGCGCGGGCTCGACTTCTCGCTCGACCTCGACACCGCGGCGCTCGGCGCGGCGGCGGCCGGGATCGAATCGGCGTCGCTCGGCTTCTCGCTCGAGATCTCCGAGGTCGGCGAGGAACAGACGATCGAGGCGCCGGCCGATGCGCAGCCGATCGAGGACCTCGCGGGCGAGCTCGGCGGCCTGGGCCTAATCCCGGGTGGCGGCGAGATCCCGGAGATCGACGGCGGCGGCAGCAGCGTCGATCCCGACTGCATCTCCGACGCGGCCGGTAACCCGGACGAGATCCAGAAGTGCCTCGAGTAGCCACGCGCTGACCTCCAACGACTGATCCGAGGCCTCGGTTCCGCCGGGGCCTCGGTCGTTCGGCGCCGATAGATTGACGGCCACGTGACCCGCTTTCTCTTCTCAGCGCAGGGCTGGCCATACCTCCTGACCCCGTTCATCGTCCTCGCGGTCGTGCTCGAGTACGGGGCGCACGCGTCAGCCTCGCTCGTCTTCATTGCCGCCGCGCTTGGAGTGATCCCGACGGCAGCCCTCATGGGGCTCGCCACGGAGGAGCTGGCGGCAAAGGCCGGGCCTGGGATCGGAGGTCTTCTCAACGTGACCTTCGGCAATGCGCCTGAGCTCATCATCGCCGTCCTGCTCCTCGCGGAAGGCCTTCAGGAGGTGGTCAAGGCCTCGATCGTCGGTTCGATTCTCGGCAACCTGCTGCTCGTCCTGGGCGCTTCGATGTTCGTTGGTGGCCTGGGCAGGAAAAAGCAGCTCTTCGACAGAACGGCCGCGATGGCGCAGTCGACGATGCTCTTCCTGGCGGCGGCCGCTCTCATGATGCCGGCGATTTTCGCCCTCGTCGAAGGAGGCGGCCTGCCCTCTGTGGACGACGAGCTCGTCAACCTCGGGACAGACCTGGAGCACCTTTCGGTCGGTGTCTCGCTCGTCTTGGGCATCACCTATGTCGCTGGGCTGATCTTCTCCCTGCGGACCCACTTCGACCTCTTCAACCCTCCCTATGCGAAGGAGGAGCACGAGGGCTTCGGCTGGTCCGTGAGGAGGTCGGTGATCATGCTCGCCGTCGCGGGGGCCGCCGTCGGGCTCGTCTCCGAGATCCTGGTCGGATCGATCGAGGAGGCTTCTGAGGGACTCGGGATCTCCCAGTTCTTCGTGGGCATCATCATCGTGGCCATCGTCGGTAACGCGGCCGAGCATTGGGTCGCGGTCCTCGTCGCTCGCAAGGACAAGATGGACCTCTCGGTGAATATCGCCGTCGGCTCCGCGGCGCAGATCGCCCTCTTCGTCGCCCCGGTCCTGGTCCTCTTGTCGTTCGTCCTGGGGCCGGCCCCGATGCCGCTCGTGTTCAACGGTTTCGAACTTGGCGGCGTGATCCTGGCGGTTCTCATTGCCTCCTACGTAACCGCGGAAGGGGAGTCGAACTGGTTCTCGGGCTTTCAGCTGCTCTCGGTCTACGCGGTTCTTGGCCTCGTCTTCTTCTACGCCTAAGGGCGCTTCTGCTCCAGTGCTTGACTTGGCTCTGCGCCAGGTCTAGGGTTTGCCGCAGGCCAATAGGCATCGAGGAAGCAGGGGAAAACAATGACTTTGCGTCGGATCGTTTCGTCGTCCGTTGCGGTTGTCGCCGCCACATGCGTGATTGCGTCAACCGCTGAGGCGCAGGACTTCTCGGCCACGTTCGACACGGACAACGAAGGCTTCTCCCAGGTCCAGTACGACCCGGAAGCGTTTGAGGCTTCGATCTTCGGTCCGGCAGGGTGGGGGGGCAGCGGTGGCAACCCCGGCGGGTTCATCCACTTCGACGACCCCGATTCGGGCCCGGATGAGTTTCTGGCCTACTTCGTCGCCTCGGCAGAGGTGAGGCCGGATCAGATCGGTGGCACCGTCTCGTTCGACATGCGCACCAGTTCTGGTCCGATCGCGGGCCGCGACCTCTTCATCGCTGTCCAATCCACCGATGAGGAGACGAGCCCGCACACGATCTATTGCAAAAAAACGGGCCTCACGTCGTCATGGGCGACGTTCCCGACCGTGATCAGCCCCGGCGTCTCGTGCTGGAAGGATGGCGATGACAACACCGATGCCACCCCCGCCGACTTCGAGGCCGCGCTTGCCGGCAACCCCGGGTCCTGGTTTACGACGGCTGACTTCGACGACGACGCGGTAAACGAAGAGACGGACCTCGACAACTTCATCATCGAAGTGACCGTCCTGCGCGAGATCACCATCAAGTACAAGAAAACCTCGAGGTCGTTTGGCGGCACGCTCTCCCAGGACGAGGGGCCAAGCGGCAACGCCTGCGTCCAGTCAGTGAAGGTCGAGCTCTATCAGGAGGCGGGCGACGAGGACAACCTCATCGACACCGATGTAACGGACGGGAACGGTAAGTGGAAGATCGCGAGGAAGGCGAAGAAGAACAAGAGGTACTACGCCTACGCTCCCGCGACTGGGGCGGACCCCGTCTGCGCTGCGGAGCAGTCGAAGACGATCAAGCCCGTCCAGTAAGCGTTTCGCACAAAGCCCACGTGTGACGTACCTCACACGAGGGCGGTCCCCCGCATAGGATCGTCCACGGGATGACACGGGCGATCGCCGACCTCACCTGGCGCCGCCCGAAGCTGGTTCTCGCGCTTATCGGCGTGTTTGTCGTCGTGGCGGGCATCCTCGGCCGCGGGCTAGAGGATCATCTGAAGGCGGCGGGCTTCACCGACCCCGCTTCTGAGAGCGAGCGGTCCACCGAACTGCTGCGCGACGGGTTGGGCTACGACGCGAATCCGAACCTCATCGTCCTGGTGCGCGACGAGGACGACAAGCGCATCGACATCACTGCCCCCGCTGTCCGCCGCGAGGTGCGCCGCCTGGTCGACGACCTGGGTGGAGTCGAGTTCGTCGGCCGCGCGGTTGATCCGCTGCGCCCGCTCGAGCGGGCCGAGGACAAGATCCGCCGCGCCCAGCGCCGGGAGATCGCGGCCGCTCACCGCGAGTACAACCGCCAGGTGGCGCTCCTCGAGGCGCAGTACGCCGCCGTCGGGCAGGAGCTGCCGGCCGTCGTCCCGTTCAAGCCGCCGCCGCAGAATGAGCTCGATAAGCAACTCGAAAAGAAGCTCGAGAAGGCCGCCAAGGACATCAGGACGGACAGCCCCCTGATCGCCGACGACCAGCGCTCCGTCGTGATCCCGGGGCACCTCGCGACCCAGGACGTCGAGGACGACGGCGGAGCGGCCGCCGAGGACGCGAACGAAAAGCTCTCATCCGAGCGCTTCGAGATCGGGATTGGCGGATTCGCTCCCAGCTTCAACGAGGTGAATGACCAGACGCGCGAGGACCTGACGAAGGCTGAGCTGATCGCGTTCCCGCTGCTGGCGATCATGCTCCTCGTCGTCTTCCGGGGCGTGATCGCCGCCGCGATCCCGCTGGTGATTGGCGTCGTCTCGATCCTGGGGACGCTCTTCGCGCTCCGCATCATGGCCGAGCTCGTCGACACGTCGCTGTTCGCGCTCAACATCGCGACGGCGCTGAGCCTGGGCCTGGCGGTTGACTACGCGCTCCTGATGGTCTCGCGCTACCGCGAGGAGCTCGAGCATCACGGGGCGACCCAGGAAGCGCACCGGCGAACCGTTGCGACCGCCGGCAAGACCGTCCTCTTCTCGGGCCTCACGGTCGCGGCGGCGATGATCGCGCTGATCATCTTCCCGCAGCGCTTCCTCTATTCGGTTGCTGTTGCCGGTGCGACCGTGGCGATCCTGGCGTCGGTCGTGACGCTCCTCGCGGTGCCGGCCCTGCTGGCGCTCCTGGGCGAGCGGATCAACTCGCTCTCGATCCGCTCGGGGCCGGCCGTTTCCGATGCCTCGGACGGCTGGTACAGGCTCGCCTGGGGCGTGATGCGCCGCCCGGTCCTGGTCGCCGTCACGACGACGGCGTTCCTCCTCGCTTGCGCAGCGCCGCTTCTCAGCACGATCCTCACGGGTCCGAGCGCCGAGGCGGTGCCGCCCGGCAAGCCCTCGTATGTCGTGAACGAGTACGTGACCGACCATTACGACCGCTCACTGGGCGAGGGGATCACTGTCGCCGTGGATGGGAAGTCGTCGGAGAAGCACCTCGACGAGCTCCGCGATCGCATTCGCGCGATCGACGGCATCGGAGGCGGCACCGAGTTCGACCGCGCGACGCCGAGCCTTGCCTACGCCACCTTTGCGCCAGAGGACAAAGCCCTCCTGGCCAGAACGCAAGACGCCGTCAAGGAGATCCGCGAGAGCGACTTGGGTGAAGCCGAGGTGCTGGTCTCCGGGAACACGGCGCGCTTCATCGACCAGAAACAGAGCCTGATCGATCACACCCCGGCGGTAGTCGCGATCGTCTGCGCGACGACGCTCTTCCTCCTCTTCATGCTGACCGGCTCGATCATCCTGCCGATCAAGACGCTGATCATGAACTCGCTCACGCTCGCGGCGAGTCTGGGGATCCTGGTCCTCGCGTTCCAGGAGGGCTGGTTCACCGGGATCCTCGACTACACCGGGCCGATGGCGATCGAGGTGACCAGCCTCGTCTTCGTCTTCGCGGTCACCTTCGGTCTTGCCACGGACTACGCCGTCCTCGTGATGGCCCGGATCAAGGAGCAGCACGACCTGGGCGCCTCGAACGAGGAGGCGGTGGCCGTCGGAATCGGGCGGACCGGACGTGTGATCACCGCGGCCGCGCTCATGATCTCGGTCGTCTTCTTGGCCTTCTCGGTCAGCCAGATCTTCTTCATGAAGCAGATCTCAATTGCGCAGGCGGCCGGCGTTCTGATCGACGCGACGATCGTTCGGGCGCTCCTCGTGCCCGCGCTGATGCGGATCCTCGGCGAGGCGAACTGGTGGGCGCCCGGCCCGCTCAAGCGCTTCCAGGAGCGCTACGGCTTCAGCGAGTAGACGACGGTGCCAGGCACCGTGCCTGGCACCCGGCCCAGGGTGGTAGCTAGGTTCAGGTGGACGTGCCGCCTCTCCTTCTGCTCGTCATTTCGTTTGCCGTAATCCTCGCCGGAGCGCTCCTTTTCACGAACGCCGTCGAGTGGCTGGGCCACCGGCTCGACATGGGCGAGGGAGCAGTCGGGTCCCTTCTCGCAGCGGTCGGCACCGCGATGCCCGAGACGCTCATTCCCATCGTCGCGATCGTCGATGGCGCCGAGGGGTCGGAAGACGTGGCGATCGGCGCGATCATCGGGGCCCCTTTCCTCCTGGCAACGATCGCGATGGGGCTGGTCGGCGTCTCAGCCTTCATCTACAAGACCCGACGCGATCAGGGGACCGAGCTGAAGGCCCACGGGCCTACGCTTAGACGCGACCTGCGCTTCTTCCTCCTGTTCTTTGCGCTGGGAGTGGCCGTCGGCGTGGCGCCCCTACCCACCTGGGCACAGATCCCCCTTGTGGTCCTCTTCATCGGTGCCTATGCGACGTACGTGCGCCGCACCCTCCGTGAGGGGGGCGACGTGGAGTCGGCCTCGAACATCGGGCCGCTCATCATCGACCGCACGCCGAACGAAGACGATCCCAAGCTGAAGCTGATCGTGACTCAGCTCATCATTGGCCTCGCCGCGATCGTCGGCGGCGCCCACCTCTTCGTCGAGGAGCTCCTCCATGTTGCCTCCGACATCGGAATCGAGCCGCTCGTCCTCTCACTCATCCTCGCGCCGCTGGCCACCGAGCTGCCCGAGAAGGCCAACTCGTTCTTCTGGGTCCGCGACGGCAAGGACGCGCTCGCACTTGGGAACATCACCGGGGCGATGGTCTTTCAGTCGACGATCCCCATCGCGGTCGGGCTCCTCCTCACCGAGTGGGACCTCAGCCGCTTCGCGATCGTCTCGGGCGTTCTTGGACTCGTCGGCGGCGCTATCGCCTACTACGAGGTGCACGGCAAAAAGCGCTTCTCGCTCTGGGCAGTGCTCGCTTGGATCGGACTGTTCATCGCCTTCTTGTTCTACGTTCTTGCGACCTGATGGCCGACTACGGGACAGACGTCGCATACATCCACGACGCGGGCTTCTTGGACCTCGCGGCCGAGGCGACGCCGTTTGTCGTTCGCATGCTCGCCGATCGCGGAGTGGAGCAGGGGCGCGTGATCGAGCTCGGCTGCGGCTCCGGAGCGACGGCCGCCGCGCTTTCGGAGGCCGGCCACGAGGTTCTGGGCATCGACGCCTCGCGCGCGATGATCGGCCTGGCGCGCTCGAGGGCGCCACGGGCGCGGTTCCGGGTGGGGTCATGGGTCGACGCGCCGATTCCGGAGTGCGATGCGGTGTTGGCGATCGGCGAGGTCCTGGGGTACGTCGGCTCGGCCTCTGGCACGAAGGCGGAGCTTCGCGACCTCTTCGGGCGCATCCGCTCCTCGCTCCGTCCCGGCGGGCTCTTCGTCTTCGACCTGGCGACGCCGGGGCGTGTCCCGGCCGGCGAGGACTCGGCGTTCAGGGCCGGCGACGACTGGGCGATCCTCTACACGGCCTCAGAAGACCGCAAGGGCCGAAAGCTCCAGCGGCGGATCACGACCTTCCGCCGCATCTCGGGCGGCGCCACCTATCGCCGCTCGGAGGAGGTCCACCGCCTCAGGCTCTGGCGGGCTTCAGAGATCGAGGACATGCTCCGCGAGGCCCGCTTCCGGGTGCAGACGCGCCGCGGCTACGCCGGGCGCTCGTTCGCGCCCGGCCATCGCGTCTTCGCCGCCCGCGCTTGACAGTTTTTGCGAATGCGCTTATAGAAGGTGCATGAAACTCTGGGGAGCACGCATCATCGGCGCCGCCGTGGCCGCGAGTCTTCTCGCCGCATCGCCCGCGGCCGCGGACGTCTCGGCGAATGGTCTGCGCTACGTCTCCGTTACCGATTCCATCGAGGACAACTCGCAGGAGGGGACCGAAGCGATCTGCCCCAACAAGGAGCCCGTGATTTCTGGAGGAGTCCTTGCGGATGCCGGGTACGAGCCTCGCGTCGAGATCAACACCACGCGCCCGTATGACGACGATGGCGACGAGCAACTCGACGACGGCTGGATCGCTTACGTCCAGAACCTCAATGGCGGAAACCCGCCGAGCGCGTCCTACACCGTGTTCGCCATTTGCGACAAGCGCGCGAAGGAATCCGACTACCGCTACAAGGCGAGCGCGACTGTGCCCGCGCCTGAGGGGTCGCAAGTCGGTGTTGCGGTGAATTGTCCGAACGACGAGCCGGGTGTGGGCGGCGGTGTCTCGTCCAGCGGGTTCCTCAACGACGAGATGGCGCTGAACACCGCGCGGCCCTTCGACGACGGGGATCAAGGGACGCGCATGGATGACGGCTGGAGCGTCTACGTCGACAACAACAACGTCGGTAGCCCCGGCCAGTTCATGGTCGGCTTCGTGATCTGCGACCGGGACCGCGCCCCCGGCAAGTATCTGTACAACGACCAGTCCACGACCATCGACGACGCAACTCAGAACACCATCCCCGCCCAGTGCGGGGGCGACACCGACCTCGTCGGGGGCGGGTTGCGCTCGAGCGGCGCCTACACCCAGCGCATGTACGCCGTCTCCAACTACTTCTCAGACAACGGGGGGACGCTCCAGCCTGAGACCTGGCAGGCCGGGGTGAACAACGTGACCGGCGGCGGCAGCTTCCAGAGCATCACCTCATACGCGGTCTGCCGCAAGTAGCCCTATATAGCCCACCATGGGAGTAGGGTCGATGTCCACGCCATCTAAGCCAGGGGTTCTGAAGATGCGCATCCGTCCCATCGCCGCGTCTCTCGTCTCGGGATTCGTCGCCGCAGTCGCAATCGCCGGCAGCGCGCAGGCGCAGGAGTTCTCGGCCGACTTCACGACCGACGACGATGGGTTCGACCTCTTCGAGGTCAATTCGGACGGCACCTTCTCGTCCGGCCCGTTGTCGCACGTCATGTCAGGCGGCAACCCGGGTGGCTTCATCCGCTGGGAGGATCTCAACAGCGGAGCGGAAGAGAAGCTGGCTTGGTTCGTTCCTTCCCCCTCAGACGTGCCAGTCGATTCTGATCTGATCGGCATGGTGATGTCGTTTGACATCCGCTCGACCGGCGCGACGCCTGCGCGTCCGGTCTTCATCGAGGTGGGCGATCGCCAAAACCCGGCGGCAGAAGGGCGCATCCGCTGCGAGTTCGGGGTTCCGAGCGCGAGCTGGACTACCTACTCGGTCGTAATCTCTCCGGACGATCCCTGCTGGCGCGATTTTGGCGGAGAAGATGCCGACGCAAGCGACTTCGGCGGCGTCTTCACGGTTCCGGAACTCATCTCCGCTTGGGTTGTCAGTGCGGACTTCTCACCCCAGGCGGGCGAGCTCAGCGATCTCGACAACTTCGTCCTCGAGGAGTGGGTGTTGGGGCGCGAGATAACGCTCAAGTACAAGAAGCGCTCGCGCGCGTTCGGTGGCGTCGTCTCTCAGGTCGATGGCGCGTTCCCCGACGTTTGCGTCGACACAGTCGTGGTGCAGCTCTTCCGGGAGGCTGGCGCCGAGGACAAGCTGCTCGACACGGACCTCACCAAAGAGAACGGCAAGTTCAAGTTCGCGAAGAACGCGAAGAAGAACAAGCAGTACTACGCCGTCGCACCGAAGATTGGCGAGGCCCCCGCGTGCGCGGCGGCGACCTCGAAGACGATCAGGCCGCTCTAGGCGACGCGAGATCTTGACGGTAGATATCGGTAGGAGTAGGGTCCCCACAGGGGGAGGGAATTGACATCAACGAGGGGAATCCAATGCGCGCAGGCCGCCTTGCTTCACTGACCATCGCCGCTCTTGCCGCGGGACTGACGTTCGCTTCAGGCGCGAGCGCGACCGACCTCAACGCCCCCTTCGATTCGACCAACGAAGGCTTCCTCTTCCTCACGTACGACCAGGCGTTCGAGACGGAAGCCATCTTCGGTCCAGCCGAGCACGTGGCGAGCGGTGGCAACCCGGGCGGCCACATCCGGTTCTCCGATCCCGACTCAGGGGCCAACGAGCGGTTTGGAGTCTTTTTCTCTCCAATCCAGCCCCAGCCATCTGACGTGGGCGCCGCGATCAGCTTCGACATGCGCTCGACGGCAACAACCAACTTTCACACGGGCACGGTAGAAGGCCAGGTATCCCTCGTGGTAGCGAGTGACAACGGCACCGTCTACTGCACCTTCGGCGCGCCGACTGCCAGTTTCACCCACTACGCGATGGCTCTTTCCGCCGACTCGCCTTGCCTCAAGGATGGGAACGACAACACGGACGCCACGACTGAGGACGTTGTGAACGCCGTCACCGCCGAGTCCGGTACGCAGCTCTACGTCTACGCCGACTTCAGTTACAACGCAGGCGAGGTAGCCGACCTCGACAACTTCATCTTCGACGGCAACGATCCCGCGGTCGAGCGCGAGATCACGCTCAAGTACAACGACAAGTCGAAGACGTTCTCCGGCAAGGTCACGGGCGGCGACGAGGAGTGCACGTCCGGCGTGGAGGTTCAGCTCTTCAAGAAGGGCGCCGAGGCGCCACTCGATTCGGATCTCACCGCGCCGACCGGAAAGTTCAAGATCGCGAAGAAGGCGAAGAAGGGCACGAAGTACACGGCCCGGGCGCCGGAGTTCGCGGGCGAGTCTCAGACCTGCGGCGAGGCGGTTTCGAAGACCGTGAAGGGCTGAGGCGATCCACGCGCGACGTCTCGTTTTGCTGAGCGCTGCCGTGCTCGCCGCCGGGGCGGTGCTGCCGCCGGCTGCGGGCGCGACCGATTTCACCGCCACGTTCGATTCGACGAACCAGGGTTTCCTCACCGCGCAGTTCGACGCCAACGGCCAGAACGCCTCTGCCAGCCCTTCGATCTTCGTCGGCAGTGGCGGCAACCCGGGCGGTTTCATCCGCCACGACGACCCTGACTCCGGGGCCAGCGAGCAGCAAGCGATCTTCGTTACGCCCGTCGAGCCGGTTCCGGCCGACTACGGGGCCACGATCAGCTTCGATCTGCGCTCGACGGCGACCAGCCTTCGCCCGCCGGCGGAAGGTTGGGTCTACATCACCGTCGCCGGCGCGAGCAGCGGTGTCTACTGCGCGTTCACGGCGCCCACCGCGTCCTTCACCAACTACGCAACCACGCTCGATGCGGACCTGCCGTGCTGGAAGAACATCGTGGGCAACGCCGACGCGACGCAGAGCGACATTGACGCCGCGCTCTCAGCGGGCATAAGGCAAGTCCAGATCAACGCTGACTTTGGGACCGGCGCGAACGAAGACACGGACCTCGACAACTTCATCTTCGACGACGCCGATCCGCCAGTCGAGCGCGAGGTCTCGCTCAAGTACAAGAGGAGCGCTAAGGCTTTCACCGGCATCGTCTCCCAGGACGAGGGCCCGATCGCGGACTCATGCGTCGATGGAGTGGAGGTCGAGCTCTACAAAGAGTCCGGGGACCAGGACCAGCTCCTCGACACGGATGTGACCGACGCGAACGGCAAATACAAGATCGCGAAGAAGGCGAGGAAGAACAAGAAGTACTACGCGTATGCACCCGGGGCTGGCGCCGACCCGGTGTGCGCGGCAGAGGCCTCGAAGACGATCAAGCCGCTCTGACCCGGCTCAACGCCGGCCTGTCCCCCAGCTGACTTTCGCCGACTTGTCGCCCTTGCAGGTGTCGCCTGCCTCGGCCTGGGCGTAGTAGTCGCCGGAATGGGCAACTCCGCCGGTGGTCAGGAACCAGCGGTATGTACCGCCGTCCTTCTCGGTCTTCTTCGAGCCGATCTTCTCGTCGGGCTCGCCATTGACGGCGCGGTAGACGATGATCTTCCGCTTGTTCGCGCAGTCCTTCCGGGACGACTCGACCCTCCCGTTGAACTCGGTCCTGCCCGTGGGCTCGTTGAAGGCGATGCCGTCGAAGATGACTTCTGTGTTCGCCCTTCCGCCCCCGCTCGCGACCGCGCTCGAGAGCGCGAATACGGCCCCCGTGAGCGCGAGCCCCGTCAAGAACATTCTGCCCTTCATGCGTTCCTCCCCGATTGAAATCGCAGCGGCACCCGGGCGCCGCTTCGTCTAGGCTGACCATATACCGCTTGGCACAGGGTTGACAAGGAGCTGAGATGCGGGGGAGAACGAACGCTCGTAGGTTGCCGGCGCTGGTCGCCGCCATGGCCGTCGCGGCCATGCTCGGCGTGCCGGCCGGAGCACAGGCGACCACCTACTCGGAGGGCTTCGACGCCGACGAGGGCGGCTGGCAGATCCTGCAGGTGACCGAGGAGGGCACGGACCTCTTGCCGCCCGAGTACTCCGCTTCCGGCGGCAATCCCGGCGGTTTCATCTCCTACGACGACGTGGTGAGCGGAATGGACGACCTCCAAGGCTTCTTCCTCGGCTCCTTCTTGATCGAGAACACGGACGGCGGTGCCGTGTTGAGCCTCGACCTGCGCTCCGATGCGACCGATTTGCGGGAAAGCGGCGTCAACGTGATCGTGGTCAACGACGAGGACAGCGTCAGCTGTCGGCTGGGCGGGTCCACACCCTCTTGGAGGACGTACACGGTCACCTTCGACGCGGACGATCCGTGCTGGCTCGATTTCGACAGCAACGATGCGGGCGATTCCGACCTTCAGGCGGCAATCGCCAACTCAGACGCGTCGCTCATCGTTGCCGCCGACATGGACACCGATTTCGGCGAGGTCACGGACCTCGACAACGTCGCCTGGATCGAAGGCGGCGCCGTCGAGAACCGCGATCTTTCGATCGCCTACAAGAAGAAGACCGAGAGCTTCTCGGGGCGCATCACGTCCGGCGAGGACGACTGCAAAGAGGCCGAGACCGTCGAGCTCTATTTCGAGAAGGCGGGAGCCGACAAGCGAATCGGGACTGCCGAGACGAGCGCCAAGGGCAAGTGGAAGTTCGTGCGCAAGGCGAAGAAGGGCAAGCGCTACTACGCGCTGGCACCGCCGTCAGCGGACGACGGCATCGGCTGCCGCGAGGTCGTCTCGAAGAAGGTGAAGGGCTAGCGCGCGGACTGGAGCTCCTCGAGAGCTCCCAGCACCTGGTCGTCGTGCGTCTTCGGCGAGACCTTCGGGAAGACCTGCGCGACGTTGCCCTTCGGGTCGATGATGAACGTCGCGCGGAGGACGCCCCAGTACTTCTTCCCGTACATCGACTTCTCGGCCCAGACGCCCCACTCCTCGGCAACCGAGTGCGCCTCGTCGGCGAGAAGGCGGAAGTGGAGCGAGTACTTGTCGGCGAACTTCTTCACCGCCGAGACCGGGTCGGGGGAGATGCCGAGGACGGTCGCGCCGGCCTTCTCGTAGTCGGCGGTGCGGTCGCGGACGCTGCAGGCCTGGGTGGTGCAGCCCGGCGTGTCGGCGCGCGGGTAGAAGTAGACGACGACCCATTTGCCGCGCAGGCCATGGAGCGAGACGGCGTGCCCCTCCTGGTCGGGCAGGGTGAAGTCTGGGGCTTCGCGGCCTTCGATCAGCACGCTTGCGAGCGTAGCCGCGTCCGTGAGATACTCACCGCGTGATGCTCAAGGGAAGGGGCGGCAGGGGAATTGTCGGCGGCGCCGTCTCGTTGACTGCCCTCGCCGTGGCGTCGATCGCGTTCGCTGCGGGCGATCGCACCGTGGAAACCAAGGACTTCACGATCCCGGGTAACGACTTCGGCATCGGAGTCGCCAAGTGCAAGAAGGGCTCGCAGGTGACGGGAGGCGGGTTCAGCATCACGCCCCTGAGCGCGACCGACATCTACACGCGCGTCAAGATCGCCGCGCCACTCGAGCGCGAGTGGTCCGTCGGGCTCGAAAGCTTTCAGGAAGACGATCGCAGCGCGACGAGCTACGCCCTATGCCGCAAGGGAAGCGGGATAAGACCCGTGCTGGAGAGACAGCCGGTCGACGGCTCGGTCCAGTCGATCAACGAGGTCGTCGCGAAATGCCCGCGGGGCTCATCCGTCGTCGGTGGGGGCGGTGCGACGAAGGGGGGCTACAACAAGACCTTCATTCTCGAGTCGAGGCCGGAGGGCAGCCGGAGTTGGTACGTGAAGACCTTTACGGCCTTCGACTTCGCCGGCAAGCAAGCGGCGTATGCGACGTGCGACCCCAAGAACTCGAACAACTACGAGACCGTCTCCGAGACGAGCACTACGCCCGTGCCCGTCGCCAGGCGCGGCGTCGTTTCCGAGGTCAGGGCCAACGCGAAGTGCCCACAGGGCTCCGAGACGACGGGCGGCGGCTACGCCACCGCGAACGATCCGAACCGCGCCGTGATCGTGAGTCGGCCGAAGGGCGAGCGGACGTGGCTCGGGGCGGTGCGCACGTACTACCCGGAAGAGGGCTTCACGTCGTATGCGCGGTGCCTGTTGGGCTGACTGCAAAACGCCATACGCGGCCTTCGCTCAGCACACTTGCGCGCCTAGCTGCATTCGTGGATAATTCAGCGTCGTGGAGCTCAAGGGAGTGAGGCGCAAGTCGATCGCCGGTGGGGGCGCGCTCGTGGCCGTGCTCGCGCTCGTGCCGTTTGCCACCGCCGGAGGCGGCCGCACAGTCGAGACTCATCAATTCAACGCGGGCGGCGACACCGTGACCACGTCTTTCGCCAAATGCGAGGACGGTTCGCAGGTGTCGGGCGGCGGCCACAGCATCACGCCCACCGCCAGCAACGACATCTCGACCCGTATCAAGGCACTCTTTCCGACGGGTCTGAAGATGCTGGTGTCCATCGACAGTCTCCAGCCCGCCAACCACTTCGCTACGAGCTACGCGATCTGCCGGAAGGGCCACAAGCTCGACACGGTGTCGAAGGTCGAGCCAATTGACGGCTCCTCCGATCAGTGGCCCTCAGTGACCGCCAAGTGCCCGAAGGGCACATCGGTAACAGGCGGCGGCGGCTCCCTGACGGGCTCCCACAACGACACGTTTATCCTCGAATCGAGGCCAAAGGGCGATCGCGGCTGGTACCTGAAGACGTTTGTCTCCCTTACGCACGTCGGCGAGCAAAGGGCCTACGCGATCTGCGACTCGGACGAGAGCAACAAATACGAGACCGCGAAGAAGACCAGCACCGCGGTTGACGCCAGAAGGGCGCAGCGCGGCGTCGTCACTCAGGTCACGGCCGAGGCGAAGTGCCCGAAGGGCTCGGCGACGTCAGGCGGCGGCTACGCCGGCCCAGACGACCCGAACCGCGCCGTGATCGAGAACCGGCCGAAGGGCAAGCGCATTTGGCTCGGACGCGTGCGGACGTACCACCCGGAAGAGGGCTTCACGTCGTACGCGCGCTGTCTCGTCGGCTGAGGCACTTACGTGACGGGTGAGGGAGCTTGCGCACAGCGTTCCTCGATGATGTGACGGTCTCGAAAACCGTTATACGTCTATTCGGGCGTATCGAGGGTTCGAATCCCTCCCTCTCTGCTCTGAGCCAGATCTGGCTTGACTGCTGGACTCGTGCTAGTCAGTTAGCAGCGGAGGCTGCTAATCCGCTGGCCCGCCTTGACCGCTCATAACCGCTCAAGACAGGCCCTTACGTTCCCAAGCCGTTCCCACGGGGTCGATTGCAGTCCGGCCGAGATCTACGACTCCGGTCTACGAAACCGAAGGTCACAGGTTCGAATCCTGTCGGGCCCGCTATGAACTGCCCTTGGGTGAGGGCGTCTCGTCGTTAGGAGCCGCGAATCGATCAGCAGTTCGCATTCATTCCGTCGCTTGCATGACGGCGACACGTATCTGGGCGAGGCTCGCTTCAAGAGCGTCCATGTATCCCGAGTAGGCGTACGTATCGTCGCCTTGCCGTTGGTACGTCTCAATGTCGTCGAGAACCGGATCTCCAGTTGCGGCTCGCGCGTCTTCGAGGATCCGGTTGAACGTGGAGGCGATTGCCCATGGGATGGCCCCTTCCATTTTCCTCTCGCGAACGCTCTGCAGAAGGGCCTCGATCCGAGCCAGGAGTGCAGCATGAAGATGCGGCGGAGGCTCGGGAGTCGAAGCAGAAGCAGCGGCAGGCGCAGGCGCAGGTCTCCGAAACAGCACGATCACCCCGGCGAGACATCCGATCAGGAGCGCAGCGAATAGAACGACGACCCAGAGCGGGATCTTTGCGTCATCCGTCCCAAACGCTGCGGCAAGTCCCACCAGCGCGGTTGCGAGAGCGACCGCTCCGTAGAAGATCACATTGTCCAGGAAGGCCTCGCCTCGCTTTTTCCACCACTCCTTGTTCACGGAGGCAACTCTACGAGCGCAATCAGTCGATTTTCTTGCTGAACGTGTCGAACTGTCGGCAGCGCACACGAGGCGTTCTGGCTACGGGGACTGACCTATTCTCGTCGAAGATCATGACTGACAAGCCGTATCGAAGGTTTCACTTCTCAGAGGAGTACGCCCTCTCGATCCTTGGGCTTGCGAGCGTCGGCGCATCCGCGCTCTTCGCCCTCGAGCAGCATCTCGAACTGCATTCGGATTGGCTGGCACAAGCTGCCGAAGCACTGACGGGAGATACGCGAAGCGACGACGACCGCGCGAAAAACGCGCGCGCGGCCGCTGCGGCGCAGATGGACCGGATGAAGGCGCTTCGAACCGACATCACGGAACTCGCAGCCGACGCTGAAAGCATGTTGCCCAACGCGGCGGGGAACGAGATCGTCATTCCCCGTCCGATGCCGGATCTACCGCCAACATTCGGCCCTCTTGAGCTGGCGAAGGTGCAGCAGAGCTTTGCGAAGGGCACGAGTTACTGGCTGCGAGAGGCGACCCGCCCGCTTCGAAAGCTCCGCGAACACCTCAATGCGGCTGGTGATGATGAATCGAGTGCGCTCGCTGATCGGATCGATGCTTTTATCCAGAGCGTCCACGGCCCGCGCTCCGAGGGGGCGTAGAACGCAGCGAGATGTCTACGACTGGTCTGATTGCTTGTCGAGCCACCAGGCGCGAGGCGCGCCGGTCGACCATTCGATACGAAATGGCTCCGCGTTTGCCTCTCGACTGGCCGCTACGACGCCCGGCCATTCCCACTTCGCCAATCTGTGGCCGATCGCCACTGCTTCGAGTGCGTCTCCGAAATCAGCGTAGGCGTATCCCGGATTGTCTGCGGTCACGACGAATCGGTACTCATGTTCTGTCTCCCAGTCGGTCGTCTTGAGAAAGAAGAAGTGATCTTTTTCCTTTTCAACGAATGCCTCCACCCATCCATCTGGGAGCGGACCCGACTCGATCTCGCCGAGAGCGAGGCCTTCGCCTGTTCCGCGCGACGTGTAGTTGACGGCTCTGTTGTAGGGCCCAGCTAAGCCTTGCGATTCGAGTGATTTCGTCACGTTCTCGATCAAGGCGCCGCGAGAAAATGCCAAGCACACACCAGCGTGGTTCTCCGCGTATTGCTCCCACATCCGGGCGCGTGCCCATCCACGACCAAACAACGAGTCACTCTCATCGAGTCCCGGTGCGTCGAGAGTCAGTGACAGAACCTTGGCGCTTTCCTTGATCCGTTCAGTGCCCTCCTCGATCGCAGCCACAGTGTTGGCTGGATGTTTCGGATCGTCGTCCTCCATGTCGTCTGGCACGAAGTACTTGTAACCGAAGATCACTCTGTTTTCCAATGGGTCGCGCATGACGCGATACGGCGACAAGCGCAGTTTCCCGCTCGGCAAGATGTGCTCGAACGCGGCTTCGCGCGTCGTGTAGTGAAAGAGGACGTCGCCGTAGGCCAGTTCGGGATCGATGATTTGAGCGTATCCGCACGAAACCGAAGGTCACAGGTTCGAATCCTGTCGGGCCCGCTAGGACGCGGCTTGGACAAGCCGTTCTCGCAAGAAACCAAACCGGGTCCAGGTCGATTTGGGCGCGAAATGGTCTCGACCGCGTTGGCCGTGCGGCCCGCCGGATCGCACCTAAGGTCGCAGGTTCTGTAATTGCGACCGCAGTCTGCGCGACGATGGAGGCATGAGGATGAGGAATGGCCCCACGCCCTAACTGGTGGCATCAGTTGCAGGCGAGCAAGCAGGAAGTGCTGCTCGCCGTTGACCTCTACAACCGTGTGAGGGGCGAGCGGCAACTCGAAGCGTTCATCGTCCACATGCAGATCGGGTGGCTGTACATGCTTCAGGCGAAGTTCACCCGGGATGAGGTCGATTTCTGGTACCGAACAGACGGCGGTCGCCGCATTCGGGGGGAGGACGGGGAGTTTCGTTCCTGGTCGTTTCGCAAGTGTCTCGCGGAGGAGTTTCCTAATCCGAGACACCCGGTCCGCCGGAACGTTGAGTTCTTCATAGGGCTTCGTGACAAGGTCGAACACCGATTCGAGCGTGACCTTGAGCCTGTGGTCGCCGGAAAATGCCAGTCCCTAATCCTGAACTACGAACGAGCGCTTGTTGACTGGTTCGGTGAGCCAGAGGGAGTGGCTGACGCCCTCCGCTTTCCAGTGTTCGTGTCTAGCCTGTCCGAGGACGCAGTCTCAGCACTCAAATCCACCTACAAGCGCCTCCCGAAGCGCATCACTTCGTACGTCGAGGAGTACGACGCGAGCGTCGACTCTGACGTGCGGACCGACCAGCGGTATGACTTTCGGGTCTTGCTTATTCCCCAGACCGGCCCGAAGTCTGAGGCCGATGTGGCCATGCGATTCGTACGGCTCGACGAGCTCCCGAAGGAGCAGCAGGAGAAGTTCGAGGTCGTCCAGACCATCATTCGGGATAAGCAAGTGCCGGTCGGCAATTTCCGCCGCTACAAACCGTCGGAAGTCGCCGCACGAGTTGAGGAGGCCACCGGTTACAAATTCTCTCCGTCGTGGGCTCACGCCAAGGCGTGGCGGTACTACGAGGTGCGGCCAGCGGACGGCGATTCGCACCCCGAACGCACAAAGTCTCAGTACTGCATCTGGGACGAGCCTCATGGAGATTACGTCTACACCGAGGCCTGGGTAAAGCGGCTTATCAAGGACATGCGCGACCCAGCCAAGTTCGCGAAAGTCGTAGGACATACCCCTGAGCCTGTCGAGGGTCGCGGTGGCGCTGATCAAGATTCCGACGACGCGGCCTAAGGCCCGCGAAGTGCGCACTCGCGATCGGGAGGGGCCTTCGAAGCCACATCAGGGCATATGGATTCCTTGAGGACTCCTCTATGGCGGGCTCCCAAGCGGGTCCCTTTCGATCCTCGGCATCGAGGCCCCCCTGGGGGTCGTCTAGGCGGGTCGAGCCACCACCGCAGCTAGTCTGGGGGCGGTGTCCAGGCTCGTAGCTGTAGCGGTGCTCGCATCTACCCTGGCCCTCCTAGCCTCGTGCCGATCCAAGGTGCGGCTACCGATCAACGAGATCGAGCCGTATCAGCAGCGGGGGAGTGCCGGAGCCCTGACCGAGTAGTACGCATCGTCTTCTCGAAGGATGCGTACCCGAACATCATTCGACACATCAAGAAGTCATGGCGGCTTGGCTACCGCAAGGTCATGCGGACGCTTTGCTCCTGGTCAAGCCGGTTGTGATCACCCGCCTGGCGCGTCGGTCTCAGGTCCTGTGTCGCGCGCGGCTCAGCCGGGGCCGATGGTGCTGGTCTTTGTCTTCGCCGATAGGCAGGTCGTGTTGCCCAGGATCCGCTTCTTGACCTTGGCGTAGAACTGGTCGCCTTCGACGAATGGCTCGGCAGGGCTGTCTGTGACGAACGCGCCTCCGAACTCGTTGCTCGTCGCCTTGCCGATGCGGTTGTCCTTGCCCGGAAGCTTCTGGAACACGGATACCGCACGGCCTTCGACGCATTTGTCCTTCGGCGCCGAGACGAAGACGTCGTAGTTGCGACTCTCGCTCTCGGGGAAATACGAGAGTCCCATCGTTGCCTTGGTCTTGACGTCACCGGAAGACCCGGCGTCAGCGAGTGACGGACCTCCGAGCGCAGCAATCCCTACCAGCGACAGCGCAATAGCCAGCCTGCGTTCCATGCGGCTCCTCCCAATCGGTTACCCGTCGGTTCGACCCTACTCGCTCCGCTGGGCTGACACCCAGCTACAGCTCGTAGCGCTTCAGGTCCTCGTCTAGCCGCTCGCCGTCTTCAGGGGATTCGGCGTGTGTGCCGAACGTTTCGCTGGGCGGGAGCGAATTACCACGCCAGCGGCGGACGGCGAAGAAGGCGAGAATGGCGCCCACTATGACGGCTAGGCCTGGGACGACCCAGGCGGCCAGGTCGAAGCCTTCCGTGCTCGGCTCGGCGAGGACTTCCGGGCCGAACTCGGCGACGAGCTCGTCCTTGATCTCTTCCTTAGTGAGGCCCAGGGCGATGAGTTCGCGGATCTGGTCGCGCTCGTCGATTGCCTGCGGCGAGTCGGAGGCGAGTTCGAGCGTCGTGCCGCAGACCGGGCACATCACTTCGTCTTCGACGTCGGGGAGGGTGGTCTGCGGCTCCGGCGTCTGGGCGGATGCGGGTGCTGCGGCGCCGAATGCGGGCAGGGCCATGGCGAGGAAGGTCGCCGAGAGTAGGAATAACCGCGATACTTGCGGGAATTCCACCTTTCGACGATCCCGGGGAGCGGTCATGTGTCCTGGATGAGGGGGAGGATGTCGGCCTGGAGGATCTCCTCATCCACCGGGCCCGGGCGGTAGTAGGCGACGTTGCCCTCGGGGTCGATGAGGATCGTCTCGGGGACGCCGGAGGCGCCGAGATCGTCCGCGTAGTCGCCCGAGCCGTCGCGGATGGAGGGGTAGTTCAGGCCGAACTCTTCGACGAACTCGAGGCCGTCGTCGGTGCCGTCCTGGGTCTGGATGCCGAGGACGGTGAAATCCGGGCCCTCGTGCTCGCGGTGAAAGTCGACGAGGTCAGGCGCCTCGTCTTTACACGGCCCGCACCAGGAGGCCCAGATATTGAGGAGGACCCATTGGCCGCGGTAGTCCTCGATCGACCGCGTTGTCAAGGCGCCCTGGGAAGGATCGGTCTCCGCGGTGAGGACCTCCAGCTCGACCGAAGGCACGGCCTCGCCCACCTCCAGCGCCTGTTCGCCCTTGGTGACCACGCCGAAGCCGAGTAATGCGATGACGGCGAGCACCGCCAGCACCGCTGCGAAGGTCTTCCCGCTCATGCTTGGCAAAGCGTAGGGATGGGAGTAAGGTGGCAATCCGAAGAGGAGGGAAATGGTGAGGATTCGGGCGACAGGGAGATTCGGGTTAGGGGCATTGGTTGCTTGTCTGGCGCTTGTGGTTGGCGGTTCCACGGCCGATGCGAAGACGAAGATCATCAAGGGGAAGTCAAAGACCGTCCCGGCCAACGAGCAGGCGACGCAGAAGCTGCCATGCCCATCCGGCATGCAGGTCGTAGGCGGCGGCGCATACACGGATGGCGCCACGCTCGAGGACGAGGTCGCCGAGAGCGCGCCCTATGACAGCCGCGACGACGGCAAGAAGCCCGATGACGGCTGGCGAGCTGCGATCAACGCCGGACCCTCGGAGCAACAGATGCATGCCTACGCGGTCTGCTCGGATTCGCTCAAGCTGACCTACAAGAGTCGGCCAGCGGGGCCGGCGAGTGGCGGCGGCGGGTACGGAGAGTCGCCGTGCCCGAACGGCACCAAGGCGGTGGGCGGAGGAATGACGGTGAAGGGAAACAACACCAACGCCCCGCTTAAAAACTCAAGGCCGATATTGGACGGCGGCGCTTGGGCCTCGATGTCGATTTTCATGATGTCGCCCGAGACCGAAGGTGTGGCTTACTCGATCTGCGCCGACAGCGACAAGATTCAGCACGTCACCGATGGGGCCATGCAGGCATCTCAAACGCAACTTGAGGTCGTGGTCTCGTGCCCCGAGGGGACGCGCGTAATCGGCGGCGGTGGCGGCGGGGGGTCCTTCGACAGCCTGGAGCTCGCCTCGCTCAACCCCGAGGATGGCGACGACGACAACAGCAAGTCCGACGACGGGTGGGCGGTCTGGACCAACAACGAGAGCAACGACGCTGCGTCTGCAGCGGTTAGCGCCTACGCGGTTTGCCTCGGTTAGGTGCGATGGGCCGGCCTCGAATGCTGAGGCTCGCTCTTTTCCTCGCTGGGAGCGTTCTTGGGCTACTCGGCGCGGCCCAGGCGAATGCCGCAACCTACGTCGTCACCGATGTCAGTGACGAGATCGACAGCAACCCGGGCGACGACGTCTGCGATACGACCGTCCTTCCGGGCGATCAGTGCTCGCTTCGGGCGGCGATCCTGGAGGCGAACTCGGACACAACGCAGGACTTCATCAACTTCAACATCCCCGGGGACGGCGTCCACAAGATCGTTATCGCGGGCCCAGACCTGCCGACGATCAGCCAGCAGGTCGAGATCGACGGCTACACGCAGCCCGGCGCGTCGCCTAACACCAACCCTGATCTAGGAGATCGGCTCAACACGAAGATCATGGTCGAGCTCTCGGGAAGCCCCGTCACCTTCGGCTTCGGGTCGACGGATTCGGATATCCGCGGCCTCGCGATCGGTGGCGGCTCAATCGGAGTCCAGGCCTTTCAGGTTGCCAGCGTCAGCGTCCAGGGGTGCTTTCTCGGGACCAACGCGAAGGGGACTAAGGCCCGCCCGAACGGCACTGGCTACTTCTCCCAGGAGCCCGGCCTCATCGGGGGCTCCGACCCTGAGGACCGCAACCTCGTCTCAGGCAACACAGAGTCAGGCGTCTCCCTCAACACTTCCGGGATCGCGATCGGGAACTACATCGGCACCGAGGCCGACGGGCGCTCACCGCTGCCCAACGGGGGGCCTGGGATGTTCGACTCCGGTGACGGCCTGGTCCAGCAGAACCTCATCGCGTTCAACGAGGACGACGGGATCAGGGCTTCCAACAACGCCGAAGGCGGAAACAACTCCCTCTACACCGGGAATCTGATCTACCGGAACGGAGGTCAGGCGATCGACATCGATGGGGACGGCCCCGACACAAATGACCCACTCGACGCCGATATCGGCCGTCAGAACTATCCGGAGATCAAGTCGGCAAAGCAGGGCGAGGGCAACACGACGATCATCAGATTGAAGCTGAACTCGACGCCGAATACGGAGTTCGACATCGAGGTCTTCGAAGGCAAGCGAAAGAAGCCCGATGCCGAGAGGTTCCTTGCCTCGTCCGAGAGCGTCTTCTCGAATGCGAACGGGAAGTTCAGCCAGAAATACACGATCTTCTCCAGGGTGAAGAAGGGGCACCGGATCACCGCGACGGCGACGGACGTCGCCGTGCCCCCGCTCGGCGCCACGTCCGAGCTCTCGAAGGGCACGAAGGTTAAGTAGGCAAAGGAGGCACCGATGAGATTTGCGAGCACAAGCGCGTTGGCGGGAGTTGTTTTTCTTCTCGCCTGCGGGACCGCCCAAGCGGGCCTTCCCATCGTGGTCAACGAGACCGGCGACGAGAGCGATCCGACGCCGGACGGTGTGTGTGATGTGGCGGCGGACCCCGGCTCTCAGTGCACGCTGCGCGCGGCGATCGAGTCCGCCAACACCTTCTTTGGGGCTGACGCGATCAACTTCGGCATCCCCGGCTCGGGCGTCCACACGATCGCCGTTCAATCGCCGCTCCCAGCGCTCCAGACCGTTGTCGTCATGGACGGCTACACGCAGGCCGGCTCCTCGCCAAACACCGACGGCTCACCGCAGCCGCTGACGACGCAGATCAAGGTCTTCCTCGACGGGGACGCTCTAGCCGTCGAGGGGGCGGGGCTCGGGTTCAGCACAGGATCGAACGGGAGCACGGTCAGCGGCCTTGCGATCGGCAACTTCCCTGCGGCAGCCATCCGCGCCGAGGTGCCCATGACCATTCAAGGGAACTTCATCGGCACGAACGCGGCGGGCACCAGCGCCCGGCCGAACGGGCTGGGCTTCCTCGGTCTGTCAGGCGCCATGAACGCGCAGCTCGGTGGACCCGACTTCGACGATCCGAACCTGATCTCAGGCAACCTCGGCGAGGCGATCGTCGCCAACGCGGCCGTAGAGGTTCACGGGAACTACATCGGCACCGAGCGCGATGGCAAGTCCCCGCTCCCCAACACCACCGAGGAAGACCTCTTCGCTGTGCTCCTCTCCGGTGACGATTCCGACAAGGTGACGCGGAACATCATCGCTAACGGGTCGGCGGGCGGGATCTCGGTCCCCGACTCCAATGCGGGCTCACTCCTCTCCGCGAACCGGATGTTCAAGAACGACGGGCTCGGAATCGATCTCGGCGAGGACGGCGTCACCCCGAACGACGACATGGACCCAGATCCGGGCCCGAACGGCCTGCAGAACTTCCCGATAATCACCAAGGCGAAGCGCCTCCAGACAACGACGAAGGTCGAATTTGAGCTCAACTCGTTGCCGAACGAGGGCTTCAACGTGGAGTTCTTCCAGGCCGACGGCAAGTCGAGGCTGGGGAAGATCTATCTCGGCGGGGCGGGGTTCACGACCGACGACGACGGCAACGCGAGCTTCGAGCTCGAGCTCGCAAAGCCCAAGCAGGGAAAGTTCGTGACCGCGACGGCCACCCGCATTGCCGGGGGCGACCTGGGTGCGACCTCGGAGTTCGCCAAGCCGCGCAAAGTGAAGTAGGGCGCTTCCGCCGGCCGTTGCGCCGCTCTAAGATTTCGAAAGGCCCGCGGGAGTAGCTCAGTTGGTAGAGCACCAGCTTCCCAAGCTGGGGGTCGCGAGTTCGAGCCTCGTCTTCCGCTCTAAACGTCAGGGGAATATCGGTAGGGGCCGGCAGAAGCCCTCAGTGGCAACACCTCGGAATTTTCTCGAAGCCGCGCAAGGTGCAATAGGCAAGAGAAAAGGCCCGGCGGGGCCGGGCCTTTTCAAGATCAATGTTGAGAGTGGGCGCTTACGTCTGGCGCTCGAGATCCGCGACCTCAGCCGCCTTGTTGTCCGCACGGGTCTCGGCGCGGTCGAGCTCTTCCTTCTTCTCGCCCTTCTCTTCCTCCTTCAAGCCCTCGCGGCGGGTTTCGGAGTCGCCCGTGACGTCGCCGAACGCTTGCTTTGCCTTACCGGTGATTTTGTCTGTGATTCCCATACATGGCCACTACCCCCCGAGGTGCCCAGAAAACGGATTCATACGTACCATCGGGCACATGCGAATCCGCCTCGTCCCGACCCTCGCTGCGTGCCTGAGCCTTGCGCTCGTGGGGTGTGGCAATGGTGACGAGGATGAGCCCGCGCCCGCCGGCTCGGACACGGATGAAGCGGCGCTAGCTGAGCCGGAGCTCGGATCGGTCTCGATCGACGAGCTGGAGAAGTGCAAGGGCCAGCCGGGGCGCCCCGACTACGTCTGCGGCTCGATCGAGGTGCCGTTCGAGCGCGAGGACCCGTCGTACGGGACGACCGACATCGGCTTCGCGGTGCTTCCGGCGTCCGGAGAGTCCGAAGGCGCGATCTTCGCGATCGAAGGCGGACCCGGGTTCCCTTCGACCGGCACCGCGCAGGCGTATCGAAAGCTCTTCGGGCCCCTGCTAGAGACTCGCGATCTGGTCCTCGTCGACCAGCGCGGAGAGGGCATCTCCGAGCATGCCGACTGCCCCGACCTTCAGCGCGGCTTTGGCCCGGACGCCTTGGCCCTCGCCAACTGTGCCGAGCGACTCGGCAAGCGCTTCACCTCGTACCGCACGTCCGCCGCGGCGGACGACATCGACTGGGTGCGCCAAGCGCTGGGCTATGAGCAGATCGCCCTCTATGGCGACTCCTACGGCACCTTCCTCGGCCAGTCGTACGCCTACCGCCACGGCGACAAGCTAGAAGCGCTCGTTCTCGACTCGGCCTATCCGACCTTCGGCGAGAGCGCGTGGTATCCGAGCCTGCCCAAGACCGGCGTCGAGATGATCCAGGTGGCGTGCGATCGCTCGCCGCACTGCAAAGGGGACGCTCAGGCGCGGCTTGCGCGGGGCGCGGAGGTCCTGCGCCGCCACGATCGCACGACCCTCCAGCTGATCTCGGCGCTGATCGGCTCGGCCTACTCGCCGGCGAGCTACGTGAAGGTGGACGCAGCCATGAAGGCGCTCATCAACGGGCGGACCGGGCCCTGGAATCGAATGACGAAGCTCGGCAAGTACGGCTCAGGCTCCGAGGACGACTACAGCCGCGCGGGCGAGATGGCGGTGAGCTGCAACGACTACCCGATGCTCTGGGACAAGGAGGCCTCGGAGGAGGAGCGCCGCGCGCAGTTCGAGGAGGCGATCCGCAGCTATCCCGACCCGAAGGAGTTCGAGCCGTTCACTCCGCGCGAGATCGCCTACTCCGACGGCACGGCGTACCTCTATTGCCTCTCTTGGCCGGCCCCGACAGATCTGTATGAGCCGCCGGCCGATCCCGAGACGCAGGAGCCCACCGAGGCCCCGGTCCTGGTCATCTCGGGCGAATTCGACGACCTCACGACCGCGCACGAGGGCAAGGTCGTCGCGGCGCAGTTCCCCGACTCCGAGCAGTTCATCGCCCGGAACGCGGGTCACGTCGACGCGCTCTATTCGTCGAACGGCGACGCCGCGCGAAAGATCCGCGCGTTCCTTCGGCGCGAGCTGAACTAACCGGCTCGCGGCTCAATTTGTCGCGCTAGCGTGCGAGCATGGCGGGAAGGCTCTCCATGGCCGCGCTGACGGCGGCGCTCGCGGCGCTCGTGATGTGCATCGCGCCAACCGCAGCGCACGCCGAGGTCGAGTGGCTCTGCAAGCCCGGCCAGAAGCCGAACCCGTGCAAGGGCAGCTTCGAGACGACGAAAGTCACCTCGGAGGGCGTGGAGTCGGTCGTCGACTCGGAAAGCTCGGGGCGGCCCAGGGTCGACTGCTTCTACGTCTATCCGACCGTCTCCGAGCAGCTCTCGATCAACGCCGACAAGACCGTCGATCCGGCGCAGACCGCCATCGCCGAATACCAGGCCTCGCGTTTCGCGCGGCGCTGCCGGATCTTCGCTCCGATGTACCGGCAGGTCACGATCGTCGGCCTCCAGTCGCCAGAGGCGCAGCAGGCCGAGGCGCTCCGCCTTGCGTACTCGGACGTCCTGGAAGCGTGGAAGGAGTACCTGCGCGAGCACAACCACGGCCGCGGCTTCGTCCTCATCGGCCACTCCCAGGGCACCCGGATGCTCCGCAACCTCCTGCGCACCGAGATCGACCCGAGGAAGGGCCTCCGGGAGCGCATGGTCTCCGCGATCCTCCTCGGAGGCAACGTGGCCGTGAAGAAGGGGGAGCTCGCCGGCGGCGATTTCGCGCGTACCCCCGGCTGCTCGCGGCCGGCGCAGACGGGATGCGTGATCGCGTTTTCGACCTTCAACGCGACCCCGCCCGACAACTCACGCTACGGGCGGGTCGGCGGCGGCGATGCGGGGAACGCGTTCGGCTTTCCGCAGGGTCCCGACTACGAGGTGCTCTGCACGAACCCGGCGTCGCTCACCCGGAACCGCGACCGGCCGCTCCGCACTTTCATCCGCTCCGAGGCACCGCCTGGCGTAATCGGCCTACTCGTTCTCGAGACCTACGGCGGGCCGCCACCTAGCGCCGACACTCCGTGGATCCAGCCGCAGGATCACTACACGGGCCACTGCGTGACCGACAACGGCGCCAACGTCTTCCACATCTCACCGGTCGGCGACGCCCGGACGCTCAACCCCGCGCCCGAGCCCGGATGGGGCCTTCACATCACCGACATGAACATCGGCCTCGGCAACATCCTGGGGATCCTGCGGGGGCAGATCAGCGCTTACTCGGCAGGCTGACCGGCCTCCGCCGCGACGAAGTCGATGAACGCCCTTGCGGCAGGCGAGGGCGCGTCGCGCCACAGGAGCGTGACCGCCAGGCTGATGCTCGGGTCGAGCGGGCGGATCGAGAGCGGCTGACCCGGCAGCTCGGCGAAGGAGCGGGGGAGGACTGCCACGCCGAAGCCGCGCGCGGCAAGGGCGCGGATCAGGCCGAGGTCCGATCCTTCGAGGCGGATGCGCGGGGTCGTCCCGCCGCGCTGGAGCGCCGCGTCCATGGCATGCCGCGCGGCGGAGCCCTTGCGGAAGGCGATCAGCGGCACGTCCTGGAGTTCCGAGATCGCAAGCGGTTCCTCTCCGGCGAGGGCGTGCCGGCGGCTCATCGCGACCACGAGGTCCTCGCGCGAGATCTCGAGCCGTCCGAGATCAGCGGGCGGGGGTCCGGCCTCGAGGGTGAACGCGGCATCGAGCTCGCCGCGCGCGAGGTGGGCGAACATCTCTTCCGCCGTCCCCTCGCGGAACTCGATCTCGATGCCAGGGTGATCGCGGTTGAAGCGCTGGAGCACCGCGGGGATGTCGATCTCGCCCGCGGCGATGAGCGCCCCGATCGAAACCGTGCCGCGGGTCAGTCCGCGAAGCTCGTCGATGCCGCCGCGGAGGGCGTCCGCCTCGGCGAGGGCCGCGCGGGCATGGCCCACAGCCACCTCGCCTGCCTCGGTCAACTCGACCGAGCGGGTGGTGCGGCGCAGGAGTTCGACACCGAGCTCGCTCTCGAGCCGGCGGACCTGGGCCGAGAGGGCCGACTGCGCGACGTGAAGCTCCTCGGATGCCCGGGTGAAGTGGCGGTGGCGCGCGACCGCCTCGAGGTATCTGAGCTGGCGGAGCTCCATCTTCCAATTATCGCGCATCGCGATGAATCCTGTCGCAACAAACTGTTGCGACGATGAATGCGGTGAATCATCATGCTTTCCATGACCGTGGCCCAGGAAACCGAGTTCGATCTGAGGCGGGAAGTGCGCGCCGGTGACCCCGAGGCGATCATCGAGCTCCACGAGCGCGTCTACCGGCCCGAGTACGGGATGGACGCCCGCTTCGTCGACGGTGTCCGCTCCACGGTCGAGCGCGCGGTTGAGCGGGGCTGGCCCGATGGCGGGGGCGGGTGGCTGGTCGACGGGGCCGACGGCCTGGTTGGAAGCATCGGCCTGACCGACGAGGGCGACGGCTTGGGCCAGGTGCGCTGGGTCGTCCTGGCGCCGGAGGCCCGTGGCATCGGCATGGGCCGCCGGATGATCACCGAGACGGTCGAGGAGGCACGGCGCCTGGGGTTCGAGCGGCTCGAGCTCGACACCTTCGGGGCGCTCAAGGCGGCTGCGGCCATCTATCGCGGGCTCGACTTCAAGCTTGTCAGCGAGGAGCGGACCGAGAAGTGGGGCCCGCCGATCGCCTACCAGCACTATGTGCTGGACCTGCGCGGCGAAGCCCTGAGCGCTACTTGAGCCCGAGTTCGTCGTTGATCTGATCGAGGGCCTGATCGATGTCCTTGTCTATCTCCGTGCCCTTCGAGCGGAGTTCGTCGAAGGCGTCGCTGCTCTCCGACTCGATCCCCTTGCGGACGTCCGCGTAGAGCTTCTCCAGTTCCTCGAAACCCTTGACCAGCTCTTCGTGTCCCTTCTCGGCGTCTTCGGGCACGTCGATGTCCTGAAGCTCTGAGACCGCGTCCTCGGCCTCGGACTGGGCGTTGTCGAGTTGGTCCAGGAGCTCCTTCTTCGAGGCGTTCAGGTCGGAGCCGACGGAGTTCGATGCCTTGATCACGTCCTCCTGGATCTGGTTCACGTCGTCGACGTAGTCCTCGGTCGAGGCGGTGCAGCCCGCGAAGGCGGCCGAGGCGAGGCAGATGGCGATGGCGGCTGTTCTCTTCATGGCCCCGAGCGCGGCATCCTACGGGCTGAACGCAGCGCATGGCGGGGTGAACCACCGGAGGACGCCACCCGTAGTCTCAATTACATGCGCGCACGCCCCCGCCGCGTCAGTCGGTCCGCGTGAGCGGGATCACGTGGCTCACCAGCCGCGGGTCCGCGCCGTGCAGGTGGAGCGCGATCGCGGGCGGGTCGTTGCCCATCCGCAGCTGATCCTCGCGGCGTAGGTCCAGCGTGACCTGGCGGTGGACCGAGGGGCAGATAAAGACGGGCACGCCGCCGATCTGGGCGGTCGCTCCGCGGTGGATGTGGCCGGTGATGATCAACTCAGGCGCGGGTCCGCTCTCGAAGAGCTCGCGCAGCGCGTCGCGGTCGGCTTGCGCGAGGCCGATCGCGTCGAACTCCGCAAGGCCGACGCCGACTGGCGCGTGGTGCATGGCGAGGATCACCGGCCGCTCTTCGGCATTTGCGAGCTCGCGCTCGATCCAGGCGAACCGCTCGCTGCCGATGGCGCCGCCCGCCTCGCCCTCGATCTGCGTGTCCAGGTTGATGACGCGCACCGGCCCGCAGTCGACCGCGTAGTCGAGGAACTCGCCAGCGGCAGCGATACCCGGGTGGTCCGAGAACGCTTCGCGCAGGTTCGCGCGGCGGTCGTGATTGCCGGGGATGGGGTAGACGGGCATCTGGAGGGGCTCGAGCAGCTCAAGGACCCGCGCGTACTCAGCCTGGTTTCCGTCGTACGTGAGGTCGCCGGTCAAGAGGACCGCAACCGGCGCGGGGTCCAACTCGCAGACCGCGGCGACCGCCCGCTCGAGCCCCATGATCGAGTCCGCGTAGTCGGCGTGAAGGCCGACATGCGGATCCGAGATCTGCGCGATACCTGTCAACAAAGCGTCAACTCCACGCCTGGTGCCTGGCACCGTGCCTGGCACCTTGGGAGAGGTTCACGAAACCGGGGGGCGGATGTCCGCCCATGGGCTCTCGGACTCGAGCTGGGCGGCTAGCGAGAGCAGGGTCGCCTCGTCGTTCGGGCGGCCGACGAGTTGGACCGCGAGGGGCATGCCCTTCTTCGAAAAGCCGATCGGCACCGAGGCGGCGGGGTTCCCCAGGTGGTTCCACGGGCCGGTGAAGGGATAGACGCGCGACATGCCGGTCACGGTGCGAAGCGCGCCCTGGCCGGCCCAGCGCCCGACCTCGACCGCGGTCTCGCCCGTGACGGGCATGACGAGGACATCGATGTTGTCGAAGAGGGAGAGGATGCGGCGCGCGTCCTTGCCCTCGCCCCGGCGCGCGCGCTTGACAATCCGGCCACCGCTGAGCTTGCCCAGCTTCGCAAAGCCCTTGGTGCGGTCCTCGAGGCGCTCGGAATGGGGCACGTGGTCGAAATCGACCTTGATCCCGTTGAGGAAGCGCGGGGTGAAGTTGTTGCCGATCAGGCCCCAATCCGGGTCCTTTCGCTCGATGGCGTGACCGAGCTTCGCGAGAAGCGAGGCTGTGTCCTCGACACCCTGGGCGACCTCGTCCGACAGCTTCGCCGGCGCGGCGAGGCGGGGCGGCTTGATGGACCAGGCGATGCGAAGGCGGCGCGGCGCGGCGCGCGCCTCATGCACGTACGAGTGGTCCGGCAAGGGTGGGCCGCCCGAAACGCCGCCGTTGCAGACGTCGAGCCAGAGCGCGGTGTCCTCGACGGTTCGCGTGACGCAGCCCGTGACCGAGAGGCCGTGCCAGTGCTCGCGTGCGGGCGCGAGCGAGATCCGGTCGCGCTGAGGCTTCAGCCCAAAGAGCCCGCAGAGGGCCGCGGGGATGCGAATCGAGCCGCCCCCGTCCGAGGCGGTCGCGCCGGCGCAGAGGCCGGCCGCGGTCGCCGCCGCCGAGCCACCGCTTGACCCACCGGGCGTCCGGGAGGTGTCCCAAGGGTTTCGCGTGATCCCCCAAGCCTCGGTCTCGGTGAAGCCGCAGATGGCGAGCTCGGGCAGGTTCGTCTTGCCTAGGACGATCGCCCCGGCGGCTCGCAGGCGGCGGACCATCTCGCCGTCGGCCTCGGCAGGCGTGTCATAGCCGTTTGTGCCCCACGTCGTGATCTGACCCTCGACGTCCTCGACATCCTTGACCGCGATCGGCACACCGGCGAGCGGGAGCACATCGCCCTCGCCCTTCGCGAGCAGCGCCTCGACCCGCTTCGCCTCCTCGCGCGCCTGGTCGGCCAGGACGACACGGAAGGCGTTCAGCTCGGGGTCGAGCCGGTCGATCCGGTCGAGGTAGAGCTCGACCAGGTCTGTAGGTGTGACGTCCCCCGCGCGGACCATCTCAGCCTGGCGGGCGATCCCCTCGAAAGCCACGTCGCTCATCGGACGCAGCCTATTCCCAGCACGTGTTCCGGCGCGCTACCCGAGGCAGGTCGCCGACGGGCCCATGAAGCCGCTGATGGGGCTCAACATGAGATGGGCTCCGGATCGAGCCCCTCGTCGATCTTCGCCTTCTCCTTGGAGTTATTGCCCGGGCCGCAGTCGATCAGAGTGTCGGCCTCGCCGTCGCGGGCGTCGATGACGTCAGTTCCACCCTCGCCGCTGAGCGAATCCTCGCCGCCCCCGCCGGTCAGGCGGTTTGCCTTGTCGTCGCCAACGATCTCGTCGTCCATCTCGGATCCCCAGAAGTCCTCGACCTTGATGAAGTCGTCGTTCCCCAGCGACGCGGCAACGGTCCCCGCGGCCATGTCGACCGTGAGGCCGCTACCCATGTTGTTGTTGTAGTTCAACTGGTCACGCCCTTTGCCGCCGTCGATCTCGTCGTCGCCGGTTTGCGGCGCGATCACGTCATCGCCCTTCCCCGCGCAGATCCTGTCTTCTTGTCCGTACGTCTGAATGATGTCGTCGCCATCCTGAGCCAACACGTTGTCGTTGTCGACGCTTGATCCCTGGATCACGTCATCGGTGTTGCGCCCAACGAACGAGTGAGGGCCGGCCAGGAACTGGGTGAAGCACTTGGCGCGCTCGATCGCGCCTGAATCGCAGCCGTCCTCGGCGGGACGCGGACCCCCGCGGCCATCCACCTTGAGCGCCTTGCGGTTCACCTTGCACTTGGAGGTGGGCACGCGGTCGAGGCCCGGCGCCGTGTTGTTTGTGAATGCGTTGGTCAGGGGGATGATCCCGCTGCCCGGGAATGAGGTGGGGGCGCCAACGGGCGCGCTGCCGTTCGGACTCGTCGCCGTCAGGAAGGTCGCGACACCGGATGCGTCTGTGGGCTTGCCGAGCCCGCAATCAAGGTCGTTGACGGCCTGAACGTTGTAGCCCTTCGATTTCAGCGGCGGGTCAAGAGCGGCACAGGCATCGGCGCCGTTGGCGATTTGCGAGGCGCGAATGGTTGCCTTCTCGTCGAGCGCTGAGAAGATGGCGTCTCCGGCGTCGCCCGCAGAGTTCCCCAGGAAGGTTGAGAACTCGATTCGCGCGGATCCGGAGGTGTCGGTGGGCTCTTGGAGATAGACGCCGCCGCCGTCGCCGGCGACGGGGACGACCGCGTTGTTGCTGATCGTCGAGTTGACGCTTACGAAGGCGCCCACCGCGTATATGCCGCCTCCCGCGGGCTGGATGCCCTGGGTGACCGAGTTGTTCGTGACGCTCGTCCGCGACAGGGTGAGCCTCGACGGCTTGCTCGACTTTTCGGAGGTCAGGTAGATGCCGCCTGCGCGGCCTGAGGCGCCGGCTGTCGCCTGCGCTTCGTTGCCATCCACCGCGCTCTCGGTGAACGTGCTCTTTCTGGCCTGGGTGTAGACGCCGCCGCCGAGCGCGATGCCGAACGCCTCGTTTGGCTCGGTGGTGTTGTCGACGATCGCGCTCCGTTTGACGCTCAGCACGTTCTTGGTGCCGGCGACGTCGAGCGCCCCACCGCGGCCCTCGGCGAGGTTCTCCGCGAGTGTCACCTGCGTCAGCTTCATCTTGAGCTTGTTGTCGTCGTCGGAGCTCATCGCGATGGCGCCGCCCTGCGCTGCGCCCTCCGCGCGGTTCTGGTCCATGACGAGGTCCGTGATCCTCAGGTCGCCGGCCGCGTAGATGCCGCCCCCGGCGCTGCCCGCTGTGAGCGCGTTGACGGCGTTGTCCTGAATCGCGGAGTTGGTGAAGGAGATCGGGCCGTCGGACTGCCCGTGGATGACCGTTGGCGCGTCCGTCCAGATGCCGCCCCCGAGCGCGGGCGTGCTGTTGGAGGTCTCGACGATGTTGTTAGTGATCCGGAAGGCGCTCTCCAGGTGAAGCGTCTCGCATCCGCTCTCGCATGACACGGCGCCGCCGCGAGCGTTCGCCGAGTTGTCGTGAATGTTCGTGTGGGCGATCGTCAGCGTGGCGCCGTCGGTGGCGCGAATGGCGCCGCCCGATGGGACCTCGCCGCCGCCGAGGAGCTCGACACCTTCGATCTTCACCGTCTCGCCGCTCAGGTCAAGGAGCCGGTCATCAAGCGCCACGCTCGCTGAGATATTGGGGTAGTCGGGGACCGGCTGGTCAGTGCCTTGGATCAGGAGGTTGCCGCCGCCGTCAAAGTCGATGTCGCCGTCTTCGTTCGTCCCCGAGTTGCCGACGCGCTGGAGAACGACGCTCCCCGGAAGATGAATCGTGTCCTTGGCGGCATCGCCCGAGGGGCAGCCGCCGAATGGGTCGTTAGTCCGCGCAGCCTCGACCGCCTCGCGGAATGTGCAGACACCGCTGGTCGCCCCGGTACCGAAGTCGTCAACGTCGGTCTCGACCTCGATCGTCGCGGCGCTCGCGCTGGAGGCGAACCCCACCGCGATCACCAAGCCGAATCCCAATGCCCCCCTACAGAGCATGGCTGGACCCTACTCCTCTAGATCGGTTGCCGCGTTGGGCGGATCAGCATCTCGTTCACGTCAACGTGCTCGGGCTGGGAGAGCGCATACATGACGGCGTTGGCGATGTCCTCGTCTTCGAGCGCGCCCTTCTCGAGTGGGTTGTCGAAGAAGGGTGTATCGACCATTCCCGGCTCGATAAGCGTGACGCGGATGCGCGTGTTGTCGTGCATCTGGCGCAACTCCTGGCGAAGGGCCTCGCCCATCGCGGTCACCGACCACTTGGTCGCCGAGTAGAGCGATCCCGGCAGGGCGCGCCGGCCGGCGACCGAGCTGGTGATCACGAAGTGCCCGGTTTCCTTCTCGAGCAGGTGGGGGAGGGTGGCGCGGATCGTGTAGGCGACGCCCAGCACGTTCGTCAGCACCATCGACTTCCAGTGCTCGGGCGACTCCTCGAGGAAACCGCGCGATGCGCCAAAGCCCGCGTTCGCGAAGACCGCGTCGAAGCCGCCGAAGGCATCGATTGCCGCCTTGACGAGGTTCTCGCAGTCCTCCCACTCGGAAACATCGCAGCGGACGGCGATCGCCTTGTCCGGCCCGCCGAGCTCTGCCGCCAGCGCTTCCAGCTTGTCCTGTGAGCGGGCGCTGAGGACGAGCCGGTATCCGGCCTTCGCTGCGTGATGGGCAGTTTTCGCGCCGATGCCGGTCGAGGCGCCTGTAACAACAAGGACTGGTGAATCACTCATGTGAACCAAGCTAGCGAGGAGTAGCTTCTCGCCAAGAGTCACCAACCGAAAGGGGACATATGTCCTTCGTACGAGTTGTGAGGTTCACCGGAGTGGATTCAGAGCGTGTCGCGGCTTTGAAGGAGCGGGTCGCTGAGAACGACGGTCCGCCGGAGGGCGTCCCATCAACCGCCCTCAGGGTGCTGCTCGACGAGGAGCAAGGGACTGCGGTCGTCCTCCAGTCCTTCGATTCCATGGACGACCTGAAGACCGGCGAAGCGGTGCTGAGCGCCATGGATCCAGGCGACACGCCCGGGACCAGGGAGTCAGTCGATCGCTGTGAGGTGATGATTGACGTAAGCGCGTAGCGCTTTACGCGCCGGGGCGAATCGCCCCTGCGATAATTCGGGGTGGCGTGGACCCCGATCGAAAGCGAAAGATCCGCCTCGTCGTGGCCCTGAGCGTTGCGGTGCTCTTGGCCACGGCGCTGGTGTACACATCGTTCTCTGCCTCGACCGAGGCGAAGTCGCCGTCCGAGCTCCTGGCCGAGACGCCGGCCGGCGCCGTCGACGCCTACGGCCAGGTCGTTACGGAGAAGACGCTTCCCGACGGCTCGCGCGAGTTCGTGATCGCCGACCCGGAAGACCCGTCGAAGGAGGTGCCGGTCACCTACGAGGGTCAGGTGCCCGACCCGTTCCGCGAGGGACGCGACGTGATCGTCACCGGGCAAATGGTCGACGGCACGCTGGTTGCCGAGAAGGACAGCCTGATCACGAAGTGCCCGTCCAAGTTCTCGGATGAGGCAGAAGAGGACCCGAACATCGTGATCGACGACTCGCTCTGATCACCTTGTACGTATGAGCGAGCTTTCGATCGACTCGGGGCACGCCTGCCTCGTCGGCGCGCTCGTGGCGTTTGCCTACGGCGCCGTGGCAGGGATCTACGGCGGCCATACAGGCGACCGGCGCTGGGTCGATTCCGCGCGCCGCGCCGTTTACGCCGCCGCGGGCCTCCTGGTGATCTGCGTCGTCGTGCTCGAAGCGGCGTTCCTGCGCTCCGACTTCTCGGTCGCGCTGGTGGCCGACCACTCCTCCACCACGACGCCGACCCTCTACAAGATGACCGCGCTCTGGGGAAGCCAGGGCGGGTCGCTGATGCTGTGGGCGTTCGTGCTGTCGCTCGCCTCGTCGGGCGTCTTGTTCGCGACGCGCCACAAGCACCGGGAAGTCGTGCCGTGGGCAACGGCCGTCCTGTGCGGCCTTGGCGTCTTCTTCACCGGCCTGATGATCGTCTCGGGCGGCGACGCCATGCCGTTCACGCGAATGAGCCCCGTGCCGGCGGAGGGCGTTGGCCTGAACCCGCTCCTCCGCCATCCCGCAATGGCGATCCATCCGCCGATGCTTTATTCGGGCTACGTCCTGTTCTCGATCCCGTTCGCGTTCGCGATCGGGGCCCTGAAGGCACGCCGCCTCGATACGAGTTGGATTCGCTCGACCCGCCGTTTCGCCCTTCTCGCCTGGATCTTCCTCTCGGTCGGCATCCTGCTCGGCGCGGGCTGGTCCTACGTCGAACTGGGCTGGGGCGGCTACTGGGGGTGGGACCCGGTCGAGAACGCCTCGCTGATGCCGTGGCTGGTCGGCACCGCGTTCCTCCACTCGATCATGGTCCAGGAGCGCCGCGGGATGCTGAAGGTGTGGAACGTCTCGCTGATCTGCGCGACGTTCGCGCTGTCTTTGCTCGGCACGTTCCTGGTGCGCTCGGGGATCCTGCAGTCGATTCACGCCTTCGGCGCGTCGACGGTCGGCACGCCGCTGCTTGTCCTGATCGCGTTGGTTCTGGCGGGCTCGACCGCGCTGATCGTCTCGCGCTTGCCGGATCTGCGCTCGGAGCGGCGCATCCAGTCGCTGGCATCTCGCGAGGCCGTCTTCCTGGTCAACAACATCCTCCTGATCGGCCTTGCGTTCGTCGTCTTCTACGGCACCTTCTTCCCGCTGATCGCCGAGGCGTTCACCGGCAATCGCTCGACCCTCGCCGCACCCTGGTTCGACCAGTACGTCACGCCGCTAGCGATCCTGCTCGTACTGTTCACCGGGATCGGACCTTTGCTCGCTTGGCGCCAGATCAGCGCCGGCCGGGCGCTCAGGCTGTTCGGGCCGCCGCTAGCCGTCGCCGCGGTCGTCCTCGTCGCGCTGCTCGCGTTCACAGACGTCGCTGACGAGCCGGGCGCGCTCATCATGTTCACGTTCGCGGCCTTTGCGCTGGCCGGCTTGGTGAGCGAGTTCGTTCGCGGCGCCTCCGCGCAGAACGCGCTCACGGGTGACGGCTTCTTGCTCTCGCTCGGGCGGGTTGTGGTCAGGAACCGCCGCCGCTACGGCGGCTACATCGTCCACATCGGCATCGTGATCGCATTCGTCTCGATCGCTGCCTCGTCGAGCTTTCAGACCTCTGACGACGTGCGGATGCTTCCGGGCGATTCGACGACGGTCGACGACTACGAGCTGACCTACGTGCGGCCGACCGCGTACCGCGACCTCGATGAGGACCGGCTCACCTTCGGCTCGGTCGTCGAGATCCGCCGCGACGGCGAGGTCGTCGACACCCTTACACCCAGCCGCAACTACTACTCGTCCAGCTCGACCGGCACGGTCCGAAGCTTCTTCGAGGGGGAGGCGACCTCCGAGGTAGGGCGCTCCGGCGGAGCGGGGGAGGACTTCTGGACCGCGATGCGGCCCGACCTGACCGAGCCGAAAATCGACAACTTCATCTCGGGCGCCGACCGGCAGATCGACGAGATCACGATCCCGGAGGTGCTGCCGGACCCGAGCACGCCAGGAGGCGTGGAGGAGATGCGCGGGATCGCCGAGCAGCGTTCCCAGCTTCAAGGCCTCGCCATTACGAACCTCCAGGAGCGCTTCGAGGACGGCGAGATCCCGATCGACTTCCGCATCAACGTGAACCCGCTCGTGATCTGGATCTGGGTCGGCGGCGCCATCGGCGTGATCGGCGGCCTCATCGCCGCCTGGCCGACCGCCTCGGCCCGCCGCCGCCGGGTTTCGGACGTCTACGCCGCCCGCTTGGCCAAGGATCTCGGCCGCGCCTCGTAGCCTCCTCGGCCCATGGAGGTCGCCCTCATCGCGCTGTTCGTGATCGCCGCGGTCGCGCTCTTCGTCTCGATGCCCCTACGGCCCGGCGCCAAGAGCTCCGAGCGGATCGAGGACCCCGAGCGTGCCGAGCTGGAGGCGCGCAAGGAGTCGAAGTACCGCGAGATCCGCGACGCTGAGATGGATCGCGAGCAGGGCAAGCTCTCCAAGCAGGACTGGGCGAGGGCCGATGCGGACCTACGACGCGAGGCGATCGAGATCCTGCGCGAGATCGACGCGCTGGAGAAGCGCGCCAAGACGGACGACCCGAGCCTCTAGAATCCCGCCGCGATGGAACAGATCCTTCAAGTCGTCCAGGTGCTCGTCTCGTTCATCTTGATCATCCTCGTCCTGCTCCACTCGGGCAAGGACGCAGGCCTCTCAGGCGCCTTCGGCATCGGCGGCGGCGGCAGCTCATTCGCGGGCGGCTCGCTGGTCGAGCGCAACCTCGACCGCTGGACGATCTTCTTTGCGGTCGTGTTCGCGCTCAACACGCTCGTCCTTCTAAAGCTCTAAGCAGGCCTGCGGCATGCCCGCGCTCACACGTCTGGGCGGGCTCTGGGCGGCTCTTCTGGCTTGCGCGCTTGCGGGGTGTGGCGGAGGGGACGACGAGGCAACTTCCGCGGTGTTGAGCACGACGCCGCCAGGCGAGGGGGGGACGCTCGTCTGGACCGTCGCCGACCCCGTCCTGAGCACGGACCCGCTCGAGGCGGTCGCTCGCTCCGAGGAGATCCTGGTGCGCCAGGTGAACGAGCCGCTGACCGCGAAGGTTGCCGGCCCGTTCGACGTGGAGCGGCGGGTGCCCGGGCTCGTCCGGAGCTCCCAGGGCTCGGAGGGCGACACGATCTGGACCTTCCGGCTTCGCGACGGGGTCTTCTTCCAAGACGACGAGACTCCCTTCAACGCGGCCGCGGTCCAGGCAAACGCCACCAGGTGGCTGACGACGGCCGCCGGCCGCGCGCTCCTGCCCGACCTTGTCTCGGTCGATGCGCCCAGCCCGGGGGAGGTCCGGTTCGCCCTGGCGGCCCCCGACCCGGAGTTCCCGAAGCGCCTCTCGGCCCCCCAGCTCGGAATTGTCTCGCCTACAGCCCTCGAACCGTCGTCTGGCGAGGGCGCGGTAGTCACCCGCCCCTCGCAGACCGGCACCGGAGCGTTCGAGGTCCGCGAGCGCGATTCGAGCCGGGTGCTCCTGGCTCGCAACACAGGCTGGTGGGGCTCATCGGCGAAGGTCGAACTGGGGCCTGCACTGGACCAGATCGAGCTGCAGGTCTCGCCTTCGTCGAGCCTCCGCCTGGCGATGCTGGACGCGGGCGAGGCGGAGCTAGCCGATGAGCTCGAGCCCGCTCAGGCAAACCAGGCCCGGGAGGACCCGCTCCTGAGCGTGCTGCAGAGCTCGGGCGGGACGTTCCTCGGCATCGAGCGGTCCGTCCGCGGCGTCGATTCCGGCCGCGAGATCCCCGCGCTGTCGAGCGCGTGGCTTACGAGCCTGGGCGACTAAGCGTCAGCTGCCGGGGCCGACGCCCTCGGGCGCGTAGCGGTTGTGGAGGTCGAGCATGTTCCCGTCGGGGTCCTCGAAGAGCGCTTGGTGGCAGACGCCGGAGTCGATCGTGTCGCCCATGAACTTGATCCCCTTGCCCTCGAGCTCGACGCGGGCGGCCTCGACGTCGTCGACGCGCAGGGCGACCGGGAAGCGATGCGGCGCGAACTCCATCCCGAACGCATCGGGCTGCATGATCGCGATCGTCAGGTTGCCTGTCTCGAACTCGCCGGCCGGCATGCTGCCCCATTGCTTCGCGAACTCGAGCCCAAGGGTGTTCCCGTAGAAGTCCTTCGCCTTCTCGTAGTCGCGGACAGGGATCGTGATGAAGTCCGTCTTCTCAACCTTCATCGGGCGATCGTAGCCCGGTCTGGACTCAGGATGGAAAGTGGGTTACTGTCCCAGTTGGAGAGTGCCCGCGGGGGGTTGCTCGTGCCCAAGAAAGGGAGCCTTAGATTGGGTCAATCAGTGACCAGGCTGGCAGCCGCGTCTGCAGGGGTCGTCCTGGCAACAGCATTCGCGATCCTCGCGGGCGCGCCGGGCGCCTCAGCCGGAACGACCTCGTGCGCCGGCGCTGAGGCGACCATCCTCGGAACGTCTGGGCCCGACAGCGGCGCGGCCATCAACGGGACCCCCGGCGATGACGTGATCATGAGCCTGGGCGGCAACGACGTGATCGACGGCGGGGGCGGAAACGACCGCATTTGCGCTGGCGCGGGCAACGATGAGGTCACGACGGGCTCCGGCGGGGACCAGATCCTTGGCCAGGACGGCAACGACACGATTTCAACCGATGGCGGCAGCGACTTCATCGACGGCGGCCAGGGCCTGGACACCTGCGACGAAGGCTCGCCGGGCGATGAGTACGTCTACGGCTGCACCAACCCGACCAAGTTCCTGGTCGGCCAGAAGGCGCCGGACTTCACGGCCCGAACGGCCTTTGACAACAGGTTCCGCCTCTCGGACTACGAGGGCCAAGAGGTGATGATCGACTTCTCGACCATGTGGTGCGGGCCCTCGAACATGATGTCGAGCCAGATGGCAGTCACGCAGGCGGCGCTCCGCGAAGAGGGCGTCAAGTTCACCTACGTCCTCGCCGAGATCGACGATCAGGTTGGCCCCGGCCACTCCTCGGACCGGAGGGACGCGGAGCAAATGACCGAGAAGTGGGAATTGTTCAACTCCCCGGTGCTACACGCGAACAACGTGTCCAGGTCCACGATTGAGATGCAGCATGAGAACTACGCGACCGAGAACCTTCCGTTCGACATAGCCGCTGACTCGAGCCTCGCGTACCCGACGCAGGTGTTCATCAACAAGCGCGGCAAGGTGACGGAAGTCCACGTGGGCGCCCTAACCGGCGAGGAGATCCTCGAGCGCTATGGAGTGGACGGCGATCCCGGCGACACGAGTCCGACCGGGGCGCCGCTGCCCGGCGTCGACATCGAGAGCCTCATGGCCGACGTCGACGCGCTCGGAATCTCAGCCGGCGACAAGAAGGACCTGAACAAGCTCCTGACCAACAGCCTTCGCGGCCTGGAGAAGCGACTGGGTCCCAAGGTCAGCCCATGCACGTCTCTTTCGAAGTTCCGCCGTGCGCTCAAGAAGGTCAACGGCCTCAACTCCGGTGATCTGGAATCGCTCACACTGAGCGCTCTCGCGATCGAGGACGAGATCGGTTGCGGGTGATGGGCCGCCGCGCCGCAGTCGCGGCCTTCGTGGCGAGCGCGCTGGCGATGGTCTCGGCCCAGTCCGCGCACGCTGCGCTGAACCTTTCGTCCACCTTCGACACCGATAACGAGGGCTGGCAGACGTTCGAGTTGGATAGCCCGGATTCCGCCGGGTGGGAGGCCGGCGACAGCGACGGGTACATCTACGTGCTCGACGGCTCCGAGCCTCTCGAGAACCGTGCGGCCTTCCTCAGCCCTCAGTCGTGGACCGGCGACGCGACAAACAACTACGGCGGCACGCTCGAGTTCGACCTTGCGAGCAGTGAGGACTGGTCGGGGCCCGTAACCACCACGGCCCTCATCTTCCCGGCCGACGCGGAAACGCAGGGGCAAGCGATCTGTTTCGTGGACGACGAGCCGGTCGGAGGTGTATTCGACACGCACACATTCACGCTGGACACCAGCCAGGCCATGGACGGCACCTGCGGGAGCCCGGCTTCCTCAGGCCAGGTCGTCGGCGTCTTGTCGCAAATCGGTGGCGTGGTCATCGCCGGCGACGACGACGAGGTCTTCGGAGAAGCCACATTCCTCGACAACGTCTCGCTGAGCGGCGGCGGGCCGCCCGCGCCCTTCGACGTCGATCGCACGCTGAACATCGACCACGGAAAGCAGAGCAGCAATTTCCTCAACCCATTCTTTGCGTTCTTCGGAGTACTCGAGGCAGACGATCCGACGTGCACCGCCCACCGCAAGGTCGTCGTCTACCGCAAGCGCAAGGGACCGGACGAAAAACTCGGGACCAGGACCACGAACAGCGAAGGCGCGTACAGGTTCGCCTACGACCGCAAGAAGGGCACCTACTACGCAAAGGCGCCTGAGGAAGACCTCGGGCTCCCGACCTGCCTCGAGGCCACGTCGGACACCTTCAAGATCACCTGACCTCACATTGAGCGCTCTCGCGATCGAGGACGAGATCGGTTGCGGATGATGCGCTTTCGCGGCCCTGTCGCGATTGGCGTAGCGAGCATGCTGGCGATTGTCTCGGTGCAGTCCGCCCACGCTGCGCTGAACCTCTCATCCACGTTCGACACCGACAATGAGGGCTGGGAGACGGCCGAATACGGAAGCCCAGAGGGCGCTGGGTGGGAAGACGGCGCGATCTACTTGGTCGACCAGGCCGATCCTCCCGAGATCTCCGCCATATTCATCAGCCCCTCATCCTGGTCAGGCGACGCGACGGACAACTACGGCGGCACGCTCGAGTTCGACCTCTCTACGACTGAGTGGTCCGCCGGCGTAGCAGCGTTCCTCGTCCCGAGCGAGGCGGAATCTCAGGACCTGCTCTGTTTCTACGACGAGACTCCGGTCCCGGTCGGCGGGAGCTTCGGGACGTACACCTTCACCATGGACACAAGCGACGCTCGGCGAGGCGACTGCGTGACTCCGGCTTCCTCTGGCCAGGTCATCGGCACCATGTCGCAGCTTTCGAGCGTCGTCATCCTCGGCGACGACCCGGGGATCTTCGGGGAAGTGACCTTCCTCGACAACGTCTCGCTGAGCGGCGGCGGGCCGCCCGCGCCCTTCGACGTCGAGCGCGAGCTGAACATCGACTACGCAAAGCTCAGCAGCAACTTCCTCAGCCCCTTCTTCGCATTCTTCGGAGTGCTCGAGGCGGACGATCCGACGTGTGCCGCCCACCGCAAGGTCGTCGTCTACCGCAAGCGCAAGGGACCGGACGAAAAACTCGGCACGCGGACCACGAACAGCGAAGGCGCGTACAGGTTCGCCTACGACCGCAAGAAGGGCACCTACTACGCCGTGTCGCCTGCGATTGACCTTGGCCTCCCGACCTGCCTCGAGGCAAAGTCGGACACCTTCAAGATCAACTGACCGCCGCCTCCCGGCGGTATGAATGCGGTTGAGAGGACTCGAACCTCCACGGCCTTATACAGGCCACAAGGCCCTCAACCTTGCGCGTCTACCAATTCCGCCACAACCGCTTGAGGGAGCGGCCAGTGTATCCACGGGCGCGCGGGTGCAGTTGAGAGAGACGGGCTTGACATCCGTCCGGAGGGGCGGCTACTCTACGAACATGTGTTCCCGTCCCCAGCCCCGAGTTTGCTAGGAGAAGAGTCATGGACTTGACCAAGCGCCAGAAGGAGATCTTCGACTACATCCGCAAGTACGCGGCGAAGACCGGCTACCCGCCCACCGTGCGCGAGATCGGCAAGGCCGTGGGGCTCACGTCGTCATCGACCGTCCACGCCCACCTCCACAACCTCGAGAAGATCGGTCTCCTGCGCCGCGACCCGACCAAGCCGCGCGCGATCGAGCTGCTCGTCGACAAGGCCAAGCAGGCGATCACCGGCCGTGGCCTTCCCGTTGTCGGTGAAGTGGCCGCGGGCGAGCCGCTCCTCGCCGAGGAGAACATCGAGGAGTACCTCGAGCTGCCGGACATGATCGGCGGGGAGGAGGGGGACTACATCTTGAGAGTCAAGGGCGACTCCATGAAGGACGCGGGAATCCTCGCCGGCGACTATGTGGTCGTCAAGCAGACCGACGAAGCGTCGAACGGCGAGATCGTCGTCGCGCTCCTCGAGCACGAGGCCACGGTCAAGCGCTTCTTCCGCGAGAAGGACCAGATCCGCCTCCAGCCCGAGAACTCCGCCTACAAGCCGATCCGCACCCGCGAAGCGACCCTCCTCGGCAAGGTCGTCGGGGTCTTCAGGAGCATGTGACGTGTCCGCCGTCTCTCCGAAGGACAGGCAGCGCCCCTTTCCGGGCTCAGAGCGGCCGCGCCGCTTCCAGCACCTCGAGGCTCGCCAGATGTTCGAGCCGGGCGCGTCGACGCTGGACGAGCGCATCTCTTCCGCCTGGTCCGGGCTCGTGAGCGCGGGCACCGCCGAGTGCCCCGTTTGCGCGAGCGGGATCCACGCCGCCAAGCCCTGCGCGGGCTGCGGCTCAGAGCTCAGCTAGTTAGCTAGTCCAGCGCGAGGAGGCCGATCGCCTCTTCGCTGTCGGTGAGGATCTCGAGGTCCTCGCCAAGGCCCGTCAGTTCGATGGTGCGGTCGATGGTCGGGTTGTGGCCAACGAGGGCGAAGCCGATGCCCGCGTCCAGCGCGCGCTGCCGAGCGCCCAGGATCACGGCGATCGCGGTCGAGTCGAGGAACGTGCAGCGCTTGACGTCGATCAGGATCGCTCGGGTGTCGTCATTGAGCGCGGCATCGGTCACGGCGATGCCCTTCTCCTGCATCGCGGCATCAAAGTCGCCCTCGATCTGGATCGAGTAGAGACCGTCTTCGAACGGCTCCCCCCTGATGGACCCGTTTGCCATTACAACCCTCTTACCCCGAAATGCCCGGGTCAGACACCCGCAGCCTCAAATAAGTGGAAACGACGTCTATCGTTTTCCACATGAGCGGGATCCTCAGGCTGGGGGCGCTGCCGGTGATTGTCGGCGGGCTGAGCGTCCTCCTGGCCGGAACGCCGAGCGCTGCGATCTCGGCGGGCGCAGCTGCTCCGGCAGGCTGGGAGTGCGCCGCGCTCGCCGATGACACCGAGGTAAGAGACGTCTTCGATCTGCCTCGGCCCGCCTACCTCGACCCGTACGAGGACCCGGCCTTCGGTACGACCGTCACGCGGATCACGGGAGATCCCGGAGAGCCGATCGCGAATGAGGGCGGACACTGGGGCAAGGTTGCGCGGCACGGGTACTCGAAACGGAGCGCCTGGAACGCGGACTCGTCCCTCCTCATGCTCGAGCAGAACTCGGGCGGCCCGAGCACGGTGTTCTTGGACGGCGAGACGTATGAGCCCGTAGACGCGGCCGACAATCCTCCGGGTGCAGAGGTCCGGTGGGACCCGCTCGATGCCGACCGCCTGGTGTTCGTAGAGGGCAACCGTCTCGGCACCTGGTCACCGCTGAGCGGCGAGACCGAGGTCGAGGAGACCTTCGAGGGGTTCAGTCAGCTGCGCATTGGGCCATCGGAGGGAAACCTCTCGCTGGACGGGCAGCGCATCGCCCTCATCGGGAAGAAAGGCAAGCGGCGCTTTGCGTTCGCCTACGACCGCGCAGCCGGCGAGCTACTCACCAAGCTCGACCTGACCGATTCCGGAGTGGACTGGATCTCGATCTCGCCCCTTGGCGATCGGCTGGTCTTGAACGACCAGCGGGACAGGACCGAGGTGTTCGACCTCGATGGGGAGCGCATCCAGCGCTGGCCTGAGTACGGGCGTCCCAGCCACTACGACCTGGCGCTTGACTCGAACGGCGACCAGATCGCGGTCGGCGTGGCGAAGTCCGGTGCGGCGGACGGCAAGGTGATCATGCGTCGCCTAGACGATGGTCATGTGACCGTGTTGAGCGCTGGCGGCTACGCGAGCCACACATCCACTCGGAACGTCGATCGGCCCGGATGGGCGTACGTGACCCACGACCTCAATCGCCCTGGCGACTACCCGCCGTACCGGGACGAGATCTTCACGGTCAAGCTCGACGGCTCCGGAAAGGTCGAGCGGTTGGTGCAGATGCATAGCCGAGTGCCCGACTACCTCTCGGAGCCCCAGGCCGTGCCGTCGCCGGACGGCCGCCGGGTTCTGTTCGCGAGCAACTGGGACAAGCGCTCGGGAAGGCCGATTGGGACGTACGTGGCCGATCTGAGAGATCTCTGCCCTCCGGACTGAGCGCGAGCGCCGGTTGTCGCGGACCCGTACCATGAAGGGCGCAGGCTGCGCAGTCGCGGGAGGTGACTCTCGAGGAAAGTCCGGACACCGTAGGGCACGACGGTCGGCAACTCCGACCCGGGGAAACCCGCGGGAAAGTGGAACAGAAAGCAAACCGCCGATGGCGCCCGACACGCGTGGGGCGTACAGGCAAGGATGAAACGGTGCGGTAAGAGCGCACCAGCGCCGCGGCGACGCGGCGGCTCGCCAAACCCCGTCAGGTGCAAGCCCAAGCAGGATCGTTGACCCGGCCCGGCGAGATCCAGGTAGGGCGCAGAGATAGATGGCAGCGCAAGACAGAAT
>JAWVEY010000005.1:0-2750 GCA_033856515.1 Solirubrobacterales bacterium
CCGCTGCTTCCGCCGAACCGCGCCGACTTCGTGATCAAGGCCCGCCACACCGTCTTCTACATGACCCCGCTCGAGTATCTGCTGGGTCAGAAGGAGATCGGCCACCTGGTGCTTGCCGGCCAGGTCACCGAGCAGTGCATCCTCTACAGCGCGCTAGACGCCTATGTGCGCCATTTCAGCGTCTCCATCCCGCGAGACGGCGTCGCGCACATCCACGACGATCTCGCCGAGGCGTCGCTTCGGCTGATGGAGCGAAACATGAGCGCCGACATCACGTCCTGCGCGGACGTCAGCCTCAGCGTTGAGTCCTGACGCTGTCGACCTTGCCGGTGTTGGCGTCGATCTTCACGAGCGCGAGCTTGCTGAAGACGTCGTCTCGCTCGGTCGGGACCGATAGCGAGACGATCCAGTACGGCTTCGACGTGATCCCCTGCCGCACCAGCCGGATCTGCGTGCGCCGCGGCGAGAAGTCGATGCGCTGCTTGGCCGTCGCTATCGCCTGATCCTTGTCCACCCGGATCTGCCCCTTCTGGCAGGTCTGCGCGACCACGAACGCCAGGACGAGGACGCCCACGATTACCGCGACGCGCACCCACGTCGGGCCGCCTCCGGTTATCCGGCCACCCCAGCGGCCCTCCTGCGATGTCTCAGGCTGAGGGACGGAACTCGTTCCCCATGTTCGTGAACAACACGATCACGAGGACCACGATGGCACAGAGTACGGCGACGGCGAGCATCACCGTCTCAAAGCTCTTGACGTGAGTCTGCAGAGGATTGAAGCCGATCTGCCGCTTGCTGCTTCCGTTATTGATCACAGTTGGTCTCCCACTCCGCCGGGCTGCGGCGGTGGTCCGTCGGCCGGTGTAGTCGTCGGGCCGAGCGAGAAGCGCCCGACGTGTTTGATCAGCTGGCGATTCTCGTAGATGACCCAGGCCGCGAGGGCGGCGAGGGTCGCCAGGATCCCGAGCCAGGTCAGGATCATGTACAGCGTCTCGGCCCCTGAGCCGTCCTCACCGTAGGTCGAGCCGGGGCCGAACGTCATGAATCCGGCACAGTCCTGGTAGTTGGCCTGCAGGATGAAGTCGGCGCCGTCCTCGCCGAACTGCTCCCCGCCCTCGTTGTTGGTGACACAGTCGGGCGAGCTGTCGATGATCGCCGGCATTTAGACCACCACCTCGTCTCTCGCGGTTCGGAGAACCCGTTCAGAAGGCACTATCTCGCCGTCGGGCTCGATGATCATCTCGCCCGGGGTTGCTACCTCGGGGAAGTACATCGAGTCGCCGTACTCGACAACGTCCAGCCCGGCCAGCTCGACTTCCGGTGGCACTCGCAGCAGGTTCAGCTTCTTGAGCACGAAGGATGCGACCCAGCCGGACAGGAAGCCGAGCGGCAGGAACGTCGCCATGCCGATCAGCTGGCCGCCAATCGAGCTGTCCACGTTGTTGACGCCCGTCGGGTAGCCGGCGGCGAAGACGCCGACCCAGAACATTCCGAGGAACCCTGCGAAGCCGTGGACGGCCACCGCCCCGACCACGTCGTCCACGCGCATCTTCTTCTCGATGAACGTGCCGGCGTGCACGGTGAGGGCGGCGCTCCCGATCGCAAGCAGGTAGGCCAGAGTCGGCGCGTAGACGTCCGCTCCCGCGGAGACCGCGATGACCCCCGCGAGCCCTCCGGATACGGTCCAGAACGGGTCTCCCCGCGAGGCGAAGTACCCCCCGGTGAAGCCTCCCGCAAAGCCGAACGTGATCACCATCGTGATCGAGCCGAGCGTCGTCGGGCTGAGGTAGATGTTGGCCCAGCCCGGGAACGCCGTGGACGAGATCACGAGGCACGCGGCATAGAAGCCGTAGAACCCGGTGAAGATCAGCATGAGCCCCATGAGGGTGATATGGAGGTTCTGAGGTCGGAATTGCCGGGCCAATCCCTCGCGGGTGTATTTCCCGATGCGCGGCCCGAGGTTGAACAGGACGCCCAGGGTGAAGGCACCCGCCACGCCGTGCACCACGCCCGACGCGATCGCATCGTGGAACCCGAAACGCAGGGTCAGCCAGCCACCCGCGCTCCAGCCCCAGGCAGCGTCGAGAATCCAGACCATGGAGCCCAGGACCGAGGCGAGGACCAGATATGCCGAGAGCCGGATCCGCTCGAGGCACGCCCCCGACATGATCGAGGCGGTCGTCCACGAGAAGAGCAGGAACGCCAGGAAGAAGATCAGGTTGATGTTGTTCGCCAGGTTCGGCCCGAAGGCGTCGGACCACGGGATACCGCCCTGGCACGCGGCCGCCGTGAAGTCGGTCGAGTTGGGACCGATCGGAAGGCCGGGCTGGTTGCAGTTGTAGATCCACCAGCCGACGTAGTAGAAGGTCGGCGTCACCACGGCGATCGTCAGGATGTTCTTGAGCGCCGTTGCGAGCACGTTCTTGCGGCGCACCACACCGGCCTCGTACGACATGAAGCCCACGTGGATGAGCCACATCAGGACGACGGTGAAGAAATAGAACTGCTCGCCCAGGATCGCCGCGTCGAGCGCTTGCCCGGCTGCGCTGCCAGCCTCTTCGAGGCTTTCGACCTGCGCGATGATCAATCCGATCATGCTTCCTCCTGGCCAGGGGGCCGAAGACATTCCTGCTCCACTTAGGCAGGCCCTCGGGGCGACGCTAACCCTGCTTGGCGCACCCTCGCAACGTATGATGGCCACATCGTTCTGACTGAACGAGTGTCAGAACGGCACATATGGAGAGCGAGCG
>JAWVEY010000006.1:0-27247 GCA_033856515.1 Solirubrobacterales bacterium
CGTCCTACCTATTAAGAAGGATGCGAGGGAGACCCGAGGGTCGTGCGATAGGGCGCTGTGCCGTCAGACGGAGGCGGCGATGCCGGATCCTCATCGGGCCGCGGAGCAGCAAAGGACTCCTCCTGCAGAACCGGCGGAGGGGCGGGCGCGACGGTGTGTCGCTGGGCTCATCCGCCGGCTTGTCGCCGTCCGAGTCATCGCCGTCGCTGCTGTACATCTGCTCGAGGCCGCTGGCCTTCTGGCCGCCGGCGGCAAGCATGAGCTTGAAGTCGTGGGGGCTCGAGGCCGTGTCCATCGCGACCTCTTCGGAGATCTCGCCTGACATCACGTGCTTGAGCAGCGCCTGGTCGAAGGTGCGCATTCCGTAGTACTCGCCCTCGGCGATGACCTCGCTGATCTTGCCGGTTTCCTTCTCATTGAGGATCAGGTCCTGAACGCGGCCGGTGACCACCATGATCTCCGAGACCGCAACGCGGCCCTTGTTGGTGATGTCGGGGACAAGGCGCTGGGAGATCGCACCGCGCAGGGTCGATGCGAGCATCACCCGGGCCTGGTGCTGGAGGTGGGGCGGGAAGAAGTCGATGATCCGGTTGATCGTCTCCGTCGCGTCCAGGGTGTGGACCGTGGAGAACACGAGGTGGCCGGTCTCTGCGGCGGAGAGCGCGGTGCGGACGGTCTCCTCGTCGCGCATCTCTCCGATCAGGATCACGTCGGGGTACTGACGCAGGACCCGCTTCATCGCGCGGGCGAAGCTCTCGGTGTCCTGGCCGACCTCGCGCTGGTTGATGATCGAGCGCTTGTCGCGGTGGAGGTACTCGATCGGGTCCTCAAGCGTGACGATGTGCTGGGGCTGGGTCGAGTTGATCTGGTCGATCATCGCGGCGAGGGTCGTCGACTTGCCCGAGCCGGTGGTGCCGGTCAGGAGGATGATCCCGCGCTTTTCGTCGGCGAGGTCCTTGATCACCTGCGGCAGCCCGAGATCGTCGATCGTGCGGACCTGGAAGGGGATCACGCGGCAGACGATCGACACGTTGCCGCGCTGGCGGAACGCGTTCACACGAAAGCGAGACAAGCCCGGCACCGAATACGAGAAATCGGCCTCGCCCACCTCGCCGAACTCGGCCAGCAGCTTCGGGTCGCTAAGGATGTGCTTCAGCGCCGCGTCGGTGTCCTCGGGCGCGAGGGGCTCGGTATCAGGGATGGGCTCGAGTACGCCATGGACGCGCACCATCGGGCGTGCGGGCACCTTGACGTGGAGGTCCGAGCCCTCGTGCTCGACCACGTAGCGCAGGGCCTGATCGATGTCAAAAGCCATCACTAGGCCTATCGGGCCCCGCGCCCGGATTCTTTAGGCGCGGGGCCGCCAATTTCGCCTATTCGCCAGGCGTGAATGAGATGAGCTCCTCGCGGCCCTCGCCCCCAGAGGTGTGGATAGCCAGAACCTGCCCCACGCCCTCGGCGTAGAACTTGAGCTCAGAGACCTTTGGCTCCAGCGGAACGAGGTCCTTGGTCATCAGCGTCTCGGGGTAGTAACCCGCGGGGACCTGAGCCTTTTCCGAGAGGCTCAAGATCTCGGCGCGATCCTCAGCTTCGCCCTCGAGGTACTCCTGGCGGTAGGTCATGCCGTCTTCAGGGTTCGCAGGCATTGCGATGCCAGCCTCGGCGCCGTCGGCGCCCGCTTCGAACGAGCCTTCGCGCGACGCGACCTTGCCGTCCTCGTACTCGGCCGTGTCCTCGCCGAGATACCAGACGTTCCCGTCCGCATCCTGTGCGTACCAGTCGTCGGTGATCTCGATTGGCTCGCCGCCGGCAGACACCGTGTCGCGGACCACGACTGCCTCGACGCCGTTGGCGATCATCTTGGTCTTGTCGGTCACCTCGACGACGACCCTTTGGTCAGGCTCGCCCGGTTCCGTCTCCGAATAGACCCAGCGACTGCCGACTGCGAGGGGCAAATACGGGTTGTCGATGTTTGTCGTGAACTCCGCCGGGTCCAGGTTCGCTGGCTCAGAGCCCTGCGGCAGTCCGGCCGAGGGATCGTTTGTGGCGGCCGGCTGGTCGGTGGTGGCCGGCTCAGACGGAGACTCGCTCGTGGCCTCGTCACCGCCGCACGCCGCCAGCAACATCGATGCTGCAAGGGTCGCTGCTACGGCACCTCTGCGAATTCCGGTCATTTTGTGCTCCTTTGTGTAGTTGACCAGGCCACCGTCGCGCCGCACGATGAAAGTCTTATGAAACTGCGGGCCGCCTATTCATCTTGTTTTCACGGGCACCGGGCGTCTGCTAATCCATCCTCACTCACAAGCGCTTGAGGGCGGATCCAAGATGATCCGTCGCGCGTGTGAACGAAGTAGCACCGGATAACCGCAGACCTTCGTGACCTCACGGTAATTCGCAACAAGCAGCCGCTCAGTCTTTCCGTTCGAGTCGAGCCCGTAATCATTGGGCGAGTTCCATCCGAGGATCCAGGTTGGTCGCTCCGGGGACCTAAGCAACGCTCGCAGTCGGGCTTCCGCCCCGGGGATGGCCCGCATCATCAAGCTCCACGAATATGGATAGGGGCTCCTCATTCCGCTGTAATAGAGGATGTTCGGCTGCGAGTAGAGGACGTACGCCGTATCGCCGGGTCTTGCGAGCTCACGCAGATACTTGCCGGCGACCGGGGCATGGACGTCGTGAGCGGCGCTACTGATCGAAGGTCCGACGACAAGCGCGCCCGTCGCCAGCGTGGCGAGCGTCGCGGCGGTCGCTTTCGTCCTCCAACTCGGTTTTGCAGCAAGCGCAAGGGACGCGGTTACCACCAGGAAGGGAACGAGCTGCAGCAGATAGTGAGGCCAATAGCTCCCACCCGCCAGGACCCCGGCGGCCCCCGCAGCACCCCACGCGCTTATCGTGACTAAGAGCAGCCGATCCGACCTAAGCCTGCGCAGGCCGAACACAGACCACACGACGAGCAAGGCGAGCCCCGAGGCGACAAGGGGCGGAAGCAGCCGTTCCGCAAACCGTCCTGGGAGACCTCCTGCCGATCCCGCGAGGGCGTCGAGCCCATCCAAGCGAAAGCCGATCAATGCGTAAGACACAGAACCGTCGGGCACAGCGGTCACGTGCTCCCATATCTCCAGAGCCGCGATGACGGTGAGAGCCCCGAGGCTGTAGGCAGCCATTGCCTTGAGCAGATCTCGCTTCGGGAACCGGGCAAGAAGCCCGGCCGCCGTGAGGAAAACGACCCCGGCCATCAGAGCGTCGCCGAAAGACTGCTTGACCAGGAGGGACATGATCGCCAACGCTCCTGCTCCGAACAACAACTTGGGCCTGGCCCGCGGAAGTCGGACTGCGATGACAAGCAAGAGCACCGAACAGGCAGAAGGCAAGACAGCGAGTGCCTCGGCGGGAAGGAAGACCGCGCCCATCGCGGCCGACGACGCCATCAAACCAGTGAGGGCCGCGCCCCACTTGGCGGGACGGCTCCCACCAAGCTCGCGAACGAGCATGGTGACGATCAGGATGAGCAGAATCGCCGCCACGACCCCGATCGTTCTTACCGCAGCCGTCCCACCGGTGGCTACGGCGAGACGAAAGATGAGCAATAGACCGGGAGGCCGGTCGATAAACGAATCGCCGTAGAGGAAGGCTCCATCGTCATTCCAGGAGCTGGCGATGTAGGCGAGCCCCCCCTCGTCGTTCCCCAGAGGTGCGTCAAGCCACGGCGCCCTCAGAACCAAAGTAATCGCGATCGCAAAGAGCACCCAAAATCGGACCTGACTTTCCTGAGTGTGAAGCCGATCCAGTGCTCGCGCCCATGGCCGCCCCGTGGGAACGCGAAGAGACGAAGGCGTCCCGCGGGCAGCAAAGGTCCAGAGTTTGTTCCCGGCGAAGCTGATCGGCATGACGCATGCGACAGCGCCGGCTTGCGCGAGAAACGTCGGCGCCCCCAGTCCGACGACAAAAGCGTGCAACAACGCCAGACTCAGGCCCAGGCCGAAAATGCTGACTGCGAGAAAACGGGCCGCTTGGTTGGCACTGGACCCGTCAGACGCTGGGAACGTCCAGCGCCGGTTGAGCAAGAAGTTGCTCGAGACCGCGGCTACGAATGCCCCGACGCCTCCCGCGATGTAATGCAGGTTTACCGCATGCGTCAATACCGCGAAGGTCGCGAGATTGATGAGGTACCCGCTCGCACCCACCAGCGCGAATCGACCGAGTTGTAGCCAGTTCTCGGGGCGAACCATGCCGCGAAGTACACGATGGCGGACTGCCATTCGGCCTAATTTTGACTGATGTCGAATGCGTCTTCTTCGAAGCCGCCACCTCAAGACGGGAACTCGCCAAGCGGCCTCTATTGCAATCCCTAGGGTCATCTTTGACTTGCCGCGTTCCCGGTCGCGAAAACAGATGGGGACTTCGGCAACCTTGAAACCCAACCTCGACGCGCGGTAGGTCGTCTCGATCTGAAAGACGTATCCGTGGGCCGCAATCCGTGAGAAGTCCAACGACTCGATGACCTCACGGCGGAATGCCTTAAAGCCCCCGGTGAGGTCTCGGAAGGGAAGGCCCAGCACGCGACGGGCATACCAGCAACCCAACCGACTGACTCCACGCCTGAGGAGAGACCAGTTCTCTACCCGGCCTCCGCGGACATAGCGCGAGCCGAGTACTAGATCAGCCGTTGACAATCCTCCGAGGAGCGTCAGGAGGGTGGCGGGCTGATGCGAAAGGTCGGCATCCATCTGACACACCGCTCCTGCACCCGCATCGAGGGCATACTGAAACCCGGCGAGGTACGCCGGGCCCAAGCCTTCGCGGCGCGCGCGGTGTAGGACTTCCACTTGGCCATGGGCTCTCGCCAGATCGCTTGCGATCCCTCCCGTGCCATCGGGCGAGTCATCGTCGACGATGAGAACGCGACCATCCGCCGGAAGAACGGCAATCGCCGCTTCGACAACCCTGGCGACATTGCCCGCTTCGTCATACGTCGGAATGACGACCCATGCCGGCGCCGCGACGTCGAATGAACGCCGGGTCAAGTCCAACCTAGAACCCGCTGAGAACTTGAGTCATGGGGTAGCCGCGCCGGCGTGACCGATCGGGTTCACATCGACCCGCTCGAGATCCTTCTTCGTGACCTGAAGGTAAATCACGAGGCCGAGGATCGTGGTGAGGAACAACGCGCTCGTGCCGGTGGTCCCGAGACCTAGTCCTCCATCGGCAGTCGGCTGGGAGAGCCAATCGCCAATCGAGGCGCCCAGCGGACGGGTGAGGATGTAGGCGATCCAGAACGAGGCGATCGCGTTGACGTGAAAGCGCAAATGCGCGATTGCGACGACGCCGATCAGCCCGGCAAAGATCAGTGCAGAAACGGCGAACCCGAGGCCATATCGCTCGGCTACCAGGTCACCTGCAGCCGTGCCCAATGCGAATGTGAACAGAACTGCCAGCCAATAGAAGGCCTCGCGCCGGGTGGTCACGATCGTGTGGATCGACAGTGTTCGCTCGCTGGCGTACCAAACCGCGAAGGTCGCGGCGAGAGCGATGCTGAAGACGATCGTCGTCGTTTCCAGCGCTACCCCCTGGTTGTCAACAAGGTTGTCTGTGATCAACGTGCCAACGATGCTGATCAGCACCACGGCAAGCCAGTAGATGGAGGGGATGTACTTGTTGGCCCCGAACTGGAAGACCAGGGTGACCAGCAGTAGCGCGCCCATCACATAAGTGGTCTTGGTCAGCCCCAGCCCCAGGTCGACGCTCATGTAGTCGGCCGCGGTCTCACCGACCGTCGTGCACAGGACTTTGATCAGCCAGAAGTAGATCGTCACTTCGGGCACCTTGTTCAGCATCTGGCGAGCTGCTGGTATCGCAAAGCCCGGTACCGCCGTTGTCGTAGTCATATGCCTCGAGGCTCTCACCGGCCCCCTGAACAACTCCTGACCGCGTCGTGCCCGCCTTTTGAGGAACTAACGAACAAGGGCCCGGTCGGATGACCGGGCCCTTGTTCACGGTGAGTTGAGCGGCTATTCGTCTTGGTCTTCTGTGTGCGTCCCGAGCACCGCGAAGTCAGAGTCCAGGTAGACCTTGATCTCTCGCGATCCCTTGTCCACTTCGACCTCGTACGCGGATCCCGCAGGTGCGGAGGCCTCGTTGTCGTCGTCTTCGGGACCGGCGGTACCGTCCGCCTCCTCGGTGGCTACTTCCGTGGCAGTCCCGCCGGTTGCCTTCTCGGCCGCTGCCTGGGCTCGAGCCTCGGTTGCCTCGTCGACCTCCTCGGACGCGTCGCCTTCCTCAGCGCCCTCGTTCTCGTCGCCGTCGTTCTCAGCGCCCTCGTTCTCGTCGCCATCGTTCTCGTCGCCCTCGGCGCCCTCAGCTGCCTCGCCCTGCTCGGAGCCCTCGGTCGCCTCTTGGTCGGCCGTGTCGTTGCCGCCGTTGTCGTTGGTCGCGGCGGCGTAACCGGCGCCGCCGAGTGCCAATGCCGCAAGCGCGGCGATGGTGATCGCAACTTGTTTGACCTTGTCGCTCATAGGTGTGCGTCCTTTCTCGTAGTGAGCGGCAATGTTCCAACGGAACGCCTGACGGACTCCTGAACGATGAGGTGCGTTCAGGTTTCGTTCAGGTCAGTCAGCGAGACTGATTTCCATGAACGTGCTGATCGTCGAGGACGACGCCGACCTCCGTCGCATCCTTGTGAGCGGGCTGGAGGAGGAGGGATTCGACGTCTCGGCCGCGCGAACCGGCCGGGACGCGATCGAGCGAGCTCGATCCAGACCCCCACAGCTCCTGGTCATCGACATCGGACTTCCCGACTCGGATGGCCGCGACGTCTGCCAAGCACTGCGAGCGGAGGGGATCCGAGCGCCGGTCTTGTTTCTTACGGCGCTAGGCGCCGTCGTCGACCGACTTTCAGGGTTCAACGCTGGGGGCGACGATTACGTGACTAAACCCTTCGAGTTTGCTGAGCTGGTTGCTCGGCTGCGGGCGCTCGCGCGTCGAAGCGAGGAGCCCAGTGCGACGGAGGCGGGCGACCTCAAGCTCGATCCGATGTCGCATGGCGTACTCGCCGGAAACGAGAGGAAGGCGCTCACGCCAACCGAGTTCCGGTTACTCGGCGCGCTCGCCGAACACCCCGGTGAGGCCGTGCGCCGGCGCCGCCTGATCAGCGCGGCCTGGCCGGATGGAGCCGTCGTGCACGACAACACGCTCGATGTCTACATCGCGCGCCTTCGCCGAAAGCTGAAGGAGCTGCCGACGGATACGACTATCCACACCGCTCACCGCGTTGGGTACAGGCTCGAATGAGCAGGCTAGGCCTCAGGGGTCGACTGACCCTGTTCGTCACTCTTGGGGCACTGGTTGGCTTGGTGGTCCTCGTCGTCGGATTCAACCTGTTTCTTCGTGACAGCCTTGCTTCGGACGCCGATCGGCTGCTGGAGGCCAGGGCAAGTGCGGCTCTCGAAGGCGTCAGCGCAGAGTCGGGCGAGCTGAGGACGACCGAGACGCCGGACGAAGAAGCTCCAGACGCTCAAGTCTGGGTCTACAGCGGTGGCCGAGCGATTGAACGCGCGCCGGGGCCGCCAGAGCTTCAGGCGCTCACGGATTCCCTGGCAGGTCGCGAGCGAACCTTCGTCGATCAGGAAGAGACCGACACGAGAGTCCTCGCGGTGCCAATCGAAGAAGAGGGCGTGACAGACGGGACGGTTGTCACGGCCATATCCACCGAGCCGTACGAGGTGACGGCCGAAAATGCCCTGATCGGATCGGCAGCATTCTCAATCGTCTTGCTCGTCATCATCGCGATCGGGACTCAGCTGTTGGTTGCAAGGGCGCTTCGCCCTGTCGCAGCGATGACCGAGGAGGCACGAAAGTGGAGCGAGACCGACCTCGATCATCGTTTCAACGTCGGCGAGCCTCACGACGAGCTGACAAGGCTTGCCACGACGTTCGACTCGATGCTCGAGCGCCTGGCCGCCGCGCTCAGAAACGAGCGGCGCTTCACGGCCGAGATCTCGCATGAGCTGCGGACTCCCCTCGCCGCGGTCATCGCGGAAAGCGAGCTGGCGCTCCGCCGGCCTCGGTCGCCCCAGGATTATCGGGACGCCCTGACCGGGATCTCCCGGCGCGCCCAGCAGCTTCAAACGACTCTCGATGCGCTTCTGCTCAGCGCCGACTCCAGGTCCGATTCAACCCAGCGAACGAATGTGAGTCACGCCGTTGCTAAGGCAGTCGCAGGGCTTTCCGGGCTGGCGAAGGACGAAGGCGTTTCTGTCACGTTCTCCGGGCACGCAGATGCGCGGGTGGCTGCCAACTCGCAAGCGGTCGAGCGCGCCATCTCCCCTCTCATCGAGAACGCGTGCCGATATGGGGCCAGAGAGGTAAGCCTCACGATCGAGCGTGACGGCACCGAGATCGCCGTCGTGGTGGCTGACGACGGCGACGGCATCGAGGCTGGGGAGGCTGAAGAGATCTTCGAGCCGGGCCATCGAGGCAAGTCAGGGGCGTCGCGGGCCGTCGGCGCGGGTCTGGGCCTGTCTCTTTCAAGAAGGCTGGCACGAGCGATAGGCGGCGACGTAATCGCACGGCCGGCAGACGCGGGTGCCCGGTTCGAGCTCCGGATACCCGCTGCCTGACGTCCGATTAGCGCCTAGATTTTCATCTGACTTTCACGCGTCAACGCAAAACGGGCCGGCGCAAAGGCCGGCCCGCTTTACGACCCTCTCGGGTTTGCTACTCGTCGTTTTCTGAATCCGCCATCTGATCGACGACGTTCAGATCGCGATCGAGCTGCACGTCGACCTGGCTGCCGTCGTCGAGGGTCACCTCGACTTCGTAGTAACTCTCTTCGTCGCCTGTCTCGGTGCCGGTGACTTCGCCTTGACCGGTCGCCTCGAGGGCGGCTGCCTCAGCCTTGTCGAGCGTGCTGCCGGTAATGGCGACGTCCGGGCCTTCAGCCTGGTCCTCAGTGCCACCGGCTGCGACTGCCACGCCCGCTCCGCCTGCGGCGATTGCCAGCGAGGTTCCAATTGCGATCATTTTCGTTCTCTTGCTCATTTCGTTCTCCTTTGGTTGGTTTCGGTTCTGTCTGTGTTGTACGCGGGGGTCGTGAAACGGCGATGAAGCGCTAGGGCTTCACCAACTCGACGATGCCGTCTGGCCCCTCCTCGGCCAGGACACCGACGCCGCGGGCGTACCACTTGAGCTCGCGCTCGCCCTCGGGCAGCACCTTCCCCTCGACTCGAAGCGCGTGCTTGAACTTCCCGGCCGGCACGTCGATCTCTGCGTCCGTGGAAGCGACCCGGTTCTTCTCGGCAGGTACCGGTTGGTGATCTCCGTCGGGTTGGCGAAGGTTGGCGGCGCCAGGCTTGGCCCGGCCGCCCCGGCTCCGGACCCGCCCGTTGCGGTAGCAAGCACGACAGCGCTGCAACCGATGATGCCGAGCTGTTTGACCGTAGGAACGGCAAATGAAAGGTCGGTGAATCTGGAGCTGGTGCTTTCATCCAGAATTCATCGAGTGCCCGCAAGCTGCCTGTGATGAGAATCCTGATCGCCGAAGACGAGCGAAAGCTCGCGACACTTCTCAAGCGCGGGTTCGAGCGCGAAGGCATGGCCGTGGACGTAGTGGGAACGGGACCCGAGGCACTCACTCGCGGTCAAGCGACGGAGTACGACGCGATCCTGCTCGACGTCATGCTTCCCGGCCTCGATGGCTTCAAGGTCTGCCGCGGCCTGAGAGAGGCAGGCGTGTGGTCACCCGTCTTGATGCTCACGGCCCGCGACGCGGTACCGGACCGGGTAGCTGGCCTGGACGCTGGGGCCGACGACTACCTCACGAAGCCGTTCTCGTACGCAGAGCTCCTGGCACGCCTAAGAGCGCTGACGCGACGCGGTGCGCCCGAGCGGCCGACCGAATTGTCCGTTGGCTCCCTTCAGCTTGACCCGGCGCGGCGATCGGCTCGCCGCGGGGACACGGAGATCGAGCTTTCTTCCAAGGAGTTCTCCCTCCTCGAGACGCTGATGCGCAACCCAGGGCGCGTAATGAGCCGGTTCGAGTTGCTCGAGCACGCTTGGGACTATGAGTACGAGAATCGCTCGAACGTTGTCGACTCATACATCCGCTTCCTGCGCGCGAAGGTGGACAAGCCGTTCGGGGTCAGGTCGATCGAGACGGTCCGCGGCGCCGGGTACCGGCTTCGCGAAGACGGCGGTTCAAGTTGAGGCGCGTTCCGATCCGGGTTCGCGTCACGCTGGCGTTCGCGGGCGCAATGGCCGTAGTACTGACCCTGCTTGGGATCTTCCTGTTCTTTCAAACGCGCTCGCAACTTGACGAAGCGGTCGGTGACACGCTCGAGCAGCGTGCAGCCGACATCACCTCTGCCGCCGCGGCCACAGATAGCGGCGGCTACCACCTCGCGTTCCAAACGCTCGATCCAGAGGACAGCTTCGCTCAAGCGGTCGATGTGGACGGACAAGTAGTGCTCTCGACATCACAGGTGGGCGACAAGTCTGTCCTTTCGGCAGAGGATTTGACCGCCGCGCAGTCCGGTCCCATGACGGTCGAGCTCAACTCGGTCGAGGGCATGGATGGTCGCGTGCGCGTCCTTGCCACCCCGTTCGAAAGCCAGCAGCGAGAGCTCCTGGCGGTGGCAGGCATAACGCTCGAGGATCGTGACGGATCCCTCAACAACCTCCTTCTACTTCTAGGTGTGGGTGGTCCCTTGGCGCTGCTTCTCGCCGCGCTCGCGGGCTATTGGGTGGCCGGCCGAGCGCTCGCCCCTGTTGAGCGAATGCGAGCTGATGCCGCCGCCGTGACTGCGTCCGAGCCGGGTGACCGCTTGGCTGTGCCCCCGGCCGATGACGAGCTCCAGCGCCTCGCAAATACTCTGAACGAGATGCTCGGCCGCATGGAGGCAGGGATCGAGCGCGAGCGGCGTTTTGTTGATGACGCAAGCCACGAATTGCGCACCCCCCTTGCACTTCACAAGACCGAACTTGAGGTTGCGCTCCGCTACTCGGAAGATGAAGAAGCGCTCCGATCAGCGATCGCCTCGGGGGTCGAGGAGGTAGACCGTCTCGCACAGCTAGCGGACGACCTCTTGGTTGTAGCCCGATCGGGTGAAGACGGGCTGGCGGTGACGAAAGAAACGATCAGCGCCGGCGAGATTCTGGCGACGGTCGCCAACAGATTCGAAGCCCGCATGCGCTCATCCAACCGCTCACTTTCCGTCGCCGCAGATCCAAATCTGATGCTCCAGGCAGATCGACTGCGCGTCGAGCAGGCACTCACCAACCTCGTCGAGAACGCTCTCCGTCACGGGGCGGGTCGCATCGAGCTCTCGGCTGAGAGCTCGGGCAGCGGAGTGAAGATCCACGTCAGGGACGAGGGAGTCGGGTTCGATGAGGATTTTCGCGATCGAGCGTTCGAGCGCTTCAGCCGTGGGGACGCGGCGCGGGGCCGAGGCGGCGCCGGCTTGGGCCTGGCGATCGTGGAGACGATTGCTGCCGCCCACGGCGGCCATGCTGGAATTGCGTCGAACAGCGCTGGGGCCGACGTCTGGATCGAGCTCCCAGGCGAGATGTAGGGCTTTCATCTTCATTTCACGCAGCCCGGGTAGAAGGTGGCCATAAGCTGAGACCAATGCCACGGAGGCTGATGAATATGGAGATGAAGAAGAAGGTCGCACTCGGGGCCGCAGCGGTTCTCGCAGCAGGCGCCGGCGCAGCGGGCATCGCGGTCGCTGGAGGCGGCGACGACAACGAAGCTCCCATCAAGGGCTCCGCACTGGAGAAGGCTTCAGAGGTCGCTCTCGAAGAGACCGGCGGCGGAACCGTCACGGAGACAGAGACTGGCGACGAAGAGAGCTACTACGAGGTCGAGGTCACCCTTGACAACGGCGACCAAGTCGATGTCCAGGTGAACCGCGACTTCGATGTCGTGGGTTCTGAGACCGACGGCGCGGGCGACGACGAGTCGGGCGCGGACGACGACTGACCAAAGCTCAAAGATCTGGAAAACGAGGCGCCAGCTTGGCGCCTCGTTTCGTTGTTGGGCGCTAGCGCGTGCGCCGCTCGACGAGGAGCACCAGGATCGCGAGGGCCCCGGCAAGTAGGAGCAGGCCACCGATCTGCTCCCAGAGGTCAGGGGTCGCAAGCTTCATGAAGATGCCGCTGGACACCAGGAACCCGACTGAAACAGGCAGAAGCCAGGTTTCGCCAAACAAGGCGAGGCGAGCAAGGTTCAACTGCTTCATGGAAGCGATACCGCCTCTCGGCTGGTCCTCGCAACCTCGATCCGGCTGACGAGCGCCAAGGCCGCGGCGACATAGACCAACGCCACGTCACCTCCAGGCCAGGACACCTCCAGACCTTCCCCGACGAAGAACACGCCGAATGCCGTGAGCATGATGCCGACGGCCCATTTGACCTCGGTTTCAGGCAACGCTGCCAGACGGTTCCGGGCGGCGAGGCCGACCGCCAAGGTGATCCCGGCCGCGATCGACGCGCCAATCAGAGCCGGCGCGGCGCTCTCCGGCTGGGAGGCGATGACGCCGACGATGAGGACGATCTCGACACCCTCTAAGAACACGCCCTTGAAGGCGATCGCTCTGCCCACCCAGTCCGGCTCACCCTCCGGCGGGAGCGGATCCTGGCTCAGCTCGCTGATCGTTTCCTCGTATTCGCCCTGCGCGGATGACCGCGCTTTGACGCCGGCCAACCGAAGGGTTCCCTTCCGGAGCCATTCGAGCCCGAACAACAAGAGAAGCGTGCCGATGACGACGCGAAGCTGCTCGACGGGGATGGAACCGAGCACGCCTACCGTCAGCGCAACTGCCACGACCACGCACGCCGCCACGCCCGCGAACGCACCGATGGCGGCGTCGCGCCAGCGGCGACTGATGCCTACGGCCAAGACGATTGCGAGAGCTTCCAACAGCTCGACGGCAACCGCCAGGGCCGCCGCCAGTGCAGCGAGGATGTGCGCGAGCATGCTTCGCCAGTCTGACGTCTCGGCGAGACCGGGAATGGGGTTTGAACCAGCGCCTCGATTCGTTTTCGTCTTTACGCTTTGTGCCACAGCGGGCGCACGAGGCGTCCGGGACTACGGGAAGGGTCTGAAGTTGACGCGAACGGGGTTTGGAATGCGCACGTCGTGCGCGGTCATCGGAGCGATTGCAGCCGTGTTCGGCGCCGGTACCTCAACGGCCTCGGCAGCGCAAGGGAACAGCGACGGTTTCGCGGTCCGTGTGCTCTCGAACCGCGCCGACCTGATCTCGGACGGCCAGGCGCTTGTCGGCCTCGCCCTGCCCCGCCACAAGTCTCTCTCTGACGCCGAGGCGACGCTCGCCAACGACTCCGGCGAGCAAAGCGTCAACGGCATCTTCCACGAGCTACCGAGCGGTCGGAACCAAGGCCTCCTCGAGGACCTGGAGCTGGGCAAGAACGTCTTGACGGTCACCCTCCCGAACGGACGCTCACGCTCGGTTGTGATCACGAACCACCCGAACGGCGGGCCGGTCTTCTCAGGTCCCCAGGTCGGGCCGTGGCAGTGCCAGGACGGCGCGTTGGACGACAAGTGCAACCAGCCCGCGACGTACGAGTTCCTCTACAAGTCGACGAGCCCTGTGCCGCCCGGCCTGCAGCCCTACGACCCTGAGAATCCACCTTCAGACGTCGCCACCACAACGACGGACCAGGGCGTCGAAGCCCCGTTCATCGTCCGCGTCGAGACTGGCTATCAGGCCCGCGACCAATACAAGGTCGCCGCGCTCTACCAGCCCGACCTGCCGTGGGAACCGTGGGACCCACAGCCTCAGTGGAACCACAAGGTCCTGATCACGCACGGCGCAAGCTGCGGTGTGACCTATGGCGCCGGCGACGCGCCCGCCGTCACGGACGAGACAGCGCTGGGACGAGGCTTCGCCGTCATGTCAACCGCGCTCGACAACGCCGGCCACAACTGCAACATCGCGACGCAGGCGGAGTCGCTCGTGATGGCCAAGGAACGGATTGTCGAGCAGTTCGGGCAGATCCGATACACGATCGGCACCGGTTGCTCCGGCGGCTCGCTCACCCAGCAGCAGGTCGCGAATGCATACCCCGGCGTCTACCAGGGGATCCTGCCGGCGTGCTCTTTCCCGGACGCGCTCTCGACGGGGATCCAATTCGCCGACTATCACGGCCTTCGCACCTACTTCGAAGACGTCGCGACACGCCTGCCGCAGCTTTGGCTGCCCGCTCAGTGGGGACCTGTCCAGGGACACCTCTCCGGCGTCAATGCCGTCGCCGCCGACGAGCTGTTTTTCAAGACCGCGACCGCTCCGGGAGGAACCTGCGTCCCGGCCGACGTCGTCTACGACGCCGAGACGAACCCCGGCGGAGTCCGCTGCTCGATCTTGGACTACATGATCAACATCTTCGGGCCGCGTCCCGAAAGCGTTTGGTCGCCGATGGAGCAGGCGGCGGGCAAGGGCTTTGCTGGGTTCCCGCTCGGAAACGTCGGCGTCCAGTACGGCTTGGGCGCGCTCGACAGTGGCCTGATCACGACTGAGCAGTTCGTCGACCTCAACCACGAGATCGGCGGCCTGGACATCGACGTCAACCACACCACCGAGCGGACCCCGGGTGACGTCCAGACGATCAAGAACACCTACCGGAGCGGTGCGATCAACTCCGCCAACAACATGGACCAGGTCGCGATCATCGACCTGCGGGGTCCCGATCCGGGCGCTGCGCATGACGCCTACCGCTCGTGGGAGGTCCGCGCGCGCCTCGATCGCGAGCATGGAACCCACGAGAACCAGGTGATCTGGTTCGGCCCGGTGCCGCTTCTCGGCGATCCAAACTTCGCTACCGACGGACTGATCGCGATGGATGAGTGGCTGGCCGCCGTGGAGGCGGACAAGAGCTCCAAGCCCCTCGCGCAGAAGATCATCGACGACAAGCCCGGTGATCTGCAGGACGAGTGCGAGCCGACGGGCCTCATCGTGGGCGCGGACTGCGAGCTGATCACCGGCCCGAGCCGCTACGGCACGCCGCGAACGGTTGCCGGCGACGCGATCACGACCGACAACGCCGCGTGCCAGCTGAAGCCGCTCGTCCGCGAGGACTACTCGGTCACGTTCACGGATGAGCAGTGGACGCGGATGGAGGAGGCGTTCCCGACCGGCGTCTGCGACTTCTCAAAGGACGGCATCGGTCAGCAGGACACGATCCCCTGGCAGACCTACCAGAAGGGCGACGGCTCCGTCATCTACGGCGGCAAGACGCTTGGCGCGTCACCTACCGGCAGCGGCGCAGGCTGGACGTCCAAGGCGTTCGGGTCGTGGCGCAAGGCTGAGAAAGGCTGAGCGCCGCCGCGCACTAGCCAACCGCCCCCGCGAGGGGTAGCATCGCCAAACACTCTCCAGGAGGGACTATGCGCCGCTGCCTTGTCGTGCTCACACTCGCCATGACCCTCGGGGTCGCAGTCTCGGCAAGCGCCGGCTCGCCGCCGACGTGTGGCGGCCAGACAGCGACCGTGTCAGGCACGACAGCCAACGAGGTTGTCAACGGCACCCCGGGCGACGACATCATCGTCGGCGGAGGTGGCAACGATTCGATCAACGGGCTTGGCGGCAACGACCGCATCTGCGGCAATGAGGGAGCGGACGACATCAGCGGTGGCGGAGGCAACGACGAGATCGACGCTTTCGGCGGAACCGACTTCATTCGCGGCGGCAACGGCAGTGACGGGATCTTCGGCGAGGAGGGCGACGACGTCATCGGCGCAGGCCGAGGCGACGACTTCGTCAGCGCGTCTTCCGGTGATGACGAAATTGCTCCGGGGGGCGGCAACGACACCGTCGAAGCTGGCTCCGGTGATGATCGGACCTTTGACGACGGCGGTGACAACTTCGTCGTTGGTGGTGACGGAAGCGACCTCACAATCCTGGCCGGCGGCGACGACATCATCCTCGCGGGAGGCGGGGACGACCTGAACGGCGGAGGCGGGGGCAACGACGAGGTCGAGGGAGGGGACGGCGTTGACGACATCTTCGGTGCCGGTGGAAGAGACCGCATCGAGGGCGGCTCGGGCGACGACGAGCTGCGCGGCGGCGGGGACAATGACAACATCAAAGCCGGCGACGGCGACGATCTCCTCTCCGGCAACTCCGGTGACGACTTTTGCCTCGGCGGGACCGGCTTTGACCGGAGGCGCGGGTGCGAGAGCGGCTCCTAGCCGCTAGGCAACGTCGCGGAGCTTCTGCGCTTCGGCGAGGCTCTGGAGCTTCTTCAGCGACTGGTTCTCGATCTGGCGGATGCGCTCGCGCGTGACGTTGAACGTGCGCCCGACCTCGTCGAGGGTCCGTGGATGCTCGCCGCCGAGCCCGTAGCGGAGCTCGAGCACGCGGCGCTCGCGGTATGAGAGGTTCTCGAGCGCTTCGCGGAGCGCCTCCTTGGTGAGGAGGTCGGCGGCGCGGTCGAACGGCGACTCGGCCTTCTCGTCGGCGATGAACTGGCCGAACTCCGATTTCTCCTCGTCACCGACCGGCTTCTCAAGTGAGACAGGGGCCTGGGCCGAGCGCTTGATCTGGTCGACCTCCTCGGGGTCGATGCCGGTGACCTCGGCGATCTCCTCGGGAGTGGGCTCGCGGCCCAGCTCCGTGACGAGCTTTCGCTCGGCGCGGCCGATCTTGTTCAGCTTCTCGACGACGTGGACGGGAATGCGGATCGTGCGCGCCTTGTCGGCGAGGGCGCGGGCGATCGCCTGGCGGATCCACCACGTCGCGTACGTGGAGAACTTGAAGCCCTTGCGGTAGTCGAACTTTTCGGCGGCGCGGACGAGGCCGAGCGTGCCTTCCTGGATCAGGTCGAGGAAGGGAAGTCCCTGATTGCGGTAGTTCTTCGCGATCGAGACGACGAGGCGGAGGTTCGACTCGACCATCTTCTGCTTCGCGTCGAGGTCGCCGCGCTCGATGCGCTTTGCGAGGTCGACCTCTTCCTGGGCCGTCAGGAGCCGGACCTTGCCGATGTCCTTCAGGAACAGCTGAAGGGAATCGGTCGTCATGTCCGGCTTCAGGTCGAGCGACGGCGCCTTGCGCCGCCTGCGCTTGCCGTCGGCGCGCTGCGCGTCCGGAGCTTGCTTTTGAGCGGGGTCGACGTCGTCGACGAGCTCGACTCCCTGACTCTCGATAAAGCCGTAAAGCTCCTCGATATCGCCTTCGTCGACGTCCACCTCGCGCAGCGCGGTCGCAACGTCGCCGTATGCGATCACGCCCTCGGCCTGGCCCTTGGTGACGAGGTTCTTGACCTCCTCAAGCTCCTGCAGTTCCGCGGCAACCATCAGCTCGCTCGCCTCTCCTTGCTCCTAATCACAAATCCTTGGTCTCCACACAAACCTCGTCCTATTTATCGGACGCCCCGAAGCGGTTGATTAGACCTGCGACGATCGTAGCCACTGGCCTCTCGTTCGCCGCGCGCGGGTAGATTCCCGTCAGACGTGGAAAACAACGCAGACAACCCCGAGGGCGTTTTCGGCAACCTTCCCTCGACCCGGCCCGGGTCGCGAAGCCCCAGGCGCCGAAGCACGAACGCCGAGGAGACCCCAGCAGGCGACGCCCCCGAGATCGCCGAGCCTGTTGCCCCGCCCGAACCCGAGCCGCAGGCAGCGGAGCCCCCGCCCGAGCCCGAGGCAGAACCGGACCCGCCGCAGCCGATCGAAGATCCGCTGGCGCCGCAGCCGTCGATCCATGGGGTCGAGGACCTTGCGTGGGCGGGCGTCGCGATGGTAGCCCAAGCGGCGACCGCGGGGATTCGATTCACGAGCAGGGCACTTGAATCGGCTCGCAAGTCGATCGACAGGCCTTGAGATCCAGGATCAGGGACTGGCTTCGCGCCTTCTGGCACCGGGCCTATAGGGAGAACATCACAGGCATGGCGGCCATGGTCGCCTACAACCTGGCGCTTGCGCTGTTCCCGTTCGCGCTCTTGATCCTGTTCGTGTTCGGGAAGGTGATCGAGTCGGGCAACATCGAGGAGACGGTCATCAACGATCTCCAGGGGATCTTCCCGGCCGTCGAGGGCGACGAGGTGGCGCGCACCGTCGATCGCATCCGCGAAAGCTCGACCACGATCGGCATCGCGGCGGCGCTTGGCGCAATCTGGATCGGCGCCTCGTTCTGGGGCGCAATGGACACGGCCTTTTGCCGGATCTACCACGTGGAGTGCCGGAGCTGGCTCGCCCAGAAGCGCTTCGCCCTCGTGATGCTCCTCGTAGTCACGCTCTTCCTTGCGGCGAGCGTCGTGATTCCGCTTGCCGAGAATCTGGCCGTCTCGAGCTCCGAGGACTTGCCGTTCGGACTGGACGAGGTGCAGGGAGTGCGGAGCGTGATCGTCCTCGCGCTTGCCCTGACACTCACGTTCGGCCTCGTGAGCTTCACGTATTACGTGGTGCCGAAGGGCCACGTCCCGTGGCACGGCGTCTGGCCCGGCGCGTTGTTCGTGACGCTCACGACCGCGATCGGCAACGCGGTCTTCCCCGTCTATCTCACGTCGATCTCGGACGTCGACAAGATCGGCGGGGCGCTGGGATTTATCCTGATCGCCCTGATCTGGTTCTACCTCTTATCGCTCGCAATCCTTGCGGGTGCGGTGATCAACGCGCTCCGATACGAGCTCAGCGACACGGGCAGCCTGGACCTGCCGGGGTTCAAGGAGGGCACAGCACCTTGAGGAAACCTGCACGCGTGACAGTCCTGCCCGATCCCGAGACGGGCCCGATCACGACCGCTGACGCCGTCAAATCGATCCAGGAGGCACAGGTCGAGATGCCGGCCGACATCTATCGCCAGATGTGGAAGCCCGAGTACCTGGAGCGCCTCGCGCGCTCATACTGGGCCTTCCTGACGAAGGTCTCACTCGGCGCGATCCGCGTCGTCTATGAGCCCTCATCGCGGACCGTCGTCTTCATCTCACGCCGCCTGCCACTCTTACGGTTCCGGAAGCCCGAGTACACGATTGGCCCCGGACTGGGGCAGGTGACATGGCGGATCGAGCGGGGCCTCCTGGTCGCGCCGAACGGCCGCGGCCAGGGCATGCTCCGCATCACGGTCCGCAGTGAGGAAGTCGACGACGAGGCGAAGGAAGTCAGCATCCACGTCCGCACCGAGGTCTCGAACTTCTACCCCTTCCTTCGCGGCGGCGGCTGGTTCGCCCGGATCGGCGTAAGGCTCTACTCGGCCACGCAGGTCCGCATCCACACCTGGGTCACGCACGGCTTCTTGCGCTCTCTCGCGCAGCTCGACCTCCCGAAGTCGCCGGTCGGCGCACTGGCGCCCGACGGCGGCGATATGGACGACCTGGAGTCGACGGACGGCAGCTAGCCGCCGTTGTTGCGCTCCTCGAGCGCCGCTTTCATCGCTTCGTCGATGCTCATGGGCTCGAAGTCGAAGAGGGCCATGCCCGAGGGGTCCTTCACGATCGTCTCGACCTCCATGCCGTTCATGAGGGGACCGGCGATTCCCTTGTCTGCGCTGGTCAAGAGGTTCGCGGCGAGCGAGGTATGGCCCGGCCTTAAGAACGGGATCGCAAGCCGCGGGCGCGGGGCGATGTCGAGTGCCCTTGCCATCGCATCGATCATGCCTCCGTAGGTCGTGACGTCCGGGCCACCGATCTCGATGTCCCGGCCATGTGCCGCCGCGATGGCTGGGATCTCGGCGAGGTAGCGAAGCACGTCAGCGACGCCAATGGGCTGGGTCTTTGTACGCGCCCGGCGCGGCGTGGGGAACGCAGGCAGTCGCCGGACGAGTTGGTAGTTGAGAAGGAAGGACTCGGAGCCCCCGCCAATGACGACGGCGGCGCGAACGTACGTCACGGGTACCCCTGACTCGCGGAGGATCAGGGCTGTCTTGTGGCGGCTCGAAAGATGCTCGGATCCCTCCACGCCGAGCCCGCCCAGGTAGATGATGAGATCAACGCCGGCTGCCTTGGCCGCGGCTCCGAAGTTCTCGGCGCCCTGCTTGTCGCGCTGGGCAAACGCGTTATCTGTGGCGCCTCGCCCCATTGAGTGAACGAGGTAGTAAGCGACTGACACATCCGCAAGCGCTTCTACAAGCCCTTCATCCTCGAGGACGTCCGCCTTCACTACCTCGGCGCCTCCGTCAGCGAGATCCTCCGCCTTCCCGGGAGAACGAACGATCGCGCGTACCGTCTCGCCGCGTTCGAGAAGTTCGAGCGTCAGCTTGCGGCCGATGTAGCCGGTGGCACCGACCACCGCAAGTGGCCGCTCAGCCGTACCGGCCACCCGTGATCTCTCTTAGCTTCGCCTGATCGTGGCGGGCCTGAACCGTGCGCACGGTCCCCGACCGCGAGCGGGTCACCAAGGACTCCGTGGACGCCTGGCCCGAGCGCGGGTAGCGCACGCCCTGCAAAAGCTCACCGTCGGTGACGCCCGTGGCGGCGAAGAACACGTCGTCTCCTGAGACCAGCCGGTCGGCGTTCAGGATCTCATCGAGGTCGTAGCCGGCGTCGATCGCCTCCTGGCGCTCCGCGTCGTCGCGGGGCCACAGGCGTCCGAGCATCTCACCGCCGAGGCACTTGATCGCAGCCGCAGAGATCACGCCTTCGGGGGTTCCGCCGATCCCCCACAGGAGGTCCACTCCCGTCGACTCGGAGACCGCGAAGAGAGCGGCGGACACATCTCCGTCGGAGATCAGGCGGATGCGCCCACCGACTTCGCGTACCTCGGCCATCGCATCGGCGTGTCTGGGCCGGTCGAGCATCATCACCGTCACCCCGCTGGTCTCGGTTCCCTTGCGCTCGGCCACGCGCTCGATGACAGACGTGAGCGACTCGTCGAGTGTGAGGAGGTCGGCGATGTCAGGGCCGCCCGCAAGCTTCTCCATGTAGACGCACGGTCCGGGATCGAACATCGTCCCCCGCTCGGAAAGTGCGATGACGGCGAGCGCCGAAGGCATGCCCTTCGCGCAAAGAGTCGTGCCTTCGAGCGGGTCCACCGCAATGTCCACGTTGGGCGGGCTGCCGTCGCCGATGTGCTCGCCGTTGTAGAGCATCGGCGCCTCGTCCTTCTCGCCCTCTCCGATGACGACCACGCCGTCCATCGGCACGGTGTCGAGCAGCAGGCGCATGGCGTCGACCGCGGCCTGGTCAGCCGCCTCCTTGTCGCCGCGGCCGGTCCAGCGCGCCGCCGCAAGCGCTGCGGCTTCGGTTACGCGGACGAGCTCGATCGCGAGGTTGCGATCCGGCTTCGTCGAGTCGCGGACGTCGTGAGAGATGACTCCCATACGCCGGTGAGCCTATCCGCGTGCGGGTGGCTAGACGGTGCCGGGCGCCTTGCGCTTCTGGCGCCCGCCGGACGCCATCGAGCGCAGGAAGCCGACCATGCCGATCGCCGCAGCTGCCGCGAGAGCGATCCAATAGCCGATGCCGAGGCTGATGCCGAAAGCAATGCCCTCCTCGGGTTCAGGCTTGTACATGACCCCGTTGTAAAGGATCAGGACGAAGGCGGCGAAGCCGGCGACCATCGTCATCTCGCCAGGCGGGTAAGAGAGCTTGTGGCCGCGGATCAGGATGTAGCCCAGGATGGCCGGCGCCAGGGCGGCAAGGAGCAGCGCCCAACGAAGGATCGGGAACGTCTCCCAGCCGGTGCAGGAGAAATCGCCCTCGCCGCAGATCCAGGCACCTTGCTCGGCGCGCGCAGGTGTGTCCGTGAGTCCAAACCATTCGAGGAAGATGAGACTGAGGATCAGCAACAACGACGCGACCGCGCCGGCGATGGTCCTGTTGCGATCCAGGTTCGAAACCTCCATCCCGGCGCGAGCCTATATCAATAGGTTCCAGGCATGAGCCGATGGGGATTGACACTGCCGCTGCCGATGACCTCGATCGCGGACCAGGTCGATCTGGTCAAGCGAGCGGAGGCCGCCGGCTACACCGACGTCTGGTCCGGGGAGACGGCTGGGCCTGATGGCTTCACACCGCTTGCCTTTGCCGCCGCCCACGCCACACAGGTCCGCGTCGGCACCGGCGTCGTCGGCGTCTTCCAGCGCGGCCCCGCGCTCCTCGCCCAGCAGGCTGCGTCGATGACGGATGCAACCGGCGGGCGCTTCGTCCTTGGCATCGGCGCCTCGTCGGACCGCATCGTCGAGGGCTGGAACGGAATCCCGTTCGAGAAGCCCTACTCGAAGGTGAAGGAGACGCTCGACTTCCTGGACGTGGCGCTCAAGGGCGATCGCACGGACAACGGGTTCAAGCTCGAGTCGAAGCCCCAGCACGAGATCCCGGTCGTCCTCGCCGCGCTTCGCGGCCGGATGCTCCGCCTCGCGGTCGAACGCGCAAGCGGCGCCTTTTCGAACTTCCTGCCCATCTCCGGACTGCCCCAGGTGGTCGAGGGCATCGAAGGCGCGCCCGACGGATTCGAGCTTCTGTGCCGGTTCTTCTGCCTACCCGGTAAGCGCGAAGAGGTCGAGCCGGTCGCGCGATTCATGTTCTCCTCCTACATCACCGTCCCGGTCTATGAGGCCTTCTACCGCTGGCTCGGCCACGGCGATGCCATCGACCCGATGGTCGAGGCGTGGAAGGCGAAGGATCGCCAGAAGGCCGCGGCCGAGGCGCCGTGGGAACTGATCGACGAGATGTTCATCCTCGGCGAGCCCGACGAGATGCACGAGCGGCTCGCGCGCTTCACCGAGGGCGGGATCACACTGCCCGTCCTGACGCCGATCACGACGCCCGACAAGCTCGGCGACCTCATCGAGGCCCTGGCCCCCCGCTAGGTGCCAGGCACGGTGCCTTGCACCGGGCGGACGAGCGAGCCATACGCTCGGGCGTTGCGCGCTAGTTACTCCACTAGGCTCCCGCCGCTATGGAAGTCAATGGCTCGAGCGCGCTGATCTCAGGCGGGGCCTCCGGGCTCGGCGAAGCCACTACCCGCAGGCTGCATGCGGCCGGCGCCACCGTGGTCATCTCGGACCTCGACACCGGCAAGGGCCAGGCCCTCGCATCCGAGCTCGGCGACCGCGCCAGCTTCGTCGAGGCGAACGTGATGGACGAAGACCAGGTCAAGACTGCGGTCGATGCCGCGGCCGCGGCCGAGGGCGGGCTTCGGATCTCGGTCTGCTGCGCCGGGATCGGCTGGGCCCAGCGAACAGCGTCGAAGAACGGTCCGCACGACCTCGAGATCTTCTCGAACGTGATCAAGGTGAACCTGATCGGCACCTTCAACGTCCTCCGCCTGGCGGCGACCGCGATGTCGGAGAACGAGGCAGACGACGGGGGCGAGCGGGGCGTCCACGTCTCGACCGCGTCCATCGCCGCGTTCGACGGGCAGATCGGCCAGGTGGCCTATTCGGCGTCGAAGGCCGGCATCGTCGGCCTCACCCTGCCCGCCGCCCGTGACCTCGCCAGTCGCGGCATCCGCGTGAACGCCATCGCGCCCGGCCTCTTCGACACGCCGCTCCTGGCCGCCCTCCCCGAGGAGAACCGCCAAGCTCTCGGTGCCGGCATCCCGTTCCCGTCACGCCTCGGGGTCCCTGACGAGTTCGCCCACCTCGCGCTCTCGATTATCGAGAACCCGATGCTGAACGGCGAAACGATCCGCCTCGACGGTGCGATCCGCATGCCGCCGAAGTAGCGGCGGCTTACTTCAACAGCACGAAGTTGAGCAGCGCGGCCGCTCCGCCAAGCCCGATTACAGCTCCGCCGATGTCGGTGTAGAGCCGCTCCCGCTTGGGGTTCCGCTCCGCCTCCGCAGCGGGCGTGCGCTTGACTGCTGGAGCTTCTACCTCAGCCTCCTCTTCCTCGTCCACTTCGGCCTCAAGCGGACCGCTGAAGAAGTTGCGTAGGCGTTCGCCGATCCCGGGTTTGCCCTGCACCTCCCGCTCATGGCGGGCTTCACGAGCCAACTCGGACTCCTCGGCCTCGCGGAAGTAACGAGCGATCTGTTCCGGCGAAGGAGGCTCTTCGTCCTCCTCGTCGTCCGGTTCGTCGTCCGGTTCGTCCTCGTCGTCGTCCTCGTCGTCGAACTCTTCCTCGGGGCGATTGTCGTCGTCGCCCTCGTCCTCGCCGACTTCGTCGAGCTCCTCGACCTCGCCCGCAAGGAGGATCTGGCCGATCCCAGATGGTGGCTGGTGATGCTGAGCCTTCGCCGCGGGAGCCTCGACCAGCCGCAGGTCCGGCTCGTCGGTGGCCTGTGGAGCAATTCGCTCCTCGCTTTCGGAGAGCGTTTCGGCAAACGCCTTCAGCTCGGAGCGAAGCGCCCGTGATGCCTCGGCGAACGCCTTGGCACGCTCGGCGAGGGCCTGCTCGGCGTGCTCGACGGCTGACACTGTCTCGGCAATCGCCTGCGCCTGGCGCCCGGCCATCTCGATGCGTCGCTCACCCTCCGCACGGGTTTGCCCAATCATTGTCTTCGCAGCCAGCTCGGTGGATTCGAGAAGTTGCGCTCTGAGCGCCTGGGTGTGCTCCTCAGCGGCTGAGCTGAGCGTCACGGGCATCCCTTCCCGAGGTACCTCCGAACGGGCCTGCGCTTCGCGCTTAGCCATGCGCGGCAAGCTAGACCCCTTATCGGACGACTTCTACGCGTTGACCTTCTCGCGCTCCGCGGCCGATGCGGCGACGCCGAGCGTCGGGTCTTGGCCGTCCAGGCCGCCGTTGGCTGGGTCGGCCAGGCGAAGGGCCTCGGCGAGGTCCTTAGTCCGCATGATCCTGAGTTCGGTCAGAGGCTGCAGCACACCGCGAATGGCAAGCGCGCCCCCGACGTAGCGAGGCGCCCATACGCGCCCCGAGCGGCGCTCGATGCCGCGCTCGATCGCATCCACCGCACCCGAGACCGGAATCGACTTGCGGATCCACGCGGGCATAAGCCCCTCCATCGCCTTGCTCGATGGATGCTCCATGCTCGCCTTCACCAGGTCCGTGTCGATGAACCCGAAGTACGCGCACCCGGCACGGGAGCCGGTGGGAGCCATTTCCATCCTCAGCGAGTCCGTCAGCCCCTCGACACCCGCCTTCGAAGCCGCGTAGGGGCCCATCAGAGGCGCGTGTGAGGCTGCAGCCATCGAGGCGATGTTGAGCAGGTAGCCCTTGCGCTCGATGACGTACGGAAGGACCGCGCGGTCCGTGCGCCAGACACCGAACAGGTTCACGTTCATCGTCCGCTCGATCTGCTCGGGCGGAGCGGTGATCAGCGAGCCCACGGTGTGGATGCCGGCGTTCGCAACCGCAACGTCGATGCCGCCGAAGCGCTCAACGGTGCCCTTGACGGCCTGCTCGAGCGCCTCCGTGTCGGTCACGTCGGCCTCGAACCACACGGCGCGATCGCCGAGCTTGGCGGCGCGCTCCTCGAGCAGATCGGGCTCGAGCCCGACCAGCGCGACGTTCGCCCCCTTCGAATGCATCCGCTCGGCCACGCCGCCGCCGATACCGCGTGCCGCCCCAGTGATGAAGACGGTGCGGCCGTTCACGTCGAGCTTTCGGCGGGCCATCAGCCGACCTCGGCGAGCTCGCGGTTGTCCGGGGCAGCAGGCGCATCGGCCCCCACCGCTGCCCACTCGTACTCGGCCGGGTCGAGCTTTCGCGTCGACTCGTAGAAGCGGAATGTCTCGCCGGGCCACAGCGTGATGTTGCGGCCCTGCGCGTCGAGATACCAGCTCTTGCAGCCGCGCGACCAGACGGCGTCGCCAAGATCGGCCTGCATCTTCGAGTTGTAGGAGTCCTGGGCGCCCTTGGTCGGCGAGACCGACGCGTCCCGTCGCCGCGCCTCTTCGATCGCCTGGACCACCAGGCGGATCTGGCACTCGATCATGAAGACGACCGAGTTGTGCCCGAGGCCGGTGTTCGGCCCGAGTAGGAAGAAGAGGTTCGGAAATCCGGCGATCATGGTGCCGCGGTGGGCCTGAATGCCCTCGCGCTGCCAGAGCTCGGCAAGCTTTTGCCCGCCTTCGCCCTGGATCTCGACCGAGGAGGCCATCGCCTGGGTGTCGAAGCCGGTGCCGTAGATGATCACGTCGGCCTCGCGGGTGGTGCCGTCCTCCGTGGTGATCGAATGCGGGCCTACGCTCGCGATCGGATCGGTCACAACGTCCGCGTTCGGCTGGTTGAGCGCCTTGTAATAGGTGTTCGACATCAGCAGGCGCTTACACCCGTACTCATAGGTGGGCATGAGCTTTTCGCGCTTGACCGGGTCCTTCACATGGAGCTCCAGGTTCTTGCGCCCTGCACGCTCGAAGATGCGGCCGAATCGCTTGCTGGTGATGCCTCGGTACATGATGAACTCTAGGTAGAGGTAGATTCCACGGCGATAAGCGCGCTGAAAGATCGGAAAGCGCCGGAAGAGGACGCGCTCGAACTTCGTGATACGGCGGTCGAGCTTTGGCAGGACCCACGGCGCGGTGCGCTGGTAGAGGTCGAGTTGGCCGACCTCGCGTGAGATCGCCGGCACGATCTGGATCGACGAGGCACCCGTGCCGATCACGGCGACCTTCTTGCCCTTGAGGTCTACGGAGTGGTCCCACTCGGCCGAGTGAAAGGCCGAGCCCTCGAAGCCCTCGAGCCCCTGAAGGTGCGGCTTGGCCGGAACGTGAAGGCCGCCGATGCCCGAGATAAGAAAGCGGGCGGTCAGCTCCTCGGTGCCGTCAGGCCCTTCGCCGACGCAGTGCCAGAGGCCAGCGGCCTCGTCCCAGGTCGCGCTGACGGCGCGGAATCCGAAGCGCAGGTGCGGCCGCACGCCGTACTTGTCGGTCACGCGTTCGAGGTAGTCGCGGATCTCCTGCTGGGGCGCGTACATCTCCGACCAGTCCGGGTTTTGCTCGAACGAGAACGAGTACATGTGCGACGGCACGTCGCAGGCGCAGCCGGGGTAGGTGTTCTCCCGCCAGGTCCCGGCGACCGCATCCGCCTTGTCGAAGACGACGAAGTCCTCGATGCCGGCCTCCTTGAGCTTGATCGCGGCGCCGATACCGCTGAAGCCGGTCCCGACGATGACGACCTCGTGGTCGGGTCGAGCAGGGGCAACGGTCGAATCGGCGGGGCTGGTGGCGGTGTCAGGCATTGGGTCGAAGTATCTCCTGGGGTGGATTTCGTTGCTATGTGCGGATGTACACGGTTACACTACTGTAAGTTACACTGGTGTAGCCTAGCATAGGAATTGATGGAAGCAAGCGCCCCCACCAAGAGCCCCCGCCTCACCGGCCCACAGCGGCGCGAGCAGATCCTGGACGTCACCAAGGCGCTTGCGGGAGAGCGCGGATTCCACGGCGTTTCCATCGAC
>JAWVEY010000007.1:0-3232 GCA_033856515.1 Solirubrobacterales bacterium
GGTCGGGCGCCGATCGCATGGGCAACTACTCCGTCTGCTTCACGGACCGCGGAAAGCGCCGCAAGCGCGTGAACCGCACCGAGGCCCACATGGACCACATCCACATCGGCCTCTCATGGGCGGGCGCCCGCAAGCGCACGTCGTACTGGGCGCGCTAGGGCTCGAGCGCCCAGGCCGCGGGGCCTGTCTCCGGCGGTCGATTTTCGGCGTTCAAGGCGCACAGCGCCTTGCCCGCGAAAACCGCCGCCGTCACCACCCGCGGGTGGGCGCGGTGATGGTGGATCGGCGTTCCTCGCTAACTAGGCGACATCTACGCCGATCATTGGCCAGAAGGCCGTTTCAGCGACGACGCGGGTTCCGTACTCGCGTGCCTTGCGCGCCTTCCCGGACATTGAATGTGGGTCCGCGACGACGAGCAGGTCCAGACCCTTCGTGACCCTTGGCATGACGATCATTCCAGCTCGACTGGCGAGCTCCTCCGCGCGTTCACGGGTGATAGGCACACCTTCGTACTCGCAAGAGAGGGCGCCTGTGAAGCAGACCGTCTTGCCCGCCAGAGGAGTCGTCGGCGCTGACGGAGCCAGGCTCGGCCGACTTGCTTCAATCCTCGCCAGGGCTTCTTCCACGCCGACGACGCCCAATGCGTCTGCCACGAGGTCGAGATCCTCTCGCTCCCGGCTCGTCACAACGCCGTCGCGGTACGCCAGGGCGACGAGCGTGCAGACGTAATCGGAGTGGAGTACACGGACTCTGGTCGCATCAAGGCCAAGCATCAACGCGATGGCGGCCAGTTCATCCTGTTCCTGTGGACTGAGCCGACGGTCCTCCAAGGCGTGATCGAGGATGTCCAGGTACGGCGCGACCAGAGCGGCGTCCGATCCGGCCGGCGCATCCGCCGCATGGACCAGTTTCGCCAGAAACCCGGGTTCGGACCGCTCACCGAAGCGAGGAGCGCGCTGCTTGCTCGGTGCGCGAGGAGCGTCCAGCGGCCACACGGTTGCCGGCGGTGGCGCTGAGCAGCCCAACTCGGCAAGCTCCGTAATGCCACGCTCGCGAAGGACCGCGAGGAACGCGTCGAATACGGCCGCGCACGCCAGGGCGTCTGCCTCGGCTTCGTGCGGGTTCTCGTGCGAGCGCCCCACGGCAGCACAGCAGTCCGCCAGTCGTGCACGGCTTCCCCCGACACCGAGCAAGCCTGCGACTTGCATCGTGCAAAGAGCAGGCAGGGGAGCCACATAGATCCCGGCGCGAGCAAGTTCATGCTCGAGAAATGCGCAATCGAACCGGGCGTTGTGGGCGACAACGACTCGCCCCGCCAAACGGTCAACCACCTCGCCAAGCACGGCCTCGAATGTCGGCGCGTCCTCGAGATCGCGTCCACGGATTCCGTGAACATCGGTGGCCCCCAGATCTCGACTGGGATTCACAAGCGTGCTCCAGGGGTTTCCGTACCCGCCGCGCCCGTCCATCGGCACTAGGGCCAACTCGATGATCCGGTGGTGTGCAGAAGGGTGGAATCCGGTCGTCTCGCAGTCGACGACGACGTACTCACAGTCAGCGAGGCGCACGGCGGTTACGAAATCGTGGTAGCGGCCCCGGACGCGGCGAGCGTCTGGCTCTGCCGGAACTCCAGCGCTTCGGGCAGCTCTTCGTACTGAAGGAGCTCTCCTGTGAGCTCCAAGAGCAGCGCTTTGACCTCGTTCGGCGTTGCGTAGAAGAATTCGCGCCGGTTGTTCACGCGGTTCACTCGCCGTGCTGCGAGCCGCTTGTGGAGCTTCGCTTCGATCTCTACGGCGTCATTCGAAAAGAAGAGGGCATGCGTGTCGTACCTGAACGGTACGGATGCATCGCCAAGCTCCCGGACGCGCTCTGCCGGCTCGAGCCGGCGAGTCATCCCGATCTTTACGACCTGATCGCCAAACGAGCCAACATTCGAGATGACGTAGACGAAGCCGGCTCGGATGTTGGCAGCGCGATAGTCGACATCCTCGATTGCCCGCGTGATCTCCTCAAGCTCCCCCCGCATACGCGCGGCACCATCGAGATCTCCCTTTTCTTCGAGGACGGCCAGAGCGTTCGCGTACTGCTGTTGCTCCTTCGCTAGCCGCGCGCGTTCCCGCTCGATTTCCTGCTGCGCCTTCCGCTCCTCGCGAAGCCGCTCTCGTTCTTCCCGTTCGCGTTCTTTTTCCTCGGCGAGTTTCTGGCGGTAATCCGCTGTGAGCTCAAGCTCGTAGATCCGCAGACCGTGGTAGTCGCCCGAGATCCGGATGTCCATCGTCTTCCCGAGCTTTTCGATGGTTCCGGCGACTTTCGAAAGCCGTTCGATCGCCGAAGCGAGCTTGTAGGGCTTCAGTCCGCGAACGAGGTTATCCGCCTCGGCGTTGTACGCGCGCAGCATGAGCTTCGAGAAGTCGCGGACCATCTTTCGGCCCGCCGCGGCCGAGTTGTTCACGGTCCAGCCCGTCGTCGCCTGCACGGCGCCACCGTCCGCGCGGACCATCTCCTTGATTCGGCTTCGCAGATTCTTGAGCTCGCCCTCATACTCGACCGAGTCGCTCAGCGGGTGCTCGTACTCGTAAACGCCGGCTTCCTGAAGAAGTGCCAGCTCCTCGGTCTCGACGATCTCGGTCCTAAGTTCGCGTACCCGAGCTTCCAGCTGCCGCTTTGTCGCGTCCCGGACCTCGATGTCTCTGCGGGCTTCTGCTTCCGCGGCCGTGCGGTCGCGCTCGAGGGCCGCAGCCGCCTCCCGCTGCTCAGCTTCCAAGCGCGCAGTCTCGCCTTCGATCTCTTCAGCCAAGGAGGCACGCCGCCTTTCGAGTTCAATGAGCGAAAGCGCCCCGAGGCGGTCGAGCTCTTCGCGGAGGCTGGCTACCTCCTCGGCCAACTCCTTCGCTCGCTTTCGAGCGCCGAAGATTGGAACCGTGGATGCATCGACGTCACTCACCGCTCGCCTTTCCTCGTGGGCTACTCCGCCTACCTTCTCCCAGGAGTGCTGAGTGGTCAAGCGTCGTCAGCGTGAGGACCGACCGGGGTCACCACGGGCGGTTGAGGTGATTTGCGCCAGTTTGCGGGGTATGTGGCGGATATCACGACGTGGCGGTTGTCCGCCGATAGTGTCGTAGGAGCCATGGAACGGCAGCACATCGACATCACGCATGACCTCGAGGGTGAGCCCGTCGTGCACGCGGTCTTCGATCTTCGTGAGGAGGAGATCGGGGCGTCGGCGCACGCC
>JAWVEY010000008.1:0-138144 GCA_033856515.1 Solirubrobacterales bacterium
AGCTGCAGAAGCTGACGGACTCGAAGATCGGCGAGATCGACTCCTTCCTGTCGGGCAAGGAAGAGGAGATCCTCGAGGTCTAGGCGATCCGCGTCGCCATCATCATGGACGGCAACGCGCGCTGGGCGCGCGCCCGCGACCTCCCGGTCCTCGCGGGGCACCGCGAGGGGGCGAAGGCCCTGAAGCGGACCGTGCGCCACGCGGTGAAGCACGGCGTGGCCGAGTTGACGGCGTACGCGTTCTCCACCGAGAACTGGACCCGCCCGCGCGAGGAGGTGGAGGGGCTCATGGCGATGTTCGCCGAGTTGATCGAGTCAGAGACCCCCGAGCTCCACGAGGAGGGCGTGCGGATGGCCTTCATTGGCCGGCGCCACGAGGTATCCGCCGAGCTGCGCGACAAGATGGGGTGGGCCGAGGAGACGACTCGCGCGAATGACCGCATGAAGCTGTTCGTGGCCTTCAACTACGGGGGCCGGGCGGAGATCGTGGATGCGGCGGAGAGCTACACGGGCGGCGGCGAGGAGGAGTTCGCGAAGCACCTGTACGCGCCGGGGATGGGCGATCCGGACCTCCTGATCCGAACGAGCGGGGAGCAGCGGGTGTCGAACTTCCTGCTCTGGCAGACCGCGTACTCGGAGCTGCACTTCACGGACGTGCTGTGGCCGGACTTCGACGAGGAGCACCTGGTCACGGCGCTCGAGGACCTGGCGGCGCGCGGACGCCGGTACGGAGCGCGCTGATGGCGACGCGGCGGCGAAACCAGGGCTCGGACCTGGGCGCGCGCGTCCTGGCCGCCATCCCGGCGATCCTGTTCGCCGCGTTCATCGTCTACTACGGCGGCCTCGTCTGGGCGATCGGGCTGAGCTTCCTCGGGATCGTGTGCCTGGCCGAGCTCTACAAGCTGATGGGGCGCGTGCGCCCGGCCAACGTCGCCGGCTTCCTTTCGGTCGTGGCCCTGGCGCTGGCCGCGCTCTACGGCGACGAGTTCCAGGTGCTGCTTGTGCTCGTCGCGTCAGTCCCTGTGACGTTCTTCCTGACCCTCGCCCGTCCGCGCCGAGAGCATGCGTCGTGGGCCACGGCGGTCGTCCTGTTCGGGACGATCTGGATCGGGCTGGCGCTGGCTCATGCGGTCCTGCTCCGGGAGCTGCCGCACGGAGGGAGTCTCGTGCTCGCCGTCTTGATCGGAACGTTCCTGGGCGACACGGCCGCCTACTTCGGCGGGCGCACATTCGGGCGGATTCCCCTGGCGCCCAACCTGTCGCCGAACAAGACGCTCGAGGGGCTCGCGTGCGGAGTCGTGGGCGGCACGCTGGCGTTCTGGCTCTTCGCGATCGGCTACCACGACTGGATCAGCGGCACCGACGCGCTCGTGATCGGCGGCGCGGTGGCGCTGGCGGCCCCGATCGGCGACCTGTTCGAGTCGATGATCAAGCGCGACCTCGGCGTGAAGGACACGGGCCGGCTCTTCGGCGCGCACGGCGGCGCGCTCGACCGCCTCGACGCCGCGCTGTTCGCGATCGTGACCGCCTATTACGTGAGCGTTGCCGTCCTCTAGGGTTATAGCCGGCATGGGGAGGATCAAGCGGGCGGTGATCGTGATGGCAGCGGTGATCGTCGCTGCCATCCCCGCGCTCGCGGATCCGCCGAACAACGACAACCGCAGCGACGCTCGCCCGGTCACGGTGCCGTCGACCGTGGACGGCACCACCAACGAGGCGACGCGGCAGGGCAACGACCCGCGCAGCGAATGCGGCGGCGGCGCCGATGGCACCGTCTGGTACAGCCTCGACCCATCGCGCGATCAACCCGTCTCGATCGAGCTCACCGCGCGCGACGACCTGGAGGCGACGCTCGACGTCTTCCGGCGCGACAGGTCGGCGTTGGAGGCGGTCGACTGCGACGAGACAAACCGCCGCGGCCGCGCCGCCGCGACCTTCACCGCCAAGGCGGGCGAGCGCTATCTGATCATGGTCGGGCAGCAGTTTGGCTCCGAGCCGGGCGGCTTCACGCTCGAGCTCTTCTCTCCCGAGCCCGAGGCGCAGCCTCCCGGCCGCCGGCTGCCGGCTGCCGGCGGCGTGGCCACGGTCGACCGCACGCGCGACCTGACCGACGCCTGGTCGAAGGTCCTGCGCGCCGGTACCTCCTACGTGGTGACGCTGGCGTCGCGCGCGGAGGCGTGCCCGAGCGTGGCCGTCTACGAGCCCGGGATCGACAGCTTCGTCGGTGCATCCGCGGTCGACCGGGCAAGCTGCAACGCCCACAGCCTCTTCACCCCGGAGCGCACGGGGCGCCACAGCCTCCTCGTCCGCGCCGGCAGCGGCGAGCGCGGGGCCCAGCGCTACCGCCTGCGCGTGAGGCACGCGTCGCTCGACGACACCGCGCCGGGCAACACGCTCTCCAACTACGAGCGCGTGCAGGGTCACGTGGGGCCGCAGCGCGCCGACGTCGTGGACCTGCACCGCTTCTACGTGAACCGCCGCAGCGACGTGACGCTGCGGTTCACGACCTTCCGGGAGATCGGCCTCGAGCTGCGGAACGTGCGCGGCCGGCTGATCGACACGAGCGGGGGCGACCTTCGGACCGTCCTCGGACGCGGGCGCTACTACGCGGTGGTCCGGTCGGGCGACTCGGGCGGTGCGTACACGCTGCAGCCGGCGGTACGCGACGTCACCCGCTCGACGATCTCCATCAACGGCCGCCGCGAGGCCGTCATCTCGCCCGGCCAGGCCGCGAGCGTGAGCGTGGCCGTGCTGCCCGCCGCGCGCGGCACGATCACGACGGTGGTCCAGCGCCTCGACCCACTCGAGGGCTGGCAGTTCTACAGGCGCTTCGTCACCCGCACGAGCATCGGCCGGGCGCGCCACACGTTCGTGCCGCCGCGGCCGGGGCGGTTCCGCGCCCGCGCCGAGTACTCGGGCAGCCGTCTCTCGGCGCCCAGCGAGACCGGCTTCGCATACGTGAGCGCGCGCGAGCCGTTCTAGCGGTGGTCGCGAAAGGCTGAACCGCCCAAGCCGGCGGTATAGGGTCGCACCATGGCCCAGACAGACGAGTTCATTCAGCGTCAGCGGGCGACGTGGGCGAGCGGGGACTGGCCCAGCGTCGCGGAGATCGTGCAGCCCGTCTCCGACGAGCTGGTGGAGGAGGCGGAGATATCGGAGGGCACCCGCGTGCTCGACGTGGCGGGCGGCACGGGCAACCTGTCGATCCCGGCTGCCAAGAAGGGCGCGAGCGTCGTGGGGTCGGACCTCGTGGGCGACTTCTTCGAGGTCGGGCGCCGGCGCGCCGACGAGGCCGGCGTCGAGGTCGAGTGGGTCGAGGCGAACGCCGAGGAGCTGCCGTTCGAGGACGACAGCTTCGACCGCGTCCTGTCGGTCTTCGGCGTGATGTTCGCGCCCCGGCACGAGAAGGCTGCCGGCGAGCTGCTCCGGGTGGTCCGGCCCGACGGCCTGATCGGCGTCAGCAGCTGGATCCCGGAGGGCAGCAACGGGCGCATGTTCGCCACGATCGGCTCTTTCATGCCACCCCCGCCCGATTTCGCGCAGCCGCCGCCCCTGTGGGGCACCGAGGACCACGTGACCGAGCTGCTGGGCGACTCCTGCGAGCTCGACTTCGCGCGGCGGAGCATCAGCTTCGAGCACGAGTCGCTCGACGAGTACGGCGAGTGGTTCTGCTCGAGCTTCGGCCCGCTCGTGGCCGCGCGGTCGGCGCTGGGCGAGGAGCGCTTCGCGGAGCTGAAGGCGGCGCTATTCGACGTATGGCGCGAGGAGAACCTGGCCGACGACGGCGGGTTCCGCCTGGAGCCCACGTACCTGCGCGTGCTGGCCCGCCCGCGCTAGCGGGCCGCTTGCCACACTGCCCGGGTGCGCAGGGTCCTCGTACTCGGCTCGACCGGCTCGATCGGTGTTCAGGCGCTCGACGTGATCGAGCGCAGCGACGACCTCGAGGTCGTCGGACTGGCCGCGCAGACGTCGTGGGAGCAGGTCATCGAGCAGGCGCGGAAGTTCGGCGTGGGGCGGATCGCGCTCGCCGACGAGGCCGCGGCGGCGCGCGCCGCTGAGGCCTGGACCGCGGGCACCGTGCTCAGCGGCGCCGAGGGCCTCGTCGAGCTGATCACCGACACGTCGTGCGACCTCGTGCTCAACGGCCTCATCGGCGCCGCAGGGCTCGGGCCGACGATCGCCAGCCTGGGCGAGGGGATCGACCTGGCGCTCGCGAACAAGGAGAGCCTCGTCGTGGGCGGCGAGCTGGTGATGGCGCTAGCGGAGGCGACCGGGGCGCAGGTGATCCCCGTGGACTCCGAGCACTCCGCGCTTCACCAGCTGATCGCCGGCGAGCGCCCCGGGACCATCGACCGGCTCGTGCTGACGGCGTCCGGAGGCCCGTTTCGCGGCCGCACCGCCCACGACCTGCAGGACGTGAGGCCCGAGGACGCGCTCGCGCACCCGACCTGGGACATGGGCGGCAAGATCACGATCGATTCGGCGACCCTGATGAACAAGGGACTCGAGCTGATCGAGGCGCACCACCTCTTCGGCGTGCCCTACGACCAGATCGACGTGGTGGTGCACCCGCAGTCGATCGTCCACGCGGTGGTGCACCTCAACGACGGCGCGTCGCTCGCGCACCTGGGCAACCCGGACATGCGGGTCCCGATCTCCTACGCGCTGCACCATCCGGACCGCGTCGACGTGCCGGTCGCGCCGCTCGACCTGGTGGAGCTGGGGCAGCTGACCTTCGAGGCGCCCGACGCCGACGCGTTCCCGTGCCTGCGCCTGGCGCGCGAGGCGGCGGCGGTGGGGGGGACCGCACCGTGCGTGCTCAACGCGGCGAACGAGATCGCGGTACACGCGTTCCTTCGCGGCGAGCTTCCCTTCACCGGCATCCCCGAGGTGATCGACCGCACGCTGGAGGCGGTGCCGCCGACCTCGGTGCGCCACTTCTCCGACCTGTACGCCGCCGACACCGAGGCGCGCGAGGCCGCCCGGAAGGTGGCCGCGTGACGCTCGCCAGCGTCGTCCTCGCGGCGCTCGGCTTCATCGTCCTGATCGTGCTCCACGAGCTGGGGCACTTCGCCGTCGCCAAGTGGGTCGGCATGCGCGTGGAGCGCTTCGCGCTGTTCTTCCCGCCGCTCGTCTGGCGCAAGCAGGTGGGCGAGACCGAGTACGCGCTCGGCGTGATCCCGGCGGGCGGCTACGTGCGGATCAGCGGCATGAACCCCTCCGAGGACCTGCCGGAGGAGGTCCGCGACCGCGCATACCACGCGCAGCCGCCGTGGAAGCGCATGGCCGTCATCGCGGCGGGACCGCTGATGAACATCCTCGTCGCGATGGTCCTGCTGTTCGTCTACTTCGCGGCGATCGGGCCGCGCAACCCAGCGGAGTCCTCCGGCACCGTCGACGTCATCGAGAAGGGCTATCCCGCGGCGAAGGCGCTCGAGCCGGGCGACAGGCTCGTGTCGGTCGACGGCGTCATGGGCGACCCGGCCGACCTGTCACAGGCGATCTCGAGCCATGAGTGCGCCGGCACGCCCAGGGAGGGCTGCCGCGCCGAGACGCCCGCGCGCCTCGTGATCGAGCGCGACGGCGAGCGCCGCACGCTGGAGGTCCGGCCGCTGTACGACCCCGAGGCGGAGCCGGAGCCCCGCACGCGGCTCGGCTTCTCCTACCTGTCCGACGGCCCGCGCGAGACGCTGCCGATCGGCGAGGCCTTCACGCTCGCGGGCGAGCGCCTGTGGCTCATCACGAAGGAGACGGCCAAGCTGCCGGCGCGGATCATCGATCCCGAGCAGCGCAAGGAGATCCGCGGCATCGTCGGGTCGTACGAGACCACGCGCCAGGTGATCCTCGACGACATCGAGGACGTGATCGGGATCATGGCGATCATCTCGCTGTCGCTGGCGATCGTGAACCTGTTCCCGTTCCTGCCGCTCGACGGCGGTCACATCTTCTGGGCGATCGTCGAGAAGGTGCGCCGCAAGCCGGTGCCGTTCGCGGTGATGGAGCGCGCGGGGGTGATCGGCTTCTTCCTGGTGATCGGCCTGTTCTTGATCGGGCTCACCAACGACATCGACCGCCTCTCCGGGGAGGGGTTCGAAGTAAGGTAGGCGGCGCAGTTCGTTCAATCCGAGACTGGAGGTCTCGGTTCGGAATCAGAAGGCAAGCTGGATGCTTGCCGAGGTATCCGATCGGGAGGAGAGCCCGTGGAAGTCAGTACCGCACCAGGCCCGGCCTACACGCCGCGCGCACTCGAGGCCACGACGGTCGCCGAGGCGTTCCAGCTGACTGCCGAGGATCGCGCCGACGCGCCCGCGATCCGCACGAAGGGCGACGAGTACTCGATGACGTGGGCGGAATACGCCGAGCAGGTCGAGAGGGTCGCGCGCGGGCTCGCCGCGCTCGGCATCGGCAAGGGCGACACGGTGGCGATCATGCTCACGAACCGCCCCGAGTTCCATCCCGTGGACTCGGCCGCGATGCACCTGGGCGCAACGCCCTTCTCGATCTACAACACCTACACCCCCGACCAGATCAAGTACCTGGTGACCGACGCCGCCACGAAGGTCCTGATCACCGAGCAGGCGTTCCTCGAGACGGTCCTCAAGGCCAGGGACGGCGTGGACACGCTCGAGCACGTCGTCGTGATCGACGGCGACGCCCCCGAGGGCGGCATGACGCTCGACCAGCTGATCGAAGGGGGCGACGACGGCTTCGACTTCGAGGGCGCCTGGAAGGCGGTCCAGCCCGACGACATCCTCACCCTGATCTACACCTCGGGCACGACCGGCGACCCGAAGGGCGTGCAGCTCACACACAAGAACCTCCTGACCGCCGTGAAGGGCTACCACGGGATCATCGACTTCCCCGAGGAGGGGAGCGTCGTCTCGTGGCTGCCCATGGCGCACATCGCCGAGCGGGCGTGCTCGCACTACATCCCGATCCTGCTGGGGTTCACGACCACCGCATGCCCCGACCCGCGGCAGGTGGTCGCCTACCTCCCCGAGGTGCGCCCGACGTGGTTCTTCGCGGTCCCCCGGATCTGGGAGAAGCTGAAGGCCGCCATCGAGGCCGGCATCGAGGCCGAGCAGGACGAGCAGAAGAAGACGGTCACCAAGCAGGCGCTCGAGGTCGGCCTGAAGCGGGTGGACCTGATCCAGTCCGGCCAGGAGGTCCCCGAGGATCTCGAGCAGCAGTGGCAGAAGTTCGACGAGCTCGTGTACTCGAAGATCCGCGCCGGCCTCGGCTTCGACCGGATCGAGTCGATGAACGTGGGCGCCGCGCCCACGCCGCCCGAGGTGATCCGCTTCTACCACGCGATCGGGCTGCCGCTCGCCGAGCTGTGGGGGATGTCCGAGACGACCGGGTACGGCACGTGCAACCGCCCCGACAACATCAAGATCGGCACGGTGGGACCGGCGTCGCCGGGCGCGGAGATCAAGCTCGCCGAGGACGGCGAGATCCTGATCAAGGGCCCGTTCGTGATGCCGGGCTACCGGAACAACGAAGAGAAGACGCGCGAGACGATGACCGACGACGGGTGGCTGATGACCGGCGACATCGGCGAGTTCGACGACGACGGCTTCCTCAAGATCGTCGACCGCAAGAAGGAGCTGATCATCAACGCGGCCGGCAAGAACATGTCGCCGGCGAACATCGAGTCGAAGCTGAAGTCGGCGGGGCCGCTCATCGGCCAGGCGATCGCGGTCGGCGACTCGAAGCCGTTCAACGTCGCGCTGCTGACGCTCGACCCCGACTCCGCGCCGCAGTTCGCCCAGGCGAACGGCATCGACGACGCCTCGATCGAGTCGCTCGCCGAGAACGAGAAGGTGCTCGAGGCCGTGCAGAAGGAGGTCGACGACGCGAACGAGCAGATGGCTCGCGTCGAGCAGATCAAGAAGTGGAAGCTCCTGCCGGTCGAATGGGAGCCCGGGGGCGAGGAGCTGACGCCGACGATGAAGCTGAAGCGCAAGCCGATCGCGCAGAAGTACCAGGACGAGATCGAGGCGCTGTACGAGCGCTAGCGCCGTGAAGGGTGCGGCGCCGCTCCTCGCGGTGGCGGCGCTGCTCGCGTGCGCTCCCGCGGCGAGCGCGGGGGAATCGCTCGTGTGGGTCGAGAACCGCAACGAGGTCGGCTGCCATCCGGACTGCGGCTTCGACCTGTGGCGAATGTCGCCTGACGGGAGCGGTGCGGCGGTCACCGCCTCGAGCCCGACGCGCAACGCGCTTTGGGCCGACTGGACGCGTGGGGGCCACCGGATCGCCTACGCCTACAAGTTCACGACACCGGAGGGCAACGAGGCCTCTCAGCTTCGTGTCATGAACGCCGACCTGTCGGACGATCGGGAGGTCGCCGCCGAGCGGCCCGGCTTCCGGATGTCCCCCGAATGGTCGCCGGACGGCGACCGAATCGTCTTCGCGCTCTATGAGCGCGGGCGGATAATGGGAGGCTCCGACCTCTTCACGGTCGCCCCGGATGGAAGCGGACTGCGGCAGCTGACGTCGCTTCCGGGCGAGGAGCTCGAGCCGACGTACTCCTGGGACGGGAGGCGCGTCGTCTTCGCGCGGCAGGACGCCTCGCGCCGGCCGGCGCTCACGTCGATCTGGTCGGTCGACGCGGGCGGCGGCGATTCGCGCGAGCACGTGAGCGGAGATGCCCTCGTCGCCCTGCACAACATCGCCTACTGGCAGCTGGGCGGCCGGATCGCGTTCACGGGCGGGTCCGACGGGCGCATCCTGGTCGCCTCGCTCAGCGGCCGCGGCGTCGAGCCCGTCACGCCGGGCGTCGGCCTCGAGCCGGCGTGGTCGCCGGACGGGACCTCGCTGGCGTACGTCCGACTCGCCCCGGGCGGCGACCAGGCGCTGTGGCGCGTCCCCGTTGACGACCCGGACGCCGCGGTCCCGCTGCGCGGCGACTTCCAGCGCGGGTACGGAATCGACGGCGCGGACTGGGTGAGTGACCCGTGGCCCGCCTACAGCGTGGTTCCCGACGAGGACGCACCGGCGGTCACGCTCGCGCGGCTCGTCCGCCGCGATGGCGCCGTGGCGCGAGCGGCCTTCGGGCCGACGAGCTCCCCGACCCGATCTCGCTCGTTCCGCGTCCGGCGTGTGCGCGACCTCGCGTTCCTCGCAGCGGACCGCTCGGGACTTCGGCGAGTCGAGGTGCTCATCCGGCGGAGGCCTGCGAGCCCCGGGGCCGCTGCCGTCAGGCGCGTCGTCATCGAGACGCCGGCGGATTGGCGGGTGGTGCGCCGCAGCCTGCGACGCGGCGTATACGACCTTTCCTTCCGCACGTCGGACCCGGCCGGGAACTCGGCCACATCGCGCCCCATGAGGGTCCGCGTCGGCGGCCGCTAGCTACCCTTAGCTCGTGGCCTCGCGCAGGCAGATCGACGTGGGCGGAGTCAAGATCGGGGGCGGCGCTCCCGTGGCCGTCCAGTCGATGACGAAGACCGAGACGGCCGACTACGGCGCCACGCTCACGCAGGTCAGGGCGATCGCCGACGCGGGCGCCGACCTCGTCCGTGTCGCGGTGCCGCGCGAGAAGGACGTGGAGGCGCTGAAGCGCCTGGTCGTCGAGTCGCCGATACCGGTCATCGCCGACATCCACTTCAACCACACGCTCGCTCTCAAGGCCATCGACGCCGGCGCTCATTGCATTCGCTTGAACCCCGGCAACATCGGCGGGCGCGACAAGGTCGCAGAGGTCGCCAAGAAGGCCACAGCGGCGAGCGTCCCGATGCGGATCGGTGTCAACTCCGGCTCGCTGCCCAAGCACCTGCACGAGCTCGAGCGCGAGAACCCGGTCGAGGCGCTGACTCAGGCAGCCGTCGAATTCGTCGAGCTCATGGAATCCCTGGACTTCACGGACTTCAAGGTCTCGATCAAGTCGACGAACGTGCCGAACACCATCGCCGCCAACCGCCTGCTCTCCGAGCGGATCGACTATCCGCTCCACCTCGGAATCACCGAGGCCGGCACGAAATGGTCTGGCTCGCTCAAGTCCGCCGTCGGCCTGGGCACGCTCCTGGCCGACGGGATCGGCGACACGATTCGCATCTCACTCTCGACCTTCCACGCCGAGGAGGAGGTCAAGGTGGCCTGGGAGATCCTGAAGGCCCTGAAGCTCCGCGAGCACGGCCCTGAGCTCATCGCCTGCCCCACCTGCGGGCGCCTCCAGTTCGACATGGACACGGTCGTCGCTGAGATCGAGGATCGCCTGCAGGCCTACGACGACCCGATCGAGGTCGCCGTCCTGGGCTGTGCCGTGAACGGCATCGGCGAGGCGTCCCACGCCGACTTCGGCATCACCGGCGCCAAGAACGAGGGCCTCATCTTCGCCCACGGCGAGCCGCTCAAGAAGGTGCCGCAGGAGGAGCTGGTGGATCGCCTCTTCGAGGAGATCGACAAATCGGTCGAGCGCGGGGGAGAGGTCCTTTCAGACGCCACCGAGGTTGCCGAGGGCGCCCAATGGCTCGCGAAGATCGAGGAGGAGAACGCCGGCGACCTGACGCCGGAGCGCATCGCCGCGATGGAGGCCGAGGCTGCCCGCATCGCCGAGGACATCACCGAGCCGACCCCGGATCGCGAGCGCCTCTCCGAGGAAGCCTCGCCGACCGCAAGCCGCCGCTTCACCCGCGCCTGAGCACCCAACCCGCCGCCGATAGGCTCGACTGCCGATGACGCGCCTCTCCGGATACTTCATGCCGACGCTCCGCGACGATCCCGCGGATGCGGAGGCGATCTCGCACAAATTGATGGTCCGCGCGGGCCTGGTGCGCCAGCTCGGCGCGGGGCTGTGGACCTGGCTGCCCGCCGGCCACCGCGTGATTCAGAACGTGGTCGGCATCGTCCGCGAGGAGATGAACGCCATCGGCGGCCAGGAGCTTCTGGCACCAGTGCTGCAGCCCGCAAACCTCTGGCAACAGACCGGGCGCTACGAGATCGAGGAGCTGATGAAGCTCGAGGATCGCAAGGGCTCGCCGCACGTGCTCGCGATGACACACGAGGAGGCACTTGCCTTCCACATGTCGCACGACATCCGCTCCTACCGCGACCTGCCACTCTTCCTCTACCAGTTCCAGGTGAAGGAGCGGGACGAGCCGCGCCCGCGTGCCGGGGTGCTCCGCACGCGCGAGTTCGTGATGAAGGACGCCTATTCGTTCGACCGCGACGAGGCGGGACTCGACGAGCAGTACGAGCGGAACCGCGGCGCCTACTCACGGATCATGGAACGCTGCGGCCTGGACTTCTACGAGGTCGAGTCGGACGTCGGGATGATGGGGGGCACGGGCGCCCACGAGTACATGGCGCCATGTCCCGCCGGCGAGAACGAGGTTGCGCTGGCCACAGGCTATGCCGCAAACGTCGAGGTGGCGAGCGCCAGCCCCCAACCGGTCGAGATGCCGCCCGAGCTCGACGAGCCGCGCGAGGTGCCCACACCAGGCATGACCACGGTGGACGAGGTCGCAGGCGCATTGGGCGTGCCGTCAGGCGCTCTTCTGAAAGCCATGCCGGTGATGGCGGAGGAGCGTGGCATGGTCATGGTCCTCGTCCGCGGCGATCACCGACTGAACGAGATTAAGCTGACGAATGCACTGGGCGAGGGCTTCCGCCAGGCGACGCCGGAGGAGATCAGCGAGCGCATCGGCCCTGCCGGCTTCATCGGGCCTGTTGGCGCCCAGGTTCCCGTCGTCAAGGACGCAGCGATCCAAGCCGTCGGGGGCTACGTGTGCGGCGCGAACATTGCCGACGCCCACCTGATCGGCGTCGAGCCCGGGCGCGACTTCCAATTCGAGGAGATGGACGTGCGCTCGGTCGAGGCCGGCGACACCACCGAGAGCGGCGCCGAGATCAAGGTCGAGCCGGCGATCGAGGTCGGGAACATCTTCAAGCTGGGCACTCGCTACTCGGAGGCGCTGGGCGCAACGTTCCTGGACGAGAACGGCGCCGAGCACCCCATCGTCATGGGCTCCTACGGGATTGGCCCCGCGCGGATCGCCGCCGCTGCCGTCGAGCAGGGGGCCGACGAGCGAGGCATCGTCTGGCCGAAAGCGATCGCTCCGTGGTCCGTGGAGCTGGTCAGCCTGGGGCGAGGCGAGGACGAGGCGACTCAGGCGGCCGACAAGATCTACGCAGAGTTGACCGAGGCAGGGCTCGACCCCCTCTATGACGACCGCGAGGCCGGGGCGGGGGAGAAGCTGACGGACGCCGAATTGATCGGCTGCCCGCTGCGCATCGTGGTCGGCAAGCGAACGCTCGGCGAAGGGCAGGTCGAGGCTCAGGTGCGCGCGACCGGCGAGGACCTCCGGATCGAGTTGGCCGAGGTCGTCGCCAAGGCGACGGCGCTGGTCGATGCCGCAAACTAGGTAGATGGCCTCGGAGAGAACCACGGTCCGCGAGCGGCTCAGCCGCCGGCGCCTGATTGGCCTGGATCGCTCGGGACCGAGCCCAGCGGCGACGCGGGCGGGAGCGCCCCTTCATCCCTGGACGCTTCCGAACATCGTCGGCTATCTACGGCTGGCGGCCATCCCCGTCTTCCTGGTGCTCGCGCTCAACTCCGAGGACGGGCGAGTCACAGCCGCGACGCTTCTCTATCTATTCATCACCCTCGGCGACCTCCTCGACGGCTTCCTCGCCAGGGCAACGGGCCAGTACTCGCGGATGGGCGCGCTCCTCGACCCGGTCGTTGACCGGCTGGCAGCGCTCGCCGGTGTCGTGGTGTGCTGGGAGTTCGAGCTGCTGCCCTACTGGGCGCTGATCGCTCTCGCCGTCCGGGAGGTGGCGACCTTGGTGCTCGCGCGCCTGGCTCTCCGGAGTGGAGTGGACCTGGAGATCAGCTGGATCGGGCGACTCTCGACGCTCTTCACGTTCGGCGGTCTCTTCTGGACCCTGGTCTTCGACTCGTGGATCACGGTCGCGATGTTCATCATCGGAGTCACGCTCGGCTGGATCGCGACGATCCTCTACACGCGTGCCTCACGCCGCTTCCTGGCCGAGCAGGCGAGGGAGATGCTGCGCACCGCGCGCACGACCTCCTGAAGGGTTTGTCCCGAACGCTCAAGCTCAACTTGACGTTGGCTCCTGAGGCGTATACTCGCCTGCGATGACCTTCGATCACGAATTTCCAGATATCGGCGCCATGGACGACTCGGAGCTCAAGGAGACGATCTCTCGGCTAACAGACGAGGAGCGGGACGTTTCGTACCGCCGCCGCGTCCTTCACGGGCAGATCGACATCCTGCGCGCAGAGCTCGTCAACCGCCTCAAGTCCAAGCGCGAGGGCGGGCAGCACCTGCTCTCCGGCGCCGACGTCCAACAACTGACCGACATCCTTCTCGGCAAGGTCCCGTCGGTCGGGGAGGCCGAGGGCGAGAGCTGATGGCGGTGCATTGCCCCGAGTGCGGGTTCGTTAATCCCGAAGGGGCGAACTACTGCCAGAAGTGTGGCGCGTACCTGGGCCGGCCCGAAGGGGCCGACGAGCCCACGACGATGACCTACAAGGTCGACGAGACGGGCGAGTACACGCCGGTCGACATCGAGGAGGAGGTCGAAGACGCGGGTGCCGCGCTCGTCATCCGCTCGGGCGGCGGCAGGGCGGGGGAGAGCTTTCAGATCACGGGAGATCGCATGTCGATCGGGCGTACGCCCGACGCCGGCGTCTTCCTCGATGACGTCACCGTCTCTCGCAATCACGCGCTCCTGGTCCGCCGCCAGGACGGCGTCTACATCGACGACCTCGGCTCCTTGAACGGCTCCTACGTCAACCGCCGCAGGATCGAATCACATCTCCTCGCTGACGGTGACGAGATCCAGATCGGCAAATACAAGCTCTCGTACCTGGAGGCCTGAGATGGCAACGGTTGCAGGCCACGGCCAGGCCGACGCACAAGAGGCGCCACGGCGCGACTCCCGTCCGCGAAAGGCGCTCACGATCGGCGCGGTCGCGAAGATCCTCTCCCAGGAGTTCGACGACATCTCGATCTCGAAGATCCGCTATCTCGAGGACCAGAAGCTTCTCGCCCCGCGGCGCACACCCGGCGGCTACCGCCTCTACTCGCAGGCGGACGTCGAGCGCCTCCAGGCGATCCTGCGGATGCAGCGCGACGAGTTCCTGCCGTTGCGGGTGATTCGCCAAGAGCTCGCGACGGGGACCTTCGACGCCGATCGCCGCCCAGCTGCCGACGTCGGGCAGAAGCGCCGCGCCCTCACGGTCGACTCCCAGGTTCAGACCATGAACGCGGAGGAGCTCGCCGAGCAGGCGGGCGTGAGCGCCGAGTTCTTGCGCGAGATGAGCGAGTACGGCGTCGTCCAGCCCGACCGCACGGACGGTGGCCGCCCACACTTCGACGAGACCGACCTCGAGATCGTGCGTGCCGCGGCTGAGTTGGCACAGCACGGAGTCGCGGGGCGGAACCTCCGCGTCTTCCGCACCTCCGCGGACCGCGAGGCGGCGCTCCTCGAGCAGCTTCTGGGGGCATCGCTTCGCTCGCGCAGCCCCGCGCGCCGCCGCGAGGCGGTCGAGAACCTCGAGAACCTCGCCGCCGTCTGCGGCCATCTCAAGCAGCTCCTCTTGGTCCGCGACCTTCGCCGCCTCAAGGGCGACGAGGCCTGATCCGCCCCGGAGCGGGCTTTCGAGCCCAATGAAGGTCACCCGCACGCGTAAGGTCGCGGCGCCAGTCGGCGCGGTCTGGGGCCTCGTCTCCGATCCCCACAGCCTGCCGCGCTGGTGGCCGAAGGTCATGCGTGTCGAGGACGTGACCGGCCGCGGTCAGCGCTCGCGCTGGACCTCCGTCCTCGAGACCGACACGGGGAACGGCGTCCGCGCAGACTTTCGCTGCACCGCCTCCACCGAGGAGGAGCGCTACGCGTGGTCGCAGGACCTGGCCGGAACCGCCTTCGAGCGCATCCTCACCCAGGCGGGGTTGGAGATCAAGCTCGAGCCCACGGGGCCGGAGGAGACGAGCGTGAGCCTGACAAGCGACGAGACGCTGCGCGGCCTCTCGAGGTTGGGCGGCCCGATGATGCGCGGAGCAACGCGAAGGCGCCTCGACGAGGCGTTTGAGGGGATCGACAGGGCGCTGGTAGGAGAGCCGTCAGTTGAACGTGAGCGCTGAGGGCCTCGCCGGCCACATGAAGTGGTGGGGGTGGGGCGAGCCCGATAAGCGGAACGAGCTGGCAGACGGCGCGAAGGCGATGCTCCGCGAGGAGCTTGGGGCTGCCGAGCCCGTCGAGCCCGTCGCGAAGGAAGACGTCCGGCTCCCGGGCGCCCAGGAGATCCCGCAAGCTGTCAGGAGCGCGGTTGGCGCCGACGCGGTTCTGACGGGTGACGAGGACCGCCTGCTGCGCTCCGGTGGCAAGAGCTATCCGGACCTGCACAGGGCGCGCACAGGCGCCCTGGAGACGGCACCCGACGCCGTGTTGCTGCCCGCGAGCGCAGGGGAGGTAGCAAGCGTCCTGGCGGCTTGCGCGGCCGAGAGCGTCGCGGTTGTCCCGTTTGGCGGCGGCACGAGCGTGGTGGGCGGCGTCGATGCGGTGCGAGGTTCCCATCGCGCAGTCATCGCGCTCGACCTAGCCCGGATGCGTGACTGCGAGGTCGATCGCGTTTCGATGACTGCCCGCCTGGGCCCGGGCCTGCGTGGCCCCGCGGCGGAGGCCGCGCTCCTCGAGAACGGGCTCACGATCGGCCACTTCCCGCAGTCGTTCGAGTTCGCCACGATCGGCGGCTTTGCGGCAACCCGGTCGGCCGGGCAGGCATCGGCCGGCTACGGGCGCTTCGACGAGCTTGTGACCGCGATCGAGATGGTGAGCCCATCCGGAACCCTCAGGACGCTGGATACGCCGCACACCGCAGCGGGGCCTGCCCTGCGAGAGGTCGTCGTGGGCTCCGAGGGAACGCTGGGCGTGATTACCGACGTAACCGTGCGCGTGAGGCCCGCGCCTCGAAAGAAGCACTACCGGGGCTGGATGGCCGAGGACTTCGAAGCGGGAGCCGAGATAGTCAGAGAGCTCGCGCACGCAGACGCCCTTCCGGACGTCACGCGCCTGTCCGATCCGGAGGAAACACGCATCTCGCTCGCGATGTCGGGCATGGAGGGCTTCAAGAAGTCGGCGTTCGAGTCGTACCTGCGCATGCGTGGTCGGACGGGCGGCTGCATGCTCATCACCGGATGGGAGGGCGAGGCGGAGGACGTCGAGCGGCGGCGAGGCATCTCGTCGCGAATCCTCCGATCGAACGGCGCGGTGTCACTCGGCACCGCGCCCGGCAAGGCGTGGGCTCACGGGCGCTTCGAGGGGCCGTACCTACGCGACGAGTTGATGAGCCTCGGCTACTTCGTCGAGACGCTCGAGACGTCACATACCTGGTCGCGATACCACGAGCTCTACAACGCGGTGCGTGGCGCCCTGCGCGGCGCGATGGAAGCGGCGGGAACGCCTGGCATCGTCATGTGCCACCTCTCGCACGCCTACCGCGACGGCGCCTCCCTCTACTACACCTTCATCGCGCCGTCGAAGCCCGGAGCGGAGCTCGAGCACTGGCGCGCGCTCAAGAGCGCCGCATGCGACGCGATCGTCGCGACCGACGGCACGATCACGCACCACCACGCGGTTGGGCGCGACCACGCTCCCTACATGCAGGCGGAGGTGGGAGAGGTGGGACTGGAAGCGCTTAGAGCGCTCAAGGAACGTCTTGATCCGGCCGGGATCATGAACCCCGGGAAACTGCTTCCCTAGCCGCCGTCCTGGCCGCCGCCCTCGCCGGGCGCCTGCTGGTCGTCGGGTGGCGCGCTGCCGCGCGGGACCTCGCCGATCAGGATCGTCTCGCCTGGCCGCTCGATCTCGAGCGACCCCGAATCCAGCGCGGTTTGCGCTGACGTCAGGATCTCCTCGGGATTCGAGAGCGAGATCTCGATCGCCCGTGACTGGGAGATTGGGCCTGCGACCGCTTGCGGAATCGCCAGCCGGTTCTCATACGTCCCCTTCTCGGGAACGATCGCCGCGGCCATCGGATAGCCGTGCTCGTCGTCGAACATGAACCATGCGAGGTAGGCCTTGTCCTTGGGCGGATCGGGAAGATCGGTGAGCACCAGGTCGAGATAGGGCTGCGTCCCGCCCGAGATGCCGACCACCGCGGCGCCTGCGGTCTTGGCGCCGGTCGGTGACGTGAGCGGGACCTGGCTGATCTCCTCGCCGTCGGGGATCGGCGTCGAGGGGTCGAGCGGGTCCTCTGGCGTCTGGCCGGTGTCGGAGCTGGCCGATGTCGTGCCCGACGGCTCGTCATCGCCCGAAAAAACGCCGGCGATGGCGAGGATGGCCACGATCAGGAGGATCGCTGCACCACCCAGACCGGCAATCAGACGCGTCTGCTTGGAGCTGAAGCCGCCGGACCCATCCTTCTGCGGCAGTGGCTCGCCGGCGGGCTGCGAGACGGGGGCGGTCTGCCGGCCACCGAAGCGGCTGCCGGCCGGCGCCTGAGGCAGCTTTGGCAACTCCGCAGCGGGATAGAGGGCCGTGAGCTCGGTGACGACCGTGTCGGCCAGCTCGCGGTCCGAGGCGTCCTGGCGCAGATGCCTGACTGCGTCTGCGCGCCCGATGGGGTCTGCCTGGCCCAGGAGGTATTCCGTGAGGCCGACGTTTCGGTCCGGATCGGCGCCGCCGAGCTCCTCGAGCGCCGAACGGGCACGCTCGAACGTTTCTCCCTCATCCACGCCGAAGAGATCGTCGAGGTCGTCGAACGACTGGCCCCCAGTCAGGAGCATCTCGAGCACAGCGCTCTGGTCGGCAGTGATAGGCATGCGGCAAGGGTATGGGCCTTGGATTAAGCACGCGCTAATTGCGAAGAAGCTCGCATGGATACGCTCGCGGCAGTGTCATCGACGCCTGACATCTCGAAAGCCGGCGAGGACGGGCCCGCCGTCGCCTTCGGGCTCGTCTACGGCGAAGTCACCGAAGATCGCGTCGAGGCCAGCGTGCCGGTCGAGCCGCCGGTGCAGCAGCCCTTCGGGCTCGTGCACGGCGGCGTGTACTCGATTATCGCCGAGAGCATCTGCTCGTCCGCCACGGCCGTGGCCGTCGCATCCGAAGGCAAGATCGCGATGGGGATGTCGAACTCCGCCACTTTCCTGCGCCCGGTGACCGAAGGCACGGTCCACGCAGTCGCAACCAGGCGCCACGCCGGCCGGACGACCTGGCTCTGGGACGTGGACTTCACAGACGACAACGGAAAGCTCGCCGCGATCGTGCGGATGACCGTCGCGGTGCGGGAGATGCCGGGGGAGAGCGACAGGAGAACCGCATGACCGCCACCTACACCTTCGATGTCTTCACCAGCCTCGACGGCTTCGGCGCCGCCAGTGCCAACTGGAGCGGCTACTGGGGAAAGCAGGGCCCCGACTTGCTCGAGCGGCGCCTTGCCCAGCACAGCCCGGAGCAGCGGATGGTCTTCGGCGCCAACACGTTTCGCGCGTTCGTGCGAATGCTGTCCTCGAGCACCGAGGAATCCGAGGTGCATGACCCATGGGTCACGCGGATGATCAGCCTGCCGGCAACTGTCGTGTCGACGACGCTGGAAGAACCCCTCGACTGGGCCGACGCCACCCTCGTGAGCGGTGATGCCATCGACGTCGTCGCGCGGCTCAAGGAGGAGTCCGAGGTGCCGTTGCGCTCCCACGGCAGCCTGTCGATGAACCGGGCGCTGATGGCAGCCGGCCTAGTCGACTTCGTGCAAGTGACGCTCTTTCCCGTCATCACCGGTGAGACCGGGCTGGACCCGATCTTCAAGGGCGCTGCCGACTTTGACCTGGAGCTGATCGAGAATGTGACGCTCGACGGTCACACCCAAGAGCTCATCTACCGCCCCAGCTTGCACTGACCCAAAGATTAGGACGCGGCCCGATACGTGATCCCGTCGAGATCCACAGCACCGCTGTCCCGCTGGAGAACCACAGAGCCGGGTAGATCGACCCCCTCGACCTCGGCGCCGCCGGCGGGCGTTATCCAGAACAGGGTGTCCTGGGTCTCGTGTGTCTGCAGGCCGGTCGGCCGATAGCCGGGCGGGAGGGTGAACGCGATTCCGTCCTCGAGCTCGCTACCCGGACCGAATGACTTGCAGAGACCGTCGCCGCCGCTTCCGCTCAAGCCAACGGCGATCCCGCTCAGATGGACGATTCCGAAGCCGTCCTTGAAGTAGGAGACCGGGTCGTAGCCGGAGAATTCCGGGGAGGCGTCGTCAAGGCTGCTCCAGACGCAGTCGCCCTGACCACCGTTGGAGAACGCCGGTTCGCCGGGAGTGCCAACGACATGCGGCGCCTCCGGTCGTGCGAGGTCGTCACCCTTCACCTGCCCGTTGACGATGTGCTTCGACTTGACGCTGTTGTTGTCGAGTTGGGTCACCGCGTAGGCGGAACCGCCTCCGACGACGAGACAAAGGGCCAACGTCGATACGACATTGGCATAGGACAGCTTGGCATGAAGCCTGGCGAGCATGGGGCCCCTCCCGGTTGCCTAGGTCGCGTGAACGGCACTGAGACTACGCCAATTTAGGTCTTGTTGTGGGGTAGAGCCTGGGAGACCTCGTTTGCCGCTTAGGTACTTCTCGTCCAAAGCACCTATCTGGCGCCTAGCCGCCGAAGCGGTTCGTGATCGGTAAGCGGCGGTCTCGGCCGAAGGCCTTGGCGGTGATGCGGATTCCCGGGGGCGCCTGGCGGCGCTTGTACTCGGAGCGGTCGACCATCCGGATCACCTCGTCGACGATGGCCGGATCGTCACCGGCCGCGACGATCTCGTCGCGTGATCGATCGTCGACGATGTACGCGTCGAGGATGCGGTCGAGCACCTCGTAAGGCGGCAGGGAGTCGTCGTCGCGCTGATCGGGGCGAAGCTCGGCCGAGGGCGGGCGCTCGATCACGGCAGGGGGGACGAGCGGCTCGGGCGACTGGTCGTTGCGGTGGCGGACCAGGTCGTAGACGAGCGTCTTCGGCACGTCCTTGATGACCGCGAAGCCGCCCGCCATGTCTCCGTAGAGCGTCGCGTAGCCGACCGACATCTCGCTCTTGTTGCCCGTCGTAAGCACCAGCCAGCCATGCGTGTTGGACAGGGCCATCATCAAGTTGCCGCGAATTCGCGCCTGCAGGTTCTCGGCGGTGATCCCGCCTAGGCCACCCGCCCCGTCCAGGCTGCCCTCGAGCGCGTCCGCGTAGACGCCCATCACGCCCTCGATTGGGATCTCGATCAGCTCGGCGCCCAGGTTGCGGACTATGGCGCGGGCATCGTCCTGGGTCTCCGAGCTGGAGTGGGGGGAGGGCATGACGACGCCGGTGAGCCGCTCTCCGCCAAGAGCGTCGGCGGCCACAAGCGCGACCAAGGCCGAGTCGATCCCGCCGGAGACGGCGACAACGACATGGCGAAAGCCGTTCTTCTCCACGTAGTCACGGAGGCCGGTTACCAGCGCCGAGTAGACCTCGGCGAGATCTGAGAGGGGCTCCTCGATTCGCGCAGGCTCGGCGCCGTACTCCACCACCAGGAAGTCCTCTTCGAACTGCTTGGCCCGCCCAAGGACCTGGCCCTCTGAGCCGAGCGCGAAGCTAGAGCCGTCGAAGACCAGCTCGTCCTGTCCGCCGACGAGGTTCACGAACGCAAAGGCGGTACCGCATTCGCTGGTTCGGCGAACGAACATGGCCTCGCGCTCACCCCGCTTGCCGCGCAGATAAGGGGACCCGGAAGCGTTCACGATCAACTCGGCGCCCATCTCGGCCTCGGCCGAAGCCGGCGGCCCGGGCTCCCAGGCGTCTTCGCAGATCGTTAGGCCCACGCGCTTGCCCGCGATGTCGACGACGACCGGCTCGCTCCCAGGCTCGAAGTAGCGGTTCTCGTCGAAGACGGCGTAGTTGGGGAGGCGCTGCTTCCGGTAGACGGCCTCGACCTTCCCATCGCGGAGCAGGGCCAGCGAGTTGTGGGCGTACCTGGGCCGGGGCGCGTCTCGATCCGCAGCATCGGCGCTCGCAGCGCGCGGCTCGGGAAAACCCACCAGGACCGCGATCCCGTCGGCTTCCGATGCCAGCTCCTCAACGGCCTTGGCGCAGCGAGCCAGGAAGTGGCGCTTCAGGTAGAGGTCCTCGGCCGGGTAGCCGGAAATGCAGAGCTCGCCGAAGACAACGAGGTCGGCGCCCTCATCCTTGGCGCGGGCGATCCCGTCGCGGACCAGCCCTGCGTTCTCCTCCACGGCTCCGACCGTGGGATTGATCTGGGCCAGCGCGAGTGTTATCCCTTTAGATGACACGGATGGAGAGTATGTATCGTCATTCGCGACGTACTTCGCAGGGGGTCGAAATCTTGAGGAAGCGAGGAGCGCAATGAGCAGGTGGCTTAGTGGTGCGGGTCTGATGGCGGCTCTTTGCCTGAGCGCAACTGCGATCCCCGAAACGGCCTCAGCCGCCACGTCGCCCTTCACGGAGGCGCAGGCAAAGCAACAGCTCCGCGACGTTGAGGACGTCGAAGCCGGCAAGAGCAGGACCGACCCGACCATCGCCCTTCGCGATCTCGCGCTCGCAGAACCAGCTCTGGACGGCGCCGCCGCACGCCGCGCTCGCTCGATCCTTTCCCGCCCGCCCGAGGGCAACTCCCCTTACGGCGGCGCCTGGCCCAACAACGCCGTCGAGAAGACCGTAGAGACGCCTGCGTTTGTCGTTCACTACCCCGAGGTGCCCGGCTGCGACGCTGAGCCTCCCAACCCTGACGGCAACTGCGACGAGCCCGACCTGACCGACGACACCGACATGAACGACATCCCCGATTTCGTAGATGCGACCGTGGATGCCGTCGACGAGTCGATCGCGGTCGAGAACACCGAGCTCGGCTGGCCGCTGCCCAAGGGCGACGGCGACGAAGGTGAGCCGAGCGGGAGCGGAGAGGTCGATCGCTTCGACGTCTACATCTCCGACCTCTGCGACGAGAGCGACTTCAACCCCTGCGTTTTCGGCTTTGCCCAGCCAGACGACAATTCCGCCGAGTGCGATTCGGCGCCCTTCAAGTGCAGCGCCCACCTCGTGGTCGACAACGACTACGACGAGTTCGGCGAGTCCGGCGGCGAGCTCGGCCTCAGGGTCACGACCGCGCACGAGTACAACCACGTGCTCCAGTTCAACCTCGACTCGAACCAGGACACGTGGATGTTCGAGTCGACGGCCACTTGGTCCGAAGAGCAGGTCTTTCCCGACGACGATGACTGGGTCCGTACCTACATGGACAGCTGGACCGAGGAGTCCCTCATCGCGCTCACGACGCCGCAGTTCCACATCTACGGCTCTGCCGTGTGGAACCACTGGCTCGAGAACGGCGACCACAACTTCGGACCCGACGTGGTGCTGAACGCCTGGGAGTCCTCGCGCGACGTGACGCCCAAGGACTACGCGGTCGGCGCCTACGACGACGCGATCAAGGACGAAGGCGGCGCCGGCTTCCCGCAAGAGTTCGCCGCGTTCACCGCGGCGACCGCGGAATGGCGGACCGGCGACGGCAACTTCCCGGACGCGTCAGAGCTGCCCAACGTCAAGCGGATGGGCAAGCTGAAGTTCGACGGGGACCCCGCGGCCCAGATACTCGACAACACGAGCTACGCCCTCTTCAAGGTAAATCCGAAGGACGAAGACGAGATCACGCTCAAGGGCCGCTCAGACGACGGTGGCTTGCAGTGGAGCATCGCTTTGGTCGCCCGTGACGGATCGGAGACCGGAGGTACGGTCGAGCGCCTCGTGGAGTACGCCGAGGGCGACGAGAAAACATCCGTGGTCCTGCCCGACGCGCAAACGTACAATCGCATCACGGCCGTGATCACGAATGCGGACGGCCACGTCACGGGGCCCAAGCCCTCCGGCGGCAGCTTCAACTACACCCGGAACGGCGAGGACTTTAAGCTGAAGGTCCGCTGATGACTGATCCCGAAGGACAAGAAGAGGAGTTTCGCGTCGAGGTCGAGCTCGACGACGACGATCACCACCTGAGCCTGGCGGACCGGCTGCGCGCCACCGACCTGGACGACGAGGCGCGCGAGCGCCTTGGTTCGCAGGTGGTCGTGACCCGCGATGGCCCACACCTCTTTCTTTACGCAACCACGCAGAAGAGCTGCGAAGAGGCTGAGCGCGTCGTTCGCGAGCTGATCGCCGAGGACGAGTTGACCGGCTCGGTCCGCTCGACGCGCTGGCACCCGGTCGAGCAGGACTGGAAGGACATCACCGATCCGCTTCCCCAGACACCCGAAGAGCTCGAGGCCGAGGAGCACGCGCGCGACGAGCGCATGGCAACCGAAGACCCGGGCATCAAGAACCCGAGATTTGTGACGCTCGGCTCTTACAAGCCGAAGTTCCTGCGCGACCTAGGGCTCTAGAAGCTTCTCGAACACGACGACGTCCTTCCACTCGCCGCGCAGTTGGCCGTGCCGGAGGTGGGTGCCGACTTCGGAGTAGCCAGTGCGCTCGAACAGGCGCAGGCTTGCTTCGTTGGTGGTGAAGACCTTTGCGACGAGCTTGAAGGTGTTCGCTGCGGCTGCCCGCTCGGCGAGAGCGTCGAGTAGCGCCTGGCCCGCGCCCTTCCCGCGGGCGGTACCCGCGACGTAGACGGCCGCCTCGCGAACGCCCGAGTAATAGGGGTTCGACTCCTCGTACGGCCCAGCTGATGCCCATCCGACGACCTCGGCGCCGTCCTCTGCGACCAGGAAGGAGTGCCCCTGGCCGAGGACCGCCCGGACCTCTTCGAGTGGCCGCGGCTCCGAGCGGAGCGTTGCGTTCCCGGCCAAAACGGCCTCGTCGTGGATCGCCGCGATCGCCTCGGCGTCGCCGGGCTCGGCCTTTCGGATCGTGAGGCTCACCCGGGCTTCGAGACCTGGGCAGGCTTCTTCGCTGCGCTCTTCGCCTTGCCCTTCGCGGGAGCCAAGGCCTTCAGCTCTGCGATCGACTCAGTGAGGTCGTGGGCGAGCGAGTCGAGGTCTGGCATCGCCTCGTAGTCGCCGATCAGGCCGAAGTTGACCTGGCCGTTGTAGCTCATGATCCCGAAGCAGACCGCCTGGCGCTTGGCGAGCGGGACCATCGGATACATGGCCTCGAGCTCGCGCCCCATGAGATAGAGCGGGAACTGCGGACCGGGAACGTTGGTCACGACCATGTTGAAGAAGCGCTGGCGCGACTGGAGGCGACCTGCCTGGCTGAGGATCGTCGGGGGAGCGAAGTCGGCAAGCTCGGTCAGAAGCGTCGCGCCGACGGCCTGCTTGGACTCCTTGAGGTCGCCCATGCCGGCCGAGATCGTCCTCAGGCGCTCGGCGGGGTCCTCGATGCCGACCGGGAGCGTCGCGTTCATCATGCTGACCTTGTTCCCGAGATCGCCGTGCTGATCGGCCTCGCGGACGCTGATTGGGATCATCGCCTTGAGTTCCAGGTCTGTCGTCGCGTGGCCCCGGGCGCGCAGGAAGCGGCCAAGCGCCCCGGACACCGCGGCAAGCACGACATCGTTCACGGTGCCGCCGACGGTGTTCTTGATTCGCTTGTAGTCCTCCAGGTCGCCACGAACCCAGGCGAAGCGCCTATACGGGCTGATATCGACGTTGAAGGGCGAGTCCGGGGCCGCGACGCCGGCCCGGGCGAGCGCGCCCATGGACTCCAGGCCGCCCAGCAGCGCCTCGGCCACACGACGCGGTTGGCGGAAGACCGCCCGGACTCCGCGCAAAGCCTCGGCGGGCGTCGTCGCGCGCTCGGCCAGGGCACGGCTGAGGACCTCGGCGTCCGTTGGTTCGGGCCCAGGAACCCAGTCCTCCGGGGTAGGGGAGGGGGCGTCGGCCTTCGTATCGAAGAGGACCGTCGTTATGTCAACTCCGGAGACGCCGTCGATCAGGCAGTGGTGGCTCTTGGTGACGATCCCGAAGCGCCCGCCGTCGAGGCCGTCGACGAGCCACATCTCCCACATCGGCTTCGAGCGGTCCAGCCGCTGGCTGAAGACGCGCGCCGCCAGGGTGCGGAGCTGCTGCTCGGATCCCGGCTCGGGCAGAGCCGTGTGGCGCACGTGGTAGTCCATGTTGAACTGCGGGTCGTCGATCCAGATGGGCCGGCCCTGGCCGTAGGGGACGAACTTGAGCTTCTGGCGGAAGCGGGGGACGAGGTGAAGCCTCGAGAGGATGTGATCGCGGAGCTCCTCGATCTCTGGCGCCGGGCCCTCGAAGACGGTCGTCGAGGCGACGTGCATGTGGGCGGGTCCGTCCTCCAGGTGAAGGAACGACGAGTCGAGGCCGGTCAGGCGGTCGCCGGATGCCATGTACTCATCCTGCCACAGATGGAGTTGAACGGAATGTTGCGGAAGTGTTAGCAGTGTGACTGCTGTCACTCACAGAACATATGTTCGCCCTACGGTCGTCCGCTATGAGAAAAAGACGACTAAACCGGCGCAGGCGCGCATTTGCGCTTGCACTACTGCCGGCAATGATGATTCCAACGGGGTGGGGGAGTGCCTCGCCCGCGGCCGACGAGAAGAAGGCGACCGTTGACGCGCCCGCTTCCGTCCGGATCGGCAACGCAACGACGATCAAGGGCGAGTTCCCGGATTCCGGGAACGCCGAGGTGGCGATCCTCCATCGTCCGGCCGGCGACAACGGCTTCAAGCGCGTCGGCAGCGCCCAGACGGGTGCCGGCGGCCGCTGGTCGGCCCGCGTGAAGCCACGCCACACCGGCGACTGGCGAGCCCGACTCGTCGCGCCTCCCACCGGCGACGCGCTCACCGGCGCGCCCGCGCCGGATTCCGAGTCGGACACGGAGCTCATCCGCGTCCGATCCGTGACCAAGGTTGCGCCCGCGAAGCGCGACGTCGTTACCGGAACGGGCGTCGAGATCCACGGCCGGGTTGCGCCAGCAGGCCAGCGCGATGTCGTGGTCGAGATCGGCGGGCAGACCAAGCGCGCCCATGCTGACAAGAAGGGCCGCTTCAACGTCGATTGGAAGGCGCCAGGCGCCGGCAACTACAACGTCCGTGCGACGGCAAAGCGGAACAAGGACGCGAGCGGCTCGAAGGACTCGGGCGGCCATATCACCGCGTATCGCTACGCGCAGGCATCCTGGTACGGCCCTGGCCTGTACGGAAACGGCACGGCGTGCGGCGGGCACCTCACGCCTTCGACGCGCGGGGTCGCGCACAAGACGCTTCCCTGCGGGACCAAGCTCTCGATCCGCCATGGGTCGAAAGAGGTTCACGTCACGGTCATTGACCGCGGGCCGTATGCCGGCAACCGCGAGTTCGACCTGACCGAGGCGACCAAGAACGATCTGGGCTTCGAAGGCGTCGGGTCGATCCTCGTCTCAAAGTAGGTGCTTGGCCCGGAGCTCATGCGGCGTAGAATTGCCGCGTGAGCTCCGAGGCTAAGAATCTCGAGGCCATCTCCAAGGCCATTGATCAGCACAACTCGAGCTGCCCTTATCCGGCGTCCGAGGTGCGGATGAATCCGTTCGAGGTAGAACGGTTGGGTTGGGAGACGATTCGGGGGCTGCCGGTTGTCGGTGATCCCGCGGTCGCGACCGGGCGCTTCAACATCGTCTGCTCGGGCGAGGGCGAGGGCGACGAGGAACTCGAAGAGGTCGAGGCGATCGGGGAGCCCGTCCACGTGGGCGCTCCGGAGGCGCCGATCGAGCGTCCCGAGTTCCCTGTCTAGAGGTTCAGCCCGAGCTCGTTGGTGATGCGCTGAGCCCAGTTGTTGAGCTCGGTGAATCCGCCGCTCAGGATCAGCACGCCCATCGCGATCAGGATTGCCCCACCCGTCGCCGTGATGGCGCGGTAGTGGCGCTTGACGATGTCGAAGGCCGTTGTTGCCCGTGAGAACGCGATGGCGGTGAGAAAGAACGGAACCGCCAGGCCGAGCGAATAGACCGCCAGGAGGAACGCTCCATGGGCGGGCTCGCCGTTGACGCCGGCAAGTGTGAGGATGCCGCCCAGGGCAGGCCCTGTGCAAGGGGTCCAAGCGATCGAGAAGGCGGCGCCGGCGACGATCGGGCCGCCTCTGCCGGCCCGTTCCATGAGCGAGTCGACGCGCCACTCGACGTTCAGGCGGTCGACGAACATGGCAGCGATGAAGAGCACTCCCATCACGATCAGGAGCACCGCGCCGATGTCGGTGAGCGTGTCCTGGTTTTCGCGAAGCGAGCTGCCGATCTGCGTCGCCGCAAGGCCAAGCAGGATGAAGATGGTCGAGAAGGACGCGATGAAGAGGAGGCTCGGAACCACGACGCGCCGCCAGTCCTCGTCCTCGATCTCGTTCGGGCTGACGCCGGTGATCACCGAGAGGTAGCCCGGCACCAGCGGCAGGACGCACGGTGAGAAGAACGACACCAGCCCCGCGATGAACGCGACTGGAACGTCCGCGCCGTTGATGGGGTCGCCCATGAAGCTCTAGTTGAGAGCCGCAGCCAGGCGGCGGCGATGCTCAGCCGCAAGCGGGTCGTCGCCAAGCTCGGTGAAGATCGCGACCATGATGCGCCGCACGAGGTCGCGCCGCTCGGGGTCGGGCTCCGAGGCGATGATCTCCTGGAAGAGCTCCAGCGCCTGAGCGACGTCGCCTTCCGTCCAGGCGGCGATCGCGGTTTGCGTCTGGGACGGGCCATCTCCGTTTGCCTGAGCAGCCTCCCGGTCTTCGAGCTCGATTCGGGCCAACAGACCACGCGCCGCGAAGTCGGATCCCGCCTTGTCCTCCAGAAGCGCCCTGGCTTCAACCGATTCTCCACGGGCCAGGAGGATCCGCGCGAGGCCGATGGCGGCGGTGGAGTGGCTGGGGTCAGCCTCGAGCGCCGCTCGAAGGGACGCTTCGTCGCCTGCCTTTGCGAGCTCGTCCGCCTCGGAGGGGAGGAGGGTGTCTAAGAACGCGGAGATCTGCGCAGGCGGGAGGGCGCCCGTGAACTGGCTCACGATCTTGCCGTCGCGAAAGGCGCGAACGTCCGGAATGCCGCGGATGCCAAAGGCCTGAGCAAGCATCGGATTCGCATCCACGTCGACCTTTGCGAGCTCGACCGTGCCCTCGCGCTTCTTGACCTCGGCCTCGATCGCCGGCCCCAGCGCGCGGCACGGGCCACACCATTCGGCCCAGAAATCGACCACCACGGGCACTTCCCGCGAGCGTTCGACCACCTTCGATTCGAAATCCGCCTCGGTGACGTTTGTGACCACGAAACGAGCGTACCCAGGCGTGTGGCTTGTGACCTGGCATTGTGGGAAGCGGAATCCTGTGATGGACGACTCCCTTCGCGGCAAGCTCCTGATCGCCTCGCCCGCCCTGGTGGACCCGAACTTTGCGCGCTCGGTCGTGCTCATGACCGAGCATTCGGCGGAGGGCGCCATGGGGATCGTCCTCAACCGACCGGGCGATGTGGCGGCGCGCGAGCTGATGCCGGCCTTGGAGGACATCGCGGACGACGACCCGCTCTTCATCGGTGGTCCGGTTCAGCCTCAGGCGGTCGTGCTACTGGCCGAGTTCTCGGATCCGGCCGCGGCGGCCTGGATCGTCGTCGCGGACGTCGGGCTGGCCTCGGCCGACACCGACCTCGACGAGCTGGGAGAGGCGGTCAGGCGGGGGCGCTTCTATGCCGGGTACTCGGGCTGGGGCCCGGGCCAGCTCGAGATGGAGATCGAGATCGACTCATGGATCATCGAGCCGCCGATGCCCTCAGAACTCTTTCCCGACGACCCGGAGTCGCTCTGGAGCGACGTGCTGAAGCGAAAGGGCGGCTCTTACGAGCTGATCTCCCGCATGCCAGACGACCCCAGCATGAACTGAGCGCTTGCCCGAGCTTCAAGAGATCCTGCCCGGCCTTCACCGGTGGACGGCCGACGTACCCGACTGGACGCCGGACCAGGGCGGCCCGGAGGGCTGGGCCCAGGAGGTGGCGTGCGTCGCGTGGGAGGGGAGTGGCGGTCTCGTCCTAATCGATCCGCTCGTGGTGGACGGCGACTGGACCGCGATCGACGCGCTCGCGGAACGGCAAGGCGGTCCCGTGGCGCTTGTCGTCACCTGCCCGTGGCATGCGCGCTCGGGGGCAGAAACGATCCGGCGTTATGTGAACTCGCCCGGGATCGAAGCGTGGGCTGACTCCCAGGCGATGAAGGACAGAGGGCGTATCGGCTTCGAGGTCGCAAACGTGGTGGAGAACCGGGCCCGGGTCGTCCCGGGCGTCGAGGTCATCGCCACGGATACAGGAAACGGCGAGCTGACGGTCTGGATCGACGAAATCGGCGCAATTGTTGCCGCCGACGTGCTGATTGGTGCCGAAGGCGAGCGCACGGAAGCGCTCAGAGTGTGTCCAGCGAACTGGCTCGAGGACGCGAATGACGTGGCAACCGTGAAAAGCGCCCTGAAACCGCTCCTGGAGCGCGAAATCCACGCAATCGTGCCGCTACACGGCGCTCCAGTGCTCTCTGGGGCGAGAGAGGCCCTTAGAAACGCCCTGGAGGCCTAACGCCAGCCCGCCGAGAGTGATCTCGCGGCCCAATATGTCCCGTTATCTCACTCTCGGCGATATCGGGGCTACATAACCGTCATTATCAGGCATAGGCCTGAAATCACTTGGACGGCATCGATGCGGCGTGCTCGGCCCCCACGTCCACCCATCCGGCGAGGTCTTCGCCGCTCTCGACGCCCTCTCGGGCGACGATGAGCCAGCCGCCCATCTTCTTGCCCGACATCTCGAACTCGCGGACGTGTTCCTCCTCCAGCGCGGCGGCGTGGTCATCGGGCGCGACGCGCACCATGAGCTCGCTGGTGCTCGTCACACCGCAGGCCATGTTGCCGCCGAGCATGAAGCCGATGCCGCCGAACATCTTGCGCTCGGTGAGCGCTTCGCGCATCGAGAGCGCGTCTCGCACGCGGTCGGCGAAGTCCTCGTCGTAGGCCACGAGGCAGAGCCTAAACGGAGCGGTTACGGTGCGGCACGTGGCGACTTGGGACGAAGTGATCGCTTTCTGTGAGGCCGAGCTGCTTGAGGTCGAGCGGTCCACTTCGTACGGCACTCCGGCCCTCAAGGTCAAGGGCAAGCTCTTCGCGCGGCTGAGGGATGACGGCGAGCAGATCGCGATCTTCGTCGACTTCATGGAGCGCGAGGCGATGACGCAGGAGAACCCGGACGCCTACATCGTCACCGACCACTACCGCGACTGGCCGATGATGCTCGTCGACCTCGAAGCCGTCCCCGATGACGAGCTCCGCGAGGTCCTGATCGAGTCGTGGCGCCGGCGAGCGCCGAAAACGCTGGTGGCCGAGCTGGACGCCGCCTAGCGGCCGAAAAGGCCGCCCATGCGAGAGTTCTTGGGCGGCGGGCCCAGCTCCCCCGCTGCGGCGGAGTCGATGTTGAGCTCCACGGCCCGCTCGTACGTGCGCTGGACCTCGGGCGCGTCGACGAACCTCGTCTCGCCCTTCGCGTCCTCGAAGATGAAGCCGTCCAGGATGTTCTCCCGCTTGTTGTCGGAGACGCTGACCACCTTGCCGACCTCCACCCCGTCGGAGCCGTAGATCGCAGTTCCCCGCGCAATCGTCGAGTAGTGGACGGCGACACCGTCGTCCCGCTGGGCTGCTTCCTCGCTCACGGGCCAGAGGATACGAGTGTGTCCCCGCCGGTCACTTCCTCGAGCAGGGGCTGCGAGAGCCACTCGCGGATGTGCTCGTAGGTCTGCGGGTTGTTGAGCAGGCGGAAGTGGCTGGCGCCCTGGACGTGCTTGGAGTCGCCGTGGGGCTTTCCGTCGCCGTCCAACGGGCTCGCCGCGCTCGCCTTGCGGACCAGGACGTCGCCGATCAGTGCGGCGAGCGGATGGCGCTCCGAGGCCGTGAGCCCGCCTGAGACGAAGTGGTAGGAGACGCCCGGCACTGGCGCAAGCGGCGCCGAGTAATTGCGCAGCGGCTCATGCGGGTCCCTGTCCATCCAGTCCTCGTCCCGGAGGTACCCGAACCGAAGATCCTGGATCCCCACGCTTCTGAGCTCGAGGAAGTCGGCGAACGGCTTCGCCTCCGGCACCCGCTTGAATGCCCCACCACCGGCGTTCACAACCTTTTCGAGCCACGAGCCGGTGTTCGGTGCGCCCAGGCAGATCACGTGCTTTGCATTGCGGACCCAGCGCCGGTCCGCTTCAGCGGCCTCGTGGCAGGCGCTGCGCGCGATCAAAGCGCCCATCGAGTGCCCGATCAGCGACACCTCCTCGATCTCCACGGGCCACTCGCGACAGAGCTCCTCGAGCAGCCAGGAGAGCCGCCGGCCGTTCTCGGAGATGTGGAGGCCCGAGTTGTAGCGCAGGTAGAGCGGGCTGAATCCGAGGTCGTCGCGGAGCTTCTGGCCGTAGGTGCGCGGCGCCGGCCCCTCCACTTCTGGATCCGCCTTCGTGCCGAGCCACCACGCCTCCTCGGTCTCGCACAGCCCGTGCACGAAAATCGCGAGCCGCGGCGTCGTGTGGTCGAACGCATCCTGGATCGACGCGCGCGTGCATTCGACGTCGCGGTAAGGCAAACGGAGCGCCATTTTCACCGCGAGCGGACTCCCCTCCTCCTCCAGCCGGTCGCCGATCAGGCCGTTGATGGCGGCTTGGGAACGGCGCCCAAAGCCAGAGTCGCTGACGGCTGTGCGTTCCTCCGCGCCCCCCGCAACCCGCCCTGCCGCCGAGATCGCCGCGCCGGCGCCCTTACCGCCGAGCTTCAGCGCGCCGAAGACGCCCGCCGAAACCGCGTCGTGCGCCTGCCTGACCACGCTCGAACCCTCGCCAAGCGCCGTAAAGACGCGCTCGGAGATCGCGGAATGGACGCCCTGGATGGGGCTCAGAAGCGCTTCGTCTGCGTATCGCCCCGCCAGGTCGCCGAGCGCTTTCAGCTCTGAGTCAGGCACGCGTTGCGCAAGATAGCGACGGCGCAGGCGGAACGTCGGCCCGGGTTCTTCTGGCCTCTACCTCTTCTTGACGATCTTGAAGGATGCGCGCGCCGGTGTGGGATCGTCGACAGCTCCCGCCGTGGCGTAGACGTCGAAGGTGTGCTTGCCGGGCTTGAGTTTCTGCGTCGTGTGCGGCGACGTGCACGATGCGTAGTTGTTCTGGTCCACTCGGCACTGGAAGGTGGCGGGAAGGATGGTCGCCTCGAACGTGATCGTCGGGGTCTTGTCCGTGCCCTTCTTCTTCGGAGGCTTGATGATCGTCGTGTCAGGCGGATCGGGTGGGTCGACGACGGCGTCCACTGTCCAGGTGTAGGTCGCCGCGCCGGCGAGCGTCTCGCTGTTGGCGAGCGCATCGATTCCGTACACCTTGAATGTGTGCACCCCGTCGGGGATGTTCGTGTACGAGATCCCGCCAGGGGTGTTGCAGTCGACCTCCGCGCCGGTGTCCAGCTTGCACTTGAAGGTCGCGCCAGCCTCGGCGTGGTACGTGAAATCAGCCGAGTTCACGGTCGACACCGGCTGCTGTGGGCCGCTGTCGATGGTTGTGTCGGGCGGGATCCGGTCAATGATCCAGGTGTGTGTCGCCGGTGCTGCGTCGTCCTTGTTGCCGGCGAGGTCGGTCGCGAACACCGTGAAGGTGTGGGACCCGCTCGCAAGGCCGCTGTAGCTCTTTGCTGCGCCGGCGCTGCATCCCTCCAGAGGCCCAGTGTCGAGCTTGCAGGTGAAGGTCGAGTCCGGCTCGCTCGAGGTGAACCCGAAGTTGGCGGTCTGCGAGGTGGTCGGACTCGCCGGCTTCGTGGCTGGGGTGATCGTCGTGTCTGGCGGCGATAGGTCGATGACCCACGGGTAGGTCGCCGGCGTCGGGTCCTCGACGCCGTTGAGGACTGCCCGCACGCTGAACGTGTGGGGCCCCGCCCCGAGCGGGCCGGCGTACGACTTGGTGCTCGTGCAAGCGCTGAAGCTCGGCTCGCTGTCGAGCTTGCATTGGAAGGAGAGCCCCGGCGTTCCCGGAGCGTTGCCGGGCGAGTTGAAAGAGAAGTCCGCATTCGTTCGATTGGTCGGGCTTGTTGGGTTGCCCGTGATCGCGGTCTCCGGGCACCCAGTCTCCGTCGGTGTCACGAGGTTGTTGCGGGGACTCGGCGTCTGCTCGGTGAAGTCCGCCGCACTGTCGAAGGTCATGTCCGCAGGCACGTCGAGCAATGTCGCGCAGCCGCGGTCGATCCTGCGCTCGAGCGACTTGCCCGCCGTGACCCCTGCTGGTGAGGCTGGGTTCCCTGTCGCGAGATCGGGCACCGTGCCGGTGAAGTTGCCCCAGGTCACGCAGTCGAGCGCCTCGTTGTCCGGGTACGTGTCAGAGATGAAACAGACGGCACCGCCCGTGGGCGGAATGTTCAAGCCCGAGTCCGTGAAGTCGGGGGCGCCGCTTGCGGCGGTGTCGCCGAGGAGCACGGTGCGTTGGCTGTGGCCATCCGCCACGTCGCTCGGGAAGGCGTAGCTGTCGATCTGGGCGCCGGTTGGTCCGTAGACCACCACATGGTCGTCGCCCACGAGGTTCTGGCCCGCGGCGTACATCTGTAGCTCGACGAAGCTGGTGTCCGCAATGGTCCCGGGGAAGACCTCGCGGATGCTCATGAGGTGATGGTCAGCCGACGCGGGCGCTACCGACGAGGCCATCCAGACGACGCACGCCATCATGACGGTTATCCCACGCCGACGGGACCTCCCCAACACACCTCCATGAAACCACTTCGCTGAACGGTTTTCAAGCTCCGGTTTGCGTTTCTACGCTGCCCGGCATGGTTTCGGCCGGATTGGGCTCAAGGCCCTTGGTCAGGTGGAGATAAGTCTGGAGCGCTTTGGGCTTCAGCCTCTCCCAGACGAAGCCGGAGTTGATCCTGCCGCCCACGTACTTGATCTCGGGCGCAACGACGGAGTGTGCCTTCTCTCCGTCCGCATGCGCTAGCGCAACAGTGACTCGGTACCAGGGCGCGATGGTCTTGGGCGGCTCATCCGGCTTCCCGCTCATGACCTTGGGCGGGAAGATCAGCGGCCGGCGCTCGAAGTTCCAGTGCTTCATCGACGTCTTCGAGCACGCGTCCTGTCCGCAGACCTCGACCCACTTGAGGCCCTTGGCGTCGGCTCCTGCCGGCACGGCCAGCAGTCCGAGAACGGCTGCGATCATGGCCATGCGTCTCATCTATGAGGAGGGTACGCCTCGGCGGGCGGCTTAGGTCCCCGTGTGCAAAGGTTGGCCCGTGACTCCCGCCGGCTACTCGGGGACTCCGCTTCCCAAGAAGCTCGGCATCAAGGAGGGCGACCGCGTCGCGCTGCTCAGGGAGCCCGACGGCTTCCGCGAGACGCTCGGCGAGTTGCCCGACGGCGTTCACATCACCACGCGGGCGGGGCGCGACACCGACGTGCTCGTCGCCTTCTTCACGCGCCGCGCCGAGCTCGAGAAGCGACTGCCGAAGCTCATGGACGCCCTCGACGTCGACGGCGGCCTGTGGATCTCCTGGCCCAAACGCTCCTCGGGCGTCGAGACGGACATCACCGAGGACACGCTCCGAGAGGTTGGCCTGCCGCTCGGCCTGGTCGACAACAAGGTCTGCGCGATCGACGAGACCTGGTCGGGCCTTCGCCTCGTCTACCGCAAGGAGAACCGAGACGCGGTTCGAGCGGAACGACTGCGCCGAGAGTAGGAATTCCCGCACATATTGCGGGAATTCCACCTTTCGGCGAGCTAGAGGCGCTCGGTGACCGCTGGCTCCTCGCAGAAGGCGGCGATTTCGCGGGAGAGCTTGCCTCCCTGCCAGGCGAGCGGTGACTCGCCCTCTTCCTCGCTGATCATGCGCGCCCCGGGGATCCGCTCGGTCCACTCGACCGCAACGTCCCACGGGTGGCCCGGATCGGCCTCGTCGTGGCTGGCGACGACGAGCGTCGGGACCTCCAGGCCTTCCAGCGCGTCCAGGCCGTCGAACGGCACTGAGACCGTCACCTCACGGAGTGCCCGCGCAACCGCGTCGAGATCCTTGTGGAGCGCCAGACGCGTCCGCGCAAGCCGTAACACGACTTCGCGCCACTCCGGGTTGTGCGAGCCGTCGTCGTAGACCTCGATGAATCCCTCCACCCCGCCGCGCTCGAGGCCGCCCGCCAAGCCGGCCCAGTACTCGATCGTTTCTTCGGACGGCGGCTCTCCACGTGACGCCGGCCCGATCGCCACGAGCCCCGCCACCCGATCTGGCTCTGCCAAGGCGAACGCGGCCGCCGTGTGCGCCCCCATCGAGTGTCCGGCCAAGACGACGCGATCCCCCTCCCCCACTTCGGCGGCAACGGCCGCCATGTCGCTCGCGAGCGTCTCGTACGTGTACTCCTCCCCCTCCGGCGCGGGATCAGACTCGCCGTGGCCGCGCGCGTCGTACATGGCGGACGTAAGGCCGCGGCGCTCCAGCAGAGACGACCCGTGGGTTACATAACGACGCGCGGCCGTTATCCCGTGCGCCTGCAGGACGGCCGGCCCGTCTCCGGCCGACTCGCCGCGAAGGACGTTGCCGCCAGGGGCACGCACCTCGAACGGGCGCGCCTCGCTAGCCACCCCCTAACCCTCTTCGATGGTGACCGAATTGATGATCACGGGCTCGAGCGGATCGCCTGATCCGTCCGGATTGCCCTGCGCCTCGATCGCCTCGACCACGTCGAAGCCCTCGGTCACCTCACCGGCGACGGCGTAGTCGGGCGGCAGACCCGCATCGGGCACCGTCACGACGAAGAACTGGCTCGCTGAGCGCCCTGGCGGCTCCACCGGAGACTTGGCCATCGCAACCACGCCCTCCGTGTAGGAGGTGTCAGCAGGAGGAGGCTCGTCAACCGTGTAACCGGGGCCGGGACCCGTACCTGTGCCGGCGGGGTCTCCTCCCTGGACGACGAAGTTGGGAATGATCCGGTGGAAGGGCGACCCGTCGAAGACGCCGTTCTCGGCCATGTATTCGAAAGAGGCCGTCGTCATCGGATTGTCCTTGGTGGCCAAGGTGATCTCGAACGCCCCGCAGGTGGTGTCGACGACGGCCACAAGATCCTCGGCCGAAGGCTCGGTTGGCGGCGGATCGAGGTCGAACTCCGTTGGCGCGGGCACATCCACGCTCTCGCAGGGCGAATCCGTCGATGATGTCTCCTCAGCGCCTTCCGACGATGAATCGTCATCGCCGCCGCAGGCTGACAAGACCAGCCCAAGTGCGACCAGGAGCGCAGCGATGAACGCGAGCGGCTTCAAGACGCCGCAAGGCTATCCGCCAGCCCGGTGGCATTATCCAGCGGTGGCGCAAGCCGAGGAGAGACAACACCGAGGCCGCTACGACCGCATCCGGGTCGTCGGCAGAACCCTCAACAGCACGGTCGCTCGCGCGCCGTGGCTCTGGCCGGTGCTGAAGTACCCGATGCGCCGCTACTTCGACCAGCTGGCGCTCGGATGGGATCAGCGGACGGGCGCCGGCTCCACCGAGCATCTGACGTCGCTGGCGACCGCCCTCCTGCACGTAACGCCCAAACCCGAACGCGTTCTCGACCTCGGCACCGGCACTGGCGAGGCTGCGCTCCTTGCCGCCCGGGAGTTCCCGCGCGCCAGCGTCCGCGGGATCGACGTCTCGGAGGAGATGATCGCGCTCGCCAAGAAGAAGGTCGGCCTTGACCCCGACGGGCGCATCGCCTTCAAAGTCGCGGACGCCGCCCGGGTCCCATGGCCCGACGACTCCTTCGACCTCGTGATGCAGATGAACGTGCCGCCCTTCTTCGCCGAGATCGGCCGCGTTCTCCGGCCGGGCGGAAGCGTCGTCGTCGCAGCCAGCTGGGGCGTCGAGACCCCGTTCTACACCCCGGAATCCGTGCTGAGACGCGGGTTCGCGAAGCATGGCGTCGACGAGCACGTGCTGGGCGAGGCCGGACACGGCACCTACTGGGTCGGCCGCGCTCGAGAATAGATTCACCCCGTGTCCGCCGAGCCCACGCACGTCCTCCTGGTCAACCCATCCGCGGGCGGGGGACGCGCGAGCAAGCTTCTCCCCCACGCGCAGGCGGCGCTCGCCGATGGTGGCGTCGAGCACCGGCTGGTCCTGACCGAGAACATCACCCATGGCCGCGATGAGGCACGCCGGGCCGCCGAGCGCGGGCAGACCGTAATCGTGATGAGCGGCGACGGCCTGATCGGGCAGGTCGGGGGCGAGCTCGCGAACACCCGCTCCGCGCTGGGGATCATTCCCGGCGGGCGCGGGAACGACTTTGCCCGCGTCGTCGGCATCCCCGACGACGTCGAAGAGGCCGCTGGGATCATCGCCGGCGGCGCGACTCGTCAGATCGACGTCGGCGAGGCGAACGGCGTGCGCTACCTGTGCATCGCAAGCTGCGGCTTCGACTCGGATGCGAACCGCATCGCGAACGAGGCGAAGCGCGTCAAGGGGCAAGTCGTCTACGCCTACGCCGCACTCCGCGCCCTCGCTGCCTGGAAGCCTGCGACCTTCACCTTGACCCTCGACGGCGAACGGGTGGAGGTCACCGGCTACTCGGTGGCCGCGGCGAACACCAAGGCCTACGGCGGCGGCATGATCGCCGTCCCGAGCGCCGTGCCTGACGACGGATTCATTGAGGTCAGCGCAAGCGGGAACGTCTCCAAACTTAGGTTCCTTCGGGGCCTGGGCCAGGTCTTCAAGGGCGAGCACATGGAGACGATGCAGGTGCGAACCTGGCGCGTCTCGGAGGTCACCATCGAGGCTGACCGCCCGTTCTCCGTTTATGCCGACGGAGACCCTGTGGCGGACCTCCCCACCACCTTCAGGATCCTCCCAAGCGCCCTCCGTGTGATCGTGCCTCCCGACTCGGCGCCATGAGCGCGCCACCCGCCACAGGCCCCGGCTTCCGGGCGAAGGTCGCGGTCGCACGCGCAGCGGGCAACCTGTCGCGGCGCTCTGGTCGCGGTGGCGGCACGACGCTGCCCGGACGCATGCTCCTTCGCATGGCGCCCGACGCGATCGAGCGCCTGGGCTCGCGCCTCACCTCGGGCTCGACGGTGATCAGCGCCACGAACGGAAAGACCACGACGGCCGGCATGCTCGCCTCGGCCCTCCAGCAAGCTGGACGGAGGCCCGTTCACAACCGCGCCGGGTCGAACATGAGCTGGGGCGTGGCCACCGCCCTCCTCGAGCAAGAGGGCGCCGAAGGGCTCTTCGAAGTCGATGAGGCGTGGCTGCCCCGGATGGTCGAGGCGCTCGACCCAGGGCTCATCGTTCTCTCCAACCTCTTCCGTGACCAACTCGACCGCTATGGGGAGCTCGAGCATCTCGCTGACGAGTGGGCCGAGATGGTCGAGGCCCGGCCTGCCGGCCTCGTCCTGAACGCAGACGACCCGCTCGTGGCAGACCTGGGACGCGACTCGGACCTGGCGCGCCGGCCCAACGTCACGTACTTCGGGATCGAGGATGCGTCGCAGGCGCTGCCCGGCCTCCAACACGCCCACGACGCGAAGCACTGCAGACGCTGCGGAGCGCCGTATGCGTACGAGCGGGCCTTCGTCGGCCACCTCGGCCACTACACGTGCCCCAACTGCGACGCCGATCGACCCGCGCCGGACGTGGCTGCGACCCGGATCGAACTCGACGGCATGCGCGGCTCGCGTGTCGAGGTCTCGACGCCCGATGGGACGCTGGAGATCCATCTCCCCCTCCCCGGCCTCTACAACGTCTACAACGCGTTGGCGGCGCTCTCGGCGGCGATCAGGCTGGGCGTGGAGCCGCAGCAGGCCGTCACGGGCCTCGAGCGCACCGAAGCCGCCTTCGGGCGGGTCGAGACCGTCGACGTCGCGGGCAAGCAGGTCTCGATCCTCCTGATCAAGAACCCCGCCGGTGCCAACGAGGTGATCCGGACTCTCCGCCTCGAGAACGAGCAGTACGGCGGCGGCAATGGCGTCCACCTGTGGATCGCTCTCAACGACGGCATCGCCGACGGGCGCGACGTCTCATGGGTCTGGGACGCCGACTTCGAACTCCTCGCCGGATCGGTCGCGAGCGTGACCTGCGCCGGGACACGGGCTCCCGAGATGGCGGTGCGCTTGAAGTACGCGGGCCTCGACCCAGCCGGCATCACCGTCCACGACGACATCCCCGGGTCGCTCGATCGCGCCGTCGCCGAGACTCCGGAACGCCTCTTCGCGCTCCCCACCTACACCGCGCTCCTCGAACTGAGGACCCTTCTCTCCGAGCGCGGCCTGGTAAAGGCGTACTGGGAATGAGCGTGGGCACTCCCGAGGAAGCCGTGATCTGGCACGACATCGAGAATGGCGCGTACGAGGCCGACCTCGAGCTCTGGCGCGAGCTTGCCCTGGGCGCGGGTGGGCCCGTCCTCGAAGTCGGTTGCGGCACCGGGCGGGTCGCGATCGACCTGGCGCGGCACGGCCACCATGTGCTTGGCGTCGACATCGAGCCCTCCTTCGTCTCCGTGCTGCGTGAGCGGGCGGCCGCGCGGAACCTCGAGGCGAGCGCCGAGGTTGGCGACGTCCGGGACTTTGAGGTGACCGGCGAATTCGCCCTCATCGTCGTCCCGATGCAGACGATTCAGCTTCTCGAAGACGCCGCCGAGCGCCACTCGGCTCTCGAGAGCATGCGCCGGGCCCTGGCGCCAAGGGGCCTCATCGCCGTTGCGATCGTGGAGGGCGACGCCGGCGCCGACGAGTCAGGCACCGTTGGGCCGCCGCTTCCCGATGTCGCCGAGATCGACGGCTGGGTGTATTCGAGCCTGCCGGTCGAGCTCCGCACAGGTGACGGAAAGCTCGTTCTTTCCCGGCTCCGTCAGATCGTCACTCCGGATGGCGATCTCACGGATGAGCGGGTCGACATCACCCTCGCCGCTCTAGATCCCGGCGGGCTCGAGCTTGAAGCCGAGGAGGCAGGCCTACGGCCTGCCGGCCGCCGCGAGATCGCCGAGACCAATATCCACGTCGGATCCGCCGTCGTCCTCTTGGAGGCCGCGCCATGAGCACGCTCAGGCTCCTCACTCTCTATCCGGACCAGATGAACATCTACGCCGACCGGGGCAACATCCTCTTCTGGCAGCGCCGCTGCGAGTGGCGCGGGATCGAGTTCCAGCACTCGAGCGCCGGTCCGGGCGACCGGGTGGATGCTTCCGCTCACGACCTCATCTACATCGGCGGCGGCCAGGACCGCGACCAGAAGCTCGTCGCGGCCGACATGCTTGAGACCAAGCGCGAGGGGCTTGCCACCGCGGTCGACGACGGCGCAGTGGTGCTCGCGGTGTGCGGCGGCTACCAGTTGCTCGGCCACTCCTACCAGCTAGGTGACCAGCGGATCGCGGGCTTGGGCCTCGCCGATCTCGAGACTGTCCGCGAGGAGGGCCCGCGGCTGATCGGGAACGTTGCGATCGAGGTCGACCTCGGCACTGGCCCGAAGGTGCTTGCAGGCTTCGAGAACCACGGCGGTCGTACGTATCTCGGCGAGAGCGCGACCCCGCTTGGGCGGGTCATCAAGGGCTTCGGCAACGACGGCAAGTCGGGCTTCGAGGGCGTGCGCCGCGACAACCTGTTCGGCACCTACCTCCACGGACCGCTCCTGCCCAAGAACGCGTGGCTCGCCGACCGGCTGATGCAGCTTGCGATCGCTCGCAGCGAGGGGACGGAGCCGGAGCTCGAACCTCTCGACGACGAGCTCGAAGCGGCAGGGCACGAGAGCGCCCGCGCCGCCGCAATGCGCGGCTAGCCCGCCACAATCGCAGGTAATCTCCGTCAGGTGAGCGGCACAACGGAATCGCCCGGCAAGGAATTTGCCGAAGCTCTTGTGGGGAAGAACTTCTCGCGCGCCGCCGGCGTTCTCGATCCGGAGGTGGACTTCCGGGCCCTCACGCCGAACATGACGTGGCAGGCGTCTGGGCCGGACGATGTCGTCCAGAGCGTGCTTCAAGAGTGGTTCGAGGACTCAGATGAGGTCGAGGAGCTGCTGTCGTTCGAAGCCAAGTCCTTCGCGGACCGCGAGCACGTCGCCTACAGCCTCCGAGGCCGCGACGAGGACGGGCCGTACGTTGTGGAGCAGCAGGCCTACTTCACAGCCGAGTCGGGCCGGATCGTCTGGATGCGCGTCCTCTGCTCGGGCAAGCGGCCCGCCGATACGGCCGGCTAGAGCTCCAGGTACATCACGTGGAGCCCGACGAGCCCCTCGCTCGGGTGGTCGAACGCTTTCGGCACCGTGCCCGCGATCTCGAACCCCAGCTTCTTCCAGAGCGCGACCGCGCCTTCGTTCGTCTCCACGACCGCGTTGAACTGGATCAACTTGAAGCCCGCGTCACGCGCCCACTCGATCAGGTCCTCGCCGAGCGCCCGCCCGATGCCCTCTCCTGAGCGCTCCTGGTCCACCATGAAGCTGCCGCTCGCGACGTGAGAGCCGTTGCCAGGCCGGTTGGGGTAACCGGTCGCGGTGCCGACGATCTCGCCGTCAAGCTCCGCCACGGCGGTGCGCACGCCGTCGCCGAGCATCCAGTAGCGCCGACCCTCCTCCTCGTCCATGTCGGTGTCGAGCGCATACGTCTCCCCGGCCTCGACGATCGGCTGCATGATGTGCCAGATCGCCGGCCAGTCATCGGTTGTGGCCTCGCGGACGACCATGCACTAGCGACCCGTCGAGCCGAAGCCGCCCTCGCCCCGCTCGGACTCGGCGAGTGCGTCGGCCTCGACAGGTGCGAGCGATGCGAAGGGCACTACGAGAAGCTGCGCGATCCGATCGCCCTCTGAAATGTCGAACGCCTCTTCGCGGTCAGTGTTGAGCAGAAGAACTCGGACCTCGCCGCGATAGCCCGCGTCGATCAGGCCCGGCGCGTTGACGAGCGAGATGCCGTGCTTCGCCGCCCATCCCGAGCGCGGTAGGACAAGGCCCGCATGCCCTTCGGGGATCTCGATCGCAATCCCGGTGCCGACGCTTGCACGGGCGCCCGGCTCGAGCCGCGCCGCCTCGGACGCATAGAGATCGAGCCCGGCGTCACCCGCGGTCGCGCGCGTCGGCAGCTTCGCGGTCGCCGTAAGGCGCTGGATGGGAAGCGTCACGGGCGGCCGTTGACGCTGAACTCTTCGAAGCGGTGCGCGAGAGCCTTCGGGACCTTGGCGCTGACGCGCACTCCCTCCGGGCTCTCCTCTCGCTCCAGGTCGCCGGCTAGCTCGTAGAGCTCCGCTAACCGTGCCCCCTCGGCATAGGGCACTAGGAGCTCCATTGGCTCCAGCGTGCGCTCGAACTCCACCGCGATCCGGTCGCGCAGCTCGTCGAGCCCCTCCCCCGTTTCTGCCGAGATGCCCACGGCGTCGCGGCGGCCAACGAGGACGCGGCCGCGCTCCTCGGTGTCGAGGAGGTCGATCTTGTTGAACACAAGAAGCCGAGGTCGGTCGCCTGCATCCATCTCCTTGAGGACTGAATCGACGGCCGCGATCGAACCCGCTCGCTGCTCGTCGGGCTCGGACGCATCGACGACGTGAAGGATCAGGTCGGCGAGCCGCGTTTCCTTGAGCGTCGCCTTGAACGCCTCGACGAGCTGGTGTGGAAGCTTGCGGATGAAGCCGACCGTGTCCGTGAGGAGGTACGGGCGCCCGTCGTGCTCGTAGCCGCGGGTCGTGGGGTCGAGTGTGTGGAAGAGGCGCGAGCCCACGCCGACCTCTGCGCCGGTGAGCGCGTTCAGGAGGGTTGACTTGCCGGCGTTGGTGTAGCCCGCGAGCGCAACGGCCGGCACGGCCGAAGCCTCGCGGCGCGCACGCATAGTCTCTCGACCCTGCTCCACGTGCTCGAGCTTTCGCCGCAGCGCCGTGATCCGGTCGCGCGCGAGGCGGCGGTCGGTCTCGATCTGGGACTCGCCCGGGCCCCTGGTGCCGATGCCGCCGTCCATTCGCCCGGCGCCGAGGCGCTCAAGGTGGGTCCAGAGCCCGCGCATGCGGGCGAGGTTGTACTCCAGCTGCGCCAGCTCGACCTGGAGCTTGCCTTCGGCCGAGTGCGCGTGGTCGGCGAAGATGTCGAGGATCACCGCGGTCCTGTCGATCACGGGGACGTCGAGCGCCGCCTCGAGGTTCCGCTCCTGGCGCGGCGCCAACTCGTCGTCGCAGGCGACGAGGTTCGCGCCGGACGCCTTGATCGCGTCCTTGACCTCAGAAAGCTTGCCGCGGCCCAGGTAGCGATCGGGATCCGGCTTGTCACGCATCTGGACCACCTCGCCAGAGGTGGCGACGCCCGCAGTCCGCAGGAGCTCCTTCAGCTCGGCGAGCGGGTCGTCGACGCTCGCCGCTGCTTGGGGCAGCGCGCCGATCGCAAGCGCCCGCTGGCGCGCCCGCGGGTTGCGCAGGCCGGCCGCAGGGCCGTTAGATGTGGCGGAAGCCTCCACCCGATCGATTGTAGGCCTGCCGCGGGAACGCTACGGGCAGACGTACGGGGAGTCCGGAAGCCGCTTGGCGGTCAGGCCAATGTCCCCGACGAACGGCAGCGCGTTCACGCCGCAGGCATCCTCAATCGACTCATCGACGGCTGAGCCTGTCGAGCGCTTTGTGTAGTTCGTCGCCGTCGTGAACAGACCGAGGTCGTGCATCTTCGATAGGTCATCGAGCGCCTCGTCGCGATCCCGGTCCGAATTGCGCACGTACTTCTTGCGGTCGAAGTCATAAGTCCATGTCACGTCCTCCCGGTTCCAGCCATCCAGATGGCCGTCGTCGAGGATCCCGAACTTCTTGAAGCCCCAGTAGCCGTTCTGGGCGAACAGGAGCCCGCCCTCAGTGTGGACCAGGTCCCCAAGACGCGCCACCAACTCGCGCATGCCGTCGCGCTGCTTCTTGTGCTTGTTCGGCTCGATCATGTCGACGTTGTCGAGGAAGAGCCCGTCGAAGCCCTTATCGAGGATCTCCGGCGCAATCTCGTCTACAAGCGCGTCGCGGAGCCCCGCCTTCGAGACATCAGCGAACCATTCGTCCTTCCAGTTCTGCCAGGCAGCGAGGCGGTACTGCTTGACCTCGTCGTACCAGCCGCGCCACTTCTCGATCGTCCCGACGCTGAGGTAGGCCAGGACGGTCGAACCCTCGGCCTTGAGGGCGGCGACCTTGGCTTCAGAAGCCTCCTCCCCATCGACGACCACGACGTCGTAATCGCCGAGGCGGTCGGCCACATCGCTTGCGCTCCCTTCGATCATCCCGTTCCCGATGCCGAACGCGAACGAGTCCGTACCCACGAGAAGTGGATCGTCCGATCCGCCGGCGCCGGCCTGTGGCGCCACGCTCAGAGCGAGGGCTACCAAAGCCCCTGGGAGGACCGCCTTCCTCATCGCCTATCCATCGACTTCCGGGCCACGAAGGTTGAGGATAGGCTTGCGTCCATGAAGGTCTTCGTCACCGGGGGAACAGGGTTCATCGGCGGTCACGTCGTGCGTCAGCTGCGCGAGCGCGGCGACGAAGTCACGGCGCTCGTGCGCTCCCCGGAGAAGGCGCAGGCCCTGAGCGATCTCGGTGCCGAGTTGGTCGAGGGAGACCTCTCCGATCGCGCAAAGCTCGCCGCCGCGATGCAGGGTTCCGACGCCGTCATCCACGGCGCCGCCATCTACGAGGTCGGCATCCCCAAGTCCCGCCGCGAGCCGATGCGCCAGGCGAACGTCGTCGGCACCGAGAACGCCCTGGGCGCGGCACTCGACGCCAAGATCCCCCGCGTCGTCTACATCTCGACCATCGGCGCCTTCGGCAATACGAACGGCGAGGTCGTCGACGAGACGTACGACCACCCCGGGCAGAGCTTCACCTCGTACTACGAGGAGACGAAGTACGAGGCGCACCAGATCGCCAAGGGCTTGATCGCCGACGGCCTCCCTTGCGTGATGGTCCAGCCCGGCGGTGTCTACGGCCCAGACGACCACTCGGCCATCGGCCAGCAGATCCTCGACTTCGCCAACGGGAAGCTGCCGTTCGTGGCATTCCCTGAGGTCGGCATGAACATGGTCCACGTCGAAGACGTTGCGACTGGCGTTCTCCTTGCTCTCGACAAGGGCGAGATCGGCGAGTCCTACGTCCTGGGCGGCGACATCACCACCATGCGCGGGGTCATCGACACAACCGCCAGCGTCATGGGCAAGAAAGAACCGCGCGGAAACGTTCCGACGGGCCTCCTCAAGGCCATCGCTCCGGCAGGCCCCGTAATCGGCAAGCTGATGGGACAGCCGCCGAACATGCGAGAGCTCATCTCCTCAGCCGACGGCGTCACGTTCTGGGCTTCCTCGGACAAGGCCGAGCAGAAGCTCGGCTACGAGCACCGCCCGCTTGATCGCGGCCTTCGTGAGACGCTCGAAGCAGAGGGCAAGCTCTAGCTTCAGGCGACGGCCGGGGTGCCTTCGGAGGTGCGCGGGGCCGGAATCAGGACCGCCGCCGAAATCACCGCGGCGAAGGCAGCCGCACGGGCGATGATCCCCAGCGCGTCGGCGCCGATCGGGTCGCCGAAAACGAGAATTCCGCCTGCGATCGCAGTTACGTTCGCCGCGATCGAAGTCAGCGCGATCACTTGGATCGGCGGGCCGATCTGAAGGCCGCGGGCGAGCGCGAAGAACGCCAGCACACCGGCACAGACCGTCACAAGGCTCCACGGGCTGACGAGGCCGAGCAGCCCGTCAGTCGCGACGCTTCCAGTCAAAACCTTGGTCGAAACGTTCCCGACGCCAACGAGGATGCCCGCGGCGACGCCGAACATGACGCCGCTCTGCGCGTGGTCCGTGGAGTTCGAGCCCCTGTGCAGGAGCATGCCGCCGGCGACGACGAAGGCCCCTTCGAAAGCCAGGAGAGCCGCCAGGGAGTAGGCCGAGTCCGTCTCAGTGGCCTCAGCCGTGACGGCCAGCCATGCGAGACCGGCCGCGCTGAGGAAGAGTCCCGTCCACTCGCGGCGGCCGAGGCGAATCCCGAAGTACCTCTGCGCGGGCAGCGCCAAGAGCGCGAGGCCGCCGGCCGTGACGACCTGGACCATAGAAAGCGGGGCCAGCGCCATGGCGACCACGTGGAAGCCCCATGCGACGGCCGCGACGGCAAACCCGATCAGCCACCACTTCGAGCGAAAGAGCGCGACGCCGCTCTTGAGCGGCTGGCTGAACCGCACCGTTGGGGCCTGGCTGGCGCCCCGGTGCTTGCACAGGACCGCGACATTTGCCGCAAGGGCCGATGCAACGGCGAAGATGATCCCTAGTTCCGACACTCCACAGAGCCCTTCGTCCGCTTACGAGCACTGCATGAGTGATCTGGACCTATCTGGACGGCTTGACGGCCTCCGCTTCGATCTCGACCTTCCAGCGCGCGTCCAGAAGCGCAGCGACCACCACCATCGAGGTGGCGGGCGGATTGGCGGCGAAACACCTCGCGTGCTCGGTCCCAACCGCCTCCTGATACCTGGCATCGGTCACGAACATCCGCGTCCGTACGACGTCGTCCATGCTCGAGCCTGCGTCGGTCAGGGCCTTGTCGATGATCTCGAGGCATCTGCGTGCCTGTACCCCCGGATCGCGATCGCACTCGCCGCCGGGCCATATCGCGGCCGTTCCCGAGACGATCACGCGGTCTCCGACGACGACCGCGCGGCAATAGCCGTAGCGCTCCTCGAGCTCCGTCTCCGAGAAGATGCGCTGACGGTCGGCCACGACGCTCAGCCCGAGAGATGCTCGCGCATACGCTCGACCGCCTCGGTGATGCGCTCGTCGGGCGTCGTCAGCGAGATGCGGAAGAACCCCTCGCCCGACGGCCCGTACATCGAGCCGGGCGAGATCACAACGGCCGCCTCTTCCAGAGCCAGCTCTGCGAACGATGTCGAGGTGTGCCCATCAGGGACCGGCGCCCAGACGTAGATCGTCCCCTTTGGCGTCGCCACGTCCACGCCGATGTCCTGAAGCGCGGACACGACGAGGTTCCGCCGCCGCGCGTAGATCGCGTTCATCTCTTCGATCGAGCCAGAAGGCGCATCGAGAGCGGCCGCGCCTGCCAGCTGAACCGCCTCGAACAGGCCCGAGTCGATGTTGGTTTTCAGGCGCCAGTAGGTCTGGATCGCATCGGCGTTGCCCAGGATCGCCGCGCAGCGCCAGCCCGTCATGTTGAAGCCCTTCGAGAGCGAAAAGACCTCGACGCCTACATCCTTCGCGCCGGGCGTCGCCAAGAAGCTGGGCGCTACGTACCCGTCGTAGGTCGTCTCGGAGTAGGCGTTGTCGTGGACGACCAGGAACTCGTGCTTCCGCGCCAGCTCCACGACCTGCTCGAAGAAATCATCGGGAGCGACCGCGCCCGTCGGGTTGTTCGGGTAGTTCAGGAACATCAGGCGAGCCTTCGACAGCGCCATCGGGTCGATCGCGTCCAGGTCGGGCACGAAGCCCAGGCTGGGATCGAGCGGCAGGACGACCGCTTCGGCGCCGGCGAGCACCGGGCCGCCTGTGTAAACGGGATAACCCGGGTCTGAGGCGAGCGCGATGTCGCCTGGGTCGAGGAAGGCGAAGCAGAGGTTGTAGATGCACTCCTTCGCGCCGATGGCCGGGATGACCTCGGTCTCTGGGTCGATCTCGACGCCGAACCGGCGGTCGTAGAAGCGCGAGAGCGCCTCACGGAACTCTGCGCGGCCGCGGTTCGACGGGTACTGGTGCGTACCGGGATCCGCGACCGCCGCCTGCATCGCCTCGACGATATGCGGATACGTGGGCGTGTCCGGGTCTCCGATGCCTAGCGAGATCACGTCGATACCGGCCGCCTTCTTGTCGGCGACTTTGCGCTCGAGCTCGGCGAACATGTACGGCGGAATCGCCTCGAGACGCTGTGATGGATCCGTTCGGCCCATGGGGCCGATGAGGCTATCCAAGCCGCCTGAGGGCGCTCAGGAACTCGTCGGACAGCTCGCCTCGGCAGATGGGCTCCGCCGTCCCGATCAGGGTCATCTCGAGGTCTGGCGTGATCTCGACCGTCAGCTCACCGCCGTCGAGCTGAACAGTGATCGGGCTCGGTGCCCCCTCCAGAAACGCAGCGACGGCGGCACCCGATGCGCCCGTGCCGGAGGAGAGCGTCTCCCCCACACCGCGCTCAAAGATGCGCGCCCGCACGGTTGAGCCCTCCACGCGTGTGAATGAGACGTTGGTCCGCTCCGGAAAGAGCTCGGTGTTCGACTCGATTCCGGGGCCGACCTCTCCAAGGTCGAGGTCCTCCAACTCGTCGTCGACAGCCACCACGCACTGCGGGTTCCCGACATTGAGCCGGCGGTACGACCATTCGCGGCCTGCAGAGGTGAGCGTGCCCCCACCCTCGTCGCGTCCCCGGCCGATCTCCATGCGCACCTCGTTGGGACCGGTGATCACTGGGCGCACCGGGCCCGCCTTGGTGATCACGCTGAAGCGGCTCTCCTGCGTCCATCCCGCCGCACGCAGATACAGGACGGCTTCCCGAGCGCCGTTGCCCGAGAGCTCCGCTTCGGAGCCGTCCGGATTGAAGATCCGAAGCTCGGCGACGTGCTCGGGATCCTCGACCGGCGTCAGCAACAGGACCCCGTCCGACCCCACGCCGAAGTGCGGGTCGCAGATGCGCTTGACGCGCTCGGGCGTCAGCTCGAACGGAAGCGCCGCCGCCTCGACGATCACGTAGTCGTTGCCAAGTGCTTGCCACTTCTCGAAACGCACGGGGCGAATCTATTCGGCTTCGCCAAGGCGCCGCATGATCTCCCCGGCGACGGCTTCGTCATCCATGGCGGTGCGGTCTATGAGCTCTACGCCCGGCATCCGGCGCATCCACGTGAGCTGGCGCCGAGCGAACGCCCGCTGGGCCGACTTCATCGCGTCCACGTCACCGCGAAGCAGCTCTTCGAAGCCGATCGCGGCGCGGGCGGTGCGAGACGCTCCCGCCTCGTCGGCGGCCCTTGCCTCGTTCGCCGCGCCCGCGGCCACCATGGAGTCGACCCGAGCGTCAATGCGATCGCGGAGCTCGTTGCGGTCGAGCGTGATCCCAGCCAGGAAGGTGGGCCGGCGAAGCTCTTCGGTCCAAAGGCCTTCGCCGGATGCGTGCGGCGCGATGCCCAGGCGGGTGAGCTCGGTCAGGCGAGAGATGCGCTTGAGGTCATTCGGGTGTACGCCCGAGCGAAGCTCCTCGGGCAGCTCGCCATGAAGGGCTTCGGCACCCCGCTCTGCTACATCACGCTCGACCTCGTCGCGCACCTCGGCCGGAACCGGTGGGCGCATCTCGAGCTCGGCCAAGGCGGCACGCAGGTAGAGCCCCGTTCCGCCCACGATGATCGGCCGCCGCCCCGCTTCGAGGAGCGAATCGATCTCAGCTTGGGCGAGCTCCGCGAACTGGCCGGCCGAGAACTCCTCGGTCGCTTCTGCGACGCCGACCAGGCGATGTTCGAGCCGCACTCGCTCGTCGGGCGTGGGTGCCCCGCTCAGGACCTCCAGCCCTCGATAGACCTGGATCGAGTCGCAGCCGATGGCGACCGGGTCCTCCCCGCGCTTCCGCAGGTGTGCGGCGAGAGCGACCGCGACACCGGTCTTCCCGGCCGCGGTCGGCCCGAAGATGGCGATGACGTGCATCGCCGGCTCAGCCGATGCGGCTGAGGATCCGCTCGTGCCCGAGGAGCGTCTGCGACGTCGCTTTGGCGATCTCGACCTCGACCAGATCGCCGGGGTGCGCGGTCCCCTCGAAGTTCACGGCCTTGTTGTGGCGGCTGCGGCCCCGGAGGCGGGTTGGGTCGGTGCGGCTGGGGCCCTCGACGAGGACTTCAAGCGTGCGGCCGACGAACCGCTGCGCGCGCTCCTTGGCCCGCGCCTGCACGAGGTCAACGAGGCGCTTCATGCGCTCCTGCTTGACCGGGTGCGGCACCTGGCCCTCCATCGTGGCCGCCTCGGTGCCTCGTCGCGGTGAGAAGACGAACGTGAACGCACCGTCGTAGGCGACCTGATCGACCACCTCGAGCGTGCGCTCGAAGTCCTCGTCCGTCTCGCCCGGGAAGCCGACGATGATGTCCGTGGTGAGCGCGCAGTCCGGCACGTGCTCACGGATCAGCGCGACCCGGTCGAGATAGCGCTCTCGTGTGTAGGTGCGCCGCATCGCCTTCAGGATCGGGCTCGATCCCGACTGGAGCGGAAGGTGGATGTGCTCGCAGAGCGCCTCGCACTCCGCATGGGCCAAGATCACGTCCTCGCGCATGTCCTTGGGGTGCGGGCTGGTGTAGCGGATGCGCTCGATTCCTTCGACCGCGTCAACTGCGCGCAGGAGCTCCGCGAAGGTCATCCCCCCGCCTGCCCGTAGGTCGCGGCCGTAGGCGTTCACGTTCTGGCCGAGCAACGTGATCTCGCGGACACCGTCGCCCGCAAGACGCTCGACCTCTGCAAGCAACTCGGGCGCCGGGCGTGACTCCTCGCGGCCTCGAGTCGAGGGAACGATGCAGTACGAGCAGACGCAGTTGCAGCCTTGCGAGATCTGAAGCCAAGCCTGGAACTCGCGCGTCCGCTTCATTGGCAGGTGGCCCGCGAAGCCCTCGAACTCGAAGAACCCCTGCGCGCCGATCGAATCCGTGGTCAGGAACTCGGCCAGGCGACCGATCTGCCCAGGGCCGAAGGCGACGTCGACGAACGGGAAGCGCTCGAACACCTCGTCCTTGACCGACTGAGCCCAGCAGCCGCCGACTCCGACGATCCGGCTCGGATCCTCGGACTTGAGCCGCTTTGCCTGCCCCAGGTGCGCGATAAAGCGCGAGTCCGCCGATTCGCGGATCGAACAGGTGTTGAAGAGGATCAGGTCGGCGCCGTCGCGGTCGGGCGCCTCCTCATAGCCGAGCGACTCGAGCATGCCGCGCATGCGCTCCGAGTCGTGCTCGTTCATCTGACACCCGAAGGTGGTTACGTGATAGCGCGGCATCTCCGCGCAGGGTAACGGCGAGCTGGCGCTTCAGGGGCTGAGGATTGGCGCCGGCCTGCCCCGGAACGCCCACGCCGCTTCGAAGCCGGCTGGAGTGGGTGGACGAGCCACCCTCTACCCGCTACTTGACGGTGAGGGTGCCTTCCATGCCGGACTCGCGATGCCCGGGGATCGAGCAGAAGAACACGTACTCGCCGGGCTCGAGCTCGACCGTGGCGTCGGCGCTGTCGCCCCCTGTGACCGTTTCGCTTTGCGCCACGGTCTCCGAGCCATCCTCGATCGTCACGTTGTGCGGGACCTCGGACGGGTTCGTGTATTCAAGGACGACCTCGCCAGCTTCAGCGTCGAGAACGTCGGGCTCGAAGAGCAGGTCGCCTGCGTCGGGCGAGGTCACGGCCAGCGTCCCGCCCTTAACCGGCGCCTCGTCAATCGGCTGCTCCGAGATCGACTCTTCGCCCGCTTGGAGTTCCTCTTCCTGCTCGGCGCGGTACTCGAAGATCTCCGCCTCACGAGTCTCATGCTCATCTCTTGCGAGGACGATCGCGAACGCCGCCGAACCGACGACCAGGAACACGAACAGCCCCAGAACACCGACCATGACCGGCCGGGAGGAGGGGAAGCTCTCGACGCGCAACCCCACGAACGCGACCAGCACGGCCATGACCGTGAGCGCGATTCCGAACACGAAGAAGAGGTCGTTCATGCGGCCGCGATCCTATCGGGAGCAGGCACGGGAACCAGGTTTCTCCCCATGGCTCGAGTCAATCCGCGTACGCCGTGGCCCGGCTCTCCCGGATGACGGTGATCTTCGTGCGGCCCGGATGCGTCGCCTCCTTCTCGATCGCGGTGGCGATCTCTTGTGAGATGACCGCCGCCGTGTCGTCATCGACTACACCCGGATCGACCACCACGCGGATCTCGCGGCCGGCGCGCATCGCGAAGACGCGCTCGACGCCGTGATGGCGAGAGGCGATCTCCTCGAGGTCGCGCATCCGGCCTACGTACTGCTCAAGGGAGTCGCCGCGCGCGCCGGGGCGGGCGCCCGAGACCGAGTCGGCTGCCTGCACGATCACCGCCTCGACGGTCTTCACCTCGACCTCGTTGTGGTGGGCCTCCATCGCGTGGGCGACGGCCTCGGACTCGCCGTTCCGCCGGGCGATCCGGCCGCCGATTAGAGCGTGTGGTCCCTCGACCTCATGCGTGACCGCCTTGCCGATGTCGTGAAGGAACGCCGCGCGGCGCGCCGTCTCGGCTGAGGCGCCCAGCTCCTCGGCGAGGATGCCGGCCAAGTTCGCGCACTCGATCAGATGATCGAGGACGTTCTGCCCGTATGAGGTACGGAAGCGAAGCTGGCCGATCAGCTTCGTGAGCTCGGGATCGAGTCCGTGGACGTGCGCCTCGAGCGCCGCCGTCTCCCCTTCCTCGATCACGCGCTCATCCAAGTCTGTCTTGGCCTGTTCATACGTCTCCTCGATCAGCGCCGGGTGGATGCGCCCGTCAGCGATCAGGCGCTCGAGCGTGAGCCGGGCGATCTCCCGCCTGACTCCATCGAAACTCGACAAGACGACCGCAGAGGGCGTTTCGTCGATGATCACGTCAACGCCCGTGAGCTTTTCAAGCGCGCGGATGTTCCTGCCCTCGCGGCCGATGATCCTCCCCTTCATCTCATCCGAGGGAAGCTCGACCAGCCGGGTCGTTGCCTCGCTCGAGTGCTTGGCGGCAAGGCGGCCGGTGGCGACGGCAAGGATGTTCCGAGCGCGCCTGTCTCCCTCGCGCTTGGCCTCGTCTTCGATCTGCCGGATCTTGAGCGCTGCCTGGTGCTGCGCTTCCTGTTCCACATCGGCGAGAAGCATCTGCTTTGCCTGCGCGGCGCTTAGGCCTGAGATGCGCTCGAACTCACGGCGCTGGACGCGCTTGGCCTGCTTCAGCTCCTCGTTTTGCTGGGCTAGGTTCCGCTCGCGGTCCTCGAGCGCCTGGTGGCGCCGGTCGAGATCGGCCTGACGAAGGGCGATCGATTCGGTCTCGCGGAGTGCGAGCTCTTCCATGCGGGCGATTTCAGCGCGGCGAGCCTGAAGCTCGTCCACGGGGTTGCCATCGGTTGCGGGTGTCGTAGGTACTGCAGCGGCGCTAGGCGCGAGCCCCCCGGCCTCGTCGTCGCGGCGCCAACCGAAGCGTTGCGCGCGTTGTCCCATTTCGGTTTCACCTCCACCCGCTCCGGCGAGAGCCGGCAGCGAGCGTGTCTGTAATCAGAATTCATGATGCGATTCAGTGGTTCGACTTCAAGATGCAGGCCTACATGGCCGCTTCTCGCTATCCACCGATGGTAAACCCGAGCGCAAGGGCGAGGGCGCCCACGTGTGCCCGGTGACCGCGATCTATCTCCCAAGCGGTAGCCAGGCGCCCTGTCGCATGTAACAATTCAGACATGGCGTATCCCCCGTTGTGGCAGCCCGACGCGCGGCAACCTCACAGCGCATCGCGCGACTGGAGAGGGCTACTGGGCTCTGGCGTCGCTGGCTTACTCACGCTGGCGATGGTCATGCTCGTCATCGCAATGATCTGGTTCTTGGTGATGGTTTTCACCGCAGACGATGACGGCCAATCGGGTCCTCCACGCGGGCTCACCGGGGCGCCTGCGGGCGAGCAAGGGATCGGCCAAGCGATCCGGTCCGAGAGCCGTTAGGACCTGTGGCGCTTTTCGTCCAAAGCACTACGTTGGCTTTCGCCCCCTCATCAGGAACGAAGCCGCCCACCCGCCTGAAACGGAGCGCTCAGTAAGTCAGCGTGGTGTCGGCCGCGGTCGCGAGCTCGACCAGCTTCTGGGGCTGTGCCGGTTCCGCGCCAGCGGCGCCCACATCTACTCCCCGCGCCTTGCTCGACATGCCTGAGGCGTAGATCGGAACATGTGCCTTACGCAACGCGCTCAAGTGCTCTTCGAAGGCACCGGTCCCAACTCCGTGTGTTGCGGCTGCGGTTTCAGGTCGCAATAGCTGCACTGCGTCGCCCGCCAGGAAAACGCTTACATCGTGACCCTCGGATGCGGCCGTCTTTGCGATGAGCATTGCCAGTGCCGCTCTCGTGGGGTTTTCTGGACCGGTTGCCAGGTGAACGAGGAGAGTTGCGATGGCGCAACCCTACCTGCGAAACGACATAAGTGCTATTCGTCCAAAGCGTCTACTAAAGCCAGGTGATCCCAGCTTGCTCCGACGCCTCGGCATATGCGTCGGGCCCGAGCCTGCCATCTTGATCGGCTTGGGCTAGATCTCGGAAGAACTGCTCGAAACCGCCTGGCGTAAGGACGACTAGCTCCCGTCCCTCGCCCGGGACGACACGGCGCTGAGCGTGAGGAACCCCGCGAGGCAGAAAAATCGCATCCCCGGGCCCAAGCCGAAACTCTTCTTCGCCCCGGGTGACGATGTGCTCACCCTCCAAGATGTAGAAGAGCTCATCTTCATGAGTGTGCACGTGTAGCGGGGTATCAAGCATCGGCTGACCCTCTTCGAGGATCGTGATTGCGCCGCCCGAATCCTCCGAGCTTGTCTTAACCAGGATCGTTGTCTCGCCGAAGGTGAGCTTCTCCGCCACGCCGGAAAATCTATGGGAGAGCGCCCCACCGTGCCAGCGCCTTGGGTGCTTCTCGTCCAAAGCGACTACTCCGGCAGCCCGGCGGCTTGTACGGAACCAAGGAGGCGTTACCGGGGCGAGATTGCACGCTACGTCTACGCGGGTTGGCGCGAGGCTGCTTACGCCCGCACGTCGTCGGAAAGAATCGCGAAACACACCTGATCCAGGCGGCCTGTTGGGGTTTTCTCGAGGCCCCGCAGGACCCCCTCCCGTTTCAGGCCGGCTCTCTCCATCGATCGCTGGGCACCGACGTTGTCGACGCCGGTGAGTCCATAGATGCGTTCGAGCCCAAGATCCTGGAATGCAAATGAAAGCGTCAGCTCCAAGGCGCGTCGGCTCAGGCCACAGCCGCGCGACCTGGGTGCAATCCAGAAGCCTAGCTCCGCGGTGCGCTCATCCCAGTCGATGTCGAAGAGCATCGTCTGACCCGAGAGCTGGACAGCCTCAGGCTCCCAGACGCCGAGTAGTACGCCGTCACCAGCCTCCATGCGTTCGCTGTTTCGCTGAACATAGGGGCGGAGGGCCTCGTCGGTCGCGGCCAATTGTCCGTGATAGGCGCCCTGTGCGATGGCCGGGTCCTTGAATGCTTTGACGAACGCGGGGGTGTCGTCTTCGGTAATTGAACGAAGCTCAATCGATCCATCCCCCACACCCGCCCGTGGCAGGGCGATGCTTGGCATTGACGGCGAGCATATCCCGGCCCCGCCGCCCAGGTTGCGCTCAAACGCTGCCGGTCCAAACGCGCATGAGCCTTGAGCTGGCCTCAGATAAACCAGTGGGGGGCCCCGCATAGGTCTTCGGCAGCGCAGCTATAGAGAAGTCGACCGCTGCCCAGCCCATACGGCGGAGACAAAACCATATGACGTCTCATCTAAAGCGACTTAGACGCTTTTCGTCCAAAGCACCTAAGTCGAGGCTTGCTTATGAAATAGAGCAGTTCTCGCGGCCGAAGCCGAAAGCCGTTTCATGGGTGGTCGGCACCTTGGAGTGCACCTGGACCGTGACCGCAACACATGTGTTCGCTTCGAAGCGGAAGCCGCCGAGAAACGGCGTCCGCCGTCCGACGCGACGGTCGCTCACCTTGTGGTCGGGGTTGCATGGCTCAAACCGGATTGCCTCTCCGTGAGCCTCGAAGCCCCCTTGTGGTCCGCGTTGGTCGAGGCCGACGCTGAGTTCGAGATTTCTACCCTCCGGCGAGGCAACCGTGATTGTGACCGGATTCGGAGCATCCACAAAGATGGGTGTCTTCAGTCGGTGCGGGCCCTTACGGGCGGGGAAGCGGTTGTCTGCCCATTGTTTCGCTCCGAGAAACATCACAGGTCCTGCGAACGCGCTGACCTCACGCACCTCAGGGGAAATCCGACCGGGGTGGTTCTTCGGCGGGTAAACCTGGAGCCGCGACTGGCAGTCCACGGTCGGCGGCGAATCCGGTCCCTTAGCTGCTGCTCCCCCTCGTGCGAAGAGCAGAACCGCCGCCACGACAACAACGAAAGTTGGAAAGGCGAGTCGCCCCCGCGAACTCATCTGATCAGAGTAATCCCGCACGGACTGCTGGTCAACCCCAGCCGGCATTGAGGCCGATTTCAAGCTCGGTCGTCCTCATCTCTCCGTCGGCGTGGTCGACCCAAAGCGTCACCACCGTTGAAACGTGTTCACGACCGATCCACCGCCCATTGCTCGCGTCGGGGCTGAGCTCAAGAGACCCATCCAAGAGGCCCGCCGGTTGCAAGTAGCCCGTGAAATCGCGGCCTTGGCTGAGATCGTTCTCTTTCAGTTCGAAATCACGCCCGTCGATCTGAGCCTCAACCCGCTGGGCAGGTTCTCGCAGATAGATGGCGAGGCCGATGCGATCGCATGCGAAGTGATTTGGGGTGCGGCACGCGACTCCCATATAGGGCTTCCGCCTTATTAGGTCATCCGCGTCGACCGCTGTTGCGTTGGGCTGCTCCCCTGGGGTCGTCGGCTCGTCAACTTGGTCGGCGTTCCCGCCCCCGCAACCCGCCGTCGCGATAAAAGGCAAGACAGCCAAGAGAACGAAACGTCTGGTGGTCACAGCGTCTTAAATACGGCGCAGGGAGGCTTAGAAGTCCACCGGATGCAGACCTTAAATAGGCACTAGTGCCCGAAACCGCTTAACGGCTTAGGTGCTTTTCGTCCAAAGCGCTACTTCTGAGCTACTCCGCCTGACCGCCGGCTTCAAGAGCCTTCTTCCGGTCGATGTACGTTTCGACCCGCACGACCTCTCCTCCGCGCAGCGTGCAGATCTGTGCGAGTTCAAGCTCCGCCGCCGCCCCACTACTCACGCCTCGGCCCCGTTGGCGCGACAAGGCGATCACCTGATCCCCGTGGTCGATCAGCTCGTCGACTGCAACCTCCCACTCCTCGAAGGGAAACGACCCGAACCAATCCTCTTCGAAGAATGCCCTGATCTGGTCGTGCCCGCGATAGACGCCGAGCCCTGCAATGTCGCTCAGGGAGAAGTCGAAAACGATCTCAGGCGCCCAGATGCCTGCGCTGATGACCGCCTGGGGTCCACCGGCGTTGAACAACTCGTAGCCTCGACGGATTAGCTCGACGTTCTCCTGAGACATCGCCCGCGCAGTATCGCGCGATCAAGAGGTAGATGCTTTCCATGCAAAGCGTCTTTCTAGCTCGTGTGTACAAAACGTTTCGCTGAGCGGGAGCGGATGAACACAGGCGACATGATCTGCCGCCTAGGCGATTTGCAAAGCACCTTTCTTGAGGCGCTCAGGCTGCGCGACGCTCGGCGAGCCGCACCGCCGCGTAGGCGACCTCGAGCTCGTACCCGCGGCGCGCAAGGAAAGCGAGCGCTCGGCCCCGCCCAGAGTCGTCGTCGAGGTCGTCGTTTCGCCGATCGAGCAGGTCTGCTGCCCGCTCAGCGAGCTCATCCTGGCTCTCCCCGCCCGCCGCCGCCTCGGCGATGGAGCGGGCCACGCCCTTCTCGACGAGCGCCTCGCGGATCCTGCCCGGGCCCCAGCCGTTGAGCTCGCGCTTGTCCTGCGCGAAGAGCGAGGCGTAGCGCTCGTCGTCCAGCTGGCCGATCTCGACGAGGCGCTCAATGGCCTCCTCGGCCTCGGCCGGGTCCGCCTCGCGCTTGGCCAGCCAGGCGCGCAACTCCGCGACCGTGTGCTCCCGGCGCGAGAGCGCTCGGAGCGATAACTCGAAAGCGCTCTTCTTTCGCCCAGCCATGGACGCAGCCCGCGTGGGCTACGCCGCTTGGCGCTCGGGCTCGGCGTCCTCGTCGGCGACCGCGGCCGGAGCTTCCTCGCCGGCATCGGGCGCGTCGGGTACCGCCGCGATCGGGCGCGGGGCGCGATCGATCTCGAGGAGCGAGAAGATCTTCGTCTCGATCTCCTGCGCCAGCTCGGGGTTCTCGGCCAGATAGCCCTTGGTGTTGTTCCGCCCCTGGCCGAGCCTGAGCTCGCCGTAGGAGAAGAAGGAACCGGACTTCTGGATCAGGTCGTGCTCGAGCGCGAGGTCGAGGAGACAGCCCTCGTGAGAGATGCCCACGCCGTACTCGATGTCGAACTCGGCCTGGCGGAACGGCGGCGCGACCTTGTTCTTCACGACCTTGATGCGGACCCTGTTGCCGACCGCCTCGGTGCCCTCCTTGAGGGTCTCGATGCGGCGGATGTCGAGGCGCTGCGACGAGTAGAACTTGAGCGCCCGGCCACCCGGCTGCGTCTCGGGCGAGCCGAAGGTGACGCCGATCTTCTCGCGGATCTGGTTCGTGAACAGGCAGACGGTGTTGGCGCGGTTGAGGTTGCCCGCGAGCTTTCGCATCGCCTGGGACATCATTCGCGCCTGGAGGCCGACCGACTGGTCGCCCATCTGGCCCTCCAGCTCGACGCGCGGGGTCAGCGCCGCAACGGAGTCGATGGCGATGACGTCGACCGCGCCCGAGCGCACCAGGACGTCGACGATCTCGAGCGCCTGCTCCCCATAGTCCGGCTGGGAGATCAGAAGCTCGTCCGTGTTGAGCCCGATGCGGCGGGCATAGACCGGGTCGAGGGCGTGCTCAGCGTCGATGAACGCGCAGACGCCACCCCGGGCCTGGGCCTCGGCCATGATGTGGTAGACGAGCGTCGTCTTGCCCGACGACTCCGGGCCGAAGATCTCGATCACGCGGCCGCGCGGGACGCCGCCGACGCCTAGCGCCAAGTCGAGCGATAGGGCCCCAGTGGGGATCGCCTCGACCGAGAGGGCGTTGTCGTCGCTCAAAGTCATCAGCGAGCCGGCGCCGAACTCCTTCTCGATGTGGATCTTGGCGGCGTCGAGCGCGGCCGTGCGGGCCTTCGCTTCCTTCTCCGCCGCCTTCTGGTCTGCCTTCGTTTGTTCAGCCATCTCTACGAGTCACCTCAAGTCAATGTTGTGGATCGGCACGTACTGCGAGCCATCGCGCCGCATCATCGAACGGTAAAGAGAGAGTCGGACAGCAAGGAACTCGCCCCCCAACTCCTCGGGGAGCGGGCCAGGAGCCCGTCTGACGCGCTCTGGGCGCCTCCGGCGTTGTCCGCCCTTCCCCCTCCCCGCACGCACGCGAGCGACCGTCAGGTGCGGCCAGAACGGGCGCTTTTCGTCCTTCGCGAGGCCGAGCTCACGGAACGCGGCGCTGACCTCCAGCGCGAGCTCTACCGCCCCAGGCGTCACCGCCTCGACGGCGAAGAGCGAAGGTCGCCGGGGTGGCTTTGCGACTACGTCTCTCTCCAGCCGGATCGGCACGGGTCGCGGTGTGACCGCCGCGACGACCTCGGTCGCTTCGGAGAGCCGGTCCGGCGGGGTCCAGCCCAGAAAGCAAAGGGTCATGTGGAGGTTTGCGGTCGGGACCGGCCGTAACGCTGGATCGGTCAGTTCCCGCGAGCCCCACGCTTCAAGGCCACCTCTGATCACGTCCGGCAGGTCGATTGCGGCGAAGAGGCGAACGGCCTTATCGCTCACCGCCTACCCCACCTCGCGCAAGAAGCCCACGAGGTCCCGGGCGAGGAGCTCAGGCTCCTCCCAAGCCGCGAAGTGGCCGCCGCGCTCGTGCTCGGTCCACTGGCGGAGATCGCCGAGCGTGCGCTCGGCCCACTCGCGCGGCGGGTGGAGGATCTCCTGCGGGAAGTCCGCGACGGCGGCCGGAACGCTGATCTTCTCCCCCGCGCCGAGCTTCCAGCGGTCGCGAGCCTCGGCCGCATACAGGCGGATCGAGGTCGAGATCGTGCCCGTCGCCCAGTAGATCGTCAGGAAGTCGCAGAGCTGGTCGAGCGTGAAGCGCGTCTCGACGTCGCCTCCGCAGTCGGACCAGTCGCGGTATTTCGAGACGAGCCACGCCGCGAGGCCGGCTGGCGAGTCGTTGAGCGCGGGCGCGAGCGTGTCGGGGACGCCGCCCTGCGTGAGCATGTAGTGGGCACCGCGCGTGCGCCACTTGATGGCCTTTGCCAGCCACGCTTGCTCGGCATCCGTCAAGTCCGATCGGTCCGCGGGGAACGGCAGCACGGATGGGGAGTTGATGTGGAGCGCCGAGACACGCTCGGGCGAGTCGTAGGCCATCCGCGCCGCGATGAGCGTTCCCCAGTCGCCGCCCTGGACGACGTAGCGCTCGATGCCGAGGCCGTCCTCGACGAGCGCGCGAAGGCGTGCGGCCATGCCCGAGCCGTTTAGCGGCTCATCCGGCGCATCCGAGAAGCCATAGCCGGGAAGTGACGGCGCGATGACCTCGTGTCCCGCCTCGACGAGAAGCGGGATCAGGCGCTCGAACTCCAGCACCGCTCCCGGCCATCCGTGCACGAGCACGATCGGCGGGCCGGTCTCCTCCCCCGCCCGGATGAAGTGAACGCCCTCCCATATCCCTTGCTCGAACTCGTTCAGCCGGCTCTCAGACGCCCGCCAGTCATAGTCGGAGGCCCAGTGCTCACACAGGCGCCGCAGGAATCCCTGGTCCATCCCGTACTCCCAGCCGATGTCAGCAGCTTCAGGCCAGCGGGTTCGCTCCAAGCGCCCGCGGAGGTCGTCGAGGATCGCCTCATCGACCGAGATCTCGTAGGCGGACGGCTTCGCCAAGGCGCTAAAGCGGGAAGTCCTCGCCCAGGAGGAGGCGCCGAGTCAGGTGCATCGCGAGGAGCGCCGAGCGCTCACGCACGTCCGCTCGCGTCCCTGGCATGACGGGATCGCGGGCGATCATCTGCCCGTCAGCGGTCTTTACGCACACGCAGACGTAGCCGACGGGCTTCTCCTCGGTGCCACCCGAGGGCCCGGCGATGCCCGTGATGCCGACGGCGATGTCCGCGTCGTACTGCTCGAGCGCGCCGTCAGCCATCGCCTCCGCGACCTCGGGCGAGACGGCTCCGTGCTCGGCGATCCGCTCGGCCGGAACGCCCAGCACCTTGGTCTTCGACTCGTTCGTGTAGGTCACCGCGCCACCCATGACGTACGCAGAGGCTCCATCGAGCTCCGTCAGGCGAGCCGCGAGAAGCCCGCCGGTGCAAGACTCGGCCGTCGCGATCCGATGCCCCGCGAGGAGGTTCGCCAGCTGCGAATCGATCGTCTCGCCGTCGCGGCTGAAGAGGAACCGGCCGTGACGCTTGTCGATGCCCGCAATCAGCTGCGCGAGCGCCTCCTCGGCACCCGGGCGGTGGCGCACTTCGATCTCGAGCTCCCCCTTGCGGAGGCAGGTGGTGATCTCGAGCTGGTCGATTGCAACGCCCTCGTCCTCGATCTCGCGAAGGCTCTTGGCGATCTCGGACTCGGGAATGCCGAAGAGGCGCAGCATCACGCCCAAGTACGGCTCGGCCCGTTCCAAGACGGTGCGGACGAGGTCCGTCGCGACCGCCTTTGGCCACATTGCGTGAAGCTCGCGTGGCGGCCCCGGCATCACGACCACGACGGGCCCATCGTCGACAGGGACGACCAGCCCGGGCGCGGTGCCCGCCGGGTCGATGAGCGTGGAGCCCTTGGGCACCACGGCCTGCTTCCGGTTCGCCTCGCGTAGCGCCTCCGGATCGAAATTGAGCCGGCGAGCGAAGCTCGCGAGGATCTTCGCGATCTTCTCCTCCATGCCCTCGTCGAGCACCATCTCGCGCCCGGCGAACTTGCCTACGACCTGCGCGGTGAGGTCGTCAGCCGTAGGCCCCAGGCCTCCGCTGGTGACGATCAGGTCCATGCCGTCATCGCCAAGGAACCGGAGGGCCTGTTCGAGGTCTGACGGCCGGTCGCCGACGACGACGATGTGGGAGACCTCCACCCCGCGCCCGGCGAGCTCCTGCGAGATCCACGGCCCGTTCTTGTCCTGGATCGTGCCTGTGATGACCTCCGTGCCGGTCACGACGATCCCCGCGCGCACGGGTTTGACGTCAGCTTCACTCACGGCGCCCACTCTACGGAGGGCTCACCGCGGCGCGAGGGCTCAGGGCGCGATACCGAGACCTAGCGGGTTGTCGAAGCCGGATCCGTTCACGAGGGTCAGGTCCCCGTTCTTCAAGTTGACCTCGTAGAGCTCCGCGGGAAACACCCTGGTGACGTATGCCGTCTGCTTGTTCGCCACCGCCAGGCCAGCGGGCACGACACCGCTGCTCTTGAAGATCGTCTTTGCTTTCCCGGTGTCGAGGTCGACTCGGAACATCGCGCCGGTGTAGTTGAACGCTCCGCTGTCGATCACCACGGCGCTGTGCTTGCTCTCGGAATCGACGTCCCCGAGGTCCTCGAGGTCGGGGAAGTCGCCCTTGCCTGCAATCACCTTCTGCTTCCCCGAGCTCAGGTCTACCTGGATCAGGCCGCCTCTGAGTCTGAGGTTGCTCTTGCTGCTGCCGGCGTCGGCGACGAGCGCATTTGACAAGCCGGTGTCGATGCCAAGCGGGTCGCCGATGTTCTTCCCGCCGCTGAGGAGCGACTGCTTGCCGGTCGTGAGGTTCACTTTGACCACGCGCGAGGGCTTGCCGCCAAAGTCGGTCACGTAGGCGTTGTTGCCCTTGCAGTCGATCGCGATCGGGTCAGCGAAGCGCTCCTCTCCACCGGCGGCGTCCGATATCGCGTTGTTGGAAACGACGGACTGGGCGCCGGTGATCTTGTCGATGCGGATCACGCCCCCGTCGTCGCCGAACGCATCGCGGTCAACGACGAGGATGTTGCCGTCACCGTCGAATGCGATGCCCGCGGGGAACACGAAATTACCGCCGGTTGATACAGGGACCTTGACCCCGGTTTCGGGGTTGACAGCTTCGACCTGCTGGTCCAGAGAATCGGCGACGATGATGTCGCCTGAGTTCCAGAATGCGGGCGCGCCCTGGCTCGTGCTGGGCCCCCAGATCACCGCAACTCCGAGCGCGAAAACCAGCCCCGCGATCAGCTTCCCCTTGCCCTTGCGCGCCGTCCCTGTCATCAAGCCCTCCGTTGCTTTCGATCCACGCTGAACTCGGAGCATAAACCCCCTAGCTCAGGCGGCTCCGAGAGACGCTGAGCTCAGGCGATGCTGAGAGCGTCTGCAGAACGACGCAGTAGCGCTCGGTCAGTTTGATGAGCGTGTCGAGTTGCTCCTCGTCGGCATCCGTTTCGAGCTCGAACGCAAGCGAGATGGCCGAGAAGCCCACGGCCGCCTCGCGGTCGACTGCAAGAGTGCCCCTGAAGTCAAGGACGCCGTCCGCCTTGACCGTCCCACCCTCCACCGGGATCTCGAGCGATGTAGCAACGGAGCGAAGCGTCACACCCGCGCAGGCAGCCAGGGCCTCGAGCAGCATGTCGCCGGAGCACAACTGGGTCCCGTCGCCGCCCGTCGCGGGGTGAAGCCCGGCCTCCGCGATCGCGCGCCCGGTCTCGACGGAGCAGGAGATCCCCTCGCCCAGCGAGGCCTTTGCCGAAAGCGTGATCAAAGCGGCGTCCGGGTCTTCCTTGTAGCGCTCCTTGAGCGGCGCCTGTTTTTCCTGAAGCTCTGCTCGGTTCAAAGTTCTCAGCCCTCTCGAGTCGTGAGCACCCCACGGTAGCCGCGCGATAATCCTCAGGGATGCCCGAGAGGAACGTCGAGACAATTCGCGAGATCTACGCGCGCTGGGGCGAAGAGGCGCTCGCAGCAATCGGCCTCGCGAACTAGGCGCTTCTCATCCGAAGCGGACTAGCGCTTTTTCGTCCAAAGCACCTAGTTCGATAGTCCCGCCGCTTCAATGGCCTTCGCTACGTCCGTAGTAATGAGGAGGTGCTCGATTTGGTCACCCCGAAATCGGGCGACTGCCGCGGCCTCGACGTCAAACGGAACGCCGCTTCCCCGTCCGCGGCCCCGGAAGCGGCCGACGGCAAGGACGCAGTCGCCAACGTCGCGAAACTGCTCGGCCGACGCGGTCATGGAGTCCCAACTGTCATCCAATGCCGCAAGCCACTCTGCAGCTGCGTCGCGGCCCGCGTAGGCGGTATTACCTTCCAGTGCCGCTCGTATCGGAACGATCTCGACGTTGGGCGCAAGAAGCATCTCGAGCGCCTCTAGGTCGCGGCGGTTGACTGCCTCGATGACAGCACGCAGCCTTTCAACGTTCCCATCTGGCATCACCCGGCAGTATCACTCAAGAACAGTCGCTTTCGATAGGGAATAAACGCTTCTCGTCCAAAGCGCCTACTCCAAGAGCCCGGAGGCGTCGAGGGCGGCTGTCTGCCTCGGATAGAACTTCCAACGAGACATCAGACCCGCTTTGAAGGTGGCGACCTGCGCGTATTTCCCCCCGACCACCTCGATACCCGAGGAAAGCCCACGCATGGTCTGATCGAGCAGCATGACCACTCGATCACCGGCGTCGAGGAGCTCGTAGGCGAACTCGCTGGTTTCCCAAGCGCCGAGCCAGTTCCGCCAAAACGCGCTCACCTCTTCCTTGCCCCGATAGATGCCAGCCAGGCCCGGCACGCCGAGTTCAGAGGCATCCCATTCGATTTCCGGGTCCCAGAGCGCGGTCGCCCTGGTGAGCCAGCCCTCCCAATCGGACCCGCTCGCGAGGAAGTCCTCGATGGAGGCCCGCCACAGTTCCACGTTCTCTTCCGACATCGCCCGCGCAGTATCTCGCGACTCAGAGACTTATGTGCTTTCCATGCAAAGCGCCTATAGCCGAGCTTTCCTCGCGGTCCGTACGTCGCGAGCGTAAGGTTCGCGCTGATGCCCGATCCCACCGCCGGCCCGAAGGCGCAGAGCGCACCCGAGCTGAAAGCCCAGATCGAGGCCGAGCGCGAAGGGCGTCCGTTTCTCGTCTACCGCGATGGCGCCGGCCAGCAGGTGATCCTCCCGATCCAAGAGGGGGCCACCGAGCTGTGGGTGGGCCGGCGCGAGGTGGCCGACATCCGCCTCGACTTCGACGAGGAGGTCTCGGGCCTCCACGCCCAGATCGAGTTCGTCGGCGGTGACGGCACGCTCGTGGACGACGGCCTTTCGCGCAACGGCTCCTATGTCAACGGCGAGCGGGTCCGCGGCCGCAAGGTGCTCCGCGACGGCGACGTGATGCGCTTCGGGCGCTCCCTCGTGCTCTTTCGCGCGCCAGGTGGAGAAAGCGCCGAGGCCACCGTGATCTCGGCCGACCTCCTGGACGCCGGCGGCATCTCCCCCGCTCAGCGCCGCGTCCTAATCGCCCTCTGCCGCCCCTACAAGGACGGCGCGTCCTTTGCTACCCCGGCTTCCAACAGCCAGATCGGCGACGAGCTCCATCTGTCGGTCGACGCCGTCAAGACCCATCTGCGAGCGCTGTTCGAGAAGTTCGACGTCACCGACCTGCCCCAGAACCGCAAGCGGGTGGCTCTCGTCGAACGCGCGCTGCAGACCGGAATGGTCAGCGAGCGCGATCTGTAGGACCCCCACCAAGGGGTGAAAACGTTGCCACCCGGGGGTGCGCCGGTCCCGCCCGAGGGGGTCTACTAGTGGGCTTGTTTTGACCCGAAACTCGTTGTGTCGCATTCAACCCACAACGAAAGGACCACAACATGTTCCGCAAGATCACCACCGCCGCCGCCCTCGCCGCCGTCGCACTGGCCATTCCCGCCAGCGCCAGCGCCGAAAGCTTCGGCTCCAAGCTCAACCCCAACATTCAGCCGTCGAACGCCGGCGTCAAAGGTCACCCCTGCGTGCAGGGCGATCCCGGTGCCTGCACCCGGGTGATGATGGAGGGCTACACCAACGGCTCCGGCGTCGGCTCGCCCAAGGCCCCGCACGATGGCACGATCGACGAGATCAAGATCATCGCCCAGGGTCCCGGCAAGTTCCGCCCGGCGCTCGCGAAGGCGAAGCCGAATGCCGAGCAGGCCCGCCTCACCTACCGCGGCTCGCAGATCGAGTACGACGGTCAGCAGGGTGGCGGCATGGATTACGACATCGAGACGTTCGACGTCAACATCCCGGTCGAGAAGGGCGAGTACCTCGCGATCGAGTCCCGCAAGACCTCGTTCCTCCGTTGCTCCTCCGGCGGCGCGAACCAGCTCCTCTTCCAGCCCGCGCTGGACCTGGGTGGCCTGTTCGAGCCCGCCACGGACACCGATGGCTGCTGGCTGCTGATGGAAGCGGTCTACGAGTAGCCGAGACGTCAGGCCCTGACGGGTTCAGACGGAAGACGCAAAGGGGCCCCGCCTGGCGGGGCCCCTTTTGCGTTGCGTCTACTTCACCTCGTCCGGGTCGAGGAAGGTAAGCGTTCCCTCGTCCGACCCGGATTCGCCTCCGCTGGTAACCCAGACGCCGTTCTCATCGGTCGCGATGGCCTCGGGATTCGGTCCGACCCCGCCCACGCTGGCTTGCAGAATGTTTGTTTTTTCTTCCAGGCGCACGACGGTGTCGGTGTCGGCGCAGGTGGCCCAAATGGACCCGAAGCCAACGGCAAGCGCACGCGGCGCGGCGCACTTCTCTACATCGAGATTCACAGTGCTGACCAGGCTGCCTGCTTCTTGCCCGTCAACAGGCTCTGGCTCGGGCCGGATAATCGCGATCGCGTTGTCGTCCTCCGCGGCAACCCAGACCCGCTCGTCGCTCCCGATCACGATCCCCATCGGCTTTGCCCCAACGCCGTCCAGGGTCGAGACGATCGCGCCCTCGGCGGTGATCCGCGAAACGGTGTCGTTGCCCGAGTTTGTGATCCAGACACCCTTCGCGCGCTGCTCGCCTGGCTGGTCGGCGTTGCCCGCAACGGCCCGCGCCGGCTCGTCAAAGCCAGGAAGGGTCAGATCCGCCTCGTTGGTCAGAGGGTTCAGGTTCAGTAACGAGGTGGTATTCGAGTCGCTGTTCAGGGCCCATACAAGGTCGGCACCGCCGGCCACGATGCCGTTTGGTCCCGATCCCACCGAGATCTCCGCGACTCGGCTTCCGTCCGGATCAAACCGCACGACAGCACCTTTTCCACCGCCCTTGTCAACCGTAACCCAGGCATTGCCGTCGTCCGTGAACGTGATCTGACCGCCCGCGCCACCGAGCTTGATCGGCTGGCCGATCTCCTCGCCGGTCCCAGCCTTGAGCCGAGTCAGAGCTTGCCCCCTCGCCGACGACACCCACACCACTCCGTCGTCGATCGCGACCCCTACCGGTTCAGCTGGCACCTCGAACGAGGCAAGCTCGCCGGAACCGCCACCTCCACCTCCTCGGTCCGGATCCTCTGCTTCGTCTGGCGATTCCCCGTCCATCAGAACGAAGGCGCCCGCCGCGAGCGCAGCGACCACCAAGGCTCCGCCCAGGATTCGCCCCCAGGGACGCTGGCGCGCCGTGGCAGCCGCGGACGGTGCAGTCGCAAGAGTCGGCTCGTCGGGCACCTCGCTCTCGCGGGTCGACGGCGGCTCGGCCTCGACTGTCTCCACAGGCTCGTCCGGAGTAACCGTTTCGAGAGTCTGCGTCAGCGCCGCCGCCCCCACTCCGACGCTGCGCTCCTCCTGGGAAGGCTTGCGGCCCTCCACCGCCGCGGCCGCCGCGCGCGCGAAGTCGCCGGCCGATGGGTGGCGATCGTCCGGGTCCTTCGACAACGCACGATCGATGACGTCTGAGAGCTCTTGGGGCACCTCCGAAGTGAAGTCCGCCAGCGGCACCGGCGTGTCCTGGAGGTGGGCGTAGAGCTTCGCAACCTGCTCTTCGTGGACGGAAAACGGAGACTCACCCGAGAGCAGCTCGTAGGTGACGCAGGCCAGCGCGTAGACGTCGGTTCGCGCGTCGAGGCGCTGGCCGCGGATCTGTTCCGGCGCGGAGTAGTCCAGCGTGCCCACGAAGGCGCCCGAGGCCGTGAGGCCGCTGGTCGCGTCCATCTGCTTCGAGAGCCCGAAGTCGGTGAGGAAGACGTGGCGGGTGCCTTCGCGCTCGCCGATCAGGACGTTCCCGGGCTTGATGTCGCGGTGGACTAGGCCCTTCGCGTGTGCCGCGTCGAGTGCGGAGGCGACCTGCCTGACGACGTCCACCGTCTCCTCAGGCTGTAGCCGCCCTTCACGGTTCAGAAGGCCTCGCAGGTCGGATCCCTCGATGAAGTCCATCGTCACGAAGAGCAGCCCGTCCTCCTCGCCGGCGTTGTGGACGGCGACCACGTTCGGGTGGCGAATCGACACCGCGATCCGCGACTCGGACTTGAATCGCTCGCGGAAGGCCTCCTCTCCGGCGCGGGCGCTCGAGATCAGCTTCAGCGCGACTACGTGGTCAAGCGCAATGTGCCGAGCACGGTAGACCACGCCGAATCCGCCGCGCCCCGCGATCCCCTCGATCCGGTGGCCGGCGAACTCGCTCCCAGGACTAAGTTCGGCCATCTCCCGGGATTATTCCGTGACCGGCCGCTGACAAGCGACCACGTTCGGCCGAGTGCTAGGACTCGACCGGCTCGAGCTCGGTTTGGGTGTCCGAGCGGTCCTCGCCGTCGAGGATCTCCGGGCCGGGGGCGCTCGCGTTGCGCCCGGCGAGGATCGCCGAGAGCTCCGACATGGAGACCAGGACCTGGCGGGGCTTCGAGCCCTCGTAGCCGGAGATGATCCCCCGGCGCTCGAGCATGTCGATCAGGCGACCGGCACGCGTGTAGCCGACGCGGAGGCGCCGCTGGATCATCGAAACGGACGCGGTCTCTGATTCGATCACGATGCGCGCCGCGTCCTCGAGGAGGTCGTCCTCGTCGGGCGAGAAGTCGCCGCCGGCCTCGACGCCCTGGTCCTCGACCTTCTCGACGAGGAGAGAGGGGTCGAAGGTCGGCTCGCCCTGCTTGGCCCAGTGGTTGGTGAGGCGGGCGATCTCGTCCTCGGTGAGGAACGCGCCCTGGATGCGCTGAAGCTTCGAGGTGCCGATCGGGCGGAAGAGCATGTCGCCCTGACCGAGGAGCGTCTCGGCGCCGCCCTGGTCGAGGATCACGCGCGAATCGACCTGCGAGGCCACGGCGAAGGCAATGCGAGCCGGGATGTTGACCTTGATCGTTCCGGTGATCACGTCCGTGGACGGGCGCTGCGTCGCAAGTACGAGGTGGATGCCGACTGCGCGCGACTTCTGCGCGAGGCGGATGATCGAGTCCTCGACCTCGGCTGGAGCGACCATCATGAGGTCCGCGAGCTCGTCGATTACGCACAGGATGTGCGGGAGCGCCGGGTCTCCTTCCTTCTTGCGCGTCTTGTTCAGCTCCGCGAGGTTGCGCGCGCGGGCCTCTCCCATCACCTGATAGCGGCTCTCCATCTCACCGAGCAGGTTGGTGAGCACGTTGGCGGCCAGGCGGGGGTTGGTCACGACCGGCGTCAGGAGGTGCGGCAGGTTCTCGTAGTGGTTGAGCTCGACACGCTTGGGATCGACGAGGACCAGGCGACATTCGTTCGGCGAGGCGTGGAGCAGGATCGACGAGAGGATCGCGTTGATGCAGCCCGACTTACCGGAGCCCGTCGTACCCGCGACGAGGAGGTGCGGCATGAGCGCGATGTCGGTCCAGCAGGCGTGCCCGGAGACGTCCTTACCGAGCCAGGCGACAAGCGGTGAGGAGCTCTTCGGCCTGCCTTCGTAGATGTCCCCCAGCCGCACCAGGCGGCGCTTCTTGTTCGGCACCTCGACTCCTACGGCCTTCTTGCCGGGAATCGGCGCGAGGATCCGGATGTCGGTCGATGCGAGGGCATACGCCAGGTCGTCCTTTAGCGCGGCGACCTTCGAAACCTTGGTTCCAGGCGCAAGCTGGAACTCGTAGCGGCTCACATGCGGGCCCGAGACCATGCCGATCATCCGGGCATCAACGCCAAAGTGCTTGAGCGACTCCAAAAGCGACTTCGCCGTCGCCTCACGTTCCTTGGGATCCGGGCCGGGGTCGCCCTTGCCCTTCGCGAGCACCGCGGGGTCGGGCGGCGTGAAGTCCGCTTCGTCGGAGACGGTGATCCCGTGCTCGGTCCGCTTGTTCCCCATTGGCGTCAGCTCGACCGGCGCTTCGACCGCGGCCGCATCCGCGTCGCCCTCGCCGAGGATCGCGACGGGCTCCGGGACAGACTCGGCGTCGTGGGCGTGAGCCTCGTCGTAGGAAAAGGCGCCTTCGCCGCTGGCGGGCTTGGCCTCGGCGACGGGTTCCTCGTCGACCTCCGGCTCTTCCCACTCGGGCTCGTTCGCGAGCACCTCCGTCTCGTTCGCGCGGGTGATCTGGATGTCCACGTCGTCCGGCTCGTCCCAGCCTGGAAGCGTCGACGGGAGGCCGTTGTCCCGAGCGGCTCGAGCGACGTCGGCGGTTGCATCCGATGCACGGCGCGTCGCCACCCCCGCGCTCTGGACGAGGTTCGCGATCGTCATGCCCGTCAAGAGCAGGAGGCCGGACATAAGCATCAGCACGGCGAGGATCTGTGCGCCCAGGCGCTGGAAGAGCGACGTCGAGGCCCAATACAGCGATTCGCCGATCGCGCCGCCGTGAGTGCGGAAGAAGTCCGGCTCGAAGTAGTCGTGGCGCACGGGCTTGTCCGGCCCCAGGCCAAGCGTCCCGGCGGCGAAGGCCAAGAGCAGCGCGAGCATCACCAGGAGCGCGCCGGCGTTGAGAGCGCGCGGCGCCTGGATCATCGGCCTGGCGATCAATGCCAGGCCCAATCCGAAGACCGCCAGCGGTACGACGTAGGCGACCTGCCCGACCGTGTACTCGAGCGCCGAGGAGAGCCAGCCCCCCACCGCGCCGCCGTCCCAGCCGAGGTAGAGCACGAATGCCGAATAGACCCCGATCGCGATCATGATCAGGCCGATCAGGTCGAAATGACGCTGCTCGAGCCCGTCGAATGCGTCCCGCGCCCGCTGGCGCACGTCAGGCGTGCGCTTCACAGGCGCCCTCTTCACAGGCGGACGCTTCGCCCCCCGTTTGGGCGCACGGGTCTTAGCGGTGGCTCTGGCCATCGCACATGGGTTCGACACGCACGCCTGGACCCCTTCGTGACTGACGCGCGAGCCGTGAGGGGGCCGACTATTCCCGCCTAAGCACCATATGAGTGCCCTAGCGCGTAAAGCCGGCTGGGCTGACCTTCTTCTGCCTCGAGGCAGACTGCTTCAACTCCAAGCCCGCGACCGGGAGACATGCGATCTTGCGCCTGTCTGAGCGGACTGCTGCACGAACCTCGTCAAGCGGGTCATCGTGGCTCGATGCCCTCGATGAGCGTGTTCTTCCTGACTTTCCCTGCGTCATTCGCTGGGTTCTCCTTCCGTGGTGTCCTGAAGTCCGGCATCCTGCCGGCTCGCAAGGGTCATACCCAGGACGAGCATGGCTTAAGCCGAACTGAAGTTTCGGCCCTACTCTTGGAGGGTGCTCGAGAGCGAGACTCAGACCGGTCGCGTGCTCATCGTCGAGGACGATGCCGAGATCGCGGATGTTCTGCGGCGCACGCTTCGCGCCGAGGGGCACGAGGTGCGTACCGCCGGCGATGGCGAAAAGGCACTCGAAGAGGCCGCGGAGTTCCTTCCCGATCTTGTGATCCTGGATCTCGGCCTGCCGAAGATTGACGGCGTCGAGGTACTCCGCCGCCTCCGGGAAACAGACGACGTCCCGATCCTTGTGGTCACCGCTCGCACCGAGCTCGAGGACCGCGTCGAGGGCCTCGATCTCGGCGCGGACGACTACCTCGTCAAGCCCTTCGAGCGGACCGAGCTTCTCGCCCGTATGCGCGCCGTCATGCGTCGCCGCCCGCCCCGCGGCTCCGCGATGCTCGTCCTGGCCGACCTCAAGCTCAACCCCGCGACCCGCGAGGTCCACAGGGGCGACCGCGAGGTCGACCTGACCGCCCGCGAGTTCGAGCTCCTCGAGTTCCTGATGCGAAACGAGCGCCTCGTCGTCTCGCGCGAGCGCCTCCTCGAAGAGGTTTGGGGGTACGACCCACTCGCGATGACGAACACGATCGACGTCTTCATCTCGAACGTTCGCCGCAAGCTCGAGGAGGGCGGCGAGGACCGCATCCTCCACACCAAGCGCGGAGCGGGCTACGTCGTTCGCCCGCCCGGGTAGATGGCCGTGCCCGGCCCAGCGGCGTCGCGACCCCGCTTCCTCACACCGTCGCGTTGGCCCGTTCGATGGCGCCTCGCGGGGGTCTCGGCCAGCCTCACCTTCGTGATCCTCCTCGCCTTCGCGGCGGTCGTGGGAAAGCTCTCGCAGGAGCGCCTCGAGAACGACTTCCAAAACGAGCTCCAGGCCGCCGCCAACCGCATCGCCTTCACGATCCAGGTCGACGTCGAAACCGGCAACGTGGACGTGCCGTTCGACGAGCTCATCGGCGATGAAGTGGTTCGGGTGACGCCGGCGATCGGTGATCCCGTCGGGGACGTCGACGTTCGCCTGCCTTCGCCGAGTGCCGAGATTGTCAGCTTCGGCGATCTGGACGTGGCAACGGCGCAGGTCAGGACCCCCCTCGTCGGCGCGGGCGTCACCTTCGTCCAGGTTGCCCGCGACCACGACGAGCTCGACGCGACCATCAGCCGCCTCTGGTTCTTCCTGGCGGTCGGCGTGGCGGGCGGATCGATCCTTGCCACCCTTGCGGGCCTCGCCGTCGCCGGGCGCGCGATGGGACCGATCGCGGCTCTCACGACCACCGCACGGGAGATCGCCACCACCCGCGACCCGGCGCGCACGATGCCGAAGCCCGAGGCCGAAGACGAGGTGGCCGAGCTGGCGACGACACTCGACGAGATGCTCCGGGAGCTCGATGCGGCCCGAAACGAGGCGCAGGGCATGGTCCACGCGCAGCGCGAGTTCGTCGCTGACGCCTCGCACGAGCTCCGCACGCCGCTGACGTCGATCCTCGCCAACCTCGAGCTCCTCCAGGCCGCGCTCGAGCGCAACCCCACCGAGGGAGAAGAGGCCGAGATGGTCGAGTCCGCCCTGCGCTCGTCGCGGCGGATGCGCCGCCTGGTCGGCGACCTGCTGATTCTCGCCCGCGCCGATGCCGGGAGACAGGGCGCCCGCCGGCCATGCGACCTCGCCGCGATCACCGAAGCCGCGGCCGCCGAGGTCCGCCCCGTCGCCTCCGAGCACACCATCGACCTCGCCCTCGAGCCCACGAGCGTCGAAGGGAACCCCGATGAGCTCCATCGGGTGGTTCTGAACTTGATCGACAACGGGGTGCGGCACACCCCGCCCGGCTCGACCATCACCGTGCGGGTCTTCCAACGCGATTCGCAGGCGGTCCTCGAGGTCGCCGACGACGGGCCCGGCATCCCGGAGAGCATCGAGGGCCAGGTGTTCGGGCGCTTCGTACGCGGTTCCGGCCCGGCTGACGTGACGGCGGATTCGGGCGCCGGCCTGGGCCTCTCGATCGTCCGCGCGGTCGCCACAGCACACGGCGGATCGGTCACCGTCGGCCCCTCAAATCACGGTGGCGCGCTCTTCACCGTGACACTTCCAATCCTCTCCGAAGCGCCGGTAGACGTTCCTAAGAAACTTTCAAGGATTCTTTAGGGATCGTTTACATCGCGGGCGTAATTTGCTTCGTGGACGAGACACCCACTCGCCGGAGCGGGCTACCCCGCCGGCGAGCATCTCGGCCCCAGCGGCCGAGAACCCCCTAGGCCCGTCGGCTCTTCCCCTCCCTGGAGCCGGCGGGCCACTTTTTGCCCGGCGTTAGACCTCGACGACGACCGGAAGGATCATCGGGCGGCGCTTCAAGCGCTTGTAGATGAGTTCGGCTACGTCGTCGTGGATGTCCTCCTGGATGACGCCGGCGTCCGTGATGTTGTCGTGGACGGCGTCGGCCAAGGCGTTTCCCACGACCTCGCGGACCTCGTCGATGAGCTTCACAGCGTCGTCGCCCTCAATGAAGGGAACGCCGCGGAAGATGATCTCGGGCTCGCTGGCCGTCGCGCCGTCCTCGCCTGAGAGCGTCGCGACGACGATCAGGACGCCATCGCCGGAGAGCGTGCGGCGGTCGCGGAGCGCGACATCGTCCGGGTCGCCGATGTCAACGCCGTCGACGAAGATCATGCCGGCCTTCACGTCGTCGGTGAACCGAGCGCCCTTCTCGTCGATCTCGAGCGTGAGCCCGTTGCGGCCCTTGAAGATCCGCTCGGGCGGGATCCCGACCGACTCCGCGAGGTCTGCGTGGAGGCGAATCCGCTTGTGGTCGCCGTGGAACGGCATCACGTACTTGGGGCGCGTCAGGTTCAGCATCAGCTTCAGCTCCTCGCGCGAGCCGTGCCCCGAGACGTGGATGGGTGCGTCCGCGGCGGTGACAACCGATGCGCCGATCTCGTAGATGCGGTCGATCGTCTCGTTCACCGCGCGCTCGTTGCCGGGCACCGCGGTCGCGGAGAAGATGATCGTGTCGCCCGAGTGGAGCTCGACGTCGCGGTGATCGTTGAACGCCATGCGCCTGAGCGCTGACAGCGGCTCGCCTTGGCTCCCCGTCGAGATCGCGATCACCCGGTCGTCGGGGAAGTCCTCGATCTCCTTGGGGTTGATGAAGACCCCGTCGGGCGCCGAGGCCATCCCGAGGTTCGAGGCGATGTTGAAGTTCTTTCTCATCGAACGCCCGACCAGCGCGACCTTGCGGTCGAGCTCGACCGCAGCGTCGATCACCTGCTGGACGCGGTGGACGTTGGACGCGAAGCAGGTGACGATGATGCGCCCCTCGCAGCGCGAGAACACCTCGTAAAGCGCGGGGCCAACGGTCCGCTCTGATGCACCGACGCCCGGCCGGTCGGCATTGGTCGAGTCGCCGCAGAGGCACAGAACGCCCTCCGAGCCCAGCTCGGCGAGGCGCGCTATGTCGGCAGGACGCCCGTCGACCGGCGTCTGGTCGAAGCGGTAGTCGCCGGTGATGAGGATCGCGCCGAGCTTGGTGTGGAGGGCAACGGCCCGCGCGTCGGGGATCGAATGGGACATGTGGATCATCTCGATCTCAAAGGGACCGGCCTGAGCTCGCTCGCCCGGGTCGAGCACTACCAGCGGCGCGTCGCGGATCTTTCGTTCCTCGAGCTTTGAGCGAACGAGCCCGAGAGTGAGCGGGCCGCCGTAGATCGCCTCGGGCATACCAAGTTCGCGAAGGACGTATGGCACCGCCCCCACGTGGTCCTCGTGCCCGTGCGTGAGGATCAGCGCGTCGATGTCGTCCTTGCGCTCCCGGAGCGAGGTGAAGTCGGGCAGGACCAGGTCGATGCCGAGCATCTCAGCCGTGGGGAACATCACTCCCGCGTCGACGATCACGATCCGGCCATCGCACTCGAAGGCGGCCATGTTCTTGCCGATCTCCCCCAGCCCCCCGAGCGGCAGGATCTTGATCTTGCTCACGGGCCGTCCTCGGCAATCTCTTGAAGCGTTTCCCGGGCCGGCCCTTCGACCGGGACCATCGGCAGGCGTTGCGTCTCGCCGATCAGGCCGCGCATCGAAAGCACCGCCTTGACCGAGCTCGCGGGCGGCGCCACGGCGAGCGCGGCGTAGATCCCCGCCAGCTCGCGGTCGATCTCGAGCGCCCGATCGTGGTCGTCCTCGGCTGCGGCGTCAAAGATCTCGCGCATCTTGGGCCCCGCAACGTGAGTGGCGACCAGGATGCCGCCGGCGCCGCCCTCACGAAGACAGCGAGCGAACACGTCGTCGTTCCCGGCCAGCATCTCGATCCCACCGATCGGCCCAATCTCGGCGTTGTTCGCCTGCTTGAGGCCGGTGATGTTCCCGAACTCCGCGGCGAGCGAGCCGATGAACTCGGGCGACATGTTGATCACCGAGCGCGCCGGGATGTTGTAGAGCGCGACCGGCGTCTCCCCGGCCGCCTCGGATATCTCGGCGAAATGGGCTCGAAGTCCCGCCTCGATCGGCTTGTTGTAGTACGGCGCGACCACGAGGACGCCATGCGCACCGGCCTGTGAAGCACGATGCGTCAGGTTCGCCGCGTGACGCGTGTCGTTCGAGCCAGTGCCACAGATAACGGTGGCGTCGGCGCCGATCTCGTCGAGGACCGCTTCGAGGAGCTCGATCTTCTCGTCGTCGGAAAGCGTTGCGGACTCGCCGGTCGTGCCCGCCACGACCACGCCGTGCGATCCGTTCTCGATCAGGTACGAAGCGAGCTTGCGCGCACCGTCGACATCGAGCGATCGATCGTCGGCAAACGGCGTGACCATCGCCGTCAGGACTCCGCGGAAAGGCGTCATCGAGGCAAAGCTACCCGGCGAACGTCGGCGCGACACGATCCGCCCAAGGGTCCGCGCGCTCGAGTTGCGCAGCCACCTGGATCAGGAGGTCCTCGCGGCCCTGCGCGGCGACGAGCTGAACCCCAACTGGGAGGCCGTTCGCCTCGCCGAGCGGCAGCGAGATGGCGGGCTGGCCGGTCATGTTGAAGACTGCGGTAAAGGCACCCTCGGGCACGCCAGCATGGAATGCATCGAGCGGATCGTCACCAGAGTCGTCCCAGGAGCCGAGCGGCTGCGGCGGGCGCCCCGTGGTGGGCGTCAGGAGGAGGTCGAAGCCGGAGAGGTACCACCCGGCGACCATGCGGGTGAGGCCGTGATGGATTCCGATGTCCTGGAGGTACTTGCCTGCGCTTCGCTCACGTCCAACCTCAGCGAGCGCCCAGGTAAGCGGCTCGACGTCGTCCTTGCCGATCTCGCGCCCGAGCGCCATCGAGAGCGTGTCGAGCGTTGCAGCCTGGCCCGCAGCCCAGCGCGTCATGAACGTGTCCTCGAGGTCAACCGACCCGCGCAGCGCTGCCGCTGCGTCCATCGGCGATCCCTCGCTCACTTCGTGCCCGAGCGATTCGAGAAGCTTCGCGGCCTTCTCAACCGCCGTCACGCACGCGGGATCGACGGTGAAATCCACGGCGGGAGTCGTCGAGTAGCCGATGCGGAGGCCCTTGGGGTCGGCATCGAGCTCCTCGGTGTAAGGGCGCGTCTTCGGTGGCGCAGCGTAGGGATCGCCGAGGACTCCGCCTTCCACCGCCTCGAGGATCGTTGCGGTGTCGCGCACCGACTTCGAGACGACGAGCTCTGCGGTTAGCCCGGACTGCACGTCGCCGATCAAGGGGCCTTCGGTGATCCTCTGGCGCGTCGGCTTCAAGCCGACCAGGCCGTTCTGCGCGGCGGGGATGCGGATCGAGCCGCCGCCGTCGTTCGCGTGGGCCATTGGCACCATGCCAGACGCGACCGCCGCGGCAGCGCCACCGCTCGAGCCGCCCGCGCTGTGAGCGGTGTTCCACGGGTTCTTGGTCGCGCCGTAGGCGTCAGGCTCAGTAGTCGGCAGGATGCCGAGCTCGGGCACGTTCGTCTTTCCGATCGTCACCAGGCCGGCGTCGCGGAAGCGCTGTCCGAGGAATGAGTCCATCGGCGCGCGGAAATCCGCGTTCTTCAGAACCTGCATGCCGAGGTGGAAGGGCTGTCCGGCAAGGCACGCACCGATGTCCTTGAAGAGGAATGGCACACCTTTGAACGGGCCGTCCGGAAGGGCCCCGCGCGCGGCCTCGCGTCCTTCGTCGAAGAACTCATGGATGACGGCGTTGATCTCGGGATTCAGCCGCTCGATCCGCTCGATCGCCGCGTCGACCAGCTCCGAAGGGCTCGCTTCGCCCGAGCGGACGAGATCGGCCTGGGCGGTTGCGTCCATACGAGCGAGGTCAGTCAAGAACGGCCTCCAAGCCAATGGTGTAGCGGTCGGGTAGCGAGCCCACGCCGCGCACCGCAAGGAGCACGCCCGGCATGAACGACGTGCGGTCGATCGAGTCGTGGCGGATCGAAAGCGTCTGCCCCTGGCCGCCGAGCACGACTTCCTGATGGGCAACGAGGCCCGGCAGGCGAATCGAATGAATCGGCTCGTGGACGTTGCCGCCGGCCTCCGAGATCATGTCGCGGGTCCGTGCGGCGGTTCCCGACGGAGCGTCGAGCTTCTTGTCGTGATGAAGCTCGATGATCTCGACTTCGGGCATGTGCTTCGAGGCCTCGGCGGCAAAGCGCATCGCGAGGACGGCGCCGATCGCAAAGTTGGGCACGACGAGGACGTTCGCCTCTCCCCCGCTCGCGGCCTCCCGCATCTCGTCGTGAGGGATCGAGGAGGTGCCGACAACGATGTGCGTGCCCGCGGCGATCGCGGCGCGGATGTTTTGGGGCGCGGCGTCGGGCGTCGTGAAGTCCACGACGACATCGACGTCACCAAGAGCGTCGACGAGCTCGACTCCCAGCTCGGGGTCGATCCGGGCGGCCAACTCGAGGTCATCAGCGGCCTCGATGGCCTCGCACGTAGTCGCACCCATCCTGCCGGCGGCGCCGGCGACTCCGACCCGGATCACGCTGCTAGCGCCTCCGAAACGGATCCGACCGCCTTGGTGAAGCATTCCTCGTCCTTGCCGATGCATGCGGCGCTGAACCCGTTCGGGTCGTAGAGCTCGGTGGCCAGCTCGGCTACGTCGGCTTCTGACACGGCATCCACGCGCGAGATCATCTCATCGAGCGAAAGCATCTCGAGGTCGAAGAGAGTCGCGCGGGAGACACGGGACATGCGCGCTGCCGTGGACTCCATGCCCAAGACCATGCGGCCCTTGACGTGCTCCTTCGCGCGATCGAGCTCCTCGCCCTTGACGCCCTCGTCGCGAAGGGTCGCCAGCTCGCGCCCGATGATCTCGCACGCTTCGGCGACGTTGTCCTCGCGGGTACCGACGTAAGTGGCAACCGAGCCGCGGTCGAGATACTGCTCGGCGTACGAGCCGACTGCGTAGGCGAGGCCGCGCTTCTCGCGCACCTCGCGGAAGAGCCTTGACGACACAGAGCCACCGAAGGCTGAGTCGATCACGGCAAGGGCGTAGCGGCGCTCGTCGTTTCGCGCAATCCCGGGCGCGCCGAAGCAGATGTGGTACTGCTCGGTGTCCTTGGCGTTGAAGCGAACGCGCGGCTCGCGCTCGGGCGCGCCGCCGTTGACGGCAGGCACCCCGCCCTGGGGCGCATCCACGAAGCGCTCGGTCAAGGCGACGATCTCATCGTGGTCCAAGTGGCCGGCCGCGCCGACGACCAGGCTGTCCGCGACGTAGCGGCTGCGGTGATAGTCGGCGATCTTCGGCACGGGTGTGCCAGCGATGACCTCGGCCTCTCCGAGCACGCGGCGGCCGAGCGGATGGTCGCCGTAGACGGCCTGCGCGAGGAAGTCGTGGACGCGGTCCGATGGCTCGTCCTCGTACATCGCGATCTCCTCGAGCACGACCTCGCGCTCGGAGTCGATGTCTGGAAAGGTCGGGCCGAGCATCATCTCGGCCATCAGGTCGAACGCGTCCTCGGTGTGCTCGTCGAGGAAGCGGGCGTGGATGTGCGTGGACTCCTTGGAGGTCGCGGCATTCGCCGCCGCCCCCATGCCGTCCATCTTCTCGGAGATCTCGATTGCCGAGAAGCGCTCGGTCCCCTTGAAAAGCAGGTGCTCGAGGAAGTGCGAAAGCCCTTCCTGTCCCTCACCCTCGTCGCGGGAGCCGGTCCGAACCCAAAGCCCGAGGGCGACGGATCGGACCGAGGGGACGACCTCGGTCACGACCCGTACACCGCTCGGAAGCGTTGTGAGCTCGACGTTCTCCGGAAGGGCAGTCAACGGTGCTACGAGGGACGCGAGGACGCCTAGAGGCGCTCGCGGCCTCCTTCGCGTCCGCCGCGATCACGGCCGCCATCACGGCCACCTCGGCCGCCGCGGTCACGACCACCGTCGCGACCACCTCGGCCGCCGCGGTCACGGTTGCCACCGCCGCCGCCTCCGCCTGAGCTGGCGCCGGCGGCTGCAATCTCCTCCGGCGTCTTGCCCGCAACGGAGGGGTCCTCGGAGAGCCTCAGGCCGATCCGTCCGCGCTCGCGGTCCACCTCGAACACGGTCACGTCGATCTCATCTCCCTGGTTCAGGACGTCCTCGACGGTGTCAACCCGCTCGCCCGGCTTCACGTTCGAGATGTGAAGCAGGCCGTCGGTGCCCTTGACGAGCTCGACGAACGCGCCGAAGGTGGTCGTCTTCACGACCTTGCCCTTGAACTCGTCGCCGATCTTGGCGTCGCGCGTCATCGCCTCGATGCGCGCGATGCATGCGTCGACCTGGGCACCGGTGGGTGCGTAGACGCGGATCGAGCCATCGTCGTCGATGTCGATCTCGGCCTCGAACTCCTCCTGCATGCCACGGATGGTCTCGCCGCCCTTGCCGATGACGGCACCGATCTTCTCGGTGTCGATCTGGATCGTCTCGATGCGCGGCGCGTACTCGGACATCTGCTCGCGCGGGCCGTCGATCGCCTCGGCCATCTTGTCGAGGATGAACAGGCGGCCTTGGCGAGCCTGCTCGAGCGCGTCGCGCAGGATGTCGAAGGTGACGCCCGTGATCTTGATGTCCATCTGAAGGGCGGTGATCCCGTCCTTCGAGCCGGCGACCTTGAAGTCCATGTCGCCGAGGTGATCCTCGACGCCGGCGATGTCGGTCAGGACGATGTAGTCGTCGCCTTCCTTGATCAGGCCCATCGCGACTCCCGCGACGGGGGCCTCGACCGGGACGCCGGCGGCCTGGAGGGCCATCGACGAGGCGCAGACCGAGCCCATGGACGACGAGCCGTTCGACTCGAGCGTCTCAGAGACGACGCGCACCACGTACGGGAACTCCTCCTCACCTGGGATGGTGGGCGAGAGCGCTCGCTCGGCGAGCGCACCGTGACCGATGTCGCGGCGCTTCGGGCCGCGCATGAAGCCGGCCTCGCCCACCGAGAACGGCGGGAAGTTGTAGTGGTGGAAGAAGGTCTTCTTCTCCTGGAGGCCCAGGTTGTCGACCTTCATGTCCATCCGGGTCGTGCCCAGGGCCACGTTGGAGAGGATCTGGGTCTCGCCGCGGGTAAAGAGCGCCGATCCGTGCACGCGTGGTGCGATGTCGACCTCGGTCTCGATCGGACGGATCTCGTCCTGAGCGCGACCATCGGGGCGCTTCTTCTCGACCGCGATGCGATGGCGGATCATGTCCTTCTCCACCTTCGCGAAGGCCCTGCCGACCTCGGCGCGGTTGTCATCGTCGCCCTCGCCCTCGCCGTAGGTCTCGAGCACGTCCTCCTCGACAGCCTTGATGGCGTCCTGGCGGGCGAGCTTCTCCTTGACCTGCGTGGCCTCTTCGAGCTTCGAGCCGTGCGAGCCCTTGATCTTCTCGATCAAGCCCTCGTCGACGCTCGGAACCTCGATCTCGCGCTTCGGCTTGCCGGCCTTCTGGGCCAGTTCGTCGAACGCGGCGCAGAGCTTCTTGATCTCGGCGTGCGCGATGTCGAGCGCGTCGAGAACCTCTGCCTCGGTCACGTAGTCGGCGCCGCACTCGACCATCAGGATGGCCTCGTCGGTACCGGAAACGACGAGATCCATCTCGAGGTCCTCCCAGGTCTCCTCACCCGGGTTGATCACGAAGTCGCCGTCGAGCTTGCCGACGCGGACAGCGCCGACGTGCTTGGGAAGCGGGATGTCAGACACGGCGATGGCGGCGGACGAGCCGTTCATCGCGAGGATGTCGTAGGGGTGAGCGTGCTCGGCAGACATCGTCTGGCAGACGAGCTGAGTCTCGAAGTGCCAGCCCTTGGGAAAGAGTGGGCGGACCGGACGGTCGATCATGCGCGCGGTCAGGGTTGCCTTCTCGCCGGCACGAGCCTCGCGACGGAAGAAGGAGCCGGGGATCTTGCCCACGGCGTAATGGCGCTCCTCGACATCCACCGTAAGCGGGAGGAAGTCGACGTCGCGAAGATTTCCAACGGTCGCGGTGGCTAGGACCATCGTGTCCCCCGAGCTCACAACGACTGCACCCGACGCCTGTCGCGCCAGTTTTCCGGTCTCGAAGGAGATCTCGCTTTCGCCGATCTGAACCGAGACGCGGTTCACGTCAAACATGGTCATGTATTCGTGTTTTCCTTTCGGCCGCCCGATTGGCAGCTCGTTAGCTTCGATCTTTTGATCGCGGCTTAGGGTACAGACCCGCCTCGATCGGGCGAGCCGGAAGTCGTCCGCTTAGCGGCGCAGGCCGAGGTCGGCCACTACCTGGCGGTAGCGGTCGAGGTCTGAGCTCTGGAGATAGCGAAGGAGGCGACGGCGCTGGCCGACCAGCATCAGCAGGCCGCGGCGTGAATGATGGTCCTTTGTGTGCTCGCGCAGGTGCTCGGTGAGCGCGTTGATGCGCTCGGTGAGGATGGCGACCTGCACCTCGGCCGAGCCCGTGTCGTTCTCGGTGCGCCCGAAGCGCTCGATCAGTTCCTTCTTCTTTTCCTGCGTGACGCTCATCTGCGGCGGCGAAGGTTAGCGGGGGCTCGTGAGCCCTACTTCAAGTTGCTTCCGGGCCGCGGGGGCTTGAATCCGGCGCACAGCTCGCGCGCCTCTTCGACATCGCGCTTCATCTGTGCGATCAGGTCCTCGACGGACGGGAAGCGCTTCTCACCACGGAGACGGGCAATGAAGGCGACACGAAGGGTCTTTCCGTAGAGGTCGCCCTCGAAGTCGATGAGGTGCGGCTCGACCAACACGCCGCGCCCTGTCTCGAACATCGGACGCACCCCGACGTGGATCGCGGCGGGATGGCCGTCGGCAAAACCGGCATACACCCCGTGCCCCGGACAGACCAGATCGTCATGCGGGACGATGTTCGCCGTCGGGAATCCGAGCTCGCGACCGCGCTTGTCGCCCTCGACCACCTCGCCTTCGAGCAGGAACGGTGCGCCGAGCGCATGCATCGCGCCTTCGACGTCGCCGGCCAGGACGAGCGCCCGGATGCGAGTGGACGAGATCGTCTCTCCGTCAGCCTCGATGAGCGGGACGATCCGGGTCTCGAACTCCTCGCGCTCGTCGAGCATCTCGGGTGTGCCCTTCGCCTTGGCCCCGAATCGGAAGTTCTCGCCGATGGATACTCGCGTTGCGCCCAGCTTCGAGATCAGGATCTCGTCGATGAAGTCCTCGGCGCTCTTCTGGGAAAACTCCTTGTCGAACTGGATCACGACCAGCTCGTCGACGCCCAGGCCTGCGATCACGTCTCGCTTTGCATCGAAGCCCATGATCAGCTTCGGGGCAGCCTCGGGGTGGACGATGTTCACCGGGTGGGGCTCGAAGGTAAGAACGGTGTCCGAGCCTTCGATCACCTTGCGGTGGCCGACGTGCACGCCGTCGAAGGTGCCAATCGCGACCTGCCGTGGGCGCGGCTTTGCGTCGGGAAGCTGGGTGACGTCCATCGTCATGCGCCCTTTACTTTCGCAGCCTCGAAGGCATCGGCGCGGGCGAGCGCCTCGGAGAGAGGCATCGGACCCTGCTCAGCGGCTTCCTCGACCGCGAACGGCCCGATGCGCGTGCGCCGAAGCTCCTCGCAGTAGCCGTCACCCAGATCGGCGATCAGGCTCCGGACGTAGGTGCCCGAGGAGCACTCGATCTCATACTCGGCCTCGCCGCCCTCGCGGCTCAGCTCCTCGAAGCGGTGAACGGTGACGATCCGCGGCGGCATCTCGACCTCCTCGCCGCGGCGAGCTTTCTTGTAGGCGCGCTCGCCGCCGACCTTGACCGCGGAGAAGGCGGGCGGGCGCTGGCGGATCTCGCCTGTCCGCAGCTCCACATCAGGCGGCGGGATCTTGTCCGTCCGGGTGATCTCGCCGTCACGGTCGCCCGTCGTCGAAACGGCTCCGAAGCGAGCTGTGACGCGGTACGTCTTTCGCAAGGACATGAAGCGTGCCTGCTCGCGCGTCGCCTCACGTCCGATGAGGACGATCAGGAGGCCCGTCGCAAAGGGATCGAGCGTTCCGGCGTGGCCGACGCGCTTCACTCCGTGCTCGCGGCGCACACGGGCGACGATGTCGTGAGAGGTCGGACCGGACGGCTTGTCGGCTAGCACCACGAGCCCTGTGCCCGCGAGTTCGTCAGTCAAGCTGCTTTGCGACCTCTGCCCGGACGAACTCGATGATCTCCGGGTAGGGCATGTCGGTGCCGAAGCCCGCAGCGCGCTTGTGCCCTCCCCCGCCCTGCTCGCGGGCGATGATCGAAACGTCGACGGCGCCGTCGGAAGAGCGCAGGCTCACCTTGCGGGCGACGCGGCCGCCGTCGGGCTTGTCGCGGATGACGCCGGCGACGATCGTGCCCTCGAGGGCGCGCACGTTGTCAATGATCCCCTCGGTGAGGTGCTCGGAAGCGCCGGTCGCCTCGTAGTCGGCCTTAGATACGTAGGTGAGGGCCAAGCGGTCGGAGTCGAAGCGGTCGATGTTGTCGATCGCGCGGGCGACGAGCTTCGCCTTCTCAATTGGCACGCGCTCGTACAGGCGCCGATAGATGTCGTCGACGTTCACGCCGGCCTCGATCAACTCGGCTGCCATACGGTGCGAATCGGGGTCGGTGTTCTCGTACATGAACTTGCCCGTGTCGGTGATGAGGCCAACGTAGAGGGCCGTCGCAATCTCCTCAGTCAGCTCGGCACCCACGACCTTCGCAAGTCGCCAGACGATCTCGGCGGTTGAGGAGGCCTCCATGTCGACGTGGTTGATGCCGCCGAACATCGTGTTGTCGTGGTGGTGGTCGAGGTTGATGATGTCGGCGCCTTCGCGCTGGAGGAAGTCGACCGGCATGCGGTCGGCGTTCCCGCAGTCGAGGAACACGAGCGTTCGGTCCTCGACGTCCGCCGGGGCCTCATGGAAGACGTCCGTGAGCGGCAGGAAGCGGTACTCGAGCGGAAGCGGGAACTCTTTGGCGTCGAGGAACATCACGGAGTCCTTGCCGAGCTGCCCGAGAATTCGATGAGTAGCGAGGAGCGACCCCAGCGCATCGCCATCAGGGCCCTCGTGCGTGGTGAGGAGGAAACGGTCCCGCTCGGCGATCGCCTCGGCGACGGCCTCGAGGTTGGTGGTCTTTTCGGCCTGAGTGCTCATTCGTCGAGCAGCCTCTGGAGTCGCTCGGTCCGCTCCGGCGTGTCGTCGTAATGGAAGGTCAAGGTCGGCGTGCGCTTCATGTGCGTCTGCGACGCGATCGCGGACTGCAGCACGCCATGCGCGGACGCGAGCGCCTTGAGCGTCGATTCCTTCTCGTCATCCGATCCGAGCACGGAAACGAACACTCTCGCGGAGCGCAAGTCAGGGCTGGTCTCGACGGCGGTAATGGTCACGAATCCGATCCTCGGATCCTCGAGCTCAGTTGAGATCGACTCCCCAAGCACCTCGCGAATCACGCCGTTGACACGTCTCATCCGGTCCGTGGCCATGGCCGATTGAGCATATAGAGAGGGCGGGTGGCGGCTTAGCCGCGGATGTCCTCGAGGCTTCTCAGATCCCGGTCGAATTGGCAGCCGTCCGGGCATCGGGATTCGATGAAGCGGCAGACCTCGTCGGCGCGGTCGCCCACGGAGGCCTCGCCGACCAGGGCGACCACGAGCGTTGAGCGCTGCCAGGTGTCGTGGCCATCGGTCTCGGCAACCGCAACTCCAAAGCGGCCACGGAGCTGCTCCTTGAGGGACTTCAGGTGCTTGCGCTTGCCCTTGAGGTCGTGCGACTCACCGAAGTGGAGCCGAGCCTCGACGATGCAGACGAACGGGCGCACCGCTCGCCGGGCCTACGAGTCGAGCGTCTGCTCGACCTGGCGGGTGGAGAAGACCTCGAGGATGTCGCCGACCTTGACGTCGGCGAACCCTGCGAGAACGATGCCGCACTCCTGGCCCTCGGGCACCTCATCGACGTCGTCCTGGAAGCGGCGGAGCGATCCGATCCGGCCGGTCCAGGCGACGGTGCCGTCGCGGATAAGGCGGACGTCTGCGCCGCGGCGGACGATGCCATCAGTCACCTCACAGCCGGCGATCATGCCGACCTTCGACGCGCGGAACGTCTGCTTGACCTCGGCCTGGCCGAGGATGTCCTCGACCTCGACGGAATCGAGCATGCCCTCCATCGCTGCGCGGAGCTCCTCGGTCACCTTGTAGATGACGGAGTACGAGCGGATCTCGACGCCCTCGGACTCCGCTGCGCGGCGGGCGTCGGCAAGGGGACGGACGTTGAAGCCAATGATGATCGCGTCGGAGGCCGAGGCGAGCATCACGTCGGACTCGTTGATGCCGCCGGCGGCGGCGCGGATGACGTTGATGCGCACCTGCTCCTGGGGGACCTTCGCGAGCTCATCCATCAGCGCCTCGAGCGAGCCGGACACGTCGGCCTTGAGGACGATGTTGAGCTCCTTGATGACGCCTTCCTGCGCCTTGGCGAAGACCTCGTCGAGCGTGAGCTTGCGGGTGCCGCGGCGGGCGATCGCCTCGGTCTTCAGGCGGTGAGCGCGCTCGCCGGCGAGCTGGCGGGCGCGACGGTCGTTCTCGACAACCTCGACCCTCTCCCCCGCCTCGCAGACGCCATCGAATCCGAGAACCTCGACTGGGTCGCCGGGACCCGCCGTTTGGACCCGCTCGCCCGTATGGCTGTTCATCGCGCGAACCTTGCCCCACTGGGCGCCTGCCACAACCGAGTCGCCGATGTTGAGAGTGCCGCGTTGGATAAGGACCGTCACTACGGGCCCACGACCCGGGTCGAGATGTGACTCGATAACCGAACCCGACGCATCGGCGTCCGGGTTGGCGCGAAGCTCCTCGACCTCGGCGACCAGAAGGATGCTCTCGAGCAGCTCGTCGAGCCCCGTCTTCGTCTTGGCGGAGACGTTGTTGAAGATGGTGTCGCCACCCCAGTCCTCGGGTTGAAGGTCCAGGTTCGCAAGCTCACCCTTGACCTTGTCGATGTTGGCCGCGTCGAGGTCGATCTTGTTGACCGCAACGATGATCGGCACGTCGGCGGCGCGAGCGTGGTCAATTGCTTCGACCGTCTGCGGCATCACGCCGTCATCGGCCGCGACGACCACGACCACGATGTCGGTCACGTCGGCGCCGCGTGCGCGCATCGCGGTGAAGGCCGCGTGGCCAGGCGTGTCGATGAAGCTGATTGTCTTTTCGCCCTGGTGCACCTGATACGCGCCGATGTGCTGGGTGATGCCTCCGGCCTCGCCGGCGACAACCTCGGTCTCGCGGATCGCGTCCAGAAGTGAAGTCTTTCCGTGGTCGACGTGGCCCATGATCGTCACGACCGGCGGACGCTCCTTGAGGTCTGTGTCCTCGTCCTCGAAGAGGATCTCCTCGGCCTCCTCCTCGGCCGCACTGACCATGTCGACCTTGCGGTCGAGGGCCTCGGCGACGACGATCACCGTCTCGTCGGGCAGCGTCTGCGTAAGCGTCGCCATCTCGCCCATCGTCATCAGCGTCTTGATGACCTCAGCGCTCGAGAGTCCGAGCGTCTCGGCGACCTCCTTGACGGTCGCGCCCGAAGGGATCTTGATGACGGGAATCTCGGTCTCAACCGGTGCCGTAACGGGCGGCTCTTCGAGCAGCGGGCGACGGCGGCGACCACCTCGGCGGCGCGGTGGGCGCTGCGGGGGCGGTGGGCCCATCGAATCGCGGCGCGAAGCCTGCGAATCAATGACTACACGGCGGCGCTTGCCGCCTGCCGCGCCGGATGCGGTGGACGCGGCGCCGTCGCCGACCGGGCGGACGGGGCGCACGGGCTTGGCATTCTCGGCCGCGGCGGCGGGCTTCTTTTCGGCGACTGTGGGGACAGGCACCTCGTCGGCGGTGGGCTCATCTGCCTCGGTGGCGCCGGAGCCAGTCCCCGCGCCCGGTGCTTCAGTCTCGGCGGCGGGCGATGCGCCGTCGAGCGCCTTGGCTGCGACGTCTTCCTCGACGCTGGAGGCAGCGACCTTCACCTCGATCCCGGCGGCCTGAAGCTTCGCGAGGACCTCCTTCGAGGTGAGCCCGCGCTCCTTGGCGATCTCGTGGACCCGCTTCTTGGCCATCAGCTAGGCGGGTTCTCCTCGGACTCTTCGTCAGCGGCAGGCTCTTGCTCAGCAGCTTCCTCCACTGCTTCCTCGGTGCCGGGGGCCTCAGCGATCTGGGCTTCGTCGGCCTCGGGATCGTCCTCGACCTCTTCGGCGGGGGACACAGCGTCGACTGTGGGGACAGGCACCTCGTCTCCGGCAGGCTCATCTGCCTCGGCAGCGTCGGAGCCAGTCCCCGCACTCGGCTCTTCCTCGGCAGCCTCGTCGACCGCTTCCTCGGAACCGGGCGCTTCTGCGATCTCCGCTTCCTCCGCTGCAGGCTCGGCCTCCTCGACGACTTCCTCGCCCTCGGGCTCGTCGTCAGCAGCTTCCTCCTCGGCGGCAGGCTCAGGCTCTTCAGCGGGCTCTACCTCCTCGGCGGGGGGCTCGACCTCGCCGGCCAGCGGTGTCTCTTCAGCCGGGGCGGCCTCGTCTTCACGCGCCTCGGCGCCGTCGGCCTGGCCCTCGTCGACTTCGGTGTCGTCGCTGAAGGCCGCCTCTGCCTTGGCCACGATCTCGGCGATCTGGGCTTCGTCGCCCTCCGGGTCGGCCAGGATCCCGATTTCGTCGTCGGAGAGGGCCTCGAGCACGGCGACCTTGTTGGTGCCGAAGCGGGTGAGGGACTGATGTTGCGGCAGGCCGCAGTACCGCGAGCCCGCGAGCGACGCGTTGGGGCAGCGACGACCGGTCGAGGTGATCGCGCCGCAGCGGCCGTCGTCGGCCTCTCCTTCGCCCTCGATGTCGCCGGCGTCCTCCTGCGAGAAGTCGGTCTCGGACTTGATGTCGACCTTCCAGCCGGTCAGCTTTGCGGCGAGGCGAGCGTTCTGACCCTCGCGGCCGATCGCGAGCGAGAGCTGATCGTCGGGGACGATGACGGTCGCCTCCTTCGTCTCGTCATCGACGATGACCTCGCGGACGCGGGCGGGTGAAAGCGCCTTGGCGACGAACCGGGCGGGCTCGTCGTTGTGGGGAATGATGTCGATCTTCTCGCCGCGGAGCTCGGAAACGACCATGCGGACTCGCGAGCCTCGCGGCCCGACGCAGGCACCGACCGGGTCGACGCCGTCGGCATGGGAGATGACCGCGATCTTTGAGCGGAAGCCCGGCTCGCGGGCGACGCCGACGATCTCGACGAGGTCGTCGGCGATCTCGGGCACCTCGAGCTCAAAGAGCTCCTTGATCAGCTCGGGACTGCGGCGCGAGACGACGATCGATGGCCCCTTGCCCTCGGCCGAGACGTCCGTGATGACCGCCTTGACGCGCATGCCGTGGTCGTAGCGCTCGTTCCAGACCTGCTCCGAGCGGGGGAGCAGCGCCTCGACGCGCTCGCGAAGCTGCACGAGCGTGTACCGGTTGTCGGACTGCTGGATGATCCCGGTGACCAGCTCGCCGACCCGGTCCTGGTACTCGTCGAACATGATCTGGCGCTCGGCTTCGCGGACGCGTTGAAGCATCACCTGCTTGAAGGTCTGCGCGGCGATACGCCCGAGGTCGTCGGCGAAGTCGGCCGGCGTCACGTCGCGGGTCTGAATCTGGTCCTCATAAGGCGCCAGCAGTTCAGGATCGAGCTCGGGCTCTTCGGGCTCGCGCATCTCGCCCGTCTCGGGATCGATGGTCGGCTCCTGCTGCTCCGCGACCTGGGCGAGGAGCTTCTCCTCCAGCTCTGGCGGCAGGATCAGCTCGAAGACCTTGAAGTCAGCCGTCTCGTGGTCGATCTCGGCACGCGCATAGCGGGCGGAATCAGGCTTCTTGCGGTAAGCGGAGAGGAGGGCATCCTCGAGTGCCGACATGAGGATGTCGGACTCGATGCCCTTCTCGTCGGCCAGTTCCTTGATCGCGTCGATCACTTCCCGGCTCACGACTCACCTCCAAATCCAAATTCGCCTATTAAGTTGGACCGCTCGACGCCGTCGAGCGGGATGCGTACGAGCGTCCCCCCAGTCGCCGCGACGGTGACGGTCTCGTCATCCGCGTCGGCCAGCGTGCCCTTGAAGTTGCGCTGCCCTTCGATCGCGTCGTGCGTCTTCACGCGAACCTTGCGACCCAGGAAGCGCCTGAAGTGCTCCGGCTTGGTCAGCGGCCGGTCCTCGCCTGGCGATGAGACCTCGAGCGAGTAGTTCTCGTTGAGGTCGCGAAGCTGATTGGTTACCGCCTCACAAAGGGCCAGATCGACGCCTCCGGGCCGGTCGATGAAGACGCGAATGGTGCCGGCGGACGGCCGCTCGAGCGCAATGAGCTCGACATCCGGGTCGAACTCCCGGATGCGCTCCTCAATCGTCTTGCTCAGCTTGTCTTGCGTACCCATCTATCTCTCTCGTCGGTTTTCGGCCTCTCCGCTACCCGGTTCAGGCCAAAAAATAAGGTGGGCCCGGGCCCACCTCGACAGGGTTCGGGTACGTAAGAGGTGAAACGAGTATAGCCGCGCTCAGCCAGGCAACAGGCCTGATTTCCAGCCGGGATTACGCCTCCAGAAGGAGCGTCACGGGGCCGTCGTTTGTGAGTTCCACAGCCATCATCGCGCCGAAGACGCCGCCCTTGGCGCCGAGGCGCTCGCGGAAGCGCTCGTAGAGGGGCTCGGCCTCTTCGGGCCGCGCGGCGCCCATGTAACTGGGGCGGTTGCCCTTCCGGGTGTCGGCCATCAGCGTGAACTGGCTGACGCAAAGGACCTCTCGCTCACCCAGCGGCTCGTTCATCCGCCCGTCGGCGTCCTCGAAGATCCGCAGCGCGCGGACTTTGTCCGCCAAACGATCTGTCTGGTCCGGCCCATCGCCGACGCCGACTCCCAGAAGAACCAGGAGACCCGAGCCGATTGCCGAGACCTCATCGTCCTCGACAAGGACGCGCGCGCTTGATACGCGCTGGACGAGCGCCTTCACGCGACCGGGGAACTACGCCGCGCGCCGCGCGCGGTCGCGGTAAAGGCGGTAGTCGGTGCGGTGCGGCTGCAGATTCGAGGCGAGCGCGAGGTGATGGCGCGCGCGCTTCGTCTCACCGGTCATCGTGAGGGCGCGGCCGAGGCAGAAGTGGGCGTAGTCGTTGACCGGCGCAGCTTCGACCACCGCCTCGAACTCGGTCGCGGCCTCGGAAAACTGGCGGTTGCGGAAGTACGCGCGGCCAAGCGCTTCGCGCACCGAGGTCTTTTCTGGCGCCCGGCGGGCGGCCTCGGCCAGCGGCTCTGCTGCCTCGGCGAACGAGCCGTCCTCGAGCAGCTCCATCCCCTTGCGATACAGCGTGTACGTGGAGTCAGTCGTCACTCTTCGATTGTACGACTGACCGGAGGCTCGCGACCTCGTCGAGAACCGCTTCTGCGACCTCTTCCTTGGTGCTCTCCGGAACCGCCTTCTCACCGCCGGCGGTGACGATCGTGACCTCATTCCGCGACGAGTCGAAGCCGATCTCGGGGCGCGAGATGTCATTGAAAACGATCGCGTCGAGCCCCTTGCGCGCGAGCTTCTCCCGAGCCCTCGAGATGGCCTCCGCGCCGTGCTCGGCGGCGAAGCCCACGAGGGTCTGCTCGGGCCGGCGCTTGGCGGCCAGCGATGCGACGACGTCTTCGGTCTCGGTGAGCCGAAGCTCCAAGCCACCGCTGCCCTCGCGGACGAGCTTGCCCTCGGCCGTCTCGGGCCGGAAGTCTGCAACGGCCGCGGCCATCAAGAGCACGTCCGAATGCGCAAAGGCCTTGCGGCTCGCGTCGGCCAGCTCGGCCCCGCTCTCGACCGCCACGACGTGCACCTGCGGCGCGATGGGCAGCGCGACGTTGGCGGCGACGAGGGTGACGTCCGCGCCCCGACGGGCCGCGGCCTCTGCCAAGGCGACTCCCATCCGGCCGCTGGAGCGGTTGCCGATGAAGCGCACGGAGTCGATTGCCTCTCGGGTACCCCCCGCGGTGACGAGCACGCGCAGGCCATCCCACGGGCCGGCAGGGCCGGGCAGGGCGGCCTCGACCCGGGCCAGAAGCACTTCGGGCTGAGGCAGCCGGCCCGTTCCGTGCTCGCCGCGGGATGCGAGCGGGCCTTCGTCCGGCTCGATCACCTCCACTCCACGCTCGCGCAGGAGTTCGAGGTTCCGCTGCGTCGCTGCGTCGCGGTACATGCGGTCGTTCATCGCGGGAGCGACGAGCCGCGGCGCATCGCAGGCCAGGAAGGACGTGGTCAGCATCGAGTCGGCGACGCCGGCCGCGAGCTTCGAGATCGTGTTGGCTGAGGCAGGGGCGACCAGGAACGCGTCGCAGCCCTCGGCAAGCGCCAGGTGGCCGATCGGGTCGTGCTTGGGCAGATCCTCCGCGGGCCAGCCGCCGCGCATCGGGTCCCGGTCCCATTCGGAAATGAGGACGGGGGCACCGACGATCCCCTCGAACGACGCCGCACCAACAAACCGCGTCGCGGACTCGGTCATCACTACCCGAACCGCGTGGCCCCGCTTTGTCGCAAGGCGTGCGAGTTCCAGGGCGCGGTACGCCGCAATTCCGCCGGTTACGCCGAGCAGGATCCGCATGCAGAGATGGTGCCAGCCCGAGCCGGCTGAGGCGGTCTAGCCCTTGTACTCGTAATTAATCTTGCCTTGAGCGAGCTCTTCGAGGGCGATCGTCAGGTAGTTGCCTGACTTCGTCTCCACCATCGGTGGCGTGTACTCCTCGTAGCTTCCCTCACCCAGTGCGCGGTAGTAGCTATTCAGCTGACGAGCACGCTTAGCGGCCACAAGAACGGCGGCGTAATGCGAATCGGTTCGCTCGAGAAGGTTTTCGACTCTTGGCTTGACCATTGGCCCTCAGGATACCCGGGCCGAGTGGGGTCATCGGCCGGTCAGTTCGTCCCGCACGATCGCTTCCAGTTCGTCCGCTGCGCGTTCGAGCTCGTCGTTGACGACGACGTGCTTGAACTCCTGCTGGGATTCGAGCTCGGCCTTTGCGGTCTCGAGCCGGCGCTCGATTGCCTCGGCAGAGTCGGTGCCTCGGCCCGAAAGGCGCTCGGCAAGGACAGCTGGATCCGGGGGCGCGATGAAGATCAGGACGGCCTCGTCGCCCATCGCGGCCCGCACCTGCCGCGCGCCCTGGACCTCGATCTCCAGGACGACCGAGGAACCCGCGTCGAGCGTTCGCTCAATCTCCGAGCGGAGCGTTCCGTAGCGGTTGCCCGAGAAGGTGGCGTGCTCCAGGAAGTCGCCGGCCTCGGCGCGCTCCGCGAACTCGTCGGCAGAGAGGAAGTGGTAGTCGACGCCGTCTGACTCGCCCTCGCGAGGCTCGCGAGTTGTCGCCGAGATGGAGAGCTCGAGGCCCGGCACTCGCTCTCGCAGGTTGCGGATGAGGGTGCCCTTGCCGACGCCCGACGGACCGGTGATGACGAAGACGCGCGCAGCCATTTGCCAATCAAACCCCGCGGGCCGGACGCATGCCCCCTCAGGGCGCGTGGATTACCTGCGAAGCATCTGGACGAGCTCTGCGCGCTGGCGCTGCGAGAGCCCGCCGATGGTCTTCGACGGAGAGATCCGGCATTGGCCGAGGATCTTGTTTGCCTTGACCCGGCCGTACTTCGGGACGGCAAGGATCATGTCGAAGACTTTGGCCGTCATGACCCACTCAGGAGGATCGAGAAGAAGCCCGTCCACCGAGGTCTTACCTGCCTTCAGGTCGCGCTTCAATTGGGCGCGGCGGGTCCGAATGTCGTTCGCCCGCCGGAGTGCCTTCATTCTCTGGTCGTGTGTCCTCTCGGGGACCGGAGTGGCGGTGTCGGCGGAATTTACGACCATGCGAGGGCGCGACTATAGCGCGGCTACGGCCGAGCGGCAAAGAGATTTGGCCTTAACCAGTCGAATTCAATTCGACCTCAGGTTGAGGTGCAGGGTCGAAGTATCGTCAAGAAGATTCTTCAGGCCGTTTCGGACCCGGATTCCTGCTCCCGGATCGCGGAAGTTGGCGGTCCCGACGGCGACCAGACCGGCCCCCGACGCCATGAACTCGGCCGCATCCGCCGCCGTCTCGATGCCGCCCATGCCAATCACCGCGATCGAAACCGCAGCCGCAACGCGCCGGACCTGCTCGAGTGCGATCGCCCGCACCGCTGGACCGGAGAGACCGCCGCTTCCGGCGCCGAGCCAAGGCTCCGCTGACCCCGGAGCAAGGCCCGTTGCCCGCAGGGTGTTGATCAGCGAGACACCGTCGGCTCCCGCCTCCTCGGCCGCAACGGCAACCGCCGCGGGGTCGGCGGTATTCGGCGTCAGCTTCACGATCAGGGGCTTCTCGGTTCGCTCTCGTAGCGCCGTAACCAGAGCGTGCGTTTCGGAGGGCTGCTCGCCGACGATGAGGCCGGACTTCACGTTGGGACACGAGACGTTCAGCTCCAGCGCGGCGACCTCGTCGCGCCCGCCGACCCCGTCGACGAGGCGCTCGAAGCCGGCGCGGTCCGTTGCCATGACCGAGACGATCAGCGGCACCGGCAACTCGGCGAGCTGCGGCAGGTCGTTCGAGAGGAATCCGTCGAGGCCCTTGTTCGGCAGGCCGATCGAGTTGATCATCCCGCTCGGCGTCTCATAAAGGCGAGGCGGTGGGTTGCCGGCGCGAGGCTCCGGCGTGATCGTCTTCGAGACGAAGGCGCTGAAGGGGAAGTCCTCCAGCAGCGCATCCCCAAACGCTCGGCGAGCGGCGATCGCGTCAAAGGTCCCGGAGCCGTTCAGCACCGGATGATCGAGCGAAAGCGAGCCGATTTCGTAGCTCATCGATGCCCCGATCCCGCAACGAGCGCCGTTTCGATCTCGTCGGCCCTGACCACCGGCCCGTCGACGCACAGGCGCATGTACCCGCCGTCGGCCAGAGGGACCGCGCAGCCGAAACAGGCGCCGTAGCCGCACGCCATCGGGGCTTCCATCGCGAGTTCGGCCTGCGCGCCCCGTTCGGCGCAGATCGCGCGAACCGCCTCGAGCATCGCGGGGGGTCCACATGCGTAGACCGCCGCGGAGGCCGCGTCGTCGCCCTTGAGCGCGACCTGCAGCAGGTCCGTGACGTAGCCCTGGTGGCCGCGGTGCCCGTCCTCGAAGGCGAGGCCCACCTCCTGGCAGGCTCCGAAGAGCTCCAGGCCGCCAGAGTGCGCCTCGTCGCGGAAGCCCAGGAGCGTGCGCCCGGGGATTCCCTGCTCCGTGAGGTGCCGGCGCAGGATCGCGATCGGCGCTACGCCGATGCCGCCGCCGACCATGATCGCGCCGGGGGCAGCGGGGTTGACTTCGCTCGGCTCGGAGAAGGGACGGCCCAGCGGCCCCGTGATTGTCAGCTCAGCCCGGGCCTCGAGGGATGCCAGAAGCGAGGTGCCGGGGCCCACGGCCTCGACCAGGAACTCCAGGCGGACGCCGTCAGCGGTGCGCTCGGCCGCGGCGACCGAGAAGGCGCGCGGCAGGAACGGGCGCCCGCCATGCGAGCCCCAGCCGTCGGAGCGCAACATGTAGAACTGCCCCGGAGCCGGATCCGGGCCGTCGGCATCGAGCGCGGTGAAGACGACGTAGCCGCCCGTCTCGCGCCGGGCCACGACGTTTGCCGTGCGGGCACCGAAGGGGGCGAGAACCCGCGAGGTCATTGACCCTGGCTCACGAGACGCCGGAGCCGCGTGCCTCGACGCCGTGGAGCTCCTGAAGGCTCTGCGGCTCGGCGCCGCGCGTCCGGACCGCGTGGATCGCCCTGGCGACTGCCGAGGCGCCGGTCATCGTGGTTATGCACGGAATGCCGCCGCGCACCGCCGCGTTGCGGATCTCGTAGCCGTCGGAGCGAGCGCCCGATCCGGTCGGCGTGTTGATCACGAGGTCGACGTTCTCGTCGCGAATGAAGTCGACGACGTGAGGCGAGCCTTCGGCGATCTTGTTGATGGCGCGGACCGGGATTCCCATGCGGGAGATTGCCTGCGCCGTGCCGCGAGTGGCGATGATCTCGAAGCCCAGATCGTGGAAGCGCGACGCGATCTGCGTTGCCGCTGCCTTGTCGTTGTCCGTCACGGTGATGAACACCGACCCCTCGAGCGGCAGGGCGACACCCGCTGCGGCCTGCGCCTTGGCGAAGGCCGTCGGGAAGTCGCGGGCGACGCCCATCACCTCGCCGGTCGATTTCATCTCGGGACCCAGGACGGCATCGGCGCCGGCGAAGCGTGCAAACGGGAGCACCGCCTCCTTGACCGAGACGTGCCCGGTCGGCAGCTCAGGGATGTCCTGGTCGGCCAGCTTCTCGCCCAGCATCAGGCGGCAGGCGGCCTTCGCCAGCGGCGCGCCAATCGCCTTGGAAACGAACGGGATGGTCCGCGACGCGCGGGGGTTCGCCTCGATTACGTAAAGCTCGCCGCGCGCGACCGCGTACTGGATGTTGATCAGGCCGATCACGCCGAGTTCCAGCGCGATGCGCGCCGTGGTCTCGCGGATCTGGTCGAGCATCTCCTCGCCGAGGCTCATCGGCGGCAGGACGCAGGCCGAGTCGCCCGAGTGGACGCCGGCCTCTTCGACGTGCTGCATGATCCCGGCGACCGAGACCTCGGCGCCGTCGCAAAGCGCGTCGACATCCACCTCGATCGCGTCCTCGAGGAAGCGGTCGAGAAGCAGCGGGTGCTTCGGGTCGGCCTTGACGTTCTCCTCGAGGTATGCGTTCAGGCCCTCGGTCGAGTAACAGATCTCCATCGCCCTGCCGCCGAGCACGTACGAGGGGCGCACCAGGAGCGGAAAGCCGACGTCTTCTGCGACCACCTGCGCCTCCTCGGCCGAGAAGGCGGTGCCGTAGTTGGGGTGGCGGATCTCCAGGCGGCGCAGGAGCGCGCCGAAGCGCCCACGGTCCTCTGCGAGGTCGATCGCGTCGACGGGAGTACCGAGCAGCGTCACGCCAGCGTCCTCGAGGGCGCGCGCGAGGCGCAGTGGGGTCTGGCCACCGAACTGGACGATCACGCCTTCCGGCTGCTCGACCTCGATCACCGCGAGCACGTCTTCGACGGTGAGGGGCTCGAAGTAGAGGCGGTCCGAGGTGTCGTAGTCGGTGGAGACCGTCTCGGGGTTGCAGTTGATCATCACCGCGTCGCGACCCGACTCGCGCACGGTCATGGCGGCGTGGACGCAGCAGTAGTCGAACTCGATGCCCTGGCCGATCCGGTTGGGTCCCGAGCCGAGGATCACGACCGAGGGGTTGGTGCCGCGGCGGACCTCGCCGCCCAGGGCCTCGGGCGAGCGCTCGTGCGAGGAGTAGAAGTACGGAGTGCGCGCCTCGAACTCGGCGGCACACGTGTCCACCGCCTTGAACGTCCGCTGAAGGCCTTCGGTGCCGTCGCCTTCGCGTGCCAGCGCGTCGAGCTCGCGCAGGAACCACATGTCGACGTGGGTGCGTGCGTTTACCTCCTCAACGCTTACCTCCCGCTGGAACGCTTCGGCGATGAGGTCGAAGCGGTCGGCGCTGGGCGTTTCCAGCCGCTCCAGGAGGTCCTCGGTGTCCTCGGGGATGTCGGCCGGCTCGTCCAGCTCACGGGAGCGCATCGCCTTCGCGAATGACTCGCGGAAGGTGCGTCCGATCGCCATCGCCTCGCCCACCGACTTCATGTGCGTTGTGAGCTCGGAGTTGGAGCCCGGGAACTTCTCGAATGCGAAACGCGGGATCTTGGTCACTACGTAGTCGATCGTCGGCTCGAAGGAGGCGGGAGTGGCGCGGGTGATGTCGTTCGGGATCTCTTCCAGCGCGTATCCGACCGCGAGCTTCGCGGCGATCTTCGCGATCGGGAAGCCGGTCGCCTTCGAGGCGAGCGCCGACGAGCGGGAGACGCGCGGGTTCATCTCGATGACGACGATCTCCTCGGTCTCCGGGTTGACCGCGAACTGAACGTTGGAGCCGCCCGTCTCGACGCCGACGGCGCGGATCACGGCAATCGCCTGGTTCCGGAGCTCCTGGTAGAGGGGGTCGGTCAGTGTCTGCGCCGGCGCCACCGTGACCGAGTCGCCCGTATGGACCCCCATCGGATCGACGTTCTCGATCGAGCAGATGATCACGACGTTGTCATTGTGGTCGCGCATCACCTCGAGCTCGAATTCGCCCCAGCCCAGGACCGATTCCTCGACGAGGACCTGGTTGATGGGGCTTGCGGCGAGCCCTTCCGAGACGACGCCAAGAAGCTCCGTGTCGGTCGAGCCCACTCCCCCGCCCTGGCCGCCGAGCGTGAAGGCGGGCCGGACGATCGCGGGCAGCTTGATCGAGCCGCTGGCGAGCCCCGCCTCGACGTCGGCGACGTTCGAGACGATCGTCGACCAGGGAACGCGGAGGCCGGCACCTTCCATCGTGTCGCGGAAGGCTTGGCGGTCCTCGGCGCGGTGGATCGCGTCGTAGTCGGCGCCGATCAGCTCGACGCCGTAGCGCTCGAGCGTGCCGTCGTCGTAGAGGGACTTCGCGAGGTTGAGCGCGGTCTGGCCGCCGAGTGTGGGCAGAAGCGCGTCGGGGAGTTCGCGCTCGATGATGCGAGCGACGGACTCGGGAATGAGCGGCTCGACGTAGGTGCGGTCGGCGAACTCGGGGTCGGTCATGATCGTCGCCGGGTTCGAGTTGACGAGGACGACCTCGTAGCCCTCCTCCTGGAGCACCTTGCAGGCCTGGACGCCCGAGTAATCGAACTCCGCCGCCTGGCCGATCACGATCGGCCCGGAGCCGATCAGGAGGATCTTGTTGATGTCGGTGCGCTTAGGCATCTAGGCCGCCATCTCCAGGAACTCGTCGAAGAGGTGGCGCGCATCGTGGGGCCCCGGTCCCGCCTCGGGGTGGTACTGCACGGTGCGCGCCGGTACGTCTTTCAAGACCAGCCCCTCGACCGTGCGGTCGTAGAGGTTGAGGTGCGAGAGCTCGGCCGCGCCGAAATCGGTCTCCCACCGCACGGGCTCGTCGGTGTCGATCGTCTGGCCGCCGTCGGGAAGGCCGACCGCGAAGCCGTGGTTCTGCGAGGTGATCTCGATCCGGCCGGTGGCGAGCTCCTTGACCGGGTGATTCGCCCCGCGGTGACCGAACGGGAGCTTGAAGGTGTCGAGGCCGACGGCGCGGCAGAGGAGTTGGTGGCCGAGGCAGATGCCGACGACCGGCTTCTTTCCGACGACCTCTCGTACGGTGCCGACGACACGGTCGAGGGCGGCGGGGTCGCCGGGGCCGTTGGCGAGGAAGACGAGGTCGGGATCGCGCGCCATGACCTCTTCGGCGCCAGTGGTGCAGGGAAGTAGCGTCACCTTGGCGCCGCGTTCGCGGAACTGGCGGACGATCGAGAGCTTGATGCCGGTGTCGAGCGCCACCACGTGCGGCCCGTCGCCGTCGATCTCGACTGGCGCTTCGGGCGAGACCGTGGAGGCGAAGTCGGCGCCGGCCATCGAGGGCTCGGCGGCGATGAGCTCGCGCGCATCGTCCTGTGTCGTGTCGGCACCGAAGACTCCCCCTCGCATCGCGCCCGCGTCGCGGATGTGGCGGACGAGAGAGCGCGTGTCGACACCGGTGATGGCAGGGATGCCGCAGTCACGGAGCCAGTCGAGCCAGCCGCGCTCGGCGGTGGCGGAGTCTTCGGAGTTCCGGGCGTCGCGCATGATCGCCGCCCGAGCGTGGATGCGGTCCGATTCCATGGCCTGCTCGGCGACGCCGTAGTTGCCGATCATCGGATAGGTGAAGGTGATGAGCTGCCCCGCGTACGAGGGGTCGGTCACGGACTCCTGGTAGCCGGTCATCGAGGTGTTGAAGACAACCTCGCCGACGGCGATCCGGCCCTCGGCGCCGCACATCTCGCCCTCGAAAAGGGTGCCGTCCTCCAGGAGGATGTAGCCGCTCATGCCACTCCCATGGCAAAGGAGCGCTGGCGGAAAGCGACCTGGCCGGCGACGATCGTCATCTGCGAGCGACCCCGGAGCTTGCGGCCGGCGAAGCACGAGTTCTCCGAGCGGCTCTCCCAACCGTCGGCGCCCGCCTCCCACTCGGCGTCGAGGTCGATCAGGGCAACGTTGGCCTCTGAGTCGGGGGTCAGGCTCGGTGCGTCGAAGCCGAAGGCGGTGGCGCCGGCCGAGAGTCGCTCGACGACCGTGGCGAGGTCGAGGATTCCGGGCACGACGAGTTCTGTGTGAAGGACGGCGAAGGCCGTCTCGAGGCCGGTCACACCCATCGAGGCTTCCTCGAACGGGACCTCCTTGTCCTCGAGCGTGTGGGGCGCGTGATCGGTTGCGATCGTGTCGATCAGGCCGGAGCGGACCGCCTCGATCAGCGCCTGGCGGTCGTCCTCCGAGCGAAGCGGCGGATTCATCTTGAAGCGGGAGTCGAGGGAGCGGACGGCGTCGTCCGTGAGCGTCAGGTGATGCGGCGTGGCCTCGCAGGTGATCTGCACGCCCTGTGCCCTGGCGGCCTCGACCACTTCGACCGACTCGCGCGCCGAGAGGTGCTGGACGTGGATGCGGGCGTTCTCGTAAGCGGCGAGGGCGCAGTCGCGGGCGATCATCGTCGACTCGGAGACGGACGGGACGCCGGCCATGCCAAGGAGCGCCGCGACCTCGCCCTCGTGCATGACGCCCTTGCCGGAGAGCTCGGGGTCCTCCTCGTGAAGCGCGATCTGGAGGCCGGCTAGCGCCTGGTACTGGAGGGCGCGCCGCATGACCCGGGCGCTTCGAATCGGCAGGCCGTCGTCGGAGAAGCCGACTGCGCCGGCGTCGCGAAGCTCCGCCATGTCGGTGAGCTCCTCGCCGCGCATGCCGCGCGTGACGGTGGCGACGAATCCGACGGGAACGGTGGCATCGGTTTGCGCGCGCTCGCGAAGCGACTCGATCGCTGCGGGGGTATCGACCGGGGGCTCGGTGTTGGCCATGCCGATGATCCCGCAGTAGCCGCCGGCTGCCGCGGCGCGGCTTCCCGTCTCGATGTCCTCCTTGTCCTCGCGCCCGGGCGTCCGCAGGTGGACGTGCGGGTCGAAGAAGGCGGGAACGGCGAGGAGACCGTCAGCGTCCACCACCTCGGCTCCTTCGACGTCCGCTTTGCCGGCCGCTGCGAGCTCGGCGATCTTGCCGTCGCGGATGACCAGGTCGTGGGCGGTGTCGATCTCGGCGCGCGGGTCGAGGGCGCGGACGTTCCGCAGGATGACCGTCTCCGCGGGACCGTTTGCCCCGCGCCAGTCCAGGCTCGAAACGGCGCGGCTCATGCCGGCTCACCGATCGGAGTGGGCGCTGGGAGCTCGGCGTCCGGGTCGAGACGCCCGGCCTTCGTGCGGTCGCCGCCCGCGAGAAGCTCGAAGAGGATCGCCATCCGAACGAACAGGCCGTTCTTGACCTGCTCGTTCACCAGGGAGTTGGGGCCGTCCAGCGCCTCTCCGGAGAGCTCGACGCCGCGATTGACAGGGCCGGGGTGCATCAGAAGCTGGCGCGGCCCCAGGCGGCGGCCGTTGACCTGGTACTGGATGGCGTACTCGCGCAGCGAGGGGACGAAGCTCTCCGACATGCGCTCCTTCTGCATGCGCAGGGCGTAGACCACGTCTGCCTCGGCGAGGCCCTCGATGTCGTAGGTGACCTCGCAGCCGAGCGCCGCGGCGGCGTCGCGCGGAATCAACGTTGGCGGCCCGCAGAGCGTGACCTCCGCGCCCATGAGGCGAAAGGCCATTGCGGAGGAGCGGGCGACGCGGCTATGGAGGACGTCGCCGACGATCCAGATCTTCTTGCCGTCGAGTGAGTCGAGGCGGCTGCGCAACGTGTAGACGTCCAGAAGCGCCTGGCTCGGGTGCTCGTGCTTGCCGTCGCCCGCGTTGATGACGGCGGCGTCGGTCCAGTTGGTGACGAGCTTTGCCGCGCCGGCGTGAGGCGAGCGGATGACGATCGCTTCGGGCTCGAAGGAGGAGAGCGTCGCGATCGTGTCCTTGAGCGACTCGCCCTTGTCGACGGAGGAGCCGGCGGCCTTGATCGAGACGAGGTCGGCGGAGAGGCGCTTTGCGGCAAGCTCGAAGGAGGCGCTTGTGCGCGTGGAGGACTCGTAGAAGAGCGAGACGACGGTGCGCCCCCGGAGAGTTGGAACCTTCTTGATGTCGCGCGTGGCAACCTCGGCGAAGGAATCGGCGCGCTCCATCAGGCGCTCCACGTCAGAGCGGTTGAGATCGTCGATCGAGAGCAGGTGCCTCATGCGTCCTCGCTTTCCGTTGCAGCGCCGACCGGCTCTCCAGAGCCGATCGCCACCTCATCCACCTCGTCGTGCTCTTCGAGCCTCACGAAGACGCGCTCGTCGCGTGAGGTCGGCAGGTTCTTGCCGACGTAGTCGGCGCGGAAGGGAAGCTCGCGGTGCCCGCGGTCGGCCAGGACTGCGAGCTGGATGCGCTCGGGCCGGCCGTAGTCGAAGAGGGCGTCGATGGCGGCGCGGACCGTGCGCCCGGTGAAGAGGACGTCGTCGACCAGGACGACGGTGCGCCCGTTCATTTCGAAGTCGAGGTGCGAGGCGTGGACGACGGGCGAGCCGGAGGGGCCACGGTCTTCGATGTCGTCGCGGTAGAAGGAAATGTCGATGTCTCCCAAGGGGACGGTCTCGCCCGTGAGCTCGCCGACGAGGGTGTGGAGGCGGCGGGCGACGATCGCTCCGCGGGTGTGAATGCCAACGATCGCGAGCGCCTCGGAAGCGTTCTTTTCGACGATCTCGTGCGCAATCCGGATCAGGGTTCGGCGCAGGTCATCACGGTCGAGTACGACTTTTTCGTTCACGCGCCCCTTCTTGGCCTCACAGGGCCTGGTTAAAGGAACCGACCTGTCGAGACTAGCAACGGTCCCGGCGCGTGGCAATGGCGAATCCGCAAGTTGCGGGTGCCATGATCCGACTCGTGCCTCCCGTGCGAAAGATGCACATGCCTCGCCGGAACGTCCGGCCTCCCAGCCGGCTGCGTGAGATCGATCAGGACGTGAATGATGCGATCGCGCGTCATTCGGCTGCGGGGATGCGGTTCGAGGCAGGTGGCGTGCGGGCGTTTGCACGCCAGCAGGGCGAGGGCGCTGACGTGGTGTTGCTCCACGGCGTGCCGACTTCTTCGTTCCTCTATCGAAGGGTGCTTCCGGTGCTGGCGGACCAGGGGCTACGCGGTACGGCGTTCGACTTCCCTGGCCTTGGGCTCTCGGACCGGCCGGCGCCATTCAACTACTCGTGGTCGGGGCTGGCGTCCTGGACGGGCGAAGCGATTGATGCGCTTGGACTCGACCGCGTTCACCTGGTCGTCCACGACATCGGCGGCCCGATCGGCCTGGAGTGGGCGATCCACAATCCGGATCGGGTTCTGTCAGTGACTGTCTTGAACACGGTGCTCGACGTCGCGAACTTCAGGCGCCCGTGGCCGATGGCTCCGTTCGCGGTTCCCGGAATCGGCGAGATGTGGCTACGCCTCAGCCCCCGCTTCCTCTTCTCCGAGATCTTCTATTCGCAGGGGATCGTCGATCGCACGCACGTCCCTCGCTCCCAGGTCTACGCGCACATCGCGCTCCTGCGCCTCCATGACCGCGGTCGTGCCTTCCTCGAGATCATGCGCGGCTTCGAGCTCGGCGAGGAGAAGGAGCGGTTCTTCCGCGAGGGGCTCGCCGATCGCCCGTACCCCATCCGCGCGGTGTGGGGCGAGAAGGACCCGGCGCTTGGCCTCGATCGCCTCGAGGCGGCTAAGGAGATCCTTGGCCTGGACGACGCGATCCTCCTCCCCGCCAAGCACTTCCTTCAGGAGGACCACGCCGGGGAAGTCGCGCAGGCGATCGCAGACCTGGCCGCTCCGCTCGGCTGATATCGGTGTTTGGTTGGCGCCGCCGGCGGCTTCGGCTACGGGTTGAGACAGAGGGCGTATGCCCTTAACGTGCCGCTGTTGTCCGACGACGAGTTGTTCCCCACCACATCCCAAGTGACGGGATTAAGCGCCTCACCGCTCGGACTGCTCTCCTCGATATGGATGTTGCTGCCCGAAGCATCGAATCCACCGGAGAGGAGCGCCGCACCGTCTGGGCATGTCGCCGTGCGATGGATCCGCTCCAGCGGCGAGAGCGTCGCCTCGGCGCCCGAGATCAAGGTGATCGAGCCGAGCTCGCCGGAGAGGACCGCGTCGTTTTGGATCTCCGCCGAGCCGACGGTGTTGAAGGCGATCTCCGACGAGCCGACCCCGTTGGTAATGATCTCCGAGCTGCCGACCGCGTCGGCACCTACCTCAGATGAACCCACTGCGCTGGAAGCGATCTCCGACGCGCCAACGGCGTCAGCGGCGATCTCGCTCGTGCCAACCGCGCCTGAGGCGATCTCCGACGAGCCCACCGCGTTGATCCCGATCTCGGCGGATCCCACCGCGCCGGTCGCAATCGCGTTCGAACCGACCGCGCCGGTGGCGATCTCATTGGTGTGAACCGCGCCGACGCCGATCTCCTCCTCGCCCACCGCGGCTTCTGCGATGTCCTGCGCCTTGACCTCGCTGTCCTTTATGTGCTTCGACCGGACCGCATCGTCGGCGAGATCGCCGGCGCCGATCTGTCCCGCCGCATACGCGCTGGTGCCACCAAGGGCAACTACGAGAGCAAGGGTCGAGGCAACGTTCGGGTAGTTGAGCACGGGCCGCTTCATCTTTTCCTCCGCTGGAAGCGAGGGCGGCGCGAGCGCGAGCAGGCGGCTGGCGTAACGCCGTTCCCCCTAATCTGCGCGCAGGCTACCACCAGGATCCGTGGCGCGCGCCGGGTGCTGAGGTAGCCCGGCGGCGGGGTCCGGACAGCCCCTGCCGGGGTCCAGCATCCATGCTTCACCGAACCGGCCGGGCATCCATGCCCGTTCGGAGCCCCCGTCAGGAGCTATTCCGAACCCCGCCGCTTGTGGTCTTGCTTCGCTCCCCGCTCGACAAGGCGTGGCTTCTGGGCCCTACAGGGGACTGCCCGACTCCCCGCCGCCGCTTGAGCCAGCTTTCGCGCCGCGCTCGATCAGGCGGGGCTCGCCACGCTCGGGGAATGGGATCTCGATCACGTCGAAGTCGCGGGGCGCGATGGCGCCCGGGAATTCCTCGCGCGCCTCGTCAAGCACCGCGCCGACGTGGTAGCGCGACGAGATGTGGACGAGCGCGAGCATGCGCACGTGTGCCTCTGCGGCGAGCTTCGCGGCCTGGCGGGCCGTTGAGTGCTTCGTCTCGTGCGCGCGCTGGGCTTCGTCGTCGGCAAAGCTCGCCTCGTGGACGAGGAGCTCGGCCGCGTGGGCGGCGACGAGCGCGAGCTCGCACGGCTCGGTGTCGCCGGTGACGACGACCTTGCGGCCGGTGCGAGTCTCCCCCATCACCTGCGCCGGCTCGACGCCATTCACGCTTTCGCCGGCCTGAAGGCGGGCGAAGTCAGGGCCGGGGCTGACGCCCAGGCGCTCGGCTTCCGCGGGATCGAAGCGGCCGGGTCGCTCGTCCTCGACCAGGGCATAGCCGAAGGCACGAACGCGATGCTCGACCTCGAACGGCCGCATCTCGTACGTGTCGTAGCGGACGGGCGCGGACCCGCTCAGCTCGATCAGCTCGAGCGGATACGAAACGTTTCCCATGATCCGCCGCAGCGCGACGAAGAGCTCGTCGAGGCCGGGCGGGCCGAAGATGCGAAGCGGAGTCTCCCGCCCGTTCAGCTCATAGGTCTTGAGCAGGCCAGGGACGCCTAGGTAGTGGTCGGCGTGGTAGTGCGTGATGTAGAGGTCGTCGACCTGGACGAGCCCCGTCGAACGCTGCATCTGGCGCTGAGCCCCCTCACCGCAGTCGATGAGGATGCGATCACCGCCCGCACGGACGAGCAGGCACGCCGTAGCCCTCCGAGCCGTCGGCACGGAGCCACCGGTGCCAAGAAAGACAACGTCGAGGTCCATGGAGGCGAGAGTAACGGCGACACCCGCATGTGTACTCCGGCTTTCGCCCAGCGGTAGCGGGAGTACACACGCGGGCGTAAGCTGAGACCAATCGGCGCCCGTAGCTCAGTGGATAGAGCGCCACCCTCCGGAGGTGGAAGTCGCAGGTTCGAATCCTGCCGGGCGCGTTACGGGTTGTGCTGCACGTGCCACCACTCGGACGGGATCGTCCCCACCCATCCGTAGGCGTAGCCGATCTGGTCAATCACGTCGCGCATGACCGGCTCTGCGACGTCCACCGCGGTGCCGGTCTCGTGAGAGCTCGTGCCGGGCGGGTTCGCCGGCGCGCCCTGACCCGATAGGTACAGGTCGTAGAGCTCCTGCTGCTGCGCTGTGGTTCGGTAAGCCGATGCGGGACCGCCCGGATACAGGTCGACTCCGTAGTTCGAGAGCGAGTCGCTTCGCATCGCGTTCCAGGACTCGGCCGCCGCCGGCTCCAGGGCCAGATCGCCCGAAGGAGACGGAATCGTGCCCATCCCCGCAGGCACCGCCGAAGGCGCTGGGATCGCAAGGCTTATCCCCTCGACCAGGATGCCAGCGGGATCGAGGCCGTTCACGGCCGCAAGGTCAGCAACGGTGACGCTGTTCGCAGCTGCGATCGAGGACAGGGTCTCGCCGTACACGACCGTGTGCGAGCCCGCCGAAGCGGCAGGGGCCGCCGGAGCCACCGCAGTGGTATCCGTGGCGACGGTCTCCGTGGTAGCGGGCGATCCGGGCACGATGCCGGCGTTCACAAGCGCCACGGCTCCCTCATCGACGGTCGGCACCTGGATCGTCTGTCCCACGACCACCGGCGTGTCCTCTGACATCCCGTTGAAGACGGCCACGGTCCGGGTCGTCAGGTTGTTCGCCGCCGAGATCGACCACAACGTCTCCCCAGGCGCGACGATGTGGGGCGCGCTGGCGCGTGCGGAAGTCGAGTGCGCGAGACCCGCCACGATCGCAGCGCAAGCGATCACAACCTGGCGCTTGCGCCCGTCCCATCTCTGAATTGGCGACACCGACCGACTCCTTCCATCAGTTACCCCCGAAGGGGTCACTTACGGTGCGCCCGCCCCCGCTCCTCGCCGGATTGACCGCGGTTACGCGCCCTGCAAGCGACTGCCCCGCCTAGGATGGGCCGATGCCCGGCCGAGACATCGACGTGACCCTCTTCGGCGCCACTAGCGTCACGGGCCGCCAGATCGCCAAGTACCTCGCGCAGCGAGCCCCGGAAGTGAGCGCCACATGGGCCGCCGCGGCGCGCAGCCCCGAGAAGCTCTCATCGACACTCGCCGACGTCGGCGTCGAAGGTGCGACGACGATCGCGGCGGACGTCACCGACCCCGACTCGCTCAAGGCGATGGCCGAGCGCACCAGGGTCGTCCTCAACCTCGTCGGCCCATACACCTCATACGGCCGCCCGGTGATCGACGCCTGCGTCGCCGACGGCGCCCACTACGTCGACCTTTCGGGCGAGATGCCGTTCGTCTCCAGAACCACGCGCGACGTCCACGCCGAAGCCGAGAGGGCCGGCGTCAAGGTCGTCCAGGTCTGCGGCTTCGAGTCCCTGCCGCCCGACATGGGCGTCGCCCTCGCCGCGGAGACAGCACGTGAGCGTCACTCGGAAGAGCTTGCATCCGTCGAGGTCGCCGTGCGGACCCTCCAGTTGCCCCCGGGAATACCCCGCCTCACCGACATGGTCTCCGGCGGCACGATGCAGAGCCTCGCCCAGGCGGTCGGCGAGCACGATGCGGAGCGCATTCTGGATCCTGCCGCCATGGTCTTCGACGAGGCGCGCTGCGAGGAGATCCGGCGCATGAGCCCGATCAAGCTTGCGCCGCAGCGGAGTGTGGACGGCGCGGTGCTGGCGCCCATGGTGCCGGTCGCCTACATCAACCCAGCCGTAATACATCGCTCCGCGGCGCTCTCGGACCGGCCGGTCTTCGCATACCGCGAGGGCATGGCAATGGATGGCAGTGCAGCCACGCTTCCCTTCCGCTACGCCGCAGCCGGCACCCTCTCGGGTATCCAGGCCGCAACCAAGGCCGCGGCCGGCGCCCGCACTTCGATCAGACAGCGCACCTCATCCGTCCTCACCCGCGTCCTCCCCGATTCCGGCTTCGGCCCCCGCCCCGACCGGCTCGAGCAGTGGCGCTGGCGAATGGACGTAAACGCCGCGACGATAAGCGGCGAGACCGTCCACGTCCGCATCGACGCGGAGGGCCACCCCGGCTACCTCGCAACCTCGCGCATGATGGGCGAGGCCGGCCTCGTTCTCGCGGACGACTCGCTCGCAGCAGATCGCGCCGGCTGCCTGACGCCCTCGGTTGCCCTGGGAATCGCGTCGGCGGAGCGCTTCGACGCCGCCGGCCTGCGCTTCCGCGTCTCCGACGCCTAACAGAGCGCGAGCCGGGTAACGCGGTCTGAGTGGAGGAGTTCGTCCTAGATCTGACCAACGGCAACGTCGCCGAAGTGAAGGTCATCCTCGCGTCGGTGATCGCGGCGCTCGCGATCTACCAGCTGGCGCTTGCCGCCGTCGGCTACGGAAAGCTCCGCCTCCCGTTCCTTGCGAATCCAGCTGCTCTGCGGGGGCACCGGGCGATCGGCGACACGAGCTTCGCCCTCGCCGTCATCACGGGCGTCATGTGCCTGTCCGTCTACGGCTTTGAGGACGACGGCGGCATACACGCCGTCGCCGGCGCGATCGTGCTGGGGACACTCGTTGTGAAGACCTGCATCGTCCGGTCCGACAGCCTCAAGATCGGCCGCCTGCTTCCGCCGCTGGGCATCGCGGTCTTTCTCCTCTTCATGATCACCTGGGCAACCTCAGCCGGCGACTTTTTGATCGAGGGGCCATGAGCCACGAGCGGATGAACGACGAGCGCACGCACTGGCCCCAGATCATCGGGTCGATCGTCGTGGCGCTAGCAATCGTCGCCGTCGCGATCCTCATCACCACGGCGAAATTCGGCAGCACCTCCAGCGCCAAGATCCAAGCCCGCGAAGACCGGATCGACCTCCAGGAAGAGCGAGCAAAGGATCGCCAGGACGCCTTGGAGGAACGGCTGAAAGCGTCAGAAGACCGCCGCGAAGAAGCGTCGGAATAGGCTCAGCGCCGTGAAATGGAAGCCCAGGAAGAAGTCCGGCGGCGACGTCGTCGACCTGCGCGGAGACTCGGATTCGCCGAGTAGCGGTGGTCGTGGCGGCCTCGGCGGGATCTCGCTCCCCGGTGGCGCGATCGGAGGCATCGGCGGAACGACAGGCGTGATCATCGCGCTCGTTATCGTGGGCATCCAGATCTTCGGCGGCGGCTCGGTGGCGGGCTTCGATGTGGGTCAGATCCTTGGCCCAGGCGCTGCTCCGCCCGGCGCGGACAACCCTCAACCGCTGCCGCCCGATCAGGATCCGCAGCGCGAGCTCACCGAGTTCTCCGAGTACGTGTTCGGCGACACGCAGAAGACCTGGGAGAAGTCCTTCGAGGAAGGCGGTGAGGATTACGAGCCGGCGACGCTCGTCCTCTACGACGTCGACGTCTCCACGGACGGTTGCGGCAGCGCCACTTCAGCGGTCGGTCCCTTCTACTGCCCCGCAGATTCGAAGGTTTATCTCGATCAGACTTTCTACGAGGACATGGAGCGCCAGCTCGGCGGAGGCGGCGACTTCGCCTGGGCCTATGTGATCGCCCACGAGATGGGACACCACGTCCAGAACCTCCTCGGCACGAACGACCGCGTCGCGAATCTCGAACAAGACGACCCCGATAGTGCGAACGAGCTCTCAGTTCGCACCGAGCTCCAAGCCGACTGCTACGCCGGCGTCTGGGCCGCGACCGTCTTCGCCGAGGGCGACCTGGAGTCAGGCGACCTCGACGAGGCGTTCACCACCGCCGAGGCGATCGGCGACGACCGCCTGCAAGAGCAGGCCGGCCAGTCAGTCAACCCCGACTCGTTCACCCACGGCTCCTCCGAGCAGCGACGCGAGTGGTTTGAGCGCGGCTACTCCTCCGGCGATCCGTCGGACTGCGACACGTTCTCGCCCGAGTCCATCTGAGCCAATTCGTCGGCGACGGCGGCCTCCGCTTCGAGTTCTCCTGCGGCGGCGTCCTCAGCTTCAGCATCGCCATTGGCGCCGCGGCGCCGCGTGAGGCGTCGCATCGGGTGAAGGGCAAGGCTGAGGTCTTCCAAGCGAGGCTCCAGAGCTTCGATCCGGGCGGCAACGACATCCATGTGCGGCACGAGCGGCTCGACCGCTGCGCGCATCCCCTGCACCTCTTCGCCGAGGCCGTCAACCCCCACCCGCATCCGATGGACCTCGTCGCCCATTGTGCGAACGCCATCGCGGATCTCCTCGAGTGACTTCGCCACCTCGGGAAGAAGCGCCACCGAGTCGCGCACTGATCTCAACGACTCAGAGATGTTGCGAAGGCCGTCGGTGATCGGCCCGATGTCGATAGGCAGCCGCAAGTTCGCCACGGCTACCGCTTCCTCCGCCGGCGCCCAGGTTCGGTTCCGATCCGCTGAAGCTCGCGGCCGAACTCGTCCTCGACTGCCTTGGTCATGGTCATCTGGAACATCGCCTCGAGCGCCTGTGACGCCACCGGGCGCATCCGTTCGATCGAGTCGACCACGTTCGGCCACTCCTCTTCCGGGCGCCCTTTCTCCTCGAAAGGCTGCCAGACCGAGGAGACGAACAACCGCACGAATGCGTCAGCGACGTATTCACTCGAGCGCTTCATGACGTCGACGACGTCCAGGAGCGCCTCCGCCGGCACACCGCGCTCGATCATCTCGGCGGCGATCTCGAGCAGCCGCGGGCTTGAGACCTCAAACGAGGCAGGGCCAACCGGCGAGACGAGGCCGAGCTTTATCGCCCGGCGGAGCAGGAGCGGCGTTCCATCTGCGCCGAAGCGGTCCCGGAGCTCGGACATGGTGAAGATCTGAGGCCGCTCGGATTCGAACGGCTCCGTGACGGCGCGACGGAAGTCCATGATCGACTCCGACGCCTCGCCACTCGCCCCCTCGAGTAGGCGCTCGATCCCCTTCAGGTTGAAGCCGTCGGCCTGAAGCTGCGAGATCAGCTGCAACCGCGTCACGTGGCCCGAGCCGTAGTAGCCCACGCGGTGGCGCACCTCGGGAGGCGGCAGCAGGCCACGCGCCTGGTGCGCGCGGATGTTTCTCACGCTCATGCCACTCTCGGCGGCGAGCTGCTCGACCGTGAGGGCGTTTTCGTCCGTCCCTTCCGTGGGAATCGCCTCAACGACCCTTAGATCCCGCTCCATGCTCAAGAAGCTATCACCCCTCTGTGATACATGTACCAACGTGACATGGTTTGATGTAACAATGTCAGGGCACAGGGTTTACATGCCCAGACGCTCATGCGTAGCCACCCCACTGGAAGGAACCCGTCGATGACGCGAAAGCTCACCTCCGCCCTGCTGCTCGCCGGCGCGACCTCGTTGGCCGCCCCTGCGCTTGCCCTCGCTCAGGCGACCGAAGAGGCCCCGCCCGCCGGCGGCGCCGCAATCGGCCAGGTGATCATCGCGACCGCCGGAGCGATGGTGCTCACAGCGGCCCTCCTCTACTTCGGCCTTGGCCACCGCTCGGGCAAGGTCCCCTATCTCGGGCGCCTCGCGAACTACTCCGAGCGCGTGAGCGGCCTGCCTGGCTGGACGGCGCTCCCATCTGCGATCGCAACCGGCGCGCTCCTTGTCGCCTTCCTCGGCTTCCTCTGGGACGTCTCGATCCACATCGACACCGGACGCGACGAGGGTCCCCTCGCCAACCCCTCGCACTACCTCATCCTCGGAGGCCTCTTCGGGATCTTTGCCGCCGGCTTCGTCGCGTGCGTGCTGCCTCTTGAGAAGCCTTCGAAGAGCGCCGTGCGCATCGTCGGCGACTGGTACGCGCCGCTCGGCGGTGTCGTCATCGCGGTGTGCGGCATGTTCGCCCTGATCGGCTTCCCCCTCGACGACGTCTGGCACCGGATCTTCGGCCAGGACGTGACGCTCTGGGGCCCGACGCACCTGATGCTGATCGGCGGCGCCGCGATGACCCTGATCGGGGTCGCGATCCTGATGGTCGAGGCCGGACGCGTCGACGTCGTTCGCAAGCGCGGCGAGCAACCGTGGGTCCTCTGGCTCCGCCGCGTCGCCTTGTCGGGCGGCCTCCTGCTCGGCCTCATGGTCTTCCCCGTCGAGTTCGACTTCGGCGTTCCGCAGTTCCGCATGATCTTTGGCCCGATGCTCATCATGATCGCCGCCGGTGTTGGGCTCACAGCAACGCGCCTGTGGCTCGGACGAGGCGCGGCAATCGGCGCCGTCGGATTCTTCCTCCTGCTCCGAGGAGTCGTATCGGTGATCGTCGGTCCCATCCTGGGCGAGACGACCCCGCACTTCGCGCTCTTCATCGTCGAAGGCCTCGTGGTTGAAGCCGTCTTCCTCGCCCTCCCCCGCGCTCGCCCGCTCACGCTTGGGTTGGTAACGGGCGTTGGGATCGGCACGATCGGCCTTGCGTCCGAATGGGCGTGGTCGAACATCTGGATGCCTATTCCCTGGACGTCAGACCTCCTCCCAGAGGGCGCCATCGTGGGCTTCCTCGCCGCCGTGGGCGGATCGCTTCTGGGCGCCTGGGTTGGTGCGCATCTGGCCTCGGACTCGATGCCACGACTCCGCTCGACACGGAACGGCGCCATTGTCGGCGCGGCCATAGTGGCCATCCTCGTGGGCTTCGCCGCCCTCAAGCCGGCTGCCGAGGGCGTCAGCGCCCGCGTCACCCTGGCCGAGGCTGGCCCGGGCGAGGTCGTCCCCACGGTGCGTATGACGCCTACCGACGCCGCAGACGGCGCCGAGTTCATCAACGTCACCTCATGGCAAGGCGGCGGGCTCGTGATCGCTGAGCTCGAATCGACGGGCTCCCCGGGCACCTTTACGACCGACGAGCCGGTTCCGGTCACCGGCTCCTGGAAGACCATGGTCCGCTACTCGAACGGCAACACCCTCAACTCGATGCCGATCTACATGCCCGAGGACACGGCAATCCCGGTCGAGGGCGTACCCGCGGAGCCCAGCTTTGAACGCTCGTTCCAGGCCGACCACGAGGTGCTTCAGCGCGAGCAGAAGGACGTCGTCGGCTGGCTCACGGTCGTCGCCTACCTCGTCGTCGCGTTCATCGCAATCGCCCTCCTCGTGATGATCGCCTGGGCGCTCCATCGCCTTGCGGTGGTCGTCGAGGAACCGTCAGAGCAGGAGCAGGAGGCCCCGGCGACAAGCACGGAACGCACCAAGATCGGGCCCGAGGTGACCGCGTGAACATCCTGCTCGCTCACCACGCATTGGTAACCGCGATCCCATTCGTGATGCCGGCGTTCCTGGTGGTCGGAGCCGTTTTCGCCATGAGGGTCGTCGAGCGCAGACGCAATACTCACCCGGAATGAGGAAACCGACTCGAAACGAGGCGCTGGTCGCCGCAGGCCTAGCCGGCGCGGCAGCGCTCAACGCACGCTGGAACGCGAAGCGCGCCGGCGCCGCGAGCAAGGTCCGTCGCGCCCAATCCGAGTCGGGGCGGCCCGTCAGCGTTCACGGTGCCGACGGCGGCTACCGCTACGTGCGAGTCCACGGCGCGGATAACTTGCCCACCCTCGTCCTGGTCCACGGCTGGGTCGAGACGTCTGAGCTATGGCACCGCCAAGTTGAAGGGCTCGCGGATGAGTTCCGCATCGTCACTTACGACCACAGGGGCCACGGCCTCTCCGAGGAGGCACGGGACGACGACTACTCGTTCGAGGCTCTTGCTCAAGACCTCCAACTCGTCCTCGAAGCCACGGCGGTAGAAGGCGAGCTGCCGATCGTCGCCGGTCACTCCCTTGGCGCCATGACCCTCGCCGCCTGGGGCCAGGCCCACCGCGGCTCGGTGAAAGACCAAATTCGCGGAGCCGCCTTCATCTCCACCGGGCTCGAGGATCTCAACACCGAGAGCACCGTGGTCCGCCCTCTTCCCGGCCCCTTCGGCACCGCACAGGGAAAGATCGCGGACGCGATCCTCGGCGCGCCCGGCTCAATCCGATCAGTTCCAATTCCCATCGGGCGCGCAGTCGCCGCGTACGTCGCACTCGCTCCCCACGCGCACGACGAGGACATAGAGCTCGTACTGCGCATGGCCCTCGATTGCCGACACCGCGCCCGCGCGGGTTGTGGAATCTCCATGTCCCGAATGAAGCTTCTCGCAGAGCTCGACGCGCTCGACGTCCCCGCAGTCGTGGTAGCCGGCGAGCTCGACCGCCTCACTCCGGTCGCCCACGCCGAGAAGATCGACCGGGGCCTCCCCCACTCCGTCGGACTTTACGTCTCGCCCACCTCCGGCCACACCACACCGCTCGAGTGCCCCGAGCTCGTGCACGAGGCGCTCCGCGACCTGGCCGCGGTGAGTGGCAAGGGCAAGCTCGCCGAGCGCGAGCGCGAGCTCGCCGCTTAGGCGTCCGGCGCCGGAGCCCAGCTCTCCGGGTGGTCCCGGTACCACTCGATCGTGCGCTCCAGGCCCTCGTCGAGCCCGACCTCGGGCTCCCAGCCGAGCGTCTCCCGCAGCTTCGTCGGGTCGACGTACTGCTTGTCGATCTCTCCGTCTGGATTGCCGGTGCCGCGGATGTCGGGTTCGACTCCCGTGCCGGCGAGACGCGCGATCGTCTCAATCACCTCGAGTACCGGGTATGAGCGCCCGCCGCCCGCGTTGAACGCCTCGCCCCGAACGTCGTCGCGGTCGAGCCCGCCGGCGATCGCCAGATACGCCGAGGCGGCGTCCTCGACGTAGAGGAAGTCGCGCTCCGGCGAGCCGTCCGAACGAAGGACGGGTGCGCGGCCGTCTAGTGCAGCGCTCACCGCCTCGGGGATCAAGCGCGAGAAGTTGAGGTCCCCGCCGCCGTAGATGTTCGCGAACCGCGTCACCGCGATCGGCAGGCCATACGAGTGCCAGTACGAGCGGGCGATGAGATCCGCGGCGGCCTTCGAGGCCTCATAGGGAGCCGTTGGCTGAAGCGGGAAGTCCTCACGGTAGGGGAGCGTCTCGTGGGCGCCGTATGCCTTGTCCGACGATGCGAAGACGACCCGCTCGACGCCTTTGTCCAGACATGCCTGGAGGAGCGTCCACGTCCCGCGCACGTTCGACTCGAAGCCCTGCACTGGTGACTCCTGGACCGTCGAGACGATCGTCTCCGCGGCGAGGTGAAAGACGGTGTCGACTCCGTTGTCGGCGAGGACGCGCTCGAGCTCGGCCGCGTCGCAGAGATCGCCCTCGACCTGGACCAGATCCTCCTCGATGCCGAGCATGCCGACGGCCGACGGCTTCTCCGTCACGCGCCGCTTGTCGAACGAGACGACCGTGTCGCCGCGCTCCACGAGCGCCTTGGCGAGCCAGCCGCCGACGAATCCGCGAGCGCCGGTTACAAGGGATGTCATGAGGGGCTTTGCCCCGAAAGCAGCGTGTGTCGGTGGTTATCTGGGGTCATGCTTCTGCCGGATCGCGGTCCCAGATCTGCCATGGGGCCTGGCCGCCGTTCCACAGGTCGTTGAGGACGACGGCGTCCTTGTAGGTGTCCATGCAGTCCCAGAAGCCGTCGTGCCGGTAAGCGGCAAGCTGCCCCTCGCCCGCGGCAGTCTCCAGCGGCTCGCGCTCGAGCACCGCGTCATCCGCCACCCAGTCGAGGAACGTCGGCTCGCAGCAGAAGAAGCCGCCGTTGATCCAGTAATCGAGCCGCGGCTTCTCCTCGAAGCCGCCGATGCGGTCCTCGTCGTCGATCACCGCGATCCCCCACTGGCTGTACGGGCGAACGACCGTCATCGTCGCCGCGGCGCCCTTGGCCGCGTGGAATTCCAGGAGCGTTGCCAGATCTATGTCCGCAACGCCGTCCGCATACGTCAGGCAAAAGGTTCCCCCGCCGAGGACGTCGGCGGCGCGTGCGACGCGGCCACCGGTCGGAGTGTCCTGGCCCGTGTCGAGGCACGTGATCTCGATCGGCTCGCCCCAATCCTCGGCGGTCACGAACTCCTCGATCATCTCGCCGAGGTACCCCGTCAGGAGCACAAAGCGGCGAAACCCCTGGGCGGCGTAGATGTGGATCACGTGCCAGAGAATCGGCTTGCTGCCGATCTCGACCAGGGCCTTCGGGATCGCGTGGGTCTGCTCGCGTAAGCGTGTGCCTCTGCCTCCGCAGAGGATCGCGACGGGAATGTCCGCCGCTTGAGGTGGGTTAGCGCCCACCGGCGACGGCCGGAAGGATCGTCACTTCGTCGCCGTCGGTGAGCTCGGTCTCCAGCCCCTCCTGAAAGCGGATGTCCTCGCCGGAGACGTAGACGTTGACGAAGCGGCGAAGGGTGCCGTCCTCGGTGATGCGCTCGCGCAGGCCGTCATGCTGGTCGAACACGGCGTCGAGCGCTTCGCCGACGGTTCCGCCCTCAACCTCGACTTCGCCCTCACCGCCCGTGGCCGGGCGAAGCTGACTCGGGATCTTGACTGTGACGGCCATCGAGCGGAAATCTACCGGAGGAGCTAGGCCGACGCCGCAGCCGCCAGCGCCTCATCCAGCGACTCGATCCGCGGCTCGATCTCGTACATGTGGTGCCCTTCGCGCACGGCGTCGAGAGTCTTCAGGCCTTCGCCTGTGATGTAGGCCACGACGCGCTCGTCCCGCGAGATGTCGCCACGCTCGGCGAGTTTCGCCAGGGTTGCGACCGTGACGCCGCCGGCGGTCTCAGTGAAGATCCCCGTCGTCTCGGCGAGTAGGCGGATGCCTGCGCGGATCTCGTCGTCGGTCACCTGATCAATTCCACCGCCGGTCTGCTTCGCCAGCTCGAGCGCGTAGGGGCCATCGGCGGGATTGCCGATTGCCAGCGACTTGGCGATCGTGTCCGGCTTCTGCGGCTTGCATACGTCCCAGCCCTCGGCCCACGCGGTGGCGACCGGCGAGCAGCCGCTCGCCTGGGCGCCGTTGAACGTTGGCAGCTCGCCCGAAACTAGGCCAAGGTCGAGCCACTCGGTGAAGCCGCGGCCGATCTTCGTGAAGAGCGACCCCGACGCGATCGGTGCGACGACGCGGTCCGGGAGCGTCCAACCAAGCTGCTCGACGGTCTCGTACGCGAGCGTCTTCGAGCCCTCCGCGTAGTACGGGCGCAGGTTCACGTTGACGAACGCCCAGGGACGCTCCTCGCACAGCTCGGTGCACAGCCGGTTGACGTCGTCGTAGTTGCCGTGGACGCCGACCAGGTTCGTCCCGTAGACGCCGGTGGCGAGAAGCTTTTGCTCCTCGAGATTTGCGGGCACGAAGACATAGGAGTCGAGGCCCGCCGCCGCGGCATGGGCAGCCACAGCGTTGGCGAGGTTGCCGGTGGACGCACACGCGACCGTGTCGAAGCCCAGCTCCTGGGCCTTCGCCACGGCTACGGCAACAACTCGGTCCTTGAAGGAGTGAGTGGGGTTCGCCGCGTCGTTCTTCACCCACAGCTCGCCCAAACCGAGGCGCTCGGCGAGCCTGTCGGCCTTGACCAGCGGGGTCAGCCCGGGCTCGAGCGGATCGCGCGGACGGTCGGAGAACGGCAGAAAGTCGGCGTAGCGCCAGATACCAGCTGAACCAGCCTGGATCTTCCGCTTCAGCTCGGAAGCATCGGCGTCGCCGAAGTCATACGCGACCTCGAGCGGCCCGAAGCACGACTCGCAGACGTAGCGCGCCTCGAGCGGGTAGTCGGTCTTGCACTCCTTGCACCTGAGTGAGGTGGGTGCCATATGTCTTGGTCCTCCAGTCCGGTCGGTCGTTTAACGAAAAAGACCTCTGCTTTCGTAAACAGAGGTCCTGACCGGACTTCCGTTCACATCTCCCAGGCTTGTCGCCTGCTGGAATTGGCACCTCGCTCGGATCCGAAGATCTCCGTTGGTTGCCGGGGTTTCATAGGGCCAGTCCCTCCACCCCTCTGGATGCAGCGGTTATGTGCAAGGGATCGTACCAGTGGAGGGGACGCCTCACAAGCGGGGTAATCTGGTTGGACCATGCCCTGCGACGCGACACCCGAGCCGGCCGATGCCGAGCCTTCCGAAGCCGAGACTGCGTCGCCCCGCCCGGGCGTCAATCGCCCCTGCGGCGACTGACCAGCAGGAACGCACTCCGCGCGTCGAGGTAATCGACCACGGCGGTTTCCGCTGGGTCAACATCGAGCGCCCCGGGCAGCTCGAGGCGGGATGGCTCGAGGAGCACTACGACTTCCACCCGCTCGACCTCGAGGACGTCCTGTCGCGCAACCAGCGCCCGAAGATCGACGAGTACCCCGACTACCTCTTCATCGTCCTCCACTTCCCGGTATTCGACCGCGCGGTCGGCCGTCTGAACGCCGGCGAGCTGGACCTCTTCGTCGGGCGTGACTTCGTGGTCACGATCCCCAACACGCCGCTCCAGCCGGTCGAGTACCTCTTCGAGCGCTGCCGCCAGAAGGAGGAGCTCCGCGAGCAGCTCTTCTCCAAGGGTTCCGGCTTCCTGCTCTATCGGATCGTCGACGACGGCTTCGACTACTGCTTCCCGATGCTGAGGAAAATCGGCAACAAGCTCGACGCGGTCGAGGACGAGATCTTCGAGGGAGCGGCCGAGGAGGTCGTCCGCGACATCTCCAACGTCAAGCAGGAGATCATCAACTTCCGCAAGGTGATCCGCCCGCAGCGCGCCGTGCTGCGCGACCTCGAGAACTCGAAGCAGCGCTTCCTGGCCCCGCCCGAGGGCGAAGAGCTCGAGATCTACTTCGACGACATCGGCGACGCGCACGAGCGGATCTGGGACATGCTCGAGAACTACAAGGAGGTCGTCGAGGCCCTCGACGACACGAACGAGTCGGTGATCTCCCACCGCGTCAACGAGATCCTGCGCGTGCTCACCTCGATCAGCGTCATCGTCCTGCCCCTCACGCTCGTCGCATCGATCTGGGGCATGAACGTCGGCGTACCCGGCGAGGGCGACTCCGAGGACTTCTTGGCCGTCGTAGGAGCCATGGTGGTGCTCCTCGTCGCGATGCTCGCGTTCTTCAAGCGCCGCGGCTGGCTCTAAGGCGCACGCCGGCGGTCGAAGATCACCTCGCCGACGATCTCGCAGTTCTTCACGTGGTCGAATGAGTCCACGCTCGCGGCGTCCTCTCCCTCGCCACAATCGACTTCGTCCACCTCGCCGTCGGCCGCGCGAACGTAGTCGTCGTCCAGGCCGCTATCGAGGTCGTCCTCTCCCCCTCCACCGATGAGTTTGTCCTCGCCGCGCTTCGTCTTCAGGACCTCATCGCCGTCGCCGCCTTCGAGCACATCGTTGCCGGGGCCGTAGTTCGTCGGGATCTCGTCGTTGATGACTTTGCTCTGGATCGTGACGCGCTCCACGTCGAGCATGTCGCGCTCTCCATCCACGCCGTCATTGGGCTTGCCGTCGAGAGAGAGCTTGCAGCCGCCGCAGAGATAGAGGGCCGAGTCTGTCCCGCCCTGGCCGAGCAGGACGTCCTTGCCGTCCGGCTCAGAGGGCGGCGGGTACTCGACGATCAGCTGGTCGTTGTCCGGGCCCCCCGCGGCACCGTCCGCGCCCTGGCCTGGCGTGAGCTCGTCCCTGCCTTGACCGCCTAGCAGGAGGTCGCTGCCAGCCCCTCCCCCGAGGCCGTCGCCTCCACTCCCTCCAACGAGGGCGTCATGGCCTGGACCACCCTCGATGAAGTCCGGCCGATTGCTGCCGTCGACGCGATCGTTGCCCTGGCCGGCAATGACGAAACAACTTCCGTGTCCGGCGATGCTGCCCTGATAGTCGACGAGGCGGATGCGGTCGTCACCATCCTCGCCGTCTGGACACGAATAGGCCGAGATGCTTGTGATCTTGTCGTTCCCGTTGCCGCCATCGACGACGACCGGGTCGGCGTACCTGCCGGTCTCGGGCTCAACGAGATCAGAGCCGTCGAATCGGTCGTTCTCGTCGCCCAGGTCGACGTCGACGCGTGGGCGCTCGCTTGTCGTGCAGATGGCGCCTAGATCGGTCGCCTCGCATCCGGCGCCGAGGGTCGTGGGCCCGAGATCTCGGACGGACACCCGCCAGTCATTGCCGCTGCGAACCAGGGTCATCCCGACGTCCTGCTCCTCCCCGTCGGCGGCGATGTAGGTGACCGCCTCCTGCCCGAAGGTCTCGCGCACGTCCAGCGTGGCCGCATCAGCAGACGCCGGAAGCACCACGCCCATGGCTATCACCAGTCCAGCGAGTACCCCTGCAGATCTCACGTCCCAAATGGTCTCACACGCCGCTCTTTAGGATTCGGCTGTCTGGCCTCGAAGCACTACATCTGGGCGCCGTGGCGCCTCAAGTACGTGAAGGACGCCTCCAAGGACCTCGAGGAGGAGTGCATCTTCTGCGCGAAGCCCGCGGAGGATGACGACGTCGCGAACCTGATCGTCCACCGCGGCGAGAGCTGCTTCGTGATCTTGAACCTCTACCCGTACACGAACGGGCACCTGATGATCGCTCCGTTCGAACACGTCGGGCGCATCCAGGACATCCCAGTCGAGACGACGGCCGAGATGATGGCGCTCTCCCAGCGGGCGATCTCGGTCCTCCAGGCGAAGTACGAGCCGCACGGATTCAACGTCGGCTTCAACCAGGGGCGGGTGGCCGGCGCTGGCGTCGAGCATCACATCCACATGCACGTCGTCCCGCGCTGGGGCGGCGATACCAACTTCATGCCTGTCCTCGCGGATACGCGCGTGATGCCCCAGACGCTCGAGCAGACCTACGAGGCGCTCAAGGGCGAACTCGGTTGAACGCCGTCAAGCCGGAGATCTTCAAGGCCTACGACGTTCGGGGCCTTTATGGCGATGACATGGACGGCGACACCGCTTACCTCGTCGGCCGGGGGTTCGCCCGCGTCCTTTCCGATCTTCGCGAGAAGCCGACATCTGAGCTGCGAGTCGGCCTTGGCCGCGATATGCGCCTACAAGCGCCCGAAATGGCGGGGCGCCTGGCGGAGGGCCTCATGGCCGAAGGGTGCGAAGTGCTCGACGCGGGGATGGTCGGCACCGAGATGCTCTATTTCCTCGTCGGCTCACGCGAGCTCGACGGCGGCGCCATGGTGACCGCCTCACACAACCCGAAGGCCTATACGGGCGTGAAGCTCGTGCGCGAAGGCGCGCTTGCGCTGTCCGGCGACGCCGGGATCCAGGACATCCGCCGCAAGATCGAGGCGGGGCTTCCGGACGCGCCGGGCGGCGGTTCCATCTCCAGCGTCGACATCTACCCCGACTTCCAGGCCCACGCGATGACCTTCATCGACCCCGAGCTCGTGAAGCCCCTGAAGGTTGTTCTCGACGGAGGCAACGGGATGGCCGGGCCGATGGCAGGTCCGCTCCTGGACAGGCTGCCCATCGAGACGATCGAGACCTACTGGACGCCCGACGGCAACTTCCCGGACCACGAGCCCAACCCGCTGCTCCCCGAGAACCGCGAGTTCGTGATCGACCGCGTCCGCTCCGAGGGAGCCGACCTGGGCATCGCCTGGGACGGCGACGCGGACCGCTGCTTCTTCATCGACGACGAGGGCGAGTTCGTCGACGGCGACTTCTTGACCGCGCTTCTCGCGAAGCAGGTCCTGCGCAAGGAGCCAGGGGCGACGATCCTCTACGACGTTCGCGCCTCACGCGCGGTTCCGGACACGATCACGGAGCTCGGTGGCGCTCCCCAGATCAACCGCGTCGGCCACGCCTTCTTCAAGATCGCGATGCGCGAACACGGCGGCGCCTTCGGCGGCGAGGTCTCCGGCCACTACTACTTCCACGACTTCTACTCCGCCGACTCGGGCACGGTCCCGGCGCTCCTGGTTCTCGAGCTCCTCTCGGTCGAAGGCAAGCCGCTCTCCGAGCTCGTCGGCGAGCTTCGCTCCCGCTACTTCATCTCGGGCGAGATCAACTCCACGGTGGCCGACCCCGAGGCGAAGATGAAGGAGATCGCCGCCAGCCACCCTGACGCTGAGGTCATGTGGATGGACGGCGTCTCAGTGGATTACCCCGATTGGCACTTCAACGTCCGCCCCTCCAATACCGAGCCGCTCCTTCGCCTGAACCTGGAGTCGCTCGTCTCACGCGAGGACATGGAGACCAAGCGCGACCACATCCTTGCTCAGATCCGTGACGCCTGAGGAGGCACTGGAGCGCGCCCGCGAGGCGGGCATCCACACCCTTCGCGTCCCCACGCCGTTCGCCGTCGGGCGCGTCAACTGCTATCTGATCGAAGATGAGCCGCTCACGCTCGTCGACACCGGGCCCAACTCGGGCAAGGCTCTCGACGAGCTCCAGAACCAGCTGAAGGAGCTCGGGCACTCGATCGACGACATCGAGCTGGTGATCCTCACCCACCAGCACATCGACCATGTCGGGCTCGTCGAGATCATCGTCGAGCACTCGGGCGCGGAGGTCGCAGCCCTCGACAAGGCGGTTCGCCGCCTGGCGAACTTCTCAGAGGACGCTGAACTGGACGACCGTTTCTCGGCCGGGCTGATGCTGCGCAGCGGCATCCCCGAGAACGTCGTGGTGGCGCTACAGGGCGTCTCGCGGAGCTTCAGGGCATGGGGATCGCGCGCAACCGTCACCCGGCCGCTAAGCGATGGCGAGACGCTCGAACTGCGGGATCGGAAGCTCGAGGTGCTCCACCGCCCCGGCCACAGCCCCTCGGATACAGTCTTCTGGGACGAAGAGCGAAAGATCCTCCTTGCGGCCGATCACCTGATCGCCCACATCTCCTCGAACCCGTTGATCACCCGGCCGCTCGACGGCTCGGACGAGCGGACGCAGGCCCTGGTGAGTTACCGCGAGTCGCTCCTTGCGACGCGCGAGATGCCGGCCGAGATAGTGCTGCCCGGCCACGGGGAGCCGATCACCGACCACGTCACGCTCATCGACGAGCGAATGCGGATGACCGAGCGGCGCAAGGAAAAGATCTGGAAGCTGATCGAAGAGAAGCCTCGAACCGGTCACGAGATCGCCCAGGATCTCTGGGGAAATGTCGCGGTGACCCAGGCCTTCCTGACTCTCTCCGAGGTGATCGGACACGTCGACCTCCTCGTGAACGAAGGGTCGGTTTGTGAAGTCGAGGATGGGGACGTCGTGCGATACGCCGCCGTCTGCCACGATTGAGGCCGCCATGGATCCCTCGTCGCAACTCTCGGATCCGGCTTCTGCTCAGAGTGCCCCCACCAATGGCGGTGCGCGGCGCCCTCAGAAGAAGCGCATGCTCGTCATCGTCAACCCATATGCGACGACGGTTTCGGACCGGCTGAAGAACCTCGTCGTCTACGCGCTCCAAGGCCGCTACGAGGTCGAGGCCGTCATGACCGAGGCGCAGAACCACGCCACGGAGATCGGCCGTGAGGCGATTGACGGCGGCTACGACGTGGTCGTCGCGTTCGGCGGCGACGGCACTCTCAACGAGGTCGCCCACGGCCTCGCCGGCACCGATGTGCCTGTCACGATGCTTCCAGGCGGTTCGACGAACGTCGTCTGCCGCAGCCTCGGCATCCCCGAGGATGTGGTCGACGCGACCGAGCATCTCCTCGGCCTTGCCGACGACTTTCAGCCGCGCAAGATCGACCTCGGCCTCGCGAGCGGCCGCCACTTTGTCTTCGCCTGTGGCGCGGGGCTCGACGCGATGGTCGTCAAGCGCGTCGACGCTCACCCCAAGCTCAAGGCCCGCTTTCGCGAGTGGTACTACACCTATGCGGCCGTCACCGGCTTCAGCCGCCACTACCTCATGGACACGCCGGCGACGCTTCGCCTGCGTTCCGAGCAGGGTGAGGTCGAGGGCATCACGACCGTTGCCCAGAATTCCGACCCCTTTACCTACTTCGGCAACCGCGAGGTGCGTGTCTGCGAGGGCATCGCGATCGACAACGGAACCATGTCCGTCGCGATGCTGAAACGCGCCGCGCTTCGCGACATGCCCACGGTCATGGCGCGCTGCCTCTCCACCTCCGGTCGCTTCCGGGCCGTCGACCACAAGCAGATCGAGCACTTCGCCGGGCTGCACGAGGCGCGCGTCGACTCGCTCACGACAGACGCAGCCGGCAACACCGTCCCATTCCCCGTCGAGGTCGACGGCGACTACATCGGCGATCACGAGTCGCTCGAACTGGGCATAGCTCCGGCCGCATTGACGATCGTTGCCTGAGGGCTGCCTCTTCTGCCGCATCGTGGCCGGCGAGGAGGCCGCGCATGTCGTCCTTGACGACGAGGTCTGCCTCGCCTTCCTCGACGTGCGGCCTCTCTTTCACGGCCACACCCTCCTCGTCCCCCGAGATCACCACGAGACGCTGGCTGACCTGCCAAGCGAGCTGATCGAGCCGTTCTTCTCACGCGCCCAGCGGCTCTCGGTTGCGATCAGGGACGCGATGGGCGCGCAGGGCTCGTTCGTCGCGATGAACAACGTCGTCTCCCAGTCGGTGCCTCACCTCCACTGCCACGTCGTCCCGCGCGTCAAAAAGGACGGCCTCAAGGGCTTCTTCTGGCCCCGGACGAATTACGAGACCGACGACGAGGCCGCCGCGGTCGCCGAGCGGATTCGCGCCGAGCTCAGCTAGCGGCGTTGGAGCGGCGGTAGCCGATCGTGTGGGCGAACATGCCGAGCGCGTCGACGCTCCGGAAAGCCGCCTCTTCGAAGCGCCTCCTTGCAAGGTCGCCCGCGATGTCCTTGCCGCAATGGACCAGCCCAGGCACCAGGGGCCAGGCAGGTGCGGTGCCCGGATAGCGCTCGTTCAGCCACCGCGCACCCGCGGCGTAGCGGGCGATCGAGCCCATCAGGTCGGGCAACGACTCGCGGTGGAGGTGGGTCACTGTCGCATCGGGTCGGCGCTCGATCTTCCAGCCGGCCGCAGTCAGCCGCCGGCAGAGGTCGACGTCTCCGCCCGACCGAATGCCCTCGGCGAAGCCACCGAGCTCATCGAAGGCCTTGCGGCGGACCGCGAGGTTCGCAGTCGCTGCCGCATCGGCGGCCGTGTGCAGGCCCGCCTCCTGGTCGAGGAAACCGCGATCGGTGGCATAGCGCGCGAGGAAGTGGTTCTGGGTTGGGTCTGAGACAACCGTTCCGGCGAGTGCGCCAACGTCTTCCTGCGGTGACAGCTCTAGATAGGCATCCAGGAGATTGGGCTGGGGCACACAATCCGAATCAGTGAAGAGCAACCAACGCTCCTTCTCATCGCGAGAGTAGGAATTCCCTCCCATATCGCGGGAATTCCTACTCTCGGCATCGTTTGACGCCGCGGCCCCGACGTTGCGCGCGTAATAGGACGACCTTTCCTTGGTTGCCCGCACCACGCTCAGGTCCGAACCCTCGGGGAAGCACCCCGTGGCAGAGTTGTCCGCAACGATCACCTCGTCGCCGGGCCCAAGCTCGAGCGCCCCAAGCGACCCCGCCAGCCGCTCGGCATCCTCCGCCCCGCCCGCGAATGGGACGACGACGCTGACCTTTGGCCTCGGCACCTCGGCAGGCTCTACGCGCCCGGGGTGACCCGGTAGGCGTCGAAGACGCCCTCGACGTGGCGAAGGCGCGATACGCACTGGCGGAGCTGATCGGAGTCGCCAACCTCGACCACGAAGCGGTTCTTGACCATCGGGTGCTTGGTCGAGCAGCGCGCTTCGATGATGTTGACTCCCGACTCGGCGAAGCTCCGCGAGAGATCCTCCAGGAGGCGGGAGCGATCCCAGGCGTCGATCTCGAGCTCAACTCGGTAGGAGGCCTCGTTGCCCCCCTCCCAGGCGACATCCGTGAACCGCTCAGGCGCCTTCTTGAGCGCCTTCACGTTCTTGCAGTCCTCACGGTGAATCGTGATGCCACGGCCCAGCGAGACGTAGCCGACGATCGGGTCGCCGGGAACCGGGCGGCAGCATTTGGCCAAGCGCACCATGACGTCTGCCTGCCCCTGCACCTCGATGCCGTAGTCGGATGCTTCCTGCGTGCGGCGCTGGCGCTCGTCGCGACCCTCCAGGACGCTCGCGAGGCGCGCCTCGGTTTCATCGCCGGCAACGGCCTCGCCGCCCTTGAGCCGCTGCATGACCTTGTTGACCGTCGTCTTCGGCGAGATCTTGCCTCCGCCCAGCGCGACATAGAAGTCGTCCGCCTTGCGGAAGCCCATCTCGCGGATGACGTCGGCCAGAAGCGGCGAGCCGGCGATTCGCTGGGGAGGCAGGCCCTGCTTCTTCAACGCGGTTTGAAGCTCCTCGCGGCCGCGGCGCTCCGCGTCCTCGCGCTTCTCCCGGGTGAGCGCGGCGCGGATCTTGTTGCGGGCACGACTGGTGCGAACGACGCTCAGCCAGTCACGCGACGGCGCGCGATCGCCCTTCGACGTGAGCACCTCGACGATGTCGCCCGACTTCAGCTGGTAGTGGAGCGGGACGATCTTGCCATTCACCTTCGCGCCGACTCAGCGGTGCCCGACGTCCGTGTGGACGGCGTAGGCAAAGTCGAGGGGCGTCGATCCGGCGGAGAGGTTCTTCACCTCGCCCTTCGGGGTGAAGACGAAGACCTCGTCCTCGAAGAGGTCGACCTTCAGCGACTCCAGGAACTCGGCGGGCTCCTGGTCGCCCTCCTCCTCCAGGAGCTGGCGCAGCCAGGTCATCTTTTCCCGCGCGGTGTCGGCGGGGTCCTTGGAGCCCTTGCGCCTGGTGCCGTTCGGGACCTCCTTGTACAGAACGTGGCCGGCGATCCCGTACTCGGCGATCCGGTGCATGTCCGGAGTGCGGATCTGGATCTCGAGCGGCCGGCCTTCAGGCCCGATCACGGTGGTGTGGAGCGCCTGGTAGAGGTTCATCTTCGGCGTTGCGATGAAGTCCTTGAAGCGCCCGGGGAGCGGCTTCCAGATCGAGTGGATGATCCCGATCGCGCCGTAGCAGTCCTTGACCGAGCCGACGAGCACCCGCATCGCCGTGAGGTCGTAGATCTCGTTGAACTCGCGACCCTTCTTGGTCATCTTCGCGTAGATGGAATAGAAGTGCTTGGCACGGCCTGAGATCTCCGAGGCGATGCCGACTTCGGCCAACTCGTGCGTCAGGAAGTCGCCCGCCGCATCCACGTACGCCTCGCGCTCGTTGCGCTGCTGGGCGACGAGCTTCTTGATCTCCTCGTACTTCCGCGGATGGAGGCGCTGGAAGGCCAGGTCCTCGAGCTCCCACTTGATCGCGTGGATACCAAGACGGTGTGCGAGCGGCGCGTAAATCTCGAGCGTCTCGCGAGCCTTCTCGAGCTGCTTTTGCTTGGGCAGAGCCGAGAGCGTTCGCATGTTGTGGAGGCGGTCGGCCAGCTTGATCAGGATGACCCGGACGTCAGTGGCCATCGCGACCATCATCTTGCGGTAGTTCTCAGCCTGGTTCTCGTCGCGGCTCTGGAAGGTGATCCCGGTGAGCTTCGTGACGCCATCGACGAGCCCGGCGATCGCGTCGCCGAAGAGCTCGCGCACCTCGTCCAGGCTCGCGGAAGTGTCCTCGACCGTGTCGTGGAGGAGGGCAGCACAGAGGGTCTCCGTGTCAAGGCGAAGGCCGGCGCAGATCTTCGCGACCTCGACCGGGTGCGTGATGAAGTCCTCGCCGGAGCGCCGGCGCTGATCGGCGTGCCGCTCACATGCAAACGCGAAGGCGTGCTCGACCGAGCGGCGCTCGAGCGCTTCGGTGTCCTCGTCCGAATGCTCCTCGACCACCGCGAAGAGATCGCCAAGGAGGGCGCGCTCTTCATCGGTCAGAGACTTCGTGTACTCGTCATCCGGCAGCGTCGCGCGGGCGCCGTTTCCATCGGCGCCGACCCGCGTGTGCCCCGCGGGTTCGGGCTCAGCGTTCTCTACGCCGCTGCCTCGAGCGGGCTCGAGCTCTGTTTCTCCGGTTGGCTCAGGTATCGGACGCACTCCTCATAGGCCTTTTCAATGAGGCGAAAGCTCATCGACGATGAGAGGTCGCCCCTGACCGAGGATACGCTCTCCACGCGGATCGCAGGGCCGCTCGGGACGACCCGCACAACGCCGATCTCGGCGAGCACGCGAAGGGCGAGGCCGCATGTCTCAGGCGAGCGGCCTGCTCCCCCCGGACCGCACAGCGCGGTTCGAAGGGCTTCGGATTCGAGCGGATCGCCTGCGTCGTGGAGCGCGCGATAGACCTCGGCGAGCGCCTTGCGGTCCGGCAGCGACCCCGCGACGGCTCTCTGCGAGAGATCGTGGGTTGCGGCGAGTACGTGGAGATAGCCGTCGCCGCCGACCGCGAGTTCGGCAGGACGTGGGTGCGGAGCCGGGTCGGCGATGACCACGTGCTCGAAGCCGCTTGGCAGCTCGGGCAATAAGGAGAGGGCACTCCAGTCGGCGAGGACAACGTTCGCGTCCGCGTCTGCCGCGGCAAGAGAGCCACGCGCTGCTACGACCACCCCGCTCGTGCCCCCGTAACGGCCGGGATGCACTGCGCTCTCAACGATGCCACGACGCCAAAGCGCATCCGCACACAGGACAAGGACACGCTCGCCACTTGACGCAAGCTCCCCGACAACCGCGAGCCCCGAAGCGGCGCGCCGATCCACAACTTCGCGCCTTTCCGTGATCGAACGTCCGTGAGTACGTCCTATAGGGGGTAGTGACGGACGCTCGCCCTCGGGCGTCGCGAAACTTCGCACCGGGCCGTCGAGCGCGGCGGCCAGGCGCTCCGTCCACTCGGCGTCGGTGGCGCGCCACGCATCGTTTGAGGGAGCCTCGGTCGGCTCGTAGAGGGTGCCGAGTACCGCCCGCGGCTCGGTCGCCCCGTTCCATTCATTGAGCTCCAGGCGGACGCTGGCATCCACCGGCCCCTGCGCGGCGCGCTTTGCGAGTGTGCCGCCGACGCCAAAGGCAACGCCGCTGACCTGCCCGGGGCCGCCTCGAAGAGTGAACCGGGCATGGCGCTCCTCCTCGCCCATCGGCCGGACGTCATCCACGCGCGCGCCGGGCACTACGAACCGCACCTCGGGGTTGCCCATGCCGAACGGGCCGAGGCGCGCCATCTGCGTGGCGAGCTCATGGCCCAGCGCCTCCGTGCCGACGACGGCGTCGATCTCCTCAACTCGCGCGGCCGGTTCCGAGGGCAGGATCTGGGCACAGTGGGCGACGAGGCTCTCGCGGAACGCCTCCAGGTTCTCGGCTGCGATCTCCAGGCCGGCTGCCGCGCGATGCCCGCCGAAGCGCGCGAGGTTCTCGGAACAGGCGCGAAGCGCGCCGAGGAGGTCGAACCCGGGAACGCTGCGGCCCGAGCCCTTGCCGTGCCCGTCGGCGTCCAGGGCGATCAGGATCGCAGGGCGCAGGTGTCGCTCGGCCATCCGCGACGCGCAGATGCCGACGACGCCGGGATGCCAGCCCTCGCCCCAGAGGACGATCGCGGCGCCGGGCTCGCGCTCGGCCTCGAGCTCCGCGAGGAGGCGGTTCGCGTCGGCAAGGACCTCGCGCTCGGTCTCGCGCCGGTCGTGGTTGGCGCGGTCCAGCTCGACGGCGATCTCGCCCGCCCGATCCGGATCGTCACCCAGGAAGAGTTCCACGGCGGCGTCCGCGCGGTAGAGGCGGCCGGCGGCATTGATCCGGGGCGAGAGGCGGAAGCCGATGTCCGTCTCGTTCACGCGCTCGGGCGCGACCTTTGAGACCTGCATGAGAGCGCGCAAGCCGACCCGCGGCGCGCGGCGCATCTGATCGAGTCCGCGACGCACGAGCGAGCGGTTCTCGCCGAGGAGCGGCACCATGTCGGCGACCGTGGCCAGGGCGACCAGGTCCAGATCGCGCTCCGCCCGCTCGACGCCCAGAAGGGCGGCGGCGACCTTGTGGGCGACGCCGGCCGCGCAGAGATCGGGGCACGGATAACCGGAGATGACCGGATGGACGATCGGGCAATCGGGAAGGTCGGCACCGGGCTGGTGGTGGTCGGTGACCACGACGTCCATGCCGAGCGATCTAGCGTGGGCGACCTCATCGACGGACGTGATCCCGCAGTCGACGGTGATCAGAAGGCCCGTGCCGCGCTCGGCAAGGCGGTCGACCGCGTCGAGGCTCAAGCCGTAGCCATCCTCGACCCTGCCCGGGATGAGCCAGTCGCATTTGGCTCCCGCCTCGCGAAGCGCGCGGACGAGGATCGTCGTCGAAGTGACCCCGTCGACGTCGTAATCGCCATGGACCGTGATCTGTTTCTCCACAGCTATCGCACCCCGGATCGCCGCGATCGCGGCTTCCATGCCGGCGAACTTGGACGGATCATGTCGCTCGTCGGCGGCGAGGAACTCGCGCGCGCCTTCCGCGGTGCAGTGTCCCCTGCGGACCAGGGCGACCGCGACGGGCCCTGGCACGTCGAGTTCACGCGCGATCTCGGCCGCTTGCGAGTACGAGTACGGGGAGAGGCGAAAGCTCTTTTGGCCCTGGGCCCAGCCGGAAGGGTTCACCGACTCAGGCTAGGCGCGGGAGGGGACGGAATCGCCCCCGTGCCTGGAGTCAGGCCCTGCGGCCGGTCGGAGCCTCGTACGGATCGAAATCAGGTTCGTGGCGAGTGCCGATCAGCCACATGATCCCCACGCCGATCAGCACGCCGGGCACCGCGTACAGAACGGTCGCGATGTCCGTCTCCCCCACGCTCTCGCCGATAGCGATCTGAGAGATCGCGCCCGTGATCATGGCGCCGGTCACCGCGCCCAGGAGCGCGCCGACGATGCCGCCCCAGAAGCGGTCGGGGAAGAACACGGTGAAGTGCCAGAGGCCGACGCCGACCGTGAACCAGACGAGAACTGCCATTACCTGTTCCTCCCGTGCTTTCTGCGCTTCTGGCGCTGGCGGCGGCGTTCGCGATGCGCCGCCTCGCGGTGGGCGACCGCGGGATCGGCCGCCTCGCCCGATGCGCCCGAGCCGTCCGTCTCAGCAGCGCCGGGTGGGCCCGTGACCGCCTCGGACGGCTCGGTGCCGTCGCTCGGGAGCGGGCCTGTCTCGGGAGCACCCGTTGGCGGCCGCGCGTCCGGCGCGTCGGCCGGCACCTCGGTCGCGACCGGTGGTCCGCCTCCGATCAGCTTTTGCTCGGGCCCCTCGCCCAGCTCGCCGTGTCCCTCAATGCGCGCGACGGCGTTGTCTTCGGGGAAGACCGGCACGTAGCCCATCGTCTCCTCGATGTGGTGACGGCGGGCGCGATACGTGGGCTCGCGCTCCTTCCACGCGGTCAGGACGGGCGCGGCGATGAAGATCGACGAGTACGTACCTGAGGCGATTCCGACCATCATCGCGAAGGCGAAGCCGCGCAGCGTCTCGTCGCCGAAGATCAGGATCATGCCGACCAGGAAGACGGTCGAAAGGCCGGTGATGAGCGAACGCGTGAGGACCTCGGCCATCGAGCGGTTCACGATCTGGCTGAAAGCGGCGCGCGGCATGCGCGGCACGTTCTCGCGGATTCTGTCGAACACGATGATCGTGTCGTACATCGAGTAGCCCAAGATGGTGAGGAAGGCAGCCACGGTCGCGCTCGTCACCTCCAGCCCCGTCAGCGCATAGATGCCCCCGGTAATGAGGATGTCGTGGAAGAGAGCGATGATGACCGGAACCGCGTACTTGGCCTCGAACCTGATCGCGACGTAGACGGCGATCACCAGCAAGGACATGATTAGAGCCTTGACCGCGTTCTCGGCGACCTGCTGGCCGAACGTGGGTCCGACGGATTCGTTCTGGAAGCCCTGGTCGCCGCCCTCGAGGCCGAAGGCGTCACTCAGCGCCCCTTGCACCTCCACCGCCTGGTCGGGTGGGATCTTGGCCTGCATCTGGATGACGTTGGCGCCGAAGTCCTCGTTCTCGACCGACTGGATCTCGGCCTGATCGATCCCGTCGATCTTGGCGTCGTTCAGGACGGTCCGGACCTCTTCGGCGCTTGCGTCCTCGGCGAGTGCAGCAGTGATCCGCGTGCCCGACTCGAAATCGATGCCCAGGTTGAGCTGCTGGGTGGAGAAGGCGATCGCGCCGACCATGAGGATGATCCCCGAGGCCGAGAAGAAGTATTTCGACATGCCGGTGAAGTCGAACTTCCACTCCCTCTGGTCCTCGCCGGCTCCGAGGAAGCGGGCGGAGCGCATCATGGGCGAGCGCCCCATGACCGCAAGGAACGCCTGCGTGAAGAGGACGGCAGTGAAGAGCGAGACGATCGTGCCGATACCCAGCGTGAACGCGAAGCCCTTGACGCCCGCGCTTGCGAGCACGAACAGGATGAAGGCCGTCAGCAGGGTGATGACGTTCGCGTCCACAATCGTCGCGATTCCCTTGCGATAGCCCTGAGCGATTGCGGACAGGGTCGAGCGCCCGAGGTGTAGCTCCTCCTTTATTCGCTCGAAGATGACGATGTTCGAGTCGGCTGCGACGCCGATCGTGAGGATCAAGCCCGCGATACCCGGCAGGGTGAGCGTGATCGGGATGATCTTGATCATCGCCAGATAGAAGAGGGCGTAGACGGCAAGTCCGAGGAGCGCGACGAAGCCGAGGAAGCGGTAATACGCGAGGAGGAAGAGCACGACCAGCCCGAGGCCGAAGAGGGCGGCCTTGATCGCTCCGTCGAGGGCGTCTTGCCCCAGCGTTGCCGAGACGGTTGACTGGTTGATCAGCGCGAGCTCGACCGGAAGGGCTCCGATGCGCAGGAACTCAGCGAGGTCCTGGGCCTCGGTGATCGTGAAGTTGCCCGAGATCTGAGCGCCTGTGTCGCCCGAGATGCCGGTGGGGTTCTCCTTGAAATTGATGATCGGGCGCGAGACGATCTCGCCGTCGAGGACGACCGCGAACGAATCGGAGATGCTCGCCGCCTGCTCCGCCGTGATGGTCTGCCCTTGGACACCGGCGGCGGCGAGGCCGCGCTGGGCGATGCGCTCGGTCACCTCGGCGAACGCCTCCTGGCCCTTGTCGGTGAAGTCGAACGTGACGTTCGGGGCGTTCGAGACAGGGTCGAAGTTCTGCTCCGGGTTGCGGATGTCGTCGCCGGTCAGCTCGGGGCGGTCCTTGAGGAGGAACCAGCCGCGGATCCCCGTATCGGACTCGTTGGCATCGGTGGCGGGATCGTCCGGCGGGGCCTCCTCCTGAAGCACGACGTAGCCCTGCGGCACCTTTTCGACGACCGACCCCTCGGGCTGCTCGCCGTCGAACTTGAGGTAGAGATCCTGCTCGGCGGACGTCGGGCCGGCGAGGAGCTCGAGTGAGTTCTCGTCGAAGAGGTAGTACTGCCCGTCGTGAGTACAGAGGGGTTCACCGCCCTTCTCGAAGCACTCCGGCTTTTGGTCTTGAGATGCGATCACCGCGTCGTAAAGCCGGTTGAAGGGGCGTTCGATCGCGTCCGTGATGTCCGGGTTCGGCGGGATTACGTTCGGCTCGAAGTCATAGAACGAGAGCTGAGAGGTCTGCCCAACCTGATCGATCGCGTCCTGCGCGTTCTGGACCTCCGGCAGGCTGACCGAGATCTGCTTCTCGCCGATGCGCGTAATCTCGGGCTCGGAGACACCGAGGGCGTCCACGCGCTCGCGGATGAGGTCGACGGACCGATCGACGTCTTCCACGTTGATGCTCGTGTTCGCGCCGGTTGCCCGAGCCTCGTAGACGAGCTCGGTGCCGCCCGCGAGGTCGATGCCCTGGCGCGTCGGCTTCGAGGTGACGGCGTATGCCGACGCGACGATTAGCACGAGGACGAGGCCGAGGACGATGTAGCTGCGGCGACGCGAACCCATCGTCAGCCGACCCCTGCAGGGCTAGTTGTGCCCGGACCCATGCGTAAGAACCTACTCAGGGGTCAGGACCAGCAAGAGCCCGCCGTCGTCGTCATAGGCGGGGAAGACGTCGGCCACTGCCTCGGCGGGTAGATCTCCCTCGGCGTTCACCTGTACACGACGCCCGAGAGAGCGCACGCCCCATTCGAGGGTCGTGCCGATCGGGTCACTCTCGCCGTTCTCGGTCGGAGGCGCCTCGGGTACGTCGTCGCCGCCCTTCCACTCCAGTCCGAGCACGTCGCGAACGGGGCGTCCGATCACATCCTCGTCCTTCAGGCCGGTGAGCTCAAAGCCGCCGCGCCCGACATCGAGGACCTTGCCGTCCTTGTCGCACGTGAAGAAGGCGGCATCGGGCGCCGGGTAGTAGTCATCGAGAAGCTCGAAGATGAAACCCGCCCCACACTTCGCACAGCTCTTGGGCCGATCCGAGAAACCGGCGGTCCGCGAGTTGGAAAGCTCCCGATTTCCGCAGTTGGGGCAGATGAAGAACGGCACGCGGGAAGCGTAGCGAGAGAAGAGGGTCCGTCCGCCGCTCCCAATGCGCCTTAACGGCGCATTCATCGAGGCGACTAGCCACCTTCGACGAGCTCGGCTTCGAACCTGTCCACGTGTCCCCCGGCGGCCTCTACGATCTCGCGGACGTTCTCGATCGCCTCTTCCCCGGATGCGGCCGCGACATTGAAGAAAAACGGCTGGGCAACGCTAGGAAACGGTTGGCCCGGCGGCAGCGCCTCGCCCGACCAGCCACCGGACGGGAACTCGAGACTGATGCGGGCACGTGTAGCGCCATCGATCGTGCCTCGGCACGACACGCGGTAGACGGTCTCGCTCATCCCAGCCACCCTATATAGGTGGAGGCGCCCAGTTCGCCCGCCTAGAACAGCGTCGCAGCGCCCTCGGGCACCGGCAGGCCCATGTGCTCGTAGCCGCGCTCGGTCAGGACCCGACCGCGGGGCGTGCGCTTGATAAGGCCCTGCTGGATCAGATAGGGCTCGTAGACGCCTTCGATCGTGTCGGGCTCCTCGTCGATCGCGTCGGCGAGGGTCGTGAGGCCGACGGGGCCGCCCGTGAACTTGACCGCGATCGTCTCGAGGATTGTGCGGTCGTGGCGGTCGAGCCCGGCCTCGTCGACGTCGAGGAGGCTCAGCGCTTCGGTCGCCATCTCCGCGGTGACGACGCCCGTTCCGCGCACTTCGGCGAAGTCGCGGACGCGGCGGAGCAGCCGGTTTGCGACGCGTGGCGTTCCGCGGGAGCGCGAGGCGATGGCGGTCTCGCCTCCGTCCTCGATCTCGACGTCCAGGATGCCGGCCGATCGGCGGACGATCACGGCGAGGTCGTCCGCCTCGTAGTGCTCGAGCCGGAATGACACGCCGAAGCGGTCGTGAAGGGGCTTGGAGAGCAGTCCCGCGCGCGTAGTCGCGCCAACGAGCGTGAACGGCGGCAGGTCAAGCGTCACAGTCCGAGCGCCCGCACCCTGACCGAGGACGACGGGCAGGCGGCGGTCCTCCATCGCGGGATAGAGCGTCTCCTCGATGGCGGGGTTGAGGCGGTGGATCTCGTCGATGAAGAAGACGGCGCCTGGCTCCAGGGAGGTGAGGAAGGCGGCGACATCCGCCTTGCGCTCCAGTGCCGGGGCTGCGGTGTGGACGAGGCCGGCGCCAAGCTCGGCGGCGACGATGTGAGCGAGGGAGGTCTTGCCCAGGCCAGGCGGCCCTGACAGAAGGACGTGGTCGAGCGGCTCGCCGCGCCGCCGCGCCGCCTCGATGAAGACCTCGAGCTGGCTGGTCACCGCTTCCTGAGCGACGAAGTCGGCGAGGCGCGGGGGCCGAAGTGACCGGTCGAGCTCCTCGTCTCCCCCTTCGGCAAGGCGCGCCTCGGCCATCGGCTCCTCGGTCTCGATGCGGCGCACCCGCATCTCGGCAGCAGCCTCGATCGACGGGTCGGGGACGATGCCCGGGCTGCGCTCGGGGTCCATCAGGAGTTCCTGCTCTCGGTGGCGTCGCCCGCACGGCGGAGCGCGATCGAGATCAATTCCTCCGGCTCCTCGCCTTCGGCGCCATCGAGGAGGCGCTCTGCCTCCATAAGCGTGTAGCCGAGGCCGACGAGGCCCTCGCGCGCAAGGAGGCGCGGCTCGTCGCTGCCGGCGACCGGCGTTGCGGCTGGCGCGCTCTCGAGTTCGCCGGCGACCTTCTCGCGTAGCTCGACGATCACCCGCTCGGCCGTGCGCTTGCCGACGCCCGGGACCGCCTGGAAGCGCTTGGCGTCGCCGAGCGCGATCGCCTTCAAGAGCTCGCGAGGGGCGCCGCCCGACAGAATCGCCATCGCGACCTTGGGGCCGACGCCGGAGACTGAGTTGAGATAGAGGAAGAGATCGCGCTCCTCCTCGGTCGCGAAGCCGAGAAGCTGCATGGCGTCATCGCGGACGACGAGGTGCGCGTGAAGGGTCGCTTCCTTCCCGACGGCCGGGACAGACTTGAGCGTCTCGGCCGAGACGCTGAGGCGATAGCCGACTCCGCCGGTGTCGATCACGACGTGATCGGCCCGGCGCAACAGCACCTCTCCCCGCACCGATGCGATCACGCGAGCGCCTTCATGCGGTCGTCGGCACGCTGGGCAGCTTGGTGGCGACCGATGTGGCCGGCGTGGCAGATCGCAACGGCGAGCGCGTCGGCAGCGTGGTCAGACGCCGGAGGAGCCGGAAGGCCAAGGAGCGTCCCGACCATCTGCTGGACCTGCGCCTTCGCGGCGCCGCCCGAGCCGCACACCGCCATCTTCACGGCTTGTGGCGTGTAGTCGCTGCAGGAAAGCCCGCGCTCGGCAGCGGCGAGCATCGCCACGCCGCGTGCCTGCCCGACCGCAAGGGCCGACTTCACGTTCTTTCCGAAGTAGAGGTCCTCGAGGCCGACTGACACGGGCTCGTGCCAATCCATCAGCTCAGCGATAGCCGCGTGGATGCGGCCGAGACGGGTCTCAGGAGGCAGGTCCGAGGGCGTTTCGATCACGCCGCCGTCGATCGCGCTCATGCTGGTGCCAGCCACCCGCACGATGCCGAAGCCCGTGTTCGCTATTCCCGGATCTATGCCCATTACGACCACCATCCGTACTGATTCTGGACCGAGGGGCGGATGCCTCCCGAAAACGGCTATTTGACGCACGCCCCAGCGGGGCTGATCTGTCTCCAGAACGCACGACGCCGCGGCCCAGTGGCCGCGGCGCCTGACGGTTCGCTGGATGTGGTCAGCGCTCAGTCGTTCGGGATGAACGTGTCGGACTTGGCGGTGGCGCAGATACCTCCTCCGTCAAGCTCCTTCTCGACAGCCTTTGCATAATGAGGCGTTCCGCCGTTGATCGAGCCTCCCGGATTGACGCTGTATTTGCCGCCGGAATCCGTGGTGTCCTGGCCGACCAAGTCGTCCTTGCCGGGCGACTTCTCGTACACGCGGACGAGCCGCTTGCGCTCGCACTTGCCGTCCGACTTCACGTGACCGGTGAACCGGAACTGGTCGAAGTTGAACTTGATGTTCACCTCCGAGTCGATCGTGCCTCCGCCGGCGACCGCGGGGCCGGCTCCCATGAGCGCCACCGCTGCGATCGCGCTACCGATGATTGCCTTGACCGTGGTGTGTCGTGCGTTCTTCATTTCTTACTCCTCCAAAGCGGCCCGGATGCCGCGTCGATTTCGAATTGCACGGCCACTATCGGCGCACGGACGCGCCTTGTCATGAGTGACGACTACCTAACTTTTGGTAGGCCCACTCAGAGGGGCCGAAAAACCGCTTTACGCCGCGGTTTCCGCCTCTTCCATCAGCTCAGATGAGATGTCGAAGTTCGAGTGGACCTCGTCGACGTCGTCGTGGTCGTCAAGCATGTCGATCAAGCGGATCAGGCGCCGCGCCTCGGCGGCGTCGGTCACCTCGACCACGTTCTGGGGCTCCATCGCGAGCTCTGCGGACTCGATCTCGACGCCTGAGGACGTGAGCGCCTCCCGCACCGCCGTGAGGTTTTGCGGCTCGCAGGTGACCTTGAGGGTGTCGTCGTCCTCGACCACGTCTTCGGCGCCGGCGTCGATCGCGCCGATCACGTCGTCTTCCCCGTACCGCGTGCCATCCAGAAGGACCACGCCCTTCTTCTCGAACTGCCACGCGACCGAGCCGGGCTCGCCCAGGCTGCCGCCATGGCGGTCGAAGGCGTTCCTGATCTCGGATCCGGTGCGATTACGGTTGTCGGTCAGCGCCTCGACGAGGAGCGCCGTCCCGGCCGGGCCGTAGCCCTCGTAAAGGACCCGCTCGATCGTGCCTGCGTCACCCTCGCCCGTGCCCTTGTCGATCGCCCGCTGGATGTTGTCCTTGGGCATCGAGTAGCTCTTCGCCTTCTCGACGGCCGCAGCAAGCGTGTGATTGCCCGCCGGGTCTCCCCCGCCCTCGCGCGCCGCGACCGTAATCGCGCGCGCGAGCTTCGTGAAGAGCTTGCCGCGCTTCGCGTCGGTCGCCGCCTTTTTGTGCTTGATCGACGCCCATTTGGAATGACCGGCCATAAGTCGATTCTACGAATGCGAAAACCGCGCAACTTCTCGTCCTTACGAGTGTTCAGGACATTTGAAGAGCAGGGATTTGGATCGGGGATGCCAAAGGCGATCGCGGTGGGCTTGGGGGCCCACCGCGAATCGCTTACCCCAAAGCGGTCGGTTACGGCAGGACCTGGGTCTGCGGATTGAAGGTCTTGCCGAGTCGCTTGACCTTCCGCTGCCCGAAACCCTTGGCCTTGAAGAGCCCGACGCCGTAGCCGGACGAATTCTCGTTGGTGAAGATCTTCCCGCGGAACCAGTAGCCCGACCAGATGTCGGGGTTCACGCCATCGGTCTGCTGCAGGTAGAAGCCCTTCTCCTCGGGCGCCGCAGGATCGGAGAAGTCGACGATCGAAAG
>JAWVEY010000009.1:0-5567 GCA_033856515.1 Solirubrobacterales bacterium
GACGGCAAGGTCAACGAGGACACCGGCAAGCGCACGCCCCTCGACGTCGCCGAGGGCGACGAGGTCCTGTACTCCAAGTACGGCGGCACGGAGATCAAGGTCGAGGGGGAGGACCTCCTCGTGCTCCGCGAGTCCGACGTGCTGGCCAAGCTCGAGAAGTAGGAGAGAAACGCACATGGCTCACAAGGAACTGAAGTACGACGTCGACGCGCGCAAGGCCCTGGAACTGGGCGTTGACGCCGTCGCCGACGCCGTCAAGGTCACCCTCGGCCCGCGCGGCCGCTACGTGGTGCTCGACAAGAAGTTCGGTGCTCCGACGATCACGAACGACGGCGTCACCATCGCCCGTGAGATCGAGGTCGAGGACGTCTTCCAGAACCAGGGCGCGCAGCTCGTCCGCGAGGTTGCTACGGCCACCAACGACGTCGCCGGCGACGGCACGACGACGGCCACCGTCCTCGCCCAGGCGATCGTCCGCCAGGGTCTGAAGAACGTCACGGCCGGCGCCAACCCGCTCGCGCTCAAGAAGGGCATCGAGCAGGCCGTCGAAGCGGTCGTCGAGAACATCGCCGGCCAGTCCAAGGAGGTCTCCGGCAAGGACCAGATCGCCCGCGTGGCGACGATCTCGGCCGGCGACGAGGAGATCGGCGACGTCATCGCCGACGCCATTGACAAGGTCGGCAAGGACGGGGTCGTCAACGTCGAGGAGGGCCAGACGTTCGGCATGGACCTCGAGTTCACCGAGGGCATGCAGTTCGACAAGGGCTACATCTCGCCGTACATGGTCACCGACCAGGAGCGCATGGAGGCGGTCCTCGAGGACCCCTACATCCTGATCGCCAACCAGAAGATCGGCTCGGTACGCGACCTTCTGCCGGTGCTGGAGCAGGTGATCCAGTCGGGTCGCCCGATCCTGATCATCGCCGAGGACGTCGAGGGCGAGGCTCTGGCCACGCTCGTCGTCAACAAGCTGCGTGGCACCTTCACGGGCGTCGCGGTCAAGGCGCCGGGCTTCGGCGACCGCCGCAAGCGCATGCTCGAGGACATCGCGATCCTCACCGGTGGCGAGGTGATCACCGAGGAGATGGGGCTCAAGCTCGAGAACACGCAGATCTCGCAGCTCGGCCGTGCCCGCCGCGTCGTGGTCACGAAGGACACGACCACGATCATCGACGGCGCCGGTGACCCGGAGGCCATCAAGGGCCGCATCAACCAGATTAAGGCCGAGATCGAGAACACCGACTCGGACTTCGACCGCGAGAAGCTCCAGGAGCGCCTGGCGAAGCTCGCGGGCGGCGTGGCGGTCGTGAAGGTCGGCGCCGCTACCGAGACGGAGATGAAGGAGAAGAAGCACCGCGTCGAGGACGCGCTGCAGGCCACGCGTGCCGCCCTCGAGGAGGGCATCGTGCCCGGCGGCGGCTCGGCTCTGCTCCAGGCCGCAAAGGCGATCCAGGTCGAGACGCTCTCGGATCCCGACGCACAGACCGGGGCGAAGATCGTCCTGCGTGCGCTCGAGGAGCCGGTCCGTCAGCTGGCCTACAACGCCGGCCTCGAGGGCTCGGTTGTCGTGAACGACATCCGCAAGGCCAAGAAGGGCCACGGCCTCAACGCGGAGACCGGCGAGATCGAGGACCTGGTTGGCGCCGGGATCATCGACCCCGCGATGGTCACTCGCTCGGCGCTGCAGAACGCGGCGTCCATCGGGAAGAACATCCTCACGACGGAGGCGATCGTCGCGGAGATGCCCGACAAGGACGGCGGCGGTGGCGGCGGTGGAATGCCCGACATGTCGGGGATGATGTAGCTAGCGCTTTCGCAGCGCAGCTGGTTTCGGAGGGCCCGGCGTTTGCCGGGCCCTCCGTGTTTCTGGGGTTGGCGAGTTGGCGAGTTGGCGAGTTGGCAACTGCGACCGGGCCCGGACGCCAACTTGCCAACTTGCGAGCTCGCCAACTTTCCTACACAGTCTGTTGAAGTTGCCGTTGACGTTTACGCGAAGTAGCTATACAGTCCGTTGTACTAAACCTCAACAGAGCGTTAGGAACAACGGACATGCCAGCCACCCAGCACCACCTTCAGCACCACCTTCAGCCCGACCTCCGTGACCCGGTCCAGTTCAACGAGACATACCGCCGGCTCGCCCCGCTGGCCCTCGCTTCGGCCAACCGCGTCCTGCGCGACGAGACGGCTGCCGAGGACGTCGTGCAGGATGTCTTCATGCAGCTCTGGCTGAGGCCCTCGTCCTTCGACCCGGCCCGCGGCTCGATCGCCAGCTACGTGTCGATGATCGCCCGCAGCCGCGCGCTCGACCGGTGGCGCACGCGGACCGCGCGCGACGCCGCGGTGGAGCGCTCGGCGGAGCAGTCGCGCGTCCTCGTGCACCCGGGCGAGAGCGCTGCCGAGCCCGTCATCCGCCGCGAGCGCTCGCTCAAGCTGCTGGGCGCCCTCGGCGAGCTGCCGAGCGATCAGCGCGACGCCCTGCTGCTCGCCTACGGCCGCGGGCTCACGGCGCAGGAGATCGCTCGCGCCGCGGACGTCCCGCTCGGCACGGCGAAGAGCCGCGTCAGGCTCGGCCTGCGCAAGGCGCGCGCCACTCTCCAGGCAGCTGCCTGAGGTGTCGGACGAGCTGACGATCCGCGAGGTTGCGCGCGCCACTGGCGTGTCCGAGGGCACCCTCCGGATGTGGGAGACCCGCCACGGCTTCCCCGTCCCCGAGCGGCTGCCGAGCGGGCACCGACGCTACAGCCAGGACGACGTCCAGCGCGTTCGCCAGGTCGCGCGCGACCGCGAGGCCGGGCTGTCGATGCCGGCCGCCATCGACCGTGCCAGGCAGATCGCGAGCGAGCCGGAGCCCTCGATCTTCGCCGGCGTCCGCCGCCGCCGGCCGGACGTCCAGCCGTACCTGCTCCCGAAGGCGACGCTGATCGGCCTGAGCCACGCGATCGAGGACGAGTGCTGTGCCCGCGCTGAGCGGCCGGTGCTGTTCGGCAGCTTCCAGCGTGTCCGCTTCTACCGCCACGCCGAGCCGCGCTGGCGAGAGCTCGCGCGCACGTCCGAGACGGCGGTCGTGTTCGCAGACTTCCCAGAGGTGAGGAGGCCGGACGGGGCGCCCGCCGAGGTGCCGATCGAGCGCGAGGATCCGCTCGGCCGCGAGTGGTCGCTGATCTGCGACGCGCCCGGCTATGCCGCCTTCCTCGCCGCGTGGGAGCGCCCCGGCCAGGACGGCGTGCCCGACCTGGAGCGGATGTTCGAGACCGTCTGGAGCGTCGAGCCGCGCCTCGTGCGCGAGGCGGCGCGGATAGCGGCCGGCTTTCTCGAGCGCTCGGCCGCCGACCTGCTTGGCCCGGTCGTCGACCGCCTCCGCAGCACGCCGCCACCGAGCGGGGAGGAGCTGCGGCTGGTCGGCCTGCTGACGAACCGGATGGTGGCCTACGTCGGCCAGGGCGAGCTCAGTCGCCTCCCAGAACCGCACTCATCCTGAGCGGCTGCACGCCCAGCGACTCGGCGTCAGCGGTCCCCCGCGGGGTGGTCATCGGGATCTCCATCAGCTGAGCCTCCTCCCATGTCGCGAAGGCGAGCTGCCCCGACACGAGCTCGACCGAGCGCAGCCCGGCCTGCACCACCGGCAGGGGGACGTGCACGAGCGGCCGCTCGCGCCCCCACGAGCGCAGGGCGAGGCGGGTGATGTCGTCGTAGGTGAGCGTCTCGGGGCCCGCGAGCTCGAAGCGCCGGTGGCCGCCGTTCGTTCCCTGCTCGACCGACGCGATCACGCAGGCAGCCACGTCGTCTGCCCAGATCGGCTGGTAGCGCGCCTGTCCTGACCCCGAGATCGGCATCGCCGGCAGGAGCGACATCCGCCGGAGGAGCGTGACCCACGGGTCGTCGGGCGAGTAGACGATCGACGGGGCGAACACGGTGGTGGCGAGGTCGGCCTCCTCGACCGCCTGCTCCGCGAGCGCCTTGGCCCGGAAGAAACGAGCGGGCGCGTGCTGCTCGGCGCCGATGGCGGAGAAGAAGACGAACCGCTCGACCCGTGCGCGCTCGGCCGCCCGCAGGAGGCGCAGCGTGGCGACGGCGTTCAGCTCCTCGATCGACGCGCGCGTCTGGTCGCGGATCGAGGCGGCGAGGTGGATCACGGTGTCCACGCCGCGCAGCGCGTTCCGGAACGACGCCGGGTCCGACAGGTCGCCGAGCGCGATCTGGACCCTGACGCGCTCGCCGCCGAGCCGCCGCGGGTCGCGCACGAGGCACCGCACGCGCTCGCCGGAGGCGGTCAGCCGGCGGAGGACCTGGGAGCCGACGTTGCCGGTGGCGCCAGTTAGGAGGATCAAGGGTGTGGGCCGGTGTGGCGGTTCGAAGTTGGCGGGTTCGCGAGTTGGCGAGTTGGCGTCCGGGCCCCGGCGCGGTTGCCAACTTGCCAACCTGCCAGCTTGCGAACTCGCGCCATCAAAACCAATGCCTCTCCTCCGCCCACGGATCCCCGTCGTTGTGGTAGCCGTTCAGCTCCCAGAAGCCCATCCGGTCGTCGGTCATCACCTCGAGCTGGCGCAGGAACTTGGCGGACTTCCAGAAGTACTTCTTTGGCACGAGCAGGCGCAGCGGCGCGCCGTGGTCGGGTTCGAGCGGCTGGCCGGCGTAGGTGTGGGCGAGCAGGACGTCGTCGTCGTAGAGCGCCTGGAGCGGGAGGTTGGTGGTGTACCCGCCCGAGGAGTAGGCCATCACGTGCGTGCCGGACGGCTTCACGCCCGCGCGCTCGAGCACGTCGCGCGCCGCCACGCCCCGCCAGACGGTGTCGAGCTTCGACCAGCGCGTGACGCAGTGGATGTCGGTCAGCACCTCGTGCTGGGGCATGGCCATCAGCTCGTCCCAGGTCAGGCGGATGTCGTTCTCCACCTCGCCGAACACCCGGAAGTCCCAGCTGGACAGGTCGAACTTGGGGTTCGGGCCGACCGTCAGCAAGGGAAAGCGCTCGGTCAGGTACTGCCCCGGAGGGACGCGCTGGGGGTCGATGCCGAGCTTGCGCGCCTGCCGCTTCCCCCGGTCGGCGAGAATGCGAGACGTGATCGCCATTGCGCGATCTTAGTGAGCCTCGGCGGGTGGACCGATACGGGTATGATCGCCGATCCCGCCAGTCTGATCGGCGGCGCAAGACCCGAGACTTCAAGGAGCAATCGACACAAAATGGCCTACGTCATCGCGGAGCCCTGCATCGGCACGAAGGACAACTCGTGCGTCGAGGTATGTCCTGTCGACTGCATCCATCCGACGCCCGACGAGCCCGATTACGACCAGGTCGAGATGCTCTACATCGACCCGGACGAGTGCATCGACTGCGATGCGTGCGTCGAGGCCTGCCCGGTAGACGCGTGCTTCGCCGAGGACCAGCTCCCCGAGGAGTGGTCCGGGTTCGCGGAGCGCAACGCGGCCTACTACAAGAAGACCGCCTAGCTGTAGTTCCTGAGGAGGTTGGTTCATCCGGGCCCCCTTGGAGGCTGGAGGTGTCTGACGCCAACAGTCCCAAGGAGGACACCGGATGAAGCTCCACGCTAACGCGGCCCTCAGCCTGAGTA
>JAWVEY010000010.1:0-33460 GCA_033856515.1 Solirubrobacterales bacterium
GGAAGCATCGTCGTTGGCGGCGAAGCCGAACGAGACGTTCTTGGCGATGTCCTTGGCGCCGATGTTCGAGGTCATGATCACGATCGTGTTGCGGAAGTCGACCGTGCGGCCCTGCGCATCGGTGAGACGCCCGTCCTCGAGGATCTGGAGCAGGATGTTGAAGACGTCGGGGTGGGCCTTCTCGATCTCGTCGAGGAGGAGCACCGAGTAGGGCTTGCGGCGCACGGCCTCGGTGAGCTGGCCGCCCTCGTCGTAGCCGACGTAGCCGGGAGGCGAGCCGACGAGCCGCGAGACCGCGTGCTTCTCCATGTACTCGGACATGTCGATGCGGATCATCGATTCCTCGTCGCCGAACAGGAACTCGGCGAGCGTGCGCGCGAGCTCGGTCTTGCCGACACCGGAGGGGCCGAGGAAGATGAATGAGCCGGCGGGGCGCTTGGGGTCCTTGATCCCGGCGCGCGAGCGGCGGATGGCCTTCGAGACCGCTTCGATCGCAACGTGCTGGCCGATCACGCGCTTATGGAGCTCGTCCTCCATGCGCAGAAGCTTCTTGGTCTCGGCCTCGGTCAGCTTGAAGACGGGGATGCCGGTCCACATCGAGACGATGTCGGCGATCTCCTCCTCGCCGACCTGGGGGCGCTCGCCCTCATCCGACTCGGACCACTCGTCCTGCATCTCGCGCTTCTTGTTCGTCAGCTGGCGCTCCTGGTCGCGGAGGCTCGCTGCCTTCTCGAACTCCTGCGCCTCGATCGCGGTCTCCTTGGCGCGGCGCGTCTCCTCGATCTCTTCTTCGAGATCGCGGTAGACGGGCGGAGAGGACATCGACTTGATGCGCAGCCTGGAGGCGGCTTCGTCGATCAGGTCGATCGCCTTGTCGGGGAGGAAGCGGTCGGAGATGTAGCGGTCGGCGAGCTCGGCAGACGCCCGAAGCGCCTCGTCCGTGATCTCCACGCGGTGGTGGTCCTCGTAGCGCTCCCGCAGGCCTTGGAGGATCTTGAAGGTGTCGGGGATCGAAGGCGGCTCAACCTTGATCTGCTGGAAGCGGCGCTCGAGGGCGGAGTCGCGCTCGAGGTACTTGCGGTATTCGTCGAGGGTGGTCGCGCCGATCGTCTGGAGCTCACCGCGGGCGAGCGCGGGCTTCAGGATCGATGCCGCGTCGATCGCGCCCTCGGCGGCGCCGGCGCCAACCAGGTTGTGGAGCTCGTCGATGAAGAGAACGATGTCGCCGCGCTGGGTGATCTCCTTCATCACCTTCTTGAGGCGCTCCTCGAACTCGCCGCGGTATTTGGAGCCGGCGACGAGGGCCGCGAGGTCGAGCGTGTAGATCTGCTTGTCCTTGAGCAGCTCCGGCACCTCGCCGTTGTGGATGCGCGAAGCGAGTCCCTCGACGATGGCGGTCTTGCCGACGCCCGGCTCGCCGAGCAGTACGGGGTTGTTCTTCTGGCGGCGCGAGAGGATCTGCATGATCCGCTCGATCTCGGTCTCGCGGCCGATCACGGGGTCGAGCTTGCCGTCGGCGGCGAGCTTCGTCAGATTGCGGCCGAACTGATCCAGGAGCTTCGAGGACTTCTTGCCCTCGCCCGAGGAGCCGGAGCCCTGGCCCTGGCGGCGGCCGCCGGGCCCGGAGAGCATGCGGATGACCTCGTTGCGGATCTTCTCGGAGTCGGCGTCGAAGTCGAGGAGGATCCGGGCCGCGACTCCCTCGTTCTCGCGGACGAGGCCGAGCAGGATGTGCTCGGTGCCGATGTAGTTGTGGCCCAGCGAGAGCGCTTCGCGGAGGGCGAGCTCGAGCACCTTCTTGGCGCGAGGCGTGAAGGGAATCTGGCCGGAGGTGACCTCCTCACCGGAGCCGACGATGCGCACGACCTGGGCGCGCACGCGCTCGACGGTGATGTCGAGTGATTCGAGGACGCGGGCGGCGAGGCCCTCCTCCTCGCGGAGCAGGCCGAGCAGGATGTGCTCGGTGCCGATGTAGTTGTGCTTGAGCGTGCGCGCCTCTTCCTGGGCGAGGACCACCACCTGGCGCGCTCTCTCTGTAAATCTCTCGAACAACTCTGCCTGCCTCTATCTCGCCTTAAGTATCTCTCTCTGGGTGGTCGTAATCAGGCTCCGTCTCCGGGTACGGATGGGCGCCGCAGGCTCCCAATCCATTCATCGGCGGTGCAGTGCCTTCGGATTAGGACCTCCGGGGGTTGTGGGACACGAAGCCCGACGAAGTATATCCGCCGTCAGGCGGCTGAAATGTGCGCCTGACGTGCGCGGACTAAGCGTCCCGCAAACTACGGAGGATTCAATCCGCGTCGAAGGAAACGCTTCCGAGCGGAACGCCTTCCGGAATCTCGGAACCAATCGTCGGGATGATGATCACCTCGCCCGGCGCCACCTGGCTGCCGGCGATGTTGATCTCGTCGGTCCCGTTGACTACCACTGAGGCTCCGTGAGCGAAAGAGCCTGTGAAGAACTGCTCAGGTCCGGACGGTCGGTATCCCGCAGGCAAGGTGAAGGCCCGCATGTCCTCCATCTGCTCGCTCGGACCGTCCATGCACGCGCCGTCGCCCTGGGGGCCGTCTTCGACGGCGGCAACTCCAGAGAGGTGAACGCGGCCGGACACGTCGCGGTAAAAACCAACTTCCGAATTGACCACGCCTCCGTCGGACCACAAGCAGTCGCCTTCGGCGCCGTTGCCGAAAGCCGGTTCGCCCGGCGCGCCGATCTCGTGGAGAGCTTCCGTCGGTGCGAGGTCGACCTCCTTGAGCGACTCATCCTTCACCTGCTTCGACTTCACGCTGTCCTTCTCGAACGCGGCCGCGACCGCGAAGCTTCCGCCGGCGAGCGCCAGGAAGACGGCGATCGTCGACATCACGTTCGAGTAGGTGAGCTTCCCCCGCATGAGCGCAACCTACTCCGGTGTATACGCGCTGTCAATCCCCGCGCATGGCGGGAAAGAGAACCACTTCGCGGAGGTTCTTCGCCCCCGTCAGGAGCATCACCAGACGATCGATTCCGAGGCCGACGCCGCCGGTGGGCGGCATGCCCGACTCGAGCGCCTGGATGTAGTTCTCGTCCATCGGCTGTGCCTCGACATCGCCTCGCTTGAGCTCCTCGGCCTGCGACTCGAAGCGGCGCCGCTGCTCGTCCGGGTCGTTCAGCTCGGTGAAGGCGTTCGCGATCTCGAAGCCGCCGACGTAGGCCTCCCAGCGCTCGACCAGCCCTTCCTCAGTGCGGTGCGCCTTGGCGAACGGCGACATCTCGACCGGGTAATCCGTGATGAAGGTCGGCTGGATGAGCTTCGGCTCCACGGCCTTCGAGAGGAGGTCGTCAACGAGCTTGCCCCAGCCCTGCTCAGCCTTCGGCTCCACGTTCATTGCCTTGGCGAGCGAGTCGCGGTCGTGGTTCTCCATCACGTCGATCCCGGTCTCATCGCGAATCGCATCACGGAGCGTGATGCGCTTCCACGGGGGCGCGAGTTCGATATGGGCGCCGTCGCGCTCGACGGTCGTCGTGCCGAGCGTCGCCTCCGCCACGTGGGCAACCAGGCCCTCGAGGCGTTCGGCGGCGTCGTTGTAGTCGGCATAGGCCTCGTACCACTCGACCATCGTGAACTCGGGGTTGTGCTTGAACGAGATGCCCTCGTTGCGGAAGTCCTTGCCGAGCTCGTACACCCGCTCGATCCCGCCAACGATGAGGCGCTTCAGGTAGAGCTCGGTCGCGATTCGCAGGTAGAGGTCCCGGTCGAGCGCGTTGTGGTGCGTCACGAACGGACGGGCGAGCGCGCCGCCGTAGATCGGCTGGAGGACCGGGGTCTCGACCTCGACGAAGCCCTCGCCATCGAGCCAAATGCGGGTCTCAGCGATCACCTTGGCGCGGGCGATGAAGCGCTCGCGCACCTCCGGGTTCGCGATCAGGTCCTGCTCGCGGTGGCGGTAGCGGAGGTCGGTGTCCTCGAGCCCCGACCACTTGTCGGGCGGCGGGCGAAGGCTCTTGGCGAGGAGTGTCCAGTCGGTCACCCGTATGGTCAGCTCGCCCTTCCGGCTCTTGAACGCGGTCCCCTCGATGCCTACGATGTCGCCGAGGTCGAGCCCGGTGAGAGCTTCATGCCGATCGCCCAGGTCGGCCGAGCGGGACTGGAGCTGGATCTTGCCTGTGCGGTCGACGAGGTCGAGGAAGGCGACCTTTCCCATGTCGCGGTTGGCGGTGATCCGGCCCGCCACGCGGTAGGAGGACTCGGTCTCCTCGCCGTCCTCGAGGCCGTCGTGCTCGGCTCGTACGGGGGCGATGTCCACGCGGCCCTGGAACTCGTGCGGGAACGGGTCGACACCGCTCTCGCGCAGGCGCGCGAGCTTCGCCCGGCGCTCCGCGATGATCGCCGGCTCGTCGCGCTCCGGCGCGGTTTCGTCAGTCTCGGTCACGCGGCGGCGAGCCTATTGGCTCGCCGCCCCATAGCCGTCGCCGCGCTCAGCCGCGTGCCGGGCAGGGGTTGTCCGTCGTCACGGTGAACTTGCTCGTCTTCAGATCGAACACGGCCGTCAGGATCGATTCCCTGGCGAACAGGACCTGATTCATCTTCGAGTACTGCATCCGGATCGTTTCCTCTCCCGGTTCGCCTGTGGAGCCGGAGACGTCGTAATGCGTGAACTCCACATCCTCCATGCAGAACGCCATTCCCATCGACTCATCGCCGATGTACATCTGTGCCTTCCTTACGACCTTGCCCGTCGCCACCGCGTTTGCGTAGTTCGGCGAGTTCAGGCCGGAAAGGGAGCTGACGGTCAGCTCCTGGAACGACGCCTTTCCAGCACCGCCCCCTCCGCTCGAACTAGAGCTCTGGTGGGAGACGCCCCACGAATAGCTGGTGATGTCCTTCCCTCCGGGACTGTCGCGAGCGCCGTCGAACTGGAGCGAGATTTCCGCTCCGGCGACGGCCGGGACGCACAGAAGCGCCAGCCCCGCGCATACCGCTCCTGTGAACGCCTTGGGACCACTCATGTTCTTCCCTTCGCTTGCTCTTCCCATTGCCCTCAACCGCTCGGACACGGGTTGGTGGTCGTAATGGTGAACTTGCTCGTCCTCAAGTCGAAGACGGCCGTGACGAACGTGCCCTCGATGAACACGACCTGACTCAACTTCTCGTATTGCATGGTGATCGTCTCGTTGCCGAGCTCGTCATCGGATCCCGAGAGGTCGTATTGCGTGAACTCCACGTTCTCCATGCAGAACCCCATCCCGAAGACCTCGTTCCCGTCCACGTACACCTGGGCACGCGTGACAGGCTGACCTGTCGCCGCCCGGTTCGAGAAGCTCGGCGAGTTCGCGCTGAGAGGAGCACTGACGGTCAGCTCCGAGAACGAAGTTCTCCCAGCGCCGCCCCCTCCACCCGACGAAGAAGAGCCCTGGTTGGACACACCCCACGAATACGAGGTGATCTCCTTCGTTCCGGGGCTGGTCCGCGCGCCGTCGAACTTGAGCGAATCGGCCCCAGCCGAGGCCGGGACGAGCGCAAGCGCCGTCGCCACGCAGGCCGAACCGGCCAGCGCGTTACGGATATTCAATGGGTTCCCTCCGTTGCGGCGCCCGTCATTGGGCAGCCACTTCCGTCCTGAGAGCGACCCTACTCGATCGGAGGGCGATTACAAACCGGGCGCGCGAGCGGCGAGCCTATTGGCTCGCCGCGCCATGGAAACTGTCCTCAGGTGTTGGTCGGGCAGGGATTGCTCGACGTCAAGCGGATGTCTCCTCGCTTCATGTCGAATGTGACGTTGAACGGTCCGCCGTCGAGGTAGATCACGTAGCTGATCTTGGAGTAATTCAGGGTCAGCGATTCGGTCAGGAAGTCAGAACCTTCCCCTTGGTTGGCTTCATCGACCAGGTCGTACTTCGTGATCCGGACGTCGCTCATGCAGAGAGCGAGGCCGTCAGCCGAATTCGGTTGATCGAAGAAGATCTGAGCGTTGTTCAAGCGCTTGCCCGTCCCGAGGTAATAGGGGTACTTCGGTGAGCTCGAGTCGATTGGTTTGGTCAGCGTCACCTCTTGAAACTTCGCCCTGCCTGTGGCGCCTCCACCGGGACCGGAGCTCGGCTGGCTGGCGCCCCAGGAAAACGAGCTGACTGCACCACCGCCGGGAGGATTCGAGCCCCCGTCGATGAACTGCAAAGAGATCTCCGCGTTGGCCGAAGCAGGAACGAACGCCGCCGCGACGCCGACAAATGCAATAGCTCCCGCAAGCTTTCCAAGCCTCATATCCCATCCCTCCGATCTGAGCGCCGCCGGACGCCCGCTGGTTGCCGGAGGACCGTACCACCGCCAGCACAAAGGTCAACCCCCCAAGAGGGTGAACCTCTCACCCCAAGAGCGGGACGAAATGCCTCTAGGCGGTCTCGATCTTGGTGATCTTGAGCTTCTTCTTGGGCCCGCGCGGCACGTCGACGGCGACGATGTCGTTGCGCTTGTGACCCAGGAGAGCCTTGCCGATGGGCGACTCGTTCGAGAGCTTCTGCTCGGTGGGGTTCGCCTCGGCGGGGCCGACGATCTGGAACTTGCGGGAATCGCCGGTCTTTTGGTCCTTGACGTGGACGACGACGCCGACCGAGACCGAGTCGGTGTCGATGGCCTTCTGGTCGATCACGATCGAGCGGCGTAGGCGCTCTTCGAGCTGGGCGATCCGCTGCTCGAGCAGGGCCTGCTCGTTCTTCGCGTCGTCGTACTCAGAGTTCTCGGTGATGTCACCGAACTCGCGGGCCTCCTTGATGCGCTCGGCGACTTCGCGCCTGCGCACGGTCGAGAGCTCGGCGATATCGGCCTCGAGCTTCTTGAGGCCTTCCTTTGTAATTGGTATCTCGCGGGCCATGTGAGTGCGAAGGTCTCCTTGACGCAAAAGACGCCCGATTCGCGAGACTCTGAAGCGAGCGCGCGAGGCGGGCAGAACGGGCAATTATAGCGACGGCCTCGGGGGCCTAAACAGGGCTTGAAACTGCCGTTTCGACCTCATCCAAGAGCTCCCGCACGCGGTTGAGATCGGTCGTTCGCTGGAATTCGTCAGCCGCCTGTCCGGGCACTTCGAGGCGCTCCAGATACCAGGGATAGAACTTTCGGAGGTTGCGCGCGGCACGCTCCTCGCCCCAGTGCTCGGCCGCGCGGTCGAGCACCCACCGCAGCTCCTCGACGACCTCATCGTTGTCGGGCGTCGTCTCCCGCGTCCCGGTCAGCTCCTCGAAGATCCACGGATTGCCCATGCCCCCCCGGGCGACCATGACGGCGTCGGCGTTCGACGCCTCGTAGGCATGGCGAGCCTTGGCCGCGTCACCGAGGCCGCCAGAGATGATCAGGGGGCAGTCGAGCTCTCGGCGGCGAAGCTCAGCCGCGAGTTCGGCGGCGAGCGCGTAGTCGGGCCGGCCCTTGTGATGGACCGTCGCCGGACGCGGGTGGAAGCCGATCGCGGCCACACCGGCCTCGGACGCCAGGCGCAGCGCCAGCTCGTAGCCCGAGCGGTCCCCGGGCCGAAGCCCGGAACGAAGCTTGACCGTGACCGGCAGGCCGGATCCCTCGCCGGCCGCTCGCGCGACTTCGAGCGCGAGCTCGTGGTCGTCCAGGAGGGCCGCGCCCGCGCCCGTCTTCAGGACCTTCCTGACCGGGCAGCCCATGTTGATGTCGAGGAGGTCGGCTCCTGCCTCGGCGACCATCGATGCCGCCGAGCGCATCGCGTCGGGGTCAGGGCCGAAGAGCTGCACAGAGACGGGGTGCTCGTCGGGGTGGATGCGAAGGAGCTCGCGCATCGTGCGCTCGTTGCGGTAATGGAGCGCGTAGCTCGAAACCATCTCCGAGACAGCCAAGCCCGCGCCGTGGCGCTTCGCCTGAAGACGCACGAACCAGTTGCCGATTCCCGCGAGCGGAGCCAGGAGCACCCGGTTCGAGATCTCGACCGAGCCGATGCGAAACGGGTCTGTCAGCGGGGGCTGGACCATCGTCGAAAGCGTAGGCCTAAGCGTTCCGCTCCCAGATGATCCGTAGGCCCGTGAGAGTCAGGAGGTCGTCGATGTCGGAGATGGTCTCGCAGTAGGGGACGATGGACGAGGCAAGGCCACCCGTTGCGACGATGGGTGTCCCCTCCCCCAGCTCGTCGATGATGCGCCGCGCGATCCCGTCGATCAGCCCGGCGAAGCCGAACACGACGCCGGACTCGATCGCCGAGCGCGTCGACTTGCCGATGGCCGCCTCGGGCTTTGCGAGGTCGATCTGCGGGATCCGGGCTCCACGCTGGGCGAGCGCCGTCAGCGAGATCTCGACACCCGGCGCGATCGCGCCGCCGAGGTACTCGCCAGCAGCAGAGACGGCGTCGAAGTTGATGCCGGTGCCGAAGTCGACGACGACGCACGCGCTGTCGAATCGCTCGTATGCGGCGACCGCGTTGACCAGGCGGTCCGCGCCGACCTCGTATGGGTTGTCGATGCGAATGGGCATCCCGGTCCGGATCCCGGGTCCGACCAGCAGGCAGTCGCTTCCGTCGAGGTAGCGCTGACAGAGCGTCGTGTACTGGTTCCCCAGCGGCGGGACGACGGAGGACACGCAGATCGCGTCCACGTCGCGGAAGTTCAAACCACTCAGCTCCATGAAACCCGAGATGCGCTCGGCGATCTCGTCCGAGGTCATTCCCGCACGAGTCTGGAAGCGCCAGTTCTCCCGCAGGTCCGTGCCCTCGAACGCGCCGAGGTGCGTCTGGGTGTTGCCGACGTCGACGGCCAGGAGCATGAGCGAAGTATGAGGGGTCAGCCCCCTCATGGAACGCTTGCAGTCCGCGTCTGAAAGACTGCCGCCCGCGTGTCCCGCCCGACCCTGTACGTGATTCCCGGCTCTCATCCTGCGATGGCCGCGCGGCGCATGCTCGAGCAGAAGGGAATCGACTACAAGCGGCGCGACCTCATGCCGGTGGTCAGCCGCGGCGTCCTCAAGGTGATGCGCTTCCCGGGCGTCACTATCCCTTCGCTCCGGATCGACGGACGGCGGATCACGGGATCACGCGAGATCTCCAAGGTGCTCGACGAGATCAAGCCAGATCCGCCCCTGTTCCCCGCGGACCCCGCAAAGCGAGTCCAAGTCGAGGACGCCGAGCGCTGGGGCGACGAGATCCTCCAGGACGCTGTGAGGCGCATTCTCTGGAACGCGATCAAGCGTGACCGCAAGCCGCTCCGCTCCTACCTCGATGGCGCGAAGATCGGGGTTCCCCACGGCATGGCCGTCGCGACCGCCGCGCCGATCATCGCCGCCGAGCTGCGGATCAACGACGTGACCGACGAAGCGGTCGAGGCCGACCTCGCGGCGTTCCCGGGATGGCTTGACCGCATCGACGACTGGATCGAGGGCGGGGTTCTTGGCGGCGACCCGCCAAACGCTGCCGACTTCCAGATCGCTTCAGCGCTCGGCCTCGCGATGACCATGGACGACCTGCGCCCCGCAATCGAGTCGCGCCCGGCCGGTCAGCTCACAACGCGCCTGGTCCCCGACTTCCCGGGCAAGGTCCCGCCGATCCTGCCGGCGGAGTGGCTCGAGCCGCTTACTGTTTCTTCGTAGGCACGGGGCCCATCCGCTCGACCCCGGGCCCGTCGCGGAGAGCATCTGCGAGGTCAACGAGTCGCTCGCCGCTCGGCAGCGCGAGCTCGGGCTCCAGCTCGATGAGCGGCGCGAGAACGAATAGGCGGGACGTCACCTCGGCGTGTGGCAGTGTGAGACGCTCGTGCTCGAGCTCGAGATCGCCGAGGAGCAGCAGATCCACGTCGATCGGGCGCGGGCCGTGCCGCGGCCCAGCGAAGACGCGGCCGAGCTCGACCTCAACCGCCTTGCAGACGTCGAGGAGGTCAAGGGGCTCGAGGTCGGTCGAGATCCGCGCGGCGGCGTTGAGGAAGTCCGGCTGGTCGAGGATCTCGCCCACCGGCTCAGTCTCATAGAGCGACGAGACCGCCTCAACCGTGACGCCATGGCTTCCCAGGAGCTCGAGTGCCTTCGCGATGTTCTCGGCGCGCTCGCCGACGTTGGACCCCAGGCCGAGATAGCCGGTCCGCGCCGTCAATCTTCCTCGTCATCCTCCGGCGGCTCGAGCGCGCGCTCGACCAGGACCTCGACCGCGACCTCCTCGATCGCCAAGGGAAGCGGCGGCTCGGGCTTGGTCGCCCTGACCCGGACGCGCTCGCAGCCATAGCGCTCCATCAAGCGCTCACCGACCACGTGCGCGAGACGCTCAAGCGTTCGATAGCTCCGCTCGGTGGCGGCGAGGGCGACGATGTCCGCGACGTCCCCGTAGTCAATCGTGTCCTCGACCCGGTCGGTCAGGACCGCGTCACAGTCCGGCACGTCGAAGAAGACATCGAACTCAAGACGCTGGCCGATCTCCTGCTCGGCGTCGGAGACTCCGTGGTGCGTGTAGATCGAAAGGCCGCGAAGCTCGACGTCGACGCTGACGTCGAAGGGGTTGCCGCCAGCTTCCATTTCGCCAATGTACCGTCCATCGGATGGCGGACGAGGTGCTGAATGCAGCGGAATCGCTTGCGACGATAGGAGCTGAGCACGCCCAGCGCTCGGAGGCCGATCGCACCCTTGCTCCTCGCGCAGCTGATGCACTTGCCGCTTCGCCACTCCCCTCCATGCTCGTCCCGGCCTCGCTCGGCGGCGGCGAGCGTCCACCGGACGAGATGGTCGCTGCGCTCGATGCGATCGCCCGGGAGGATGCCTCGACCGCGTGGTGCGCGATGGTCGCGGCGACGAGCGGCCTGGTCTCCGCGTACATCGACCCGGACTTCGCGCGGGAGGCGTTCAGCCCGCCTGCAGTGGGCGGCGGCGTCTACGCGCCAATGGGCCGGGCGACGGTCGACGGTGACAGCTATGTGCTCTCGGGGCGCTGGCCGTTCGCCAGCGGCTGCCGCCATGCGACGACGCTCTTGGGCGGTGCCGTGATCGACGGCGGTAACGGGCCAACCGTGCGCGCGATGGTCTTCCCCGCGACCGAGGCCGAGATCCACGACACCTGGGAGACGACCGGCCTCAGGGGCACGGGCAGCCACGACATCGAGGTCTCCGGGCTTCGCGTGGCGGCCGGCCATACCGCCTCCCTCTCGGATGATCGTCCGCGGCACGAAGGGGCGCTGTACGCGTTCCCGCCGTTCGGCCTCCTGGCACTCGGGATCGCCGGGGTCGCCATGGGGATCGCAAGGGGCGCGATCGGCGATCTGGTCGAACTCGCTGCCTCGAAGAAAGCGAGCGGTTCGAAACGCACGCTCGCCGAACGACCGGGGATCCAGAAGTCGGTGGCCGACGCCGAAGCGCTGCTCCGATCAGCAAGGGCCTTGGTCGACGAAGCCGTCGGCGCCGCCTGGGATGCGGCCGAGTCGCGCGGCGAGATCGACTTGGAGCGCAAGGCGGTCCTTCGCCTCGCTGCCACCCAGGCGGCGCGATCGTCGACGCAGGCCGTCGATCTCATGTACGAGGCCGGGGGCGGAACGGCGATCTACACACGAAGCCCGCTCGAACGCCGCTTCCGCGACATCCACACCGCGAAGGCCCACATGATGGTCTCGCCAGCGAGCCTCGAGCTCGTCGGCCGCGTCCGCCTCGGTCTCGAGACGGACACCTCGCAGCTCTAACCGCTGAACTCCCCCATCGCCGCGGCGCACTCGTCCAGACGTGCTTCGGCTGCGTCGCGCGAGCCTGCATCCTCGTTCTGGAGGTAGAAGAGGCAGCGGGTGGTCCCCGCTTCGGCCCAGCGTTCGTAGGCGGCTGGGTCGGAAGGAATGCCCCAGACGGGCGGAACACCCCAGATCGTTATCGGGATGCGGTCGCGCCCTGCCTCGGCCGCCTTCGCCTGCAGGGTCTCCATGCGGCCGGCGAGCTTCTCGACGTCGCCCAGGAAGTTCGGGATCCAGGCGTCGCCGAATGCGATCACGCGGTCGTAGACGGTCTTGCCGTTCCCGCCGACGAGAACGGGCGGATGAGGATCCTGCGCCGGCTTGGGCCACGACCAGATGCGATCGAAATTGACGTGCTTGCCGTGGTAGCTCGCCTCCTCGGAGGTCCAGATCTCCTTCATCGCTTCGACCCTTTCTCTCATCAGGCCAAAGCGGCGGTCGGGATCGGTGCCGTGGTTTCGCATCTCCTCGAGGTTCCAGCCGGCGCCGACGCCGAACAGGAACCGGCCGCCGGAGACGCGGTCGATCGTCGCGACCTCCTTCGCGCACACGATCGGGTCGCGTTCGACGATGAGGCTGAGGCCGGTGCCGACGCGGAGCTTCTCGGTCGCACAGGCGGCGACGGTCAGCGCGACGAACGGGTCGAGGATGCGCCGGTACTCCTCCGGCAGGTCGCCGCCCGCCGGATACGGCGTCTCCCGCGACGCCGGGATGTGGGTGTGCTCGGTGAAAAAGAGCGACTCGAAACCACGGTCCTCGCACATGCGCGCGAGCTCGTCGGGAGCGACGGTCTGGTCCGTGGGGAAGGTGGCGACGCCGAAGTCCATCGCCTGCATCATCCCGCAGAAGCGCCGAAGCGCTCGTCGACACCCCAGTCGCGTCGGCGCATCAGCGCCTCCGCCACGTCGAGCGCCTCCTTGACCTCCGCGACGTCATGGACGCGGAACGCGTCGGCGCCGTTCAAAAGAGCGAGCACGTTCGAGGCGACGGTGCCGCCGATGCGCTCCTCCGCCTCGCGCCCGGTGATCGCGCCGATGAAGCGCTTGCGTGAGGTGCCGACAATGATCGGCCTCCCCAGGTCGCGCAGCTCGCCGAGGCGACGCAGGATCTCGAGGTTGTGCTCGAGTGTCTTGCCGAAGCCGATCCCTGGGTCGATCCAGATCCGCTCCTCCGCGATGCCCGCACCGACGGCGTGCTCGACTCGCTCGGCGAGAAATGCCTTGACGTCGTCGACGACGTCGTCGTAGCGCGGGTCGTCCTGCATCGTCCGCGGCGATCCGAGCATGTGCATCAGGACGACATCGCATCCACGCGCGGCGCACAGGCCGGCGAGGTCTGGGTCACCCCGGAGGCCCGTTACGTCGTTGACGATCTGGGCGCCGGCGTCGAGCGCCGCCTTGGCAACGGCCACCTTCGAAGTGTCGATCGAGATCACGTGGCCGGCTGCCGCCAGAGCCTCGACTACGGGCTGGGTCCGGCCAAGCTCCTCTTCGACTGACACTTCAGCAGCGCCGGGGCGCGTGGACTCGCCGCCGATGTCGAGGACATCAGCGCCGGCCGCAGCGAGCTCCTCGCCATGAGCGATGGCGGCCGAAGCGTCAAGGTAAAGCCCCCCGTCCGAGAATGAGTCCGGAGTCACGTTGACGATGCCCATGATGCGCATGCGCCTCAGGCTATTTCGGTTTAGACTCGGCGTGAGGTGAACAGGGGGAAGCAACTCACGGGGGCGGCGCTTGCGTTGATCATGTTCGGCGCCCTGATCACGCTCGTCTCGGCGAAGGCGGTGAAGAAGCCCGATCTCGTCGTCACGGAAGTCACGGCCGTGAACACCAGGCAGGGCAACCTGATGCCGCTGTCCGACACCGTGAAGAACAAGGGCAAGAAGACCGCCAAGGCCTCCGAGACCGGCTACTTCCTTTCGGCTGACGAAATCAAGGGCGGCTCTGACGTTCAGATCGGCGAGACGAGGCCGGTTCCGAGCCTCAAGAAGAGGAAGTCCTCCCAGAGCTCTGCCTTCACCGCCGAGATCCCGCTCTCGGTCGAGACCGGTGACTACTTCGTCATCGCCTGCGCGGATGTGGAAGGCCAGGTCAACGAGAAGAAGGAGTCGAACAACTGCAGGGCCACAGACGATCAGATCGCGATCATCGACGGGATTCCTCCTTCGCTCACCCTCGACTCGTTGACGAGTCCTTCGTCGGACGAAACTCCGACTCTCACCGGCGACGCCGAGCCGGATTCCACCGTGTCCCTCTATACCTCGAACGACTGCACGGGCCCCGTCGCAGACACCGATGTGGCGTCTCCCTTCGGTGAGTTCGCCCTCACCACCACGGTCACCGAGAACGCCACAACGATCCTCACCGTGCAGGCCACCGACGCGGCCTTCAACGACTCCCCCTGCACCAGCCCCGTCAGCTATGTCGAGGACTCGACGGACCCCGCGGAGCCCACCGGTCTCGCGACCAACCCGGTATCGCCGGCGAACGACACGACCCCGCACGTCACGGGCAACGCCGAGGCCGGCTCGACGGTCAGCCTTTATACGACCGGCGGCTGCACCGGTCCTCCCATCGCCACCGGCACAGCGACGGGCGGGACATTCGACATCGAGGTGACCGTTCCCGAGGGCTCCGTCACCACCTTCGTGGCTCAAGCGACGGATTCTGCGGGCAACACCAGCGACTGCTCAGGCACTTTCGTCACCTACACCGAGCAGGGTGAGTTCGGCGAGGCCGAGCCGAACGACACGATCGCGAACGCGGACACGCAGACGACGAACTTCCCCGCACTCGGGATCGGGGGCGACAAGCGCATCTCGGCGGCGATCGACCCCCCGAGCGACGAGGACGTCTTCAAGATCACGGCCGCCGCGGGGCAGGTGGTGCGCTTCGAAACCCTCAACGGCGCGGGGACCGATTGCGATCCGGGCGTAGGCACGATCCTCGACCTCCGCGACTCCGTCGGCACCTCGCTCACGAGCGACACGGCAGGCGGGTTGAGGTCGTGCTCGGCGCTCACCCGCGCGATCCCAGCAGGGGGCGCCTACGTCCGCGTGGTCGACGACGGCGCCAACGGGTTCATACCGAGCTACCAGCTTCGCGCCGAGTTCTTCAGCGACGGAGGTAGCGAGTCGGAGCCGAACGACACGCCGGGCTCGGCGGACCCGGTTGGCAACCAGGCGTTCGTGACCGGCAGCTTCATCACGGATTCCGAAGCGGACGTCTATTCGTTCACCGTTCCCGAGGGCGCCTCCGTCCGACTCGAGACCATCGAGGCCGCCGTGGGCAATCCGAACTTCGAGACCTGCGAGTCCAATGACATGGACACGATCATCGATCTGCTGGATTCCGCGGGAAACGTGATGGCGACTGACGATGACGGAGGCCGGGGTCGCTGCTCGATGATCGACGGACGCGGAGGCGCGCCGAACTCGTACCCGCCGCTCAACGCCCCGCTCGCTTCGAACCTCGATGCCGGCACCTACTACGTCCGCGTTATCCCGTACGACGGCGGCTTCGTCAGCGCCTTCGACTACAGGCTCGCCGTCTCGATCGAGTAGCGGCGGCTAGTCGTTGGCGCGCATCTCAGCCGAGCCGCCGCCGTATGCGGGGCGCGGAGGAGTCGTAGCGCGCGGGCCCTCGCGGCTGGCCGACTTCTCGACCTCGGCCTCGGGCTCCTCGGGAGTCACAGGCGCTCCGGACTCCTCATCGTCGGAGCCGAAGACCTCTTCTTCCGTCTGGCCCTCAAGAAGCGCCTCGAACTCCCTGGCATCGAGCGTCTCGCGCTCGAGCAGGATCTTGGAGACACGGTCGAGATCCTCGCGGCGCTCGGAGAGGATGTCCCGAGCTGACTGGTGCGCGTTCTCCACGATGCGGCGGATCTCGTCGTCGATCTCGCGGGCGACATCGTCGGAGTAATCGGGCTCAGTCCCCATCGAACGGCCGAGGAACGGCTGCGTGGTGTCGTGGCCGAAGACGCGGGGGCCGAGCTTCTCCGACATGCCGAAGCGCATGACCATGGACTTAGCGGTAGCCGTGACCTTCTCGATGTCGTTCGAGGCGCCCGTCGTGATCTCCGAGAAGACGATCTCCTCGGCGGCGCGGCCGCCCAGCGTCATCGCCATCGTGTCGGCGAGCTCGGCGCGAGTGGTGAGGAACTTGTCCTCGCCCGGAAGCGAGATCGTGTAGCCGAGGGCCTGGCCACGCCCGATGATCGAGACCTTGTGGACGGGGTCGCAGTTGGGTAGGACGTGGCCGACGATCGCGTGGCCCATCTCGTGGAAGGCGGTGATCAGGCGCTCCTTTTCCGACATGACCCTGGTCTTCTTCTCGGGCCCGGCGATCACGCGCATGATCCCTTCCTCGAGCTCGACCATCGTGATCTCGCGCTTGCCCGTACGGGCCGTCAGCAGGGCCGACTCGTTGATCAGGTTCGCGAGGTCGGCACCGGTGAAGCCCGGGGTCTGGCCGGCCAGCGCGTCGAGGTCGATCTCCTTCGCTAGGGGCTTACCGCGCGTGTGGACGTCGAGGATCTGCTTGCGCCCCTTGCGGTCGGGCCGGTCGACGACGACCTGGCGGTCGAAGCGGCCGGGGCGAAGAAGCGCGGGGTCGAGAATGTCCGGCCGGTTGGTGGCGGCGATGAGGATGATGTTGTCCTTCATCTCGAAGCCGTCCATCTCGACCAGGAGCTGGTTCAGCGTCTGCTCGCGCTCGTCGTGGCCGCCGCCCATGCCGGCGCCGCGATGGCGGCCGACGGCGTCGATCTCGTCCATGAAGATGATGCAAGGTGAGTTCTGCTTGGCCTGCTCGAAGAGGTCGCGCACGCGGCTGGCGCCGACGCCGACGAACATCTCGACGAAGTCAGAACCGGAGATCGAGAAGAACGGAACGCCGGCCTCGCCCGCGACGGCGCGTGCGAGGAGCGTCTTACCGGTGCCGGGAGGGCCGTAGAGGAGGACGCCCTTGGGGATCCGGGCGCCGAGCGCCTGGAACTTCTTGGGGTTCTCGAGGAACTCCTTGATCTCGTGAAGCTCCTGAACCGCCTCGTCGACGCCGGCGACGTCGCGGAAGGTGATCTTGGGCGCATCGACCGACATGCGCTTGGCCTTCGACTTGCCGAAGCTCATGACGCGCGAACCGCCGCCCTGCATCTGGTTCATCAGGAAGATCCAGAGGCCGAGGAAGAGCAGGAACGGCAGGATGTAGGTGAGCGCCCCGAGGAGGCCACCGCCCGTGATGGGATCGATGGTCGTTTCGACGTCCTTCTGCTCGAGCGTGTTGATGAGGGTGTCCTCTTGCTCGGCGAGATAGCCGGTCTCGTACTCGGTGCCGTCGGTCAGCGTGTACTTGAGCTTGTTCTGCTTCTGCTCGAAGACGACCGTCTCGATCGACTCGGGCTCGGAGTCGACGCGCTCGGTGAACTCGTTGAAGGTCGGGATGTCCTCGGGCTCGCCGGGGCTGATCACGCGGCTGGCGAAGAAGGCCAGGACGAGGACGACGAGGATCGGGAATGCGGCTGAGCGGAAGAAGCGCCTCATGCGGGACTCCCAGGGGTCGGAACCGCCGGAGCGGGACTAGGGCTGTCAGCCGTGCTCGAAAAAGGCATGAATAAAAGGATTTCGTGGTCCCGCAACGCTCAGATCAGCGTAGCAACGGATTCCGTACTACTAAGCGTCTAACGCAGCCACGTACGGAAGGTTGCGCAGGCGCTGAGCGTGGTCAAGCCCGTACCCGATGGCGAAGCGGTTGGGAATCTCGAATCCGACGTACTTGATCGGCAGGTCCACGCGTCTGCGCTCGGGCTTCGTGAGGAGCGCGCAAACCTCCAGCGAGCGCGGGTTCCGGGCCCTGAGGTTCTTCATCAGGTAGTGCAAGGTGAGGCCCGAGTCGATGATGTCCTCGACGATCAGGACCTCGCGGTCCTCGATCGGCGCATCGAGGTCCTTCATGATCCGCACGACGCCCGAGGAGTCCGTCTCCGAGCCGTAGCTCGAAACCGCCATGAAATCGATCTCGCACGGGACCGTGAGCTCGCGCATCAGGTCGGCGATGAAGAGGACGGCGCCCTTCAGCACGCCGACCATGAATAGGTCGCGCCCTTCGTAGTCGCGGCTGATCTCCGCCCCCAGAGCGGCGACGCGCGCTTTGAGATCATCCTCGGATACGAGGATCTCGCCGATCGCGGGATCGTTCACCCGTCGGAGCCTAATCGGGTCGCGACGAATGTGAGCGTCGCGTGAGGGGTCTGACCCCCTCAGAGGGGGCGCGCGGTGATGACCGCGGCCGAGGTGGTGTCGGCGCCGAGGCGGAAGTCGTCGGAGACGGCTACTCCCGCAACCCAGGCGACGCGGTCGCCGCAGGTGACGACCGGCACGCGCGTGCGCTGCGAGCGCGGGACGCCGCGGTCGGCGAAGAGGTCGCCGAGCGTCTTCGAACCGTCCATGCCGAGCGGGCGGATCCGGTCACCCTTGAGCCACGTTCGCACGTGAAGTGGCTCACCGAGCGCCGCTGCATCGAGCGTCGCCAACTCTGGCCCGGCCGGCGCGACGGGCGCCGGGTGAAGCTCGGCCCTGACCTCCCAATCGCCGACCTCGCAGCGTCCGGGAAGCGTCAGGAGTCCCGCGGCCGGCTCGGGAGCGGCGTCGAGCGGATCCATCACGCGGAACGTCACGGCGCCGGACTCGCACACAGCACTGATCCCGCCGCCGATCTGGATCTCCCCACCCTCCGGATGGGCGGCAAGGCGCGCGATCTCGGCGGCGCGCGTACGCCCGAGTGGGACCTGGCGGCCGGCAGCGCGCTCGGCAAGAGAGCGGAGCGCGAGGCGCTGAAGGGCGGGCTCCCAGACGCGAAGGGCGCGGGCGTCGAGGCTGATCTCGGAGGGCCCGGTGCCGGCGCGCTCCAGCGCGTCGAACGCGACCCGCTCCAGGAGGGCCGCCTCCTCTCCCAGTTCCGCCCGAGTCTCGGCGATGTTCCGCTCGGACTGAGGGCTGAGCTTTGCGAGGGCGGGCAGAACCTCGGCACGGATCCGGTTGCGGGCGAAGGCTGGATCGAGGTTCGACTCGTCGTCGGCGAAGGGCAGCCCAGCGGCGGTGGCCAACTCCCGAGTCTCCTCGCGCGAGAGTGAAAGCAATGGACGGATGACGCGGCCGGCTCGCGAGCTCATACCAAGGAGCGCGCGGGAGCCCGGCGACTTCGCGAGGCGGTAGACGACGGTCTCGGCAACGTCGGAGCGCGTGTGGCCGGTGGCGATCCATGTCACGCCGAAACGGGTGCGAAGGCGCTCCGCGGCGAGGTAGCGGGCCGCGCGGGCCGCTGCCTGAAGATTCCCTGGGCCAAGGCCGTTCTTGGGGACGCGCTCGACGTGCAGATCGATCCGAAGCGCAGCGCAGAGGCGCCGGGCGGTCTGCTCGTCTGAGTTCGCCGCGTTGCGGAGGCCGTAGTTGACGTGGAGCGCGTGGATCTTCTCGGGCCCGACGATCTGCGCAAGCGCAGCGGCGGCGCAGGCCGAGTCGGGGCCACCCGAGACCATCACCACTCCATCAGAGGTCGAGTCGACGAGACCCGATGCCTCTGCCGCCTCCTTCAAGGTCTCAAGAGCGTTCCCCTTCGTCACGTATGGATCGTACGCCGGGCATCGGCCGAATCCTGCTTGGACAAGCCGGAAACTCCGGGACTAAGAAACTCTTACGCGCGCCTTTGGCGCTTGCACCTGCTTCGTTCGCGTTAAAGGGCTCATCAGCTATCGAACGGCCGGGCCCTGACCGTGAAGAGATCGATCGGCTCCGGGAATCCCTTCAGCCCCACCTTGCCGATCGGCTCGAGCTCGAGGTACTCGGAGTTGCCGATCGCATCCGCCACCGCGCGCGTGATCATCACCTCGCCGCCGAGCGCGCGCGCGACGACGCGGTGGGCCAGGTTCACGTCCGTGCCGAAGTAGTCCCCGTCGCGATACACGGCGCGCCCGAGGTGGATGCCGACGCGCGGCTGGGGGCGCTCGGAGAACAGGGCGTTAAAGCCGACGGACCACTCGGTGAGAGTCACAGGGTCGGGCGAGACGATCATCACCTCGTCGCCGATCGTCTTGACGATGAGCGCCTCGGAGGGCAGCGTCGCCTCCACGGTGTCGACGAACCGCTCGACCAGGTCGAGCGCTTCCTCGTCGCCCTCCTCCTCGGTGAATCGCGTGAACCCTGTGAGGTCGACGAAGCAGAAGGTCATCGCGACCCGTCCGAGCTGGCGGGATCCGTCGAGCTCGGTCTCCATGTGGCCGACGACGTCCTGCTCGTTGTAGAAGCGGAGGTAGCGGTTGTGGATGTACTCCATGAGCGGCGAGACCGACGGGAAGACGTCGCGCGCGAGCCCCTCCATGTCCTCTGCCATCTCGAGCGCATCGACGCCCTCCGCAATCAGCGGTTCGTGGACGAACAGGTGGAAGAGGCGCACCTCGGCTTCGGCGATCTTGCGAATCGACTGCGCGTAGACGCGGACGAGCTGAAGCAGGGCAACCAGCGGGAAGCCCTTATCGAGGACGCCCGCGATCGTCCTCATCGCATCGACGTCCTGCTCGGTCAGCGTCCCCTCCACGGCGGTCGGCGTGCCGAGGAGGCCCATGATGCGATCGATCAGGTCCTCCTCGAGGCCCGACATCTCGGCCGCCTGCTTTCGCGTGTACGACCGCTCGGAGCGCGGGATCAGGTCCTCGACGTACCCGAATGCGAGGCGCCCGTCCCGCGCCGCCTGCCGCAGGTCGTTGAGCGAGTGCCCGCGCTCGCGCATCCGAGCGACCACCCGCGCTTGCGCCGCGATCGCGCGAGTCCAGCGGCCGCGCTTGACCGGGAGGACCTTCGCGCCCACCCAGCGTTTGAGCGTCGCGGTCGAGACCCCCGCGATGCGAGCGGCCTCGGCGATCGTGATCTCTTCATCCGCCACCTCGGAATCCTCGCAGGACTACCTGGCGGCATGTGTGACCACATAGGACGACGGGATCGGAATGACCCCGTCGTCCGCGGGCTCTACGGCCCGCTAGGTCGGCCTACGGCGCCCATTTTGAGCGTCTCGCGAGCGCTGTCTACGAATCCCAGTCGCCGGGGATTCCAAGGCAACGCCACTGCGGCCTCTTGCCTTTGTTGATGGGACCGACACTACGCCCGTCCGGTGCGAGAGTCAAGGGAAATTTTCGTCTAGACCTTTTCGTCTAGGCCAGTGCCAGATGCGGGTGAAGTCTCGTGACCCAATTCCTGTACGGGTCGACCAAGAGCCGCAGCGCCGGCAGGTAGACCAGCGCGGTCTTCAAGTCGCCAGAGCAGCGGACCTGCCCCCGGGCGATCGCAACCGGAAGGCTTGCCCGCCCCTGGAGATAGGCGTTCGCGGTTGCGGAGTCCATCGAAAGCGTGAGCCCCGCCGCCAAGTCCTCTTCCTCCTCGGACGCGAAGGCCCAGGAGAGATGGTGCATGCCCTCGTCCGATGCCCGGACCCGAAGGACCATGTCGAGGTCGGTCACCTCGAGGCGGACGCGCAGGCCAGTCGCCTGAAGGACGGCGCCGCGGCGCTCGTCGACGTCGAGCTCCGCGAGGACGTGCTCGATCAAATCGCGTAGCTCGTCCGCTCCGATCTTCTCAGCCATTACGGGCGAGAGTATCTCTCCTATAGAAAGGCGCCGCCGCGGGCCACCAGGTTCTCGTAGATCTTCGCCTGGATCGTCTCGCGCACCTGTTCTGAGATGTCGAAGACGAGCCCGCGATCGTCGGCGGCCTCCGGCGGGTGCTCCGAAAGATCGATCGGGTCGCAGAACTCGATTCGCCACTTCGACGGGAGCGGGACGAGCCCGAGCGGACCGAGGAGCGGGAAGGTGGGAGTGATCGGGAAGAAGGGCGCGCCGACCGCGCGGGCGAGCCCCGGCGCGTCTGCGACCTTGGGATAGATCTCCTCGGAGCCGACGACCGCGACGGGGATGATCGGCGAGCGCGTCCGAAGCGCAACCTCGACGAAGCCGCCGCGACCGAAACGCTGGAGGCGATAGCGCTCGGAGAACGGCTTGCCCGTTCCCTTCACCCCCTCCGGGAAGACCATCACCAGCTCGTCGCGCTCGAGCAGTGCGGTCGCGTTGTGGGGTGAGGCGGGAACGCCGCCCACCCTTCGCATGAACGCGGAGAGGAACGGCAGGACGAACGCCCAGTCGAGGACCATGAATCGCGGCCACCGCGGCAGCGGGTGCTCGCGCATCACCGCCATCGTCATCATCGATGCGTCGAAGGGGAAGAGCGAGCCGGCGTGGTTCGCAACCATGAGGCCGCGACCGTGGGCCGGAACGTTCCTGACGCCCTCGACGTCGACGCGCCACCAGACGTCGTAGAGGAACCGGAACAGCGGGAACACCGCCTCCGCGAAGTCCTCGTCGAATCCCCACTCGTCCTCGGAGTAGTCGCCGCGAAGACGCCGCAGGATGGTTTCGACTGCTTCGCGGACGACGGCGGGAAGCGAGCCGACGGCCTCGCCGGCAGCGGTGACCGGATCGACTCCCGCCTCGACGCCGGAGCGGACCTCGCGGAGAAAGCGGGTGAGCACCTCGGAGTCCTCACCCGCGACGCCGACCTTGGGCCGGCCCTCCTCGGCGCTCATCGCCCGGACCCCGCGAGGCGCGCAAGGGCGATGCCGGGATGAAGCGGTGGGCCGATCCGGCGGGCGTCAAGGCGCGTCATGAGCTCGCGCGCCGCCTCGACAGCGCTGAGCTTTGGCTGGAAGCCGAGCTCGCGGCGCATGCGGCCGTTGTCGACGCCGCGTCCGTATCGAAGCAGGCGCACGGCGTCGCCGACCACGGGTCCTGCGCCAAGCCGGGAACCGAGACGCTCGAGGGCCGGCCCGAACAGCGGATGGGGGATCGGCAGGGACGGCCGCCCGCCGATCCGCAGGATCCGGCTGAGGGAGAGAGCGCCGGAGGGCGCGATGTTGACCGGCCCGCGGATGTCACCCCACACCGCTGCCTCGAGGGCACCGGTCGCGTCATCAGCGTCAAGAAGCTGGAGCCTCGGGTCGTAACCGAGCTGGGTTGGCACGACGGGAAGGCTGAGGTAGCGCACCAGGGGCGTGTCGAGATCCGCGCCGATCTCAGGCTGGAATCGGAGCATGCAGCTCGAGATCTCGGGGTGGCGCCGCGCGAAGTTCTCGAAGTAGCTCTCGAGCTCAGAGACGTCGCGCTGAAAGCGGGTCCGGAGGGGCATCTCGCCCGCCAGCTCTTCCGGAAAGAACAGCGGCGCCGCACCCTCGCAGCCGTAGATCGCGGCCGAACCTCTCACCACGACGCGCTCTAGCGTGGGCGTGCGCTCGCAGGCAGCCAGGAGCTGAAGGGTGCCGATCACGTTGAAGTCGTGAAGAGACCGCGCGGGCTTGCCGGGCTCGGGGTACCAGAGGATCCCGCAGTGGACGACGGTGTCCACCTCGGTCGAGGGCAATAGACGTGAGATCAGCGCGCCTCGCAGGTCGGCCTCGATGAAGTCGACCTCGCCCACGTCGCCCGGGGGCGCATGGGTGTCGATGCCCACTACATAGGAGACTCGAGGGTCTCGGGCGAGCCTGCGTGCGATCTCGGAGCCCCAGTGGCCCGAAACACCCGTGATCGCGATCCGACGTCCCTCTTCGGGAGCCACCTAACCCTCAGCTTTAGGTTGAGATTCGCCCCCATCTGGATCGGGTTCCGCGGCCGGCGGCGTCTCGGCCGCCTTGAGCCGTGCCTCGACGGATGAGAGTCGTTTTTCGAGGGCATCGAGCTGCGATCGGAGCTCTCCTGTGGCCTCGAGCCCCCGTTTCGAGAGGGCGTCGCGGGCCTCCTGGCCCAGCCGCGCGATCTCGGCCCCGGCCCCCTGGCCGCGGCGAGCCAACTCGTCCCGCGCGTCCTGGCCGCGCTTGGAAATCTCGCCGACGATCTCGCCCGCGCGTTCGCGGGTCTGGCCCGCCGCGGGAGCGGTTGCTGCGAGGGTGCGTTCGATGGCCGCACGGAGCGCGTCAGCAACTCCGCCGTCGTCGCCTTCAGCGCTCTTGTCTGGCTCCTCGGATGCCATGCGGGGCAGCTTACGGTTTCTCACGCGCTTGAATGGGTGCGCGATGCGCAGCTATATCGACCCGACCGCACCGATTGCGCCCGATGCTTTGTTGGTGGACGACCCCAAGGTGGCCATGGACCTGGCCGTCGCGATCACGGAATCGCCCCGGATGAGCAACCTCGCACACGGCCTCTGGGGCTACCACGGCGCAACGCGGGACGGGGCCGAATTAACGATTCAGTCGCTTGGAATCGGCGGGCCAAGCGCCGCGGCCGTGGTGGCCGATTTGGCCGAATTGGGCGTCACAAGGGCGATTCGCATCGGATTTTGCATCGCCCACGGCGATCTGGAGCGAGGATCCACCCTTGTCGCCACGAGTTTCGTGCCGGGGGACGGGGCTGGAACCACCCTTTCGGGCGGGAAGTCCCTCGAGCCCGATCCCACGCTCACCGATGCCCTCATCCACGCGGCCGGCGACCCGAGCACCGGCGCGGTGCGGTCGGTTGACGTCCTCGGCGCCGCGGCAAAAGGGGGCGTTGACGTCGTCGCAATCGACCTCAGCTCAGCGGCCTTCGCGGCCGTCGCGGCGAGGGAAGGGATCAGCTGCGCGTGCGCCCTCGTGGTTGCCGGGGACGAGGGTGGCCCTGCGCTCGAACGCGAGGCGCTCGACAAGGCTCTGATCGGCTTGGGAGCGCGGGCCGCGGCCGCGCTGGGCGCCGTTCCTCAGGCGTCCAGCTCCTGAGCGGAGCCGCCCGCGTCGCGCGCCTTGAGCGCGGCGACGTCGTCGCGAATCTCGTCGATCGTGTCCTCGATCGCCTCGAGGCGGGAGGCGAACGAACGGAGCCTCAACTCCAGCCGCTCGAAGTCAGAGCTCGACGCGAGGTTAAGGGCTCCAATCGCCTGCCGCTGGGCTACGGCAGCCTTCTCACCGGCTCCCAGAGCACGCGCTACCGCACCGCCGACCAGGGGGTTTTCCGCGATGGCCTGAGCCAGCTCGGAGAGGGCCTCCTCGCCGCGTGCCCGGATGCCGCTGTCGTCGTCGTCGGTCAACCTTGGGAAAACTTACGGCACCCGGCTTCAAGCATGCCTGCCGCCGTGCCGATGGGAACCCGAGTTGGCTTCATGCGAAAACAACACGTTCCGGGTAGACATTGCGGTAGGTTTCGCGTGCGTAGGTTGGTCGTTGCACATTCTGAACCGAACAGGTAGCGTCCTTGAGGCTCGGGTGCAGTCCGAAACGGAATCCATTCCTGCGTGGCGGGCCGGGTAGAGAGAGATAGAGATTCAAACCGTGAAGAGGCAGCTTCAACTAGTCGTAGCCCTCGCCCTGTTCGGGGTTTGTCTGCTGGCCGCAAACGCAACCGCAGGCGGCATCAATCTTGGCAACGGCCAGGGCAGCGTGAACATCGACCTTGGCAACGGCTCGAGCCTCCCGTCGATCCAGCTTCCCGTCTGCTCCAACCTGAAGGACGATGACGGCGACGGCAGGCTCGACCTGCTCGACCCCGGCTGCTCAGGCCCCGGCGACGGCGACGAGACCGATCCCGCCGCGCCTCCCGTTGACGACCCGACCGACGACCCGACGGTGCCCCCAGTGGGCGGCGGCGATGACGGCGGCGGCAACGGCGGCGGCGATAACGACGGCAACGGCAACCAGGGCGACGAGTTCGACCAGATCCCCGGACAGTCCGGTCAGGGGAACGGCGGCGGCGGCAAGGGCGGGGGTAAAGCGGACCCTAAACCTGAGGATGAGGTTAAGGATCCGGACGAGCCGCTAGGTCCTCCGGAGGACCGCAACCCCGACGGCACTCCGACCAACACGAACCCGACCGTCACCGTCGCGGACTTCGGCGCGGCTCCGATCGGAGTCCCCAACTTCGTCATCGATCAGTTCACCATCCCGCCCTTCCTCCTACCGATCTACCAGGCCTGCGGAACCCAGTACGGGATCCCCTGGGAGGTCCTCGCCTCGATCAACCGCATCGAGACCGCCTTCGGCACGAACCTGAACGTCTCCTCTGCCGGCGCCCTGGGCTGGATGCAGTTCATGCCCCCCACGTGGGACGCCTATGGAGTCGACGCGAACAACGACGGCCGCAAGGACCCCTTCAACCCCGTGGACGCGATCTGCGCCGCCGCGAATTATCTCGAGGCCTCCGGCGGCCAGGAAGATATCTCCCGCGCGATCTTCGCCTACAACCACGCCGACTGGTACGTCGACGAGGTTCTCCTTTATGCCCGCCAGTACGGCAAGATCCCCGACGACCTAGTCGGCTCGCTCACCGGCCTGACCGAGGGCGCGCACTTCCCCGTCGCCGCGAAGGCCCGCTACGCGGACGACATCTCCGAGCGTGAAGCGCTTGAGCGCGCGACGCCCAAGAAGGGCTCGACCGGCAACGCCGCCGACGTGATTTCCAGCTCGCCCACCCAGCGCGGCATCAACATCTACAGCCGCGAGGGCGCTCCTGTCGTGGCCGTGAACGACGGCGTGATCAAGCGGATCGGCAAGTCGAAGCGGCTCGGCAAGTTCCTCGTCCTCGAAGACGCCTACGGGAACCGCTTCACCTACGCCGAGCTCGGCGAGGTCTCGAAGGTCTACCCGGTGCCGAAGCGCCAGAAGCTTTCGGCCAAGGACTTCCAGCTCGTCTCCTCGGACGACGAGCCCACCGAGTCCGCCTCAGCCGGCAAGGCCGCGGACGCCAAGGACAAGTCCGCGAAGGCCGATGCGACGGAAGCGGACACGGGCCCGGACAACACAGAGGATGCCCGCGAGCGCCTCTACGCCTTCCCCGAGCGTGACGCCAACCAGGACCGCGCCGACCTCACCGGCCAGCTCGATGACCTCCTCGGGCGTCGCATGCCCGCGTACGAAGGCTTCAAGTCCTACTTCTCGAGCGTCCTTCAGTTCGACGAGGAGAAGATGGAGATGGAGAGCCTCGAGAAGGGCTCCAAGGTCGTCGCCGGCACCGTTCTCGGCCGCATCGGCAAGACGTCCGAGCTCGCCCCTCACCTCCACTTCGAGATCAGGCCGACCGGACGCGGCGCGCCCAAGATCGATCCCAAGCCAATCCTCGACGGCTGGAAGCTCCTCGAGGCCACCGCGATCTACCGCGCCTCGGGCAAGAACCCCTTCACGGAAAACTCCAGCGAGTCGATCGGTCAGATCCTCCTCGCATCCAAGGAGCAGCTCATCAAGCGCGTCCTGAACGATCCGAAGCTCGAGATCTACTCCTGCGGGCGCCAGGACATCCAGAACGGCCTGATCGACCGCCGCATCCTCGCGATGCTCTCCTACATGTCGGCGCGCGGCTACCGCCAGACGATCACATCTCTCCAGTGCGGACACTCCGTCTACACGACCGGCGGATCGATCTCCCAGCACTCGATCGGGAGCGCCGTCGACGTCGCGCAGATCAACGGCCTGCCGGTGCTCGGCAACCAGGGTCCCGGATCGATCTCCGAGGCATACGTTCGCGACATCCTCGAGCTCCAGGGCTCCATGGAGCCCGATCAGGTGATCTCGCTCATGAACTTCGGCGGCCCCTCGTTCGCGATGGGCGACCACGACGACCATGTCCATGTCGGGTACGCGGCGCAGGGCAGTGCGAGTCCGTCGACCGACAAGCAGTTCGTCCAGCTGCTCGAACCGGATCAGTGGGAGCGCCTGATCGACCGCCTCGGCCAGATCGACAACCCGACGGTCTCCCTCAAGCCGTCCAAGTACGCGATTCCGACGAAGAAGGGCAAGAAGCACGGCAAGCAGGGCCACGGCCGCGCCTCCTCCGCCCACGTCGGCGAGTAGTCGCGCGCTGAGCCTCTTCGGCTTCGTCCAGTTCGAGCTCGCGGGCTCATTCGGGATCGCCGATGGCCGCTATCCCGTTCGCGAGGCCGATGGGGGTCCCGACAAGCCTGAAACGCCGCTCGTTCTCGTTGCCGAGACGTACGGCGCGCCCTATCCCGCCCGCAGGCGAGCGCGAAAGGCGAAGCCGAAGGCTGCGGACGACGCTGCGGCCCATGTTCCGGTCACGAGACTCATGGTCATCGTGTCCGACGAGATCGAAGGTGACCCCGAGGCCTGGCTCGAGCGGATGCGCAAGAACGATGCCGAGCGCCAGGCGCTGATCGATCGTGGGCTCGCATGCATCAGGCGCGCGGTCGCCGCTCGCCGGATCACGGCCACCGACCCGGCGATCGCCGACCCCTCACTCGACTCGGCGCTTGCGATCCGGATCGGCTTCGGCCAGGGCGACGAGCTGGTCGAGCACCAGTGGGAGCAGGCGATCGAGGTACCGCGCGATACGCACCGCGCATCGAGAAGCGAGGCCCTGCGCCCGCAGGAGCGCATGGCAGCTCTGCTCGGGCTGCGCGACACACCACTCGCATGCGAGGAGCTCATCCTCCGGGCCCGAGCGGACACGCTGGCCGGCCGTAAGCGGGAGGCTGCGCTTCAACTACGCGTGGGGCTCGAGGCGCTGCTTGCGGAGCGCTCGAGGCTCACAGGCCACGGACAGGAAGAAGATCTCGCGGCGCTCGACGAGCAGCGTAAGGGAACCGGAGATGCCGCGAACGAGGCGCTCCAAGGCCCGCTCTCCGCGGAGCGAGCCGCCGAGGTGGAGGAAACGCTCGCGATTTGCGAGCGGATCCTGAGGCGCCGCGCGGCACACGGCTGGGAAGCGAGCTAGCGAGGGCTAAAGAGCGGCCAGGACGGCCGTCAGGTCGTCCACCACGTCGCCGTCGAGTCTGGCGGACGCATCCCGGTCATACGGCGTTGGGCCCTTTGTGACGATCGCGAGGCGGGCGCCGCGATTGAGCCCGACGCTCGGCAGGCCGGCGACCGGATAGACCTCGAGCGACGACCCGACGCACAGGATCAACTCGGCGTCCTCGCAGAGCGCGGTTGCTTCTGCCATGGCCTGCTCCGGCAGGAACTCGCCGAAGAGGACGACGTCAGGCTTCACTTTCCCACCGCACCCGTCGCAAACCGCGACGTCTGAGTCCGTGAAGAGCCCCTCCACCTCGTCGATCCCGACGCTCTCGCCGCATGCAGTGCAGCTCGAGGTCTCGATTGAGCCATGGACCTCGATCACACGCTTAGACCCTGCGGCGCCGTGAAGACGGTCGATGTTCTGGGTGATGACCGCGGCGACCAGTCCGCGCCGCTCGAGCTCCGCGAGCGCCAGATGGGCGCCGTTCGGCTCCTTCGAGCCGAGCTCGTGAAATCGCGGGCGGTAATAGCGCCAGAAGCGCGCCGTGTCCCGGTGGAAGGCGTCGATGTGGGCGACCTCCATCGGATCCACGTTCTCCCAGAGGCCCGTGCCGGGCGTGCGGAAGTCGGGAATTCCCGACGGCACGGAGACGCCCGCGCCGGTCAGTACCACCGTCGAGGCGGACTCTCGGAGCATGCCTGCGAGCCGCTCCGCCTCCTCGCAGCGCGTGCCCTGAGCGGTGTCGAGCGAGCTCACTCGCCCTTCCATTGAGCCTTCCGCTTGCCAAGGAAGGCGGAGATGCCTTCCTTGCCGTCGGCCGTCTGGAAGACGTCGGCGAAGCCCTGCTTCTCGGCCTCGATCCCCTCGTCCAGGTCGCCCTTGTGGGAGACCTTCTTGATCTCCTCGACCGCCAGCGGCGCCTGCCCGGCGAGCTTGCGGCCCCACGCGAGCGCGGTGTCGAACAGCTCGTGGTCGGGCACGACCCGGTTGACGAGCCCATGCTCGAGGGCGTCGTGGGCGGTGATCGCGTCGCCAATGAGGTTCATCTCGAGGGCCTTGTCCGGGCCAACCAGGCGCGGCAGGCGCTGGGTGCCGCCGAAGCCAGGGATGATCCCGAGCTTGATCTCCGGCTGGCCGAAGATCGCGGACTCTGCGGCGATCCGGAAGTCACACGCCATCGAGAGCTCACAGCCGCCTCCGAACGCCAGCGAGTTGACCGCGGCGATCGTCGAAACCCGGTTCTGGCCCAGGTCACGAAGGAGCGCGTGGCCGGAATGGATCAGCTCTTCGCCGCCGGCCTCGTCCATCTGCGTGAAGGCCTTGATGTCGGCGCCGGCAGAGAACACGAGCGGGTTTGCCGACGCGATCACCATCGCGCCGATGTCGCCGGACGACTTGACCTTCTCCCAAACTGTCCCGAGGTCCTTGACGACGTCAGGCGATACGGCATTCATCATCCCGTTCGCAAGCCAGGCGATCGCGACATCGCCGCGCGTCTCGAGCTTGACGGTCTCGGTCTGATCGCCCTCGTCGGCCTGCGGATACGCGTAGAAGCCCTGGCCCGACTTCTGGCCCAGGCGGCCCTGGGCCACGAGGCGCCGAAGGGTCACGGGCGGAGCGAAGCGCTCGCCGTGCTTCTCCTCTGCTGCCTCGAGCTTCTCGAGGATCACGTCAAGGCCGGTCAGATCAGCCTTTGTGAACGGCGGGAAGATACCCCGGCGCGGGTCCATGCCGGCGCCGGCCATCATCCCGAGGTCGATCTCGCGGACGGTAGAGACGCCTTCCTCCAGGACCAGGCAGGACTCGACGATCGCCTTCAGCGACATGAGCTCTGCGAGCTCCTCGCCGTTCGGCTCAGCGTCGCCCTCGATCTGGGGCTCGCCGTTCTCGTAAAAGCCGGAGCCTCCCGTCTTGGCGCCCAGCTTGCCCTCTTCGACGAGCTTCCTCATGCCCTGATGGACGTAGAAGGAGTCGCCGTAGGACTCGTTCAGGTGCTCTGCGACGTGGAAGACGGTGTCCAGGCCAAGGAGGTCGACCAGGAAGAACGGACCCATGGGAGCGACGTTCTGGGCGCCGACCGCCTCGTCGATCTTCTTGATCGAGAGCCCCTGCTCCTCCTGCGCGCGCCAGATCTCGCCGACGGCCGAGTTGAGGATCCGGTTGACGACAAAGCCCGGCACCTCCTCGCAGACGATCGGCTGCTTGCGGATCGTCTGGGCGAAGTTGACGGCGGCCTCGATCGTCTCCTCGTCGGTGATGCCGGCCACGATCTCGACCAGTGGCATGACGGATGCCGGGTAGAAGAAGTGGAATCCCACCACCTTGTGGGGGCGAAGCGTCGCGTCGGCCATCTCGGCGATTGAGAGCGAGGACGTGTTGGAGGCCAGGATCGCGTGACCTGGCGTCACGGCATCGAGCTCGGCGAAGACCGTCTGCTTGATCTCCATCTTCTCGGGCGCGGCCTCGATCACGAAGTCGACGTCGCCGAAGTCCGAGTAGTCCGTGGTGCCGGTGATGCGGCCCATCACGACCTCGAGCTGCTCGTCGGCCTGCTCCTGGGTGAGCTTCTCCTTCTTGACCAGGCGGTCCAGCTGGCCCTTCGTCACCTCGCGGGCCTTGTCGAGCCCGTGGTCGACGAACTCCTGCTTGATGTCCTTGAGGACGACGGGGATCTCAGCGGCTGCGATCGCCTGTGCGATCTCGCCACCCATGGTTCCGGCGCCGACAACGGCGGCCTTGAATACGAACATCTAGAGAGTGCTCCGTTCGAAAGTTGGGAAAAGGACGCGAGAGGCTATTAGCCCGGGGTCGCCGTGCGACCGGCAACCTCCGGCGCGAAGGCGTCCAGCGAGCGACGGAGCGTGCCCCGGAGTTGCGCCTTGAGGAAAAGCAGCGCTCCCAGCCGGGCGAAGGCGCTTCTGTCGAGCAGCCGATAGTCCATCGACGCAACGATCTTCGTGCCGTCTCCTTCGATCGCAAACGTCACTGTCATCTCACCCGCGAGCGATGGATCGGCGAACTCGATGCGGTGTTTGCGGCGGGGCTCATGCTCGAGGACCTTCTCCATCACCTCGCCTCTGCCGGCGGGAATGGACTTCCAGCGCAGCCTGCCGCCGGCGTCGGGATATCCGTCGATCTCGATCACGCTTCCGAACGAGTCGACCCAGTCGGGCCAGCTTCGCGGCTCGAAGTAGAGGTCCCACGCGTCGGCGAGCGACGCGGCGACCACGACCTCCTGCTCTACAACACTCATTTGCCGTAGAGCTCGGCCTTGATCAACGTCATCGAGCGGATCGCCGACTCGAGGACGGGTTCGAGCCCTTCGCGGAGCCGCTCGAGCTCGGCAACCCCGGCGTCGGTGATCGAGTAGAAGCGCCGCGTGCGCCTGTCGGGGTGCTCCCAGGCGCCCTCGATCAGACCGCGGGCTTCCATGTCGCGCAGGAGCGGATAGATGGTGTTGGGGTTGACCGAAAGCACGCCGTCGGTCATCTCCTCGATGCCCTTCATGATCCGGTTGCCGTACACGGGCTCGTCACGCATGAGGTGGAGCACGAGGGCCGGCACGAGGTCGCGCCGTCTGACCTCTTGGCCGAGCAGATCGCGGCCCGCGTCTTCTCGGCGCTCAGAGCGGCGCCCGCGAGCGACCGCCTCGGAGACCGGTCGGGAGAGCTTCTCGGCCACGGGCTGACTATAGGCGTGACGCACGTCACATCGCGGCGCTCGGAGATGAGGGAAGGTGATCCCTACACCAACGAGGAGAGAGACCATGGCCAGCACCGACATCACCCAGCGCACCATGTACGAGCGGATCGACCTGACCGGACCGCCGACCGCGGGAGCAGAGGTGAAGAAGGCGTGGAGGATCGTGGCGCTGAACGGGGTGCTCGCCGCGATCGCGGCGGTGCTGCTCTACGCGCTCGTCGACGGCATCGACGGCTGGGCCCACCTCGTCGTAATCGGCGGCATCGTCCTCACGGTCGTCGGCACGATGCTCGCGGTGGACCCAAACCGCAAGGGCTAACCCCAGTGCCAGGCACAGTGCCTGGCACTGAGAGACCTAGACGGCGGCGGGGGCCGTCTCTGACTCCTTGGCCGCCGCGTCGTTCTGGCGCGAGGCGGCCTCGGGGATCGGCTCGTTCACGTTCCGGCCCATCAGGACCTCCTTCGCGATGACGAGGCGCTGGATCTGCGAGGTGCCTTCGTACAGCTGCATGATTTTCGCGTCGCGCATGAGCTTCTCGACCGGGTACTCCTTGATGAACCCGTAGCCGCCGTAGACCTGGACCGCGTCGATCGCGATCTCCATGGCCGAGTCGGCGGCGAAGCGCTTCGCGTGCGAGCAGGCGAGCGTGTTGCGGATGCCTTGGTCGAGCAGCGCGGCCGACTGCCACGTGAGCAGGCGCCCGGCCTCGACCTTGGTCGCCATGTCGGCGATCATGAACGAGACGGCTTGGTGCATCGCGATCGGCACGCCGAACTGGACGCGCTCCTTCGAGTACTCGCAGGCGAATTCGAACGCTGCGCGGCCAATGCCGACCGCCATTGCGGCGACACCGGGACGGGTGCGGTCGAGAGTCATCATCGCGAGCTTGAAGCCTTTGTTCTCCTCGCCGAGGAGATGCGAGTCCGGAATCTCGGTCTCGTTGAACACGACCGTCGCCGTGTTCGAGGCCCGCTGGCCCATCTTGTCTTCCTTCTTGTCGATCGTGATCGTGTCGTCACGCGGGACGACGAAGGCGGTGATGCCGCGGTGGCCGGCGTCCTTGTCGGTCTTGGCGTAGACCGTGTACCAGTCAGCGTGGCTGCCATTGGTGATGAAGCACTTCGAGCCGTTCAGGACCCATTTGTCGCCGACCTTCTTGGCGGTGGTCTTCATGCCGGAGACGTCCGAGCCGGCGTCCGGCTCGGTGAGACAGAACGAAGCGAGCTTCGGCTCCTCGGAGAGCATTCCGAGGTACTCCTTTTTGATCTCCTCCGAGCCGCCGAGAGCGACGGGAGTCATCGCCAGGCCGTTGGCGGCAAGCGACGTGCCGATGCCCGAGCAACC
>JAWVEY010000011.1:0-40930 GCA_033856515.1 Solirubrobacterales bacterium
AGGACGACAGCGAGCCGATCAGGCCGATGTTCGGGCCCTCAGGGGTCTCGATCGGGCACATCCGGCCGTAGTGGGTCGGGTGCACGTCGCGGACCTCGATCGGAGCGCGCTCACGGGTGAGACCGCCGGCGCCAAGCGCCGACAGGCGGCGCCTGTGGGTGAGCCCGTCGAGCGAGTTCGTCTGGCTCATGAACTGCGACAGCTGCGAGGAGCCGAAGAACTCCTTCTGCGCCGCGACGACCGGGCGGATGTTGATGATCGTCTGCGGGGTGATCGCGTCGGCGTCCTCGGTGGTGAGGCGCTCACGGACCACTCGCTCCATGCGGTACAGGCCGACCCGGAACGCGTCCTGGATCAGTTCGCCGACGGTGCGCAGGCGGCGGTTGCCGAAGTGCTCGTACTCGTCGAGGTGGTCCGAGATCGGATCGCGCGGATAGGTGATCGCCTCAGCCGCGTAGTCCTTGATCGGGTTCTCCTCGTCGATCTCCTCCGGCACGCCAAGCAGGCGCGGCAGCGAGGTGAGCTCCTTGATCAGGGCGACGATGTCGTCCTTGGTCAGGACCCGGAAGTCGAGGTCGACGTCGAGGTCGAGACGCGCGTTGAGCTTGTAGCGACCGACTCGCGTCAGGTCGTAGCGCTTCGGATCGAAGAACAGCTGCTCGAGCAGGGCGCGTGCGGCGTCGACCGACGGCGGCTCGCCCGGGCGCTGCTTCTTGAACAGCTCGATGAGCGCGCCTTCCTCGGTGCGGGTCGGCTCCGTGTCGCCCTCGATCGTGTTCCGGATGTAGACCGAGTTGTCGAAGAGATTCAGGATCTCCTCGTCGGTGACGTAGCCCATCGCGCGCAGCAGGACGGTGACCGGCAGCTTGCGCTTGCGGTCGATGCGGGCGTAGACGCGGCCCTTCTTGTCGATCTCGAGCTCGAGCCACGAGCCTCGGGACGGCATCAGGTTGGCGATGAAGACCTGCTTCTCGCGGTCCTTGGGCTCCATCACGTAGGCGCCGGGGGAGCGGACGAGCTGGGTCACGACGACGCGCTCGGTGCCGTTGATGATGAACGTGCCGCGCTCGGTCATCCACGGGAAATCCCCCATGAAGACCGTCTGTTCGCGGATCTCTCCCGTTTCGCGGTTCTGGAAAGCGACCTTGACGTTCAAGGGGCGCGAGTAGGTGACGTCCTTTTCACGGCACTCGGCGACGGTGTTGGCGGGTTCGCCGAAGGCGAGATCGCCAAAGACGATCGCAAGGTTGCCGGTGTAGTCCTCGATCGGCGAAATGTCGTCGATCGTTTCGCGCAGCATTCCCTTCTCCGAGGTCAAAGCCTCGAAGGAGCGGCGCTGGATATCGATCAGATGCGGTACTTCGAAGGGTTCCGGAAGTCGGGAAAATGACCTCCGCGTGACAGGGGCAGCATGAACTCTGGCCAACTGGGCGACTCCTCAGATGGTCGAAATGGTACGAACCCGCGCAGGTTCGCGGAAAAAGGCGCGACCGATGAATATACAACACCGGCCGCACGCGCGGAGTTGCGCCTGACGGCGCCCGACTATTTACTTCAGTTCGACTGTGGCGCCGGCTTCTTCGAGATCGGCCTTCAGCTTCTCCGCCTCGTCGCGCTCGATGCCCTCCTTGACGGGCTGCGGAGCGTCGTCGACGACCGCCTTGGCCTCCTTCAGGCCGAGGCCGGTGGCCGCGCGGACCGCCTTGATCACGGGGACCTTCTTGTCGCCCGCGCCGGTGAGGATGACGTCCACGGTCGAGGACTCCTCCTCGGCTGCTGCTGCGCCATCGCCGCCGCCGGCGGCAGGTGCCGCCGCGGCAACCGCGGTCGCGGATACGCCGAACTCCTCCTCGAGCGCCTTGATGCGCTCGGAGAGCTCGAGCACGGTGATGCCCTTGAGCTCCTCGATCCAGCTTTCTGTGGTGGTTGCTGCCATTTGGTTCAGTCCTCCTCGGGAGTTTCTTCTTCAGTTTCGGTTTCAGGTTCAGTTTCGGTTTCAGGTTCTGGTTCGGTTTCAGGTTCGGGTTCTTCTGCCTCTGGGGCTTCGGAAGTCTCTTCTGCTTCGGGTGCCTCTTCGGTCTCAGTCTCTTCTGCGGCGGGGGCGTCCTCGACCTCGTCGGCGGCGGGCGGTGCTTCCTCCGCCGGCGCTTCCTCGGCGGCGGGAGGCTCCTCGCCGGTGACGAGGCCCTGCTCGGCGATCTGGGCGAGCTGGCGGCCGAGGCCGGAGATCATGTTCGAGAGGCCGGCGACCAGGCCGGTCAGCGGGCTGGCGGTGAGGCCGACTAGCTGGCCGTGTAGGACGTCGCGGCCGGGGAGGCGCGCGATTGCGTTGAAGCCGTCTTCGTCGAGAGGCGCGCCGTCCATGACACCGCCGCGGTACTCGAGCACGTCGTGCTCCTTGGTGAAGGTGGTGATCGTCTTGGCGACGACGACGGGATCGCCCTTGATGAGGGTGAGCGCGATCGGGCCCTGGAAGAGGTTGTCGATGTCCTTGGTTCCGGCCTTCTCAGCGGCAAGCTTCGCGAGGCGGTTCTTGACGACCTTGAACTGCGCGTCGGACTCGCGGAGCTTGGAGCGAAGCTCGGCAGCCTGGGTGACGCTGATGCCTTTGTAGTCGATGGCGAAGATCGCCTCGGCCGCGCCGAGATCCTCGGCGAGCTCGTCGATTACGGCTGATTTCTCTTCTCTCTTCATGTCTCTGATTCCTACCTACACCTGCTGGATTCGCGGCTAAGGCCACTCACTCCATCTATTGAAAAGCCCGCACGCAGGCGGGCTCGAAGGTCGTTCCTCGGGCGCCACCTCGGCTGGAATTACGGAGCGAGTCCGGCCAGCTGTCTTCGGAGGGCAGGTTGTCGGCGGCGGAGTGTAGCGAGCCTTGCGTGCCCGCCGAGGGTGTGCGAAGGTGTCCGAGAAAGGGATTTCTAGCGGAGGTGGAGATGCAGGGACAAAGGCTGGGGTTCGTGGTCGCGTTTGCATTGGTCGCCGGGTGCTTCGGCGCATCGGCATCGCCCGCTGGGGCGGCGGTGGATTCGAAGCTGACGGCGGTTTTTTTCAACGACAAGGAGTTCGAAGAACCGGGCGACACCGACGCGGTCGACGCCTTCGTTGGCACCGTCAAGTCCGACGAGGGCACCTGTAGGAAGGATCGAACGATCAAGCTCTACAAGGGCCGGAAGGTCGATGAGAACCTGGAGTTTCTCGAGACCGCCAAGAGCAACGCCAAGGGGAAGTTCTCGGTCGAGATTGAGGACCCTGGGGACAACTTCTTCACGGTCAAGGTGACCAAGGTTCGGAAAGGGGAAGTCGTCTGCGGAGCCGACTCGAAGGAAGTCGACAACGGGGACTACGAAGGGCCCGTCGACGACGACCAGGACGACTACTTCACGGGCGTGGGCGGCGACTGCGACGACAACGACTCAAATCGGAACCCCGACGCAGTCGAGACCGCCAATTTCAAGGACGACGATTGCGACGGCGTCGGTGACGATATGGGCACCTCGGACCCCGACGGCGACGGCTTCACAGGTCCGAGTGACTGCGACGACACGAATTCCTCCGTCAAGCCCGGCGCGACCGAGATCCTCGACGGCCTCGACCAAGACTGCGACGGCCTCGCAGACGAGATCTTCTACACCTCTCGCTAGTCGTGCCCACGCGACCGAAACGGATTCGAGTGATCATGTTGGTCGGAGGTTCGGCAGCGCTCGCGGCGCTGGCGGCACCGGTCATCTCGGGCGGCCATGTGACCAAGACGGCCACGGGGATGGAGCTCCAATTCGAGGACCTGGAATACATATCGGGGAGCGGCGAAGACCCCATCGACGTGCTCGGCGGGGACGTCACTTCGCAAAAGAAATCGTGCACCAAGTCACGCGACGTTGAGCTCTTCACGGACCACGCGCTCTTCTTCGATCCATTCCTCACCGACGCGAACGGCCACTGGGAGATCGCCATCGAGGACCCCGGCGACGGGACCTACTTCGCCAAAGTAGCGAAGAAGCGGACGGGAAGCGGACAGCACAAGCACATTTGTAAATCGGCCACATCGCCGGACCTCGTCGTTGTGGACGAGATCGGCGCGAACGACTCCGACTCGGACGGCTACTTCACCGATGAGGACTGCAACGACAACGACTCGAGCACCAACCCCGACGCAAGCGAGGTGCGAAACCACGTTGACGACGATTGCGACGGACTTGCCGACAACCACGACCCGGACGGCGACGGCTTCATCATTGGCGTGGATTGCGACGACACGTTGGCCTTCCGGAATCCGGACGCGAAGGAGTTCGAGAACGGGATGGACGACAACTGCGACGGGATCGGCGACGCCGGGCTGTTCGACGGCGACGAGGACGGCGTCGCCGGTGAGGCCGACTGCGACGACGGATCGGCCGGCGTGAAGCCCACCGCCGCCGAAGTCTCTGCGGATGGCGTCGACAACGATTGCGACGGCAAGTCCGACAACTCCGACTTCGACGGGGACGGTTTCGTCGTCCCCGAGGACTGCGACGACACCAGCAACGGAACGTTTCCGGGCGGGACGGAGGCCCTGGACGGCAAGGACAACGACTGCGACGGCTCGAGCGACGAGGCCGGCTAAAGGCTCAGGCGGGCGTGGGCGCGAGCTCGGGCTCGGCCTGGGTGGCCTCGCCCTCGTGCGTGCCCATGATCTCGCCGACGCCGGTGAATCCGGGGTCGACCTTGATTCCGGGTCCCATGGTCGTCGCGAGGACAACCGAAAGCATGTAGCGGCCCTTGGAGGCAGCGGGCTTGGCTCGGGAGATCTCGTCGATGACGGCGGCGTAGTTCTCGAGTAGCGCACGCTCCTCGAAGGAAGCCTTGCCGATCGCGAGGTGGACGACCGCCTGGCGGTCGGTGCGGTACTCGATCTTGCCGGCCTTTGCCTCGCCGACTGCCTTGGCGATGTCGTCGGTGACGGTGCCGACCTTGGGGTTAGGCATCTTGCCCTGCGGGCCGAGCACGCGCCCGAGCTTGGAGACGACCGGGCCCATCAGGGCGGGTGTCGAGATGGCAACGTCGAAGTCGGTCCAGCCCTCCTCGACCTTGGCGGCGAGGTCCTGCGCTCCAACGTGGTCGGCGCCCGCTTCCTCGGCGGCGCGGGCGGCGTCGCCTTCCGCGAAAACGACGATCGAGACGTCCTTGCCGAGCCCGTGGGGAAGGGCGAGGGTTCCTCGGAGCTGCTCATCCGCGTGGCGGACGTTGACGCCGAGGCGGATGTGTAGCTCGACCGTCTCGTCGAACTTGGTGCCGGCGGTCTCCTTAAGGAGCGCGACGGCCTCCGCGGGCGGGTAATGACGCTCGCGATCGACCTTCTCGAGGGCCTCGCGGAAACGCTTGGAGCGCTTGGAGGCCATCAGTCGGCCACGTCCACGCCCATCGAACGGGCGGTGCCGGCGATGATGTTCGAGGCGGCGTCGAGGTCGTTGGCGTTCAGGTCGGGCATCTTGCGCTCGGCGATCTCGCGAAGCTGCGCGCGGGTGATTACACCGACCTTCTCGCGATTGGGCTCACCCGATCCCTTGGGGATGTTGAGGGCTTCGCGGATGAGGACGGCGGCGGGCGGCGTCTTCGTGATGAAGGTGAAGGAGCGATCCTCGAAGACGGTGATCTCGACAGGGATGATCGTCCCGGAGTCGGCCTGGGTCTGGGCGTTGAACGCCTTGCAGAAGTCCATGATGTTCACGCCGTGCTGGCCCAGCGCAGGGCCAACCGGCGGCGCCGGGTTGGCTGCCCCAGCGGGAATCTGGAGCTTGATCATTGTTAGGACTTTCTTGGCCATGGTTTCTTCAGCTTAGGGAGAGGCCTAAGCGACCTTCTTCACCTGGTCGTAGCCGACCTCGACGGGGGTCTCGCGGCCGAAGATCGAGACGAGGATCTTGAGGCGCTGGGCGTCCTCGTTGATCTCGGCGATCTCGCCCGAGAAGTCCGACATCGGGCCGGAGATGACCTTGACGGTCTCGCCCATTCCGAACTGCGCAGTGGCGCGCGGGCGCTCCGCGGTCTCGCGGTGCATGAGCCGGTCGACCTCGGGCTGGGAGAGCGGCACGGGCTTGTTGCGCGAGCCGACGAAGCCGGTGACGCCTGGGGTGTTCTTGACCAGGTTCCACGCGTCGTCGGTCATCTCCATGTTGACCAGCACGTAGCCGGGCATGGTGCGCTTGGAGACCATCTCGCGCTTGCCGTCCTTGAGCTCTGAGACCTCTTCGGTCGGGACCACGACGCTACGAACGCGGCCCGAGGCGTGCATGGTCTCGACGCGGTGCTCGAGGTTGTTCTTGACTTTGTTTTCGTGACCCGAGTAGGTGTTGATCACGTACCAGCGAAACATTCTTGAAGGCTCTCTCGTTCGGGGGTTGAGGCTCGCGGGATCTAGATGATCCGCTGGATGAGCCAGTTGAAGGCGGCGTCGAGGACGCCCAAATATGCGGCGGCTACGGCGATGAAGACGATGGTGACGGCCGAGGCCTGGATGAGCGTCTCGCGGGTAGGCCACTGAACTCGGCGAAGCTCGGCGATGCAGGAGGCGAAGAATGCCATGACGCGGCCGCGCTCGCGCGGCGGTGCGACCTCACGGGGCTTGCGACGCTCGACGGACGCCTTGGCGGCGTCCCGGCGCTCGCGCTCGATGCGCTTCTGCTCGCGGCGGGTGACCGTCTTCTCGGATGCTGGCGCGGTCTCGCTGCGGCTGGGAGCGGGCGCCTCCGGCGCTTGCTCGGCCTCAGCGCCGCGGAGCTCGTCGAGGTTGACGCCGCGCTCGGCGAGTTCGGCCTCGGCGACGTCAGCGGTCTCCGGGACCTGCGTGTCGTGCTGCGCCTGCGTGTCCGAGGGACGCGGCGCGGTCTCGCCGCGCGCCTGGCGCTTGCGCTGCTCCGCCTTTCGCTGTGCTCTGGACTTGGCCACTGCTACCGGTTGCGCTCAGCGCGTTTCTTTGTGCGCCGTGTGGTGGCCGCACCAGCGGCAGTACTTGCGCACCTCGACGCGGTCCGGCGTGTTTCGCCGCGACTTGTTCGTCTGATAGTTCCGCCGCTTGCACTCCTCGCATGCGAGGGTCACAGCGATTCGGACGTCTCCGCGAGCCATCTGGAAGCTCCTCTACATCTCCGGGCCGGAGAAACCGACCCCACACGAAAAAAAGACCTCTGCGCCGAGGCGCGAGGTGGTCAAAAGGATAGCGGCCCGGCCTCCCTTCGGAGACCGAGCCGCTTGTCCTAAACGAAGAGTGGCCGGAGCTCTAGCTCTTCTTCTTCTTCTTCTGGAACTCGACCGTGTCGGTGACGGTCTCGTTGTCGAGCGTCGCCGATACAGCAACGGGGCCCTTCTTGCCCTTGGCCGTGAGCGACGTGGTCGCCGCGCAGCCGGAGGTGAGAGCGTTCGCGCTGCTCAGGATGCCCCGCTCGGTCGCGAACGTCACCACGGTGCCGTCAGGGAACTGACAGGACGGACCGCCGTTGATCGTGGCGGTGAGCGTCTTGGTCTTGCCCTTCTTGATCTTCGGCGGTACCTCGATCGAGAGGGTCAGCGGCGAGGTCGTCGAGACGTCGCCGGCATCTGTGCCTCCGACCGAGTCGCAGCCCGGGTTGCCCGCGCCCTCGTTGCAGCCCCACCAGTTGTTGGCGGCGTTGACGGTGGCGTCGGTGTCGTTCATGAGGATCCCGGTCGTGTTGTCCACGATCCGGTTGCCCGACGCGGTGATCGCGCCGGAGTGGCCGTCGGAAGCGACGTTGATCCCGGTATCGCCGCCGGTTAGCGTGTTGCCGATGACGCTGATCCCGCTGTTCTCGCCTGCCGCACCGAAATCGGTGATGCGAACACCGGCGAAGCCGCTGTCGCGGATCGTGTTGTCCGACACGGCGATGTCAGCGTTGCCGTCGGCGAGCTGAATCGCGTTGTTGGCCATGTCGTCGAACGTGTTGCCCGAGATCGTCGAATCCTCGGTGTAGAGGAGGAGGATCCGGAGCTCGTTCTCTGCGGGGTTACCGCTCGACCCGTCGAACTCGTTGTCCGAGATAGTCACGTTCTGGTTGGACGCGGTGGGACCGCTGCCGGAGAACAGGATCCCTGCATTCAATTGGTCCGAGAACTCGTTCTGGGTGATCGTCAGATCGTCGACGTTCGAGTCTCCGTAGATCGCGGTGCCCTGGGAAGACCCGGGGTTGTTGTTGTCGGAGAGCGAGTTCCGCGAGATCGTCGACGGCGATCCGCCGACGTTGTTCGCGGCGATCCCGATCGTGCTGTCGGTGATCACGTTGTTCGTGATGAGGTAGTTGCCCTCGACCGGCGACATCCAGACGCCGGCGCCGATATCCGGGTCTGCAGCGTTCGCGACGACGAACCCGTCGAAGGTGATGCCGCTTTCGTTTAGCTTCACGCCGCCCTCGTCGACCTCATCTGCGGTGATCACGGACTCGCCGCCCGAACCCGAGCGCGTGCGAGCGTCGACTCCTGCTTGGGCGCCGGAGATGGTTACGTCCTTGGTGACAATGACGGACTCTGGGTACTGCCCTGCGCAGACGAGGATCGTGCCGCCAGTCGACGATGCGTCAACCGCGTCCTGGATCGTCGAGAAGTCCGCGTCGGCGCAGTCCGCACCCGCGGGGCCGCCACCGGCGGCGTTGTCGTTGACGGTGAATGTCGTCGAGCCGGCCATCGCCGATCCCGGCAGGATGAATGCGCATCCAGCAAGCGTCCCAAGGACGGCCGCTGCTGCGTGCCTCTTACGTATGGACAAGATCTTGATACCTCCGGTTTGGGTTGAAACGCCCTAGCCCCTCGGAGTCGTCCCCACGGCGAACACCTGACGTTTAGGTGCCGCCCGTGTTCCTCCAAGGCGTTGACGAGACTAGACGGTTTCGATCCCGCGAGTCAAGGCCGCTGTCGGCCAACCGGCATGGGTGCAGGCGAAAGAGCCCGGAGTCGGACTCGAACCGACGACCCCTTCCTTACCATGGAAGTGCTCTACCAACTGAGCTATCCGGGCGGGCTGGCTCAGATTACTTCAGGCGCGAACTGCCTCAGCGATGGCCGCGGCGAACCGGTCGACGTCCTCTGCGGTCGTGTCCCACGAGCACATCCATCTGACGACGTCCTCGGCCCCGGGCCAGATGTAGAAGGGTTGCACGGCCGGCAATGTTTCGAGCAGGCTGTCGATTGCGCCGCGGTCGAGGCGTGCGAAGACGGCGTTGGCCTCGACGGGATGGACGACCTCGACGCCGTCGATCGCCTGTGCGTCGTCGCGGAGCCGCTCGGCCATCGCGTTGGCGTTCCGCGCGTTGAAGAGCCAGAGGTTCTCGCTCAGGAGCGCTTCGAACTGCGCGGCGCAGAAGCGCATCTTTGAGTTCAGCTGGAGAAGCTGCTTGCGGACGAACTTCGCGTGCGGGGCGAGTTCCGGGCGCAGGATGACCATTGCCTCGCCGAACATGAGCCCGTTCTTGGTGCCTCCGAAGGACAGGAGGTCCACTCCGGCCTCGGTTGTGATCGCGGCGAGAGAGACGTCGAGCGATGCGGCGGCGTTTGCCAGGCGTGCGCCGTCGACGTGGAGAAGTAGATCCATGGCGTGCGCTCGCTCGGCGATGGCGGCGATCTCGTGCGGGGTATAGATGGTGCCGAGCTCGGTGGCCTGGGAGATGGAGACGACTCGGGGCTGGGCCGAGTGCTCGTCGCCGCGGCGCTCGTCCCAGTGCGAGAGGTCGTCCGGGCTGAGCTTGCCGTGTTCAGTAGGGACGGTGAGGAGCTTGGCGCCGGCGATGCGCTCGGGCGCGCCGCACTCGTCGACGTTCATGTGCGCGGTCTCGGTGCAGATGACCGCCTCGTGCGGGCGGAGAGCGAGGTCGAGGCAGGCGACGTTGGCGCCGGAGCCGTTAAAGACGAGAAAGGCCTGCGAATGGGACCCGAAGTGGCGGCGGAAGATCTCCTCGACGCGGGCTGTGCATTCGTCGCCCCCGTATGAGGCGGCGTGGCCTTCGTTCACCGCGGCGATCGCCGTCATGACGTCGGGGTGGACGCCGGCGTGGTTGTCCGAGGCGAAGTCGTGTGGAGGGCTCAAGGGTGGAGCTCGAGGCGGGAACCGTTCATCTTCTGCGCGTCGTCGGAAAGGAGGAAGGCAATGGCGCCGGCGATGTCGTCGACAGAGGTGAAGGTCTTGAACGGGTTCTCTGGATCCTCCTCGCGCATCGCCGGGGTGATGATGGCGTTTACGACGACGATGTTCGAGGTCGCGCCGGAGTCGGCGAGCGAGTCGGCGAGGGCGAGGGTCCAGGCCTCGGCGGCGGCCTTGGCGGCGCCGTAGGAGGCATTCGTGGCGTCCGGCATCTGGGCCTGGGTGGAGGAGACGAGGACGAAGCGGCCTCCCTCGTGAGCGATGGCGTCATGGAAGGCGCGCGTTGCGTGCTGGACGGTGCGGACTAGGAGGTTGTGGAGCCACTCGTAGTCGTCGAGGGATGCGGTGGCGAGAGGCTCGCCGCCCTTCCAGCCGCCGACGAGGTGGACGAGGCCGTCGACCTTGCCGAAGCGCTCGGTGAGCGCCTGCGCCCACTCGGTGGCGCCCTCAGCGCTCAAGAGGTCGGCGGGGCGCCCGTCCCAGCGCTCGTCGGGGATGCCCAGCTCAGTCGCGAGATCGTCGAGCTTTTGCTGGTCGATGTCGGTGGCGGCGATGGTCGCGCCCTCCTCGGCGACGGCGCGGCAGACGGTCGGTCCGAGGCCACCGGCAGCCCCGGCGACGGCGACGACGCGTCCTTCGAGAGAGGTCATGTGGAGGACGCTAGCGCGCAGCTCAAGCCGCCCGCCTCATCAAGTGCAGCATTGCTGTTGCTATAGCCACGTCAAGGCTGCGGATGATGGTTCTAGACTCTCGGATCCTTGGGGGAGCGCCGGAGTTGGAGAGCCGGGCCGGACTGTAAATCCGGTTCCTACGGATGAGTGAGTTCGAATCTCACCTCCCCCACTTGAACGAAACGGGCCGCCCGGAGGCGGCCCGTCTCAGCAGTCTCTTGACGACTCGGACTAGACGCGGTCGCGCACCGCGTCCACGGCGTCGTCGACCTTGTCCTTCGCCGAGTCGGCGGCGTCCTTGACGGCGCCGGCGGCCTGGTCGGTCTTGCCCTCGTCCTTCAGGTCGTCGTCGCCGGTCAGATCGCCAGCGGCCTCCTTGACCCGGCCCTTTGCGTCATCGGTGTTCTTCGGTGTGTCGTTCATTTGATTCTCCTTCGGTTTGGGGGTGCTAGATAGCCCTTACCCGAGCCCAGCTCGAGAAAACGCCTAACAGAAACGGGCCGCCCCGGGGGGAGGGGCGGCCCGATTCCGGCACTCGTTTCAGCAAACGGGCCGCCCGGGGGGATTGGCGGCCCGCTTGGCTTGGACGGAGATGCTCTATTGAGCTTCCCAGTCGAGGGTTCGCGTGAAGCGTTGTCCCCTCACACATAGTTTGCCCCACCCCAGGGAGCCCTAAACACCCCAAAACAAGAAAACATTTTGAGCTTGCAACGGGCGCAACGAACGGCCCGTTTTCAGGCGTCAATCGTGCTCGCGCAACTTCTGCGCCTCGGGCAACCGCTTCAGCTTCCTCAGCGTCGATGTCTCGATCTGTCGAATCCGCTCGCGCGTCACCCCAAACGCCCTCCCGACCTCCTCGAGCGTCAGCGGCTCATGCCCCCGCAACCCATACCGCAGCTCGATCACCTGGCGCTCCCGCGCCGGCAGCGCATCCAGCGCTCTCTGCACATCCTGGCGCTGCAAACTCTCCGTCGCCGTCTCGAACGGCCCCTCACACGTTTCGTCGGCAAGGAAGTCGCCCAGCTGCGACTCGTCCTCATCACCAACCGGCTTCTCGAGCGAAACAGGCATCTGCGCCACGCGCAGCACCTCCCGCACCTCGTGCACCGTGATCTTGAGCTCTTCCGCGATCTCCGCCGGCTCCGGCTCCCTCCCCAGGGACTGCACGAGCTGGCGCTCAACCTGCACCACCCGGTTGAGCTTCTCCCCCATGTGAACCGGAATGCGAATCGTCCGCGACTTGTCGGCGATCGCCCTCGTCACCGCTTGGCGAATCCACCACGTCGCGTACGTCGAGAACTTGTACCCCCGCCGGTAGTCGAACTTCTCAACCGCCCTGATCAGCCCCAGCGACCCCTCCTGGATCAGGTCGAGAAAGCTCAGCCCCCTCCCCAGGTAGCCCTTCGCGATCGATACCACCAGCCGCAGGTTCGCCTCAACCATCTGGCGCTTCGCGACCATGTCCCCACGCTCGATCCGCTTCGCAAGATCGACCTCCCCCGCCGCCGTCAGAAGCTCGACCTGGCCGATCGAGCGCAAATAAAGGCGCAGCGAGTCCAGGCTCGGCTCCACCGTCAGATCAAGCGCCGGGCCCTTCTGCGTCCCCTTCGCCTCCTCGTACGCACTAACCCCGTCCGCCGCGATCACGTCCACCCCGTGCTCGATCAGATGCGCGTGCAGGTCGCGCACCTGCTCCTTCGTCACCTCGACCTCTTCCAGCGATACCGAGATCTCCTCGAACGTCAGATAACCGCGATCCCGTCCTTCGGTGATCAGCCGCCCGAGGCCCTCGATTTCAGGCAGCGGAGCGCCCTCCCCCTCCTTGTCCTCCGATTCTGCGGGGACAAACAGGACATCTGCCTCTCCGGCCAACTGCTTCCGGTCCTTTCCTCCGATTGGGCACCGAAGCGGCGCGAAGCATATATATGAAGACGGAAGAATGCGGCACCTGCCACGAGTGACACCGCCCGTTTACCTCAAATTGGGGCCAGATCCCGGCGCTACGCTCATGTACCTGATGAGCGACGTAAGGCGCGAAAGCAGCATGTGCTGGTGGGCATTGTGAGTGAGACGACCACAACGTCTGAGCTGCGAGACGTCCAGGCAGGTCTCCCCGACACTCGCGTCAGCCTCACCCGCGTTGGAGTCCGCGGCGTCGAGAAGGTCATCCACGTCGCCTCCCCCGCGGGCGACGCTCCCGGTCTCTTCTTCGCCGAGCTCGAAGCCTTTGTCGACCTCAACCCCGACCAAGCGGGCGTCCACATGTCCCGCTTCGAAGAGGTCGTGAACGAAGCGATCGACGCCGTCGTCCTCTCCGAGGCGCTCCGAGCGGAGGACCTCGCCGCCCACATCGCCGAGCAGGTCCGCGAGCGCCAGGACGGCTGCCGCGCGGAGGTGCGCATCGAGGCCCGCTACCCCGACACCGTAAAGACGCCCAAGTCCGATATCGACACGCAGGAGATCTACAAGCTCCACGCCGTCGCGGTCGCATCGACCCGCGGCACTCGCACGCTCACGGGCGTCGAGGCGCAGGGCATGACCGCCTGCCCCTGCGCCCAGGGCCTCCTCGCCGACTCGGCGCGCGAGCGCCTGGAGGCCGACGGATTCACGACCGACGAGATCGAGCGCATCTTCGACGCCGTCCCAGTCGCAACCCACAACCAGCGCGGCATCGGCCAGCTTCATCTCGGCGCCCCTGAGGGCGTCGAGATCGACATCGACGCCCGCGACCTCCTCCGGATCGTCACCACTTCCATGAGCTCCGAGATCTACGAGCTCATGAAGCGCTCCGACGAACAAGCCGTCGTCGAGAAGGCGCACCGCAACCCCCGTTTCGTCGAGGACGTCGTCCGCGAGATGGTCCGCCACGTTGCCGCCGAATACCCCGAGTTGCGCAACGGAGGCTTCATGGTCGCCCGCCAGGAGAACCTGGAGACGATCCACCGCCACACCGTCGTCGCGGAGCGCACCGGCCTCGTCTCAGAGGTCCTCGACGAAGTCGAGACCGGCACCCATTCCCGCCGCCATGCATCGCGGCGGGAGTGGCTCGAGGAACAGGGCTAGGCCGGTTCCGAGACGCCGCCGGGCTTGGGCGACGGCTTCACGCCGTCCTCAGCCTCGGGCGACTCCTCCAAGTAGCGGCGCAAGCCGAGGAAGTAGTCCGCGCCCGAGATCACGGTCATCGCCACCGCTGCGTAGACAAGGACGTCCACTCCCACCGGCGTCGGCTCGAACGCGATCAGCCCGATAATCGCGGCCACCTGAAGGCCGGTCTTCACCTTGCCCTGCCAGCTCGCGGAAATCACGACCCCCCGCTCGGCCGCGACCGAGCGAAGCCCCGTCACCGCGAACTCGCGCGCGATGATCACCATCGCGACCCACGCCGCCAGCCGGTCGAGCGAGACGAGCGAAATCAAGGCTGCCGTCACCAGGAGCTTGTCCGCAAGCGGGTCCATCAGCTTCCCGAAGGTCGTCTCCTGGCGCTGGCGCCGGGCGATATAGCCGTCGAGGCCATCCGTCAGCGCCGCGATTGCAAACAGCGCCGCTGCGATCACGTCGCCTTCGTCCGTCTCATTCAGGAGCGCCACGACGATTACCGGGATCATCAGGATCCGAAGCACCGTGAGGATGTTCGGCGCGTTGAGAGGGAAGAGCGGGAACACGCCCCGCCAGCCTAGATGGCTTCCACCCTGACTTGCGCGGCAGCCAACATGCGGTTAGGGTGGCCTCGACGATTAGGCAACGGGAACGGGGGTTCTCATATGTCGGGTAAGGCGAAGTCCTTTGTGATGCTGCGAGGCGTCGTAGTCATGGCGTTGGTGGCGACCGGCCTCCTCATTGCGCCGGCTGCTGCCAGCGCAGCCCCGAAATGCGACGGCCACACGGCGACGATCGTCGGAACCAACGGCGACGACCGGATCCTTGGGACTGGTAAGACCGACGTGATCGCTGCCAAGGGAGGAGAGGACTTCATCCGCTCGCTGAACGGCGATGACCTGGTCTGCGCCGGCGACGGCGAGGACACCGTCAAGAGCGGCAGCGGCGGCGACTTCATCGACGCCGGCGCGCAGGGCGCGGAGATCAACGCGGGCGAAGGCGACGACGAGGTCGTCGGCCAGTTCGATTCCACCGTCGACCCACCGCAGAGCGCCTTCCTGGGCGACGGCGCCGACCAGATGTTCGCCGACGTGGACCTGGGTCTGGATGTCAGCGGGGAGGACGGCGACGACTACATCCTGCTCAACGTCATCGAGAGCGCCCGCATCTTCGCCGGAACCGGCGACGATGTCGCATACGTGCTGCCCACGGGGCCGCAGTCCTTTGGCGCCGTAGTTGGTCAAACCGGCGACGACGAACTCGGGACCGCCGGAGCGCTCATCGGCGGCGATGGCGTCGATCTCTTGCTCGGATTTGGATTCGACCTTCTCGAAGGCGGGTCTGGCGACGACGAGATCATCGCGGGCGGTGGCGACGACGAGATCACCGGCGACGATGGTGACGACTTCATCGACACCGGCGCGAGCGGTCCAGACGGCGATGAGACCGAAGCGGGCTCAGGCGACGACGAGATCGTTGGCGGCGGCTTCGTCCAGGCCGGCTCCGGCGACGATCGGTTCCAGGCCGACTCCGATGGAGGCCAGCCTTCCAGCGTTTTTGGCGGAAGCGGCGCGGACGAGTTCTTCGGCGGAGACGACTTCGGTGAGTACCTCGAGGGCGGCGACGGGGGCGACCTCCTGATCGGCAACGGCGGCCCTGACCTGCTCGACGGCGTGGATGGGGCCGACCGCCTGTTCGCCGGCACCGGAGACGATCTGCTCTTCGGCGGGCCGAGCGACGACGTCCTCTTCGGCGACGACGGCGACGACCTCTGCGACGGCGAAACCGGCGAGGATGGGTACGGGCCCTTCGACAGCTGCGAGACGGACTTCAACATCCCGTAGCGCCTAGGCGCTACGGGAGCTTGACTCCCCAGCGGCCCTGGGGCTCGGGGTCCTCCAGCGCGGGGCTGTCGTGTGTCGGGTCGATGGCCCCGGGATGGATCGTCCACTCGCCCTCTGTGGCCCCCCCGGTGTCCGCCGCGGCTCGGACCTTGCGCGGCGAAGTGCCCTTGAACGCCGCGTAATAGGCGGATATGCCGCGCTTGACCGCCTGGCGGTAGTCCTCGGCGCGCAATGCGTCGAGCGTGTCGGCCAGCTTGCCCTTGACCTTCGCCCGGGTGGCCCCGGACAGCTCCGGCAAGAGCGCGAACGCGGTCGTGTACGTGCGGGCGGCGAGCGCACGGTCGACGGCGTCCATCTCAAACTGCCCGAAATCGGAACTGTTCAGATACCCCATCGTGCATTGGCACCCGTCGAGTGCCCACATCCAGGTCGCCGCATACGCGCCGAAGGGACTGTTCGTCTCCCCGTCCCAGCCGTCGTGCTCGTGGCTGAGTCCCACGTGGTGCCCCACCTCGTGCTCTGCCACGTCCGTCATCCCGATGCCCGGTGTCGCCCCGTAGGCGAACGCCCGCGCCCCTTCGATCGTCTGCGCGAAGACCGTATACGGCTTGTCGTTCGGGGCTGAAGTAGCGACACCGAGCGGGTGAAAGCGCCCGCGGGTGTCCGAGGTTTCGTCGCTCACCTCATAGAGGAGCATCGGGAGCGCCCAGTCGGCCGGCCCGGCCTCCGCGAACTCGTCCAAGTTCTCGGCGACGTAGCAGTAAAACTGCGAGTAGAACGAGTCGTAGCGCTTCCAGCAGCCATCAGGCATGTCTACCTGGCCGAAGCTCCGGCTCATGATCTCGTAGGCCTCCAGGTCGTCTCCCTCGAGCGGACGGACGATGAGCGAGCTCTCAAGTGGAATGTAGGGCTGCAGCGCCTGGATCCCTTCGAGCGCCAGGTCCGGGTCGAGATACACGGACATGGGCAGGAGCGGATCTTCCTGGAAGAGGTTCATCCGTGCAATTCGCTTGCCCCCCGGGTCCGGCAACGACGTCATCGGGTCGTAGATCGGCGACGAATGATGGTGGACGAAGAGCGAGAAGCGGGCGAGCAGGTACGTGGCCGTGGTCGCGTCCGGGACAATGTAGTCGGGCAGGCCGCCGCCCATCTCCCAAACCGGGGGGATCCGGATGTCCGCAAAGCCGTCGCCCAGGCTGCTCGCAATGCGCCGGAAGAACTCCTCGTCGTCGAGATTCCAGTTAGTGGAGTCCGGGCCTGCGGATACGTCGTAGAACCACAGGCGCCCGTGGGTCCCTCCCCACTCGGAACCCAGCGCCGGGTCGATCAGGCGGTCGTCACGCCCGGTGTCCGGGTCGCGGCCGTTCGGCAGGAAGACGTGAAAGCGGAAGTCTGGACGGCCGTGCCAGTTGATGAACACGAGCGCGTTCTTCCCGTTCCCAAGCCCTGGTGCCGAGCCCAAGTTCTCGAGCAGCCACTTCTCCACCTTCGCCCCGTCGATGCGGAGAATCTCGTCGTCGATCTCCAGCTCGTTGGCGGCCTGGTTGTTATAGAGGAGCTGGTCCCCCGTGGGTGGGGTCGGCTGCCCGATCCGCTCCAGGTAGGCGAAAAAGCGGTCCTCGAGGTTGGCCGGGGCGAATGCCGTCTTGTACTGATACTCCAGCGTGAGGCCGGTCGGAGGGGGCCCTCCCACATCGGGGTCAAACTCGCTGCGGATGACCTGCTCGTTCGTGTCAGGGAGGTAGGCCCTGAACTCAGGAAGCGAAATCTGCTCCGCCCCGTCGCCCTCCTCGAATCCGATGAAGAGGATGTCGGTCTTCGCGGTGACCGTCGGCTCCGCCGGCAGCGGGGCGGCCGTCGCCGGGCCCGCGAGGGCGAGCGCGGCACCGACTGCCAGCAATGGTGCGGCAATGCGCCTCATCCGCCGCCTCCGATCTTGAGCTTTGCCTTCGCCGCTTCAGCTTCGGCGTTGCCGGCGCGGTCGGTCGCGCTCACACGAACCGTGTGCTTGCCGTTGGCAAGACCCGGATAGGTCGCCGGCGAGGTGCACGGCTCCGCGGCGGCACCATCGAGGCTGCACTCGAAGCTCAGCGGAGGCGTGCCTGGGTGGGGGTCAGAGCCGGTGAATGTCACGGTCCCCTTCTTGCCCTTTACCTTCCCGCTCGCGCTTGTGTCGGGGGGCACGGTGTCGACGATGAACGTGCGGAGCGCCGCGGTCGGATCGGGCTCGCCGTTGGTGCCGATGGCGCGAACCGTAAAGCGGTACCCACCGTCGGCCAGTGGCCCGGGGTGATGCGGCGACGTGCACGGAGCCCATTGCTCGAACGGCCGGGGACGGCACTCGAAGCCCGAGGTCGGCCCTGTCGCCGAGAACTCAATGGCAGGATCCGGGTCGTTGCCGGCTCCCGAGGGCCCGGCATCTATGACCGTGTTCGGTGGCTCGTCGTCGAGAACGGAGCTGTAACGAGCGAGGAAAAACTGCCCCTGGTTCTCCTCGAAAATGACCGTCCCTGCGATCACTGGCTTGCCGTCCGGCTGGACGGCAAGCGAAGCGTTGAACTGGTCGACGCCGCCGAAATAGGACTGGAGCTTTCCCTGCTGGACGCCATCGGCGTCGTAGCGCACTAGACCAAGTCTCTCGGAGTTGTCGTTCAGGGTGGCGCCTGAAACGAACGCGTTGCCGTCGTCGTCGAGTTCCACGGCGTAGGCGCCGTCCTCATTCCCGTGGCCAAAGTCGGTCACGGAGAGCCCACCGTTGCCAAAGCCTGCATCGAGGTCGCCGTCCGGCTCATATTGAGCCAGCGCGTAGTCGTTGTTGTCTTCGGGAGTGACCAATCCGGAGACCACGAGCGACCCGCCGGGCCGGATTGCGATGTCCGCAGCCAGGTCGAAGCGAGAGAAGTCCGAGGTCACGCGGCCGTCGCCGCCGAACGTATCGTCGAGTTCCCCTGTGCTGTCATGTCGCGATATAGCGAAGTCGTCCGAGCTCCGGCCGACCGACACGATCTTCCCGTCGTCCACGCCCACGCCGTAGGCCTGCTCCAAGTCGGCCCCGAAGTCAGTGATCGCGACCCCGTCGCCGGAGAAGGTGGGGTCGGGTGCTCCGCCAGTGGTGACCCGAAGAAGGGCGAAATCCCTGCCGGCCGGGCCATCGGACTCGACATCGCCCACGATCACAGGGCGGTCAAGCTCGTCAAGCGCCAGGCCTTGGGCGAAAACTCCTACCCCGGGCTCAAAGGCAAACGTGGCTCTGCCGTCCCCGCTGAAGGACGGATCCAGCGAACCGTCGGGGTTGTAGCGGGCGACCAGGATCGTCTCGTCGCTGGCCAAATACACATCCGCTCCCATGACCACGATCCGCCCGGCGGAATCGACGGCGACCCCCAGCCCCACCTCCCCGGGTGAGCCCGGGAAGTCCGTCGCCACCTTGCCGTCGCCCGAGAAGGACGTGTCGAGCGAGCCGTCGGGGTTGTAACGGGCTACGCCCATGCGCTGGACACCCGTCTCGTAGGAGTAGGTGTAGCCAACCGCTATCACCTTGCCATCGGGCTGCACGGTGACCCCGAAGGCGGCGTCGGCGTCCGAGAAGCGGGTCGTCACCCTGCCGTCGCCGCCAAAGGTCGGATCGAGGTCATCGGCGTCGCCGGCCGACGCAAGCGGCGCCGCAGCCGCAGCCGCAGCGACCAGCGTCGCGGCGAGCGCAAAAATCAAGGGCGGACGGCCACCCCTCTCTCGTCCTGAAAAGCTATTCAGTTACCCCACTGCTCCAAGTGCTGTTTGCAGCGCCAGCATAACGCTGATTCGAAGCCCACGTCAACGTTTTCCCACCCTAAACGGCGAGCTCCGTCGCCCGCGCGAACACCGCGTCGAGCATCTCCACGGTCAACTTGCCGGTGAACGTGTTCTGCTGGCTCGGGTGGTAGGAGCCGAGAAGGGCGTAGGCGCCCACCCGCGCCTCCGCCATGTGACCGAACTTCGGTTTCGGTCGCGGAGTCTCATGCCCGCCGGCGCGCAGCGCGCGAAGCGTCCCGTCCCACGCGAACGAGCCGAGGCACACGATCACCCGCACCCGCTCGAGCAGCGCAAGCTCGCGCGCCAGATATGGAACGCACCTGTCGCGTTCCTCCGGCGACGGCTTGTTGTCCGGAGGCGCGCACCTCACCACGGCAGAGACATACGCGCCGTTCAGACGCAGCCCATCGCCTGCGTCGACGCTCGTCGGCTGATTCGCGAGTCCGGCCCGGTGCATCGCGGCATAGAGCCAATCGCCCGATCGGTCCCCGGTGAACATCCGGCCCGTCCGGTTGGCGCCGTGTGCGGCCGGCGCCAGACCCACCACCGCGATCGCCGCTTCAGAGTCCCCGAACCCCAGCAAGGGACGCGCCCAATAGTCCTCGCCCCGGAAGCGCTTGGGCGGATCCGCGGCGCACGCTTCGCGCCACTCCACCAGGCGCGGGCACGCCGTGCAGCTCGTCACTTCGGCGTTGAGAAGCTCGATCGAATCGGTGCGGGAAGCCATCCAGAGTATTTTCACCACCTCATGCGCGCCCTTGCCCACCGCTTCACGCGCCGCCAGATGATCGCCACCAGCGCGGCCGTCAGCGCGCCGCTCGTCCTCGCCGCCTGCGGCAAGGCCGCCGACCCGGACGACGACCGCTCCGAGGATGCGGATCCAGATCTCCTCAACGCGATCCTCGCGCAGCACCTCGCCGTACTCGACGCGGCCGAAGCTGCCGGCGATGGGCCCCTCCCCGACGTCACCCAGGAGCTAGCCACGCAGCGCAAGGACTCGACCGCGAAGCTCGAGTCGTTCATCTCCGAGCGCGACGGCGACGCCACCACCGACGCCGCCGAAGCGGCTAAGGCAGAGAGCCCGACCGAGGCGCTGATCCTGCAACTCGAAGACTCAATCGAGGTATCGCTCAATTCCATCGGCGAGCTCTCCTCCCCGGCCTACCGCCAAGCCGTGCACCGCTTCGTCACCGAGGACGCAGCCGCACTCGCCGCGCTCCGCTCCGAGACCGGCGAAGAGGTCGCGCCCGACTCGTTCGTCTTCGGAGCGCCCGTATCCAAGGGTGACGACCAATGAGCGGCCTCACCCGCAGAGCCCTGATGGGCCGCGGCCTGGCCGGCGCGGGCGCAGTCGCCCTTCCCGCCTCGCTCGTCGCCACCGCAACGGCGCAAGCCCAGGACGCCGAGGGCGACGCCCAGACCGACGCCCTGGAGCGGCTCGTCATCCTCGAACAGGCCGCCGAGCTCGCGTACTCGCTCGCCGCCGAGGAGGGCGACGTCTCCGCTGACGCAACGACCCTCTTCAAGGAGCTCTCCATCCACGCCGGCGACCACGCAACCGCCTTCGGAGAGGCAATGGACCAGCTCCTCGTCGATCCGCCCGAATCCGACTCAGACCCGGACGAGTACGACAGCCTCGAGGACTTCGACCCCAAGGCGGACGAGAAGGATTTGCTCGCCTTCCTCATCGACCTCCAGCTGGGCCTGATCGAGGCCTACGAGGAGGATCAAGCGGACCTGGACGAGCCGGACCTCGTCCGCTCCGCCGCGCAGGTTGCTGCCAGTCACGCCCAGGCACTCGTCGCGCTGCGCCTCCTGGCCGGTGTGAAGAGTGGCCTCACGAAGCTGCCCGCACCATCCACCTCAGCGACCGCCTCTTAGCGCTCAGACTAGGCTTTCCGGGCGCCCCATGGCCTCCGAATCCTCCCTTCGAAAACTCGCAATCGTCCCGGCTTTCAACGAGTCGGGGATGGTCGCACGCGTGATTCGCGACATTCGCCGCGCGACTCCCGACTTCGACGTCGTCGTGATCGACGACGGTTCGACCGACACCACCGCCGCTCACGCTGAGGCGCAGGGCGCCGTGGTCATCCGCCACCCCTTCAACCTCGGCATCGGCGGGGCAATGCAGTCCGGCTACAAGTACGCGCTTCGCCACGGCTACGACGTCGCCGTGCAAGTTGACGGCGACGGACAGCACAAGCCGGAGTACCTGCCGGAGCTGCTTGCCGCTCTTCAAACCCAGGGCGACGAGGCCGACATGGTCACCGGCAGCCGGTTCCTCGGCGAGCCCGGCTACAAGGTGCCGCTGGGGCGCCGCGCGGGCAACATGATCTTCGCGGTGGTCATGAGCACGATCACCCGCCGCAAGGTCACCGACCCGACCTCAGGATTTCGAATGACAAACCGCCGCGGCATCGAGCTGTTCGCGCGCGACTACCCACACGACTATCCCGAGGTCGAAGCCATCCTCATGATGCACGCGCATCGCTTGCGCCTCCACGAGGTGCACGTCTCGATGAACGCGCGCGGCTACGGGAAGAGCTCGATCGACTATCCGCGCAGCGCCTACTACATGGTCAAGGTGCTCCTGGCCATCTTCATCGGCCTCTTCCGCCGCCGCCCCACCGCCGTCGAGGCATCGGGGAAAGACGAGATCCTGGGCGGCCCGCCGATGGACACCGGCGAGCTCAAGGCGATCACCGGTGGCGACTCTTGAGGCGCTTCGCCGCGATCGCCACGGCCGCGCTGCTCGCGATGGCGGGGCAGGCAGCCGCCGCCGAGATCGAGGTCACCGGCGACGAGCAGACGGGACTCGGAGCGGCCATCGTCGCGGCGGAACCCGACGACATCATCCTCATCCCCGCGGGGAACTACTACCTCACCGAGGGCGATGTTCTCGAGGAGAAGGACCTCACGCTTCGCGGGGCAGGCGAGAACCTCACGACCATCATCCCCACCGGTGGCGGAGACGCGCTGCTCGATGAAGGAGTGACCGTCGAGCAGGCCGACACCGCCGAGGCACTCGAGCCCTCGGAGAACGAAGCCGCCAGCCAAGAGAAGGACGGCTCTGCCTCGGAAGGCATCGAGACGAAGGCGCAGATCATCGCGCTCGTCGTCACCTTCGCAATCTTCCTATTCGTCCTCGACCTCGTCCGAAGGCGCCGCCTCTCCGAGCGCTACGCGATCATCTGGATGACCGCGGCCTTCGCACTTTTGGTGCTCTCAATCTGGACCGGTGGCCTCGACGCCATCGCCGACCTGATGGGCATCCAGGAGCCGGCCAACGCGATCTTCATCATCGCCTTCGCTGTCGGCTTCCTCCTGCTCCTCAACTTCTCGGTCGTCTCCTCTCGTCTCAGCGAGGAATCGAAGGTGCTCGCCCAGGAGGTCGCCCGCCTGGAGCAGGAGCTCCGCCACGAGCGCTCACTCCGCGGCGGCGAGGAGAACGGATTCTCAGGCCGAGCGGCCGCCGACGAGAAGCAGGACGACCCGCCAGTACGCGCCGAGTAGGGCGCCCAGGAAACGCGAGCTGCCCGGCCTGCCGAGGTAGCGCGAGGCCAGCGAGGGCGTCAGCGCTCTGGCGAACTCGCCCGCGCCGATCTGCGCAGTCGCCTGGATCTCACGGCGCTCGCTCATGAGGCGGGGAAACGCACGGATGACGTCCCCCCACGCCGCGAGCTTCTGCGGCAGCCAGCCGCCGATGGCCGAGACCGGCAAGAGCACGAGTTCCGTTGCGAAGAGCACCGGCGAGATCAGCACCAGCAGCGCCGCCGGATACACACGGATGAGCGTCGCCCAGCGATTGCGCTCCAGGTAGCGCCACTTCGACGAGCCCTTGTCGAACTCGTACATGTGATCGGCCCGCGCCCCTGCCGCGACGCCAAGCGTGCCTCCCGCCAGCCGGACCCGAAGCGAGAGGTCCACGTCCTCGTGGTAGAGGAAGAAGTCGGGAGCGAAGCCGCCCAGGCGCGCGAACTCCTCGCGGCGGATCGCAAGGCATGCGCCGGAGCAGAACCCCGGCTCTGGATAGGTGCCCGCGTCATCCACCGGTTCGCCGGCGCCCCCCGCCCAAGCGATCCCGGTGAAATGGACGACCCCGCCCCGCGTGTTGACGAGTTGCCCGCGCTCGGCGGTTACCAGCGCCTGCCAGCAGGTCCACCCGGAGCCGTCCGCAAGCGGCGCCGCGATCTCCTCCCGCCACCCGCCCGCTACCGCGGCGTCCGGGTTGAGGAAGACCACGAGCTCGCCCGACGCCGCCGAGGCGCCCCGGTTGCAGGCGGCCGGAAATCCCTCGTTCATCTCACTCTCGATCACCTTCGCAATAGGCGCGGCGGCGGCCACGACCTCAAGCGTCTCGTCGCCCGAGGCGTTGTCGACCACGATCAACTCGTCGCCGTCGCGAAGCTCGGCAACGAGCGCGTCCAGGGCGGGACGCACCGCCTCGCCGTGGCGGTAGGTGACGATGACGACGGATATCTGCGCAGCGGACACGGCGGTTCAAACTACCCACGCGTCGCCCGAAACGCAGGTTTTGTAACGACTCGCGCATCCGTGAGACAGTTGGCCATCAACTAACAGAGGGGTAAGAGATGGGTATCTACAGCCGGCACGTACTCCCGCGGATCGTCAACGCCGCCTGCGGGATGAAGGCCTCGGAGCCGCTGCGCGAGCGCGTCTGCGCGGGGCTCGAGGGCGAGGTGGTCGAGATCGGCTTCGGCTCGGGCCTCAACGTGCCCTTCTACCCGGACCGAATCACGCGCGTCGCGGCAATCGAGCCGGCAGATGTGGGCTGGAAGCTCGCGGAAAGGCGCCTCAGCGCGTCGACCGTCTCGGTTGAAAGGTCGGGTCTCGACGGGCAGTCGCTGCCATTCGACGACAACAGCTTCGACACCGCGCTTTCAACGTGGACGCTGTGCACGATCCCGGACGTCGCCGCGGCCCTGAGCGAGGTTCGCCGAGTTCTGAAGCCCGGAGGCACGTTGCATTTCGTCGAGCACGGGTTGGCTCCCGACGAGTCCGTCCGAAAGTGGCAGCACCGCTTTGAGCCCGTTCAGAAGCGCGTGTTTGGCGGGTGCCACCTGACCCGCCAGCCGGCGAACCTGTTGACTGATGCCGGGTTCCGCGTCTCAGAGCTCGACGAGTTCTACGAGGAGGACACTCCGAAGATCTTCGCGGCCGACTCGCTCGGAGTTGCCGTAGCTCCTTGATCTAGGGTTCGAGGCGTGAACCCACTCCTCGCACCCTTCGAAATCACGGTCGGCCTCGGCCAACGCGTCATGCGCGACCTCGACGCGATGTCCGAGGTCGCGCGCTCGGTGCCGCGAGTGATCACCCTCCTTGAAAGCCTCGACAAGCGCGCCGGCCAGGTGCTGGAGCTTGGTGAGCGGATCGACGCCCGTGCGGAGTCGATGCTCGAACTCGGGCAAAACCTCGACCGCCGCGCCGAAGCGATCCTCACCCTCGGTGGCCGGATCGACGAGCGAGCCGAGGAACTCGGGGCGATCGGCAGTCAGATGCTCACCGAGGCCCAGCTCGTCCAACAGCGAGCAGCCGAGGTGGTCGCGGGAGCAAACGAGATGATCGCGGTTCTTCCGACGGTGCGAAGGGCGATCGAGATCGGCGAGCCCCTGGAAGGAGCGATCGAGCGCTTTGCGCGGGTCGTGGACCGCTTGCCGGGGGCCAGCGCGCCAAGCCGCCGAGCGGATTCGAACCGCTGACCCCTTCATTACGAGTGAAGTGCTCTACCAGCTGAGCTACGGCGGCGCGAAAAGCAGTGTAGGCGGGGTCGCCTACTCCTCGCCCTCGGCCAGGCGGTAGCCGACGCCTCGGACCGTGACGACCAGCTCGGGCTCCTGTGGGTCCTTCTCGACCTTCTGACGCAGGTTCGAGATATGGACGTCGCAAGCGCGGACATCGCCCGAGAACTCGGACTGCCAGAGCTCCTCCATAATCTCGAGCCGGCTGAAGACCTGGCCCGGGCTCTCGGCGAGGAGCCGGAGCACCTGGAACTCGGAACGGGTGAGGTTGACCGGCTCGCCGCGGACGGTGACGAGGTGGCGCGAGAGGTCGATGCGGACCAGGCCGGCGTCGATCGTCTTGTCCTGCGCGCTCGACGTCAGGTCAAGCTCGCGGCGGCGAAGCTGGGCGCGAACCCGGCCGATCAACTCGCGGACCGAGAATGGCTTGGTCACGTAGTCATCCGCGCCTACCTCGAGGCCCACGACCTTGTCGACCTCGGCGTCCTTCGCCGTCAGCAGGATGATCGGCACCGGGCTGCGAGCGCGAACGTCACGGCAGACATCCAGGCCCGACTTGCCGGGCATCATGATGTCCAGGATCAGAAGGTCGAACCCGATCTCGCCCTGGAGCTTCTCGTCGGCGTCGTCGCCGTCCTCGGCCATCGTGACCTCGAATCCCTCCTGGTTGAGGGCGTAGGCAACCGACTCCCGGACCGAGGGCTCGTCGTCTGCGATGAGGATGCGCCTGATCATGCGACCGGGGTGGCTGCTGGCTTGGCGGCGGGCAGGCGGACCCAGAAGTCCGAGCCCTTTCCGACCTCGGACGAGACGCCGATCTCCCCGCCCATCACGTCGACCATCCGCTTCGCGATGGAGAGGCCAAGACCGAAGCCCTCCTTCTCACGGGAATCCGTGCCTCGGAAGAAACGTTCAAAGATTCGATCAACCTCATCTGGGGGAATGCCGGACCCCGTGTCGGTGACCTCGATTAGGACTTCCTCGTCTGTGGCCCGGCTCGCCCGAAGCGTAACGAGGCCCGGGGCGGAGCTGTGCTTGAACGCGTTGCCGAGGAGGCCGATCAGGACCTGGCGCAGCAAGACGCGGTCGCCCTGGGCGGCGAGATCCGGCTCCACCTCGAGCTCGAAACCGATTCCATCGGGCGGGACGAACGCCTGCGCCGCCTCCTCGCAAGCGATCGCTACGTCCAAAACCTCGGGCCCGCTCTCGCCCACCGACTCGATCCGCGCCAGGGTCAGGAGCGAGTCGGTCAGGCGGGTGATCCGCTCTGTGTCCTGCTCGAGCCGGCGCAGGAAATGCTCACGCGCCTCCTTGTCGTCCTTTGCCCCTCCGCGCAGGACCTCCACCGCACCGGAGATCCCGGCCAGCGGGTTGCGGAGCTCGTGCGCCGCGTTCGAGACGAACTCGCGCTCGGCGAGCTCGCGGCGGAGCTCGTCGGTCCGGTCTCGGACGACGGTCAGGACGGCGCCCTCCGCCGGGATCTCGCGCGCCTGCATCGCGTAGACGCGCTCGCCGATCCGCAGGCCGTCGTGCTCAGAGGTACCGGTTCGCGACGCGCGACGAAGCCAGGGGATGAGCGTCGCCGCGACCTTCCCGTCGGCGTAGATAAGGGGGCGCGCCGCCGGGTTCGAGAAGCGCACAGTCCCGTCGGGGCCGACGACCATGACGGCATCGCCGAGAGCATCGAAGATCGCGGACAGCCTGTCGCGCTCCGAGCGAAGCGCCTCGAACGTCTGCCGAAGCGCGGCGCGCATGGTCTCGAGCGCCCTGCCCAGTTCGGAGATCTCGTCGCGACCGCCGGTGCCCTCGAGCGGGCGGTCGAGCTGCCCCTGGCTGATCTTCGCCGCCGAGTCGGCGAGCTTTTTGATCCTCGAGGTGATGGCGCTCGCGATCAGAAACGAGATCGCGACCGCAACGACCAGCGCCACTAGAAGAGCAGTGATCCTGTCGCCGCGCACGGCGTCGATCGCTTCCTGGAGCTCGGAGGGCCGGGCGGCACGCGCCAGTACCACGCCGTCGACGATGCCGTCGCGGCGTACCGGGGTCGCCACCACGGTCGTGCCGCCGGTGAGCGGCTCGACGAAATCCTCGCCGTCTTGCGCCGCGGCGACCGCGCGCCTTCCGCTCTCGACCTCATCGACATCGAACCCTTGCGAGGTCGAGGCCGTAATGAGGTTGCCGGACACGTCGAAGACCCATGCGGAAAAGTCCTCGCCGGTCCCGACGTCCAGTGTGTCCTGCGATTTCCCGGGACTGACCGCCTCCACCTCGTTGGCGAGCGCGATCGTGCGCCCGGAGGCGAGCTCATCGAGGCGCTCGTCGGCTTCCTGGCTTCCACTCTCGGAGACGAGCAGATAGACGATTCCGGCGGTGATGAGCGCCACGCCGGCGAACGCGAAAGCCAGATAGAGACGGACGCCAAACGGATTGCGCCTACCCAAGCCCAGGTTTCGAATCGACCGCGCCACTCCAGGGAATGTACGCGCTATTGCGGGATTTCCAGGGAGTTCTAAGAGCCGCGCAAAACGGCTTCCATCCTGAAGGCGAGCGCTTCCACCGCCAGCTCCTCGGAAACGTTCACGCTCAGCCGCCGGCGCGTGCCCATCACCAGCTCGGCCGCCCGGCGCGCCCGGCGCGGGTCGAGGCCCTCCGCATCCTCGGCCAGCTCGGCCGCGCGATCCGCGTTGAGTGCCAGGTCGGTGGCGCCGTCGCCGGTGGCCGCGACGTCCCGGAGCCAGCCGGCGACGAGGGCGAGGCCGGCGTCGAGCGCCTCTGTCCTGCCCTTGCGCGTCGCGCGCTTCGCGGCCTCGGTGCCCTCCTTGCGAAGCCGCTGCTCACCGCGCTTGTCTGAGGCGTCCTTCGCCTGGTCGGCGAGGACGTCGAAGCGCGCCTTTATCTCCTCGCCCGCCTCCTCACCGCGCCGCTCGGCCGCTTCAAGCAACGCCTTCCACGGCGAGTCGTCCAGCTCGGCCGCGCGCGCCCCGCGAGCGAGCGCCTCGGCCTGAGCGCGAAGCTCGCGCCCGCTCTCGGACAGAAGGACCCCCGCCAAGACAACGTCGCCGCCGGAAAGCCGGGCGGCGCTCGTGATCTCCGTGCCGGCGACCTCCGGATGCTCCGAGGCGAGACGTTCGGCGATCGCCTCCGGGCTGAGCGCGGCGAAGCCGATCACCTGACACCGCGAGCGCACCGTTTCGAGCAGGGCCGACGGTTGGGAGGAGACCAAGATGATGTGCGCGAAGGTCGCGGGCTCCTCGAGCGTCTTCAAGAGCGCGTTCTGGCTCTCCTCGGCCATCGCGTCCGCCTGCTCGACGACGAAGACCCGGTGATCTCCCTCGAACGGGCGGTATGGCGCCGCCTCGATGATCAGCTCACGCACCTCGTCGACCAGGTGCTGCGCCCCGGCAGGCCGAAGCCACGCGAGGTCCGGGTGCGGCGAGGGGTCCAGCAAGGCCCGTCTGCGCGCCGAGTCCGGGTCTGGCGCCCCGAGTGCCAAGAGCTCGGCAGCGAACGCTCGCGCCGAAGCGGCCTTGCCCGAGCCGGCAGGCCCGGAGAAGAGGTAGGCGTGGGACGGCGAGTCGAGCGCAGCTGTCAGCGCGATGCGCGCAGACTCTTGCTCGGCGGTCGCATCGGAAATGGCCGTTGGAAGAACGCTCATCGGCCGATCGCCTCCATGACTCGCCCGTGCACTTCGGCCGGCTCGCCCTCGCCATCGACAGCTGAGATCCGCTCGGGATGGCGCGCGGCGATCTCGTCGTAGGCCGCCGCCACCGTGCGCTGGAATTCGACCCCTTCCGACTCGAACCGGTCCTCGCCGTCAGCCTCGCCGGCGGCGAGGCGCTGCTGTCCTCGGGCATGCGCGGCATCCGGGTCCACCCGCAGAAGCACGGTGCGCTCCGGCATGCACGAGCCGACCACGAGCTCCATCAGGCCCTCGACGGCCTCGAGCCCGATTCCCCGCGCGACTCCCTGATAGGCGGCGGTCGAGTCGACGTAGCGATCGCAGACGACGTCCCGTCCCTCTTTAAGCGCCGGCTCGATCACCCGGCGCGCCAAGTCGGCGCGGGCGGCGGAAAAGAGCAGCAGCTCGGCCACGTCATCCATCTCAAGCGCCGGATCCTTGAGGAGGGAGCGGACGGCCTCGGCCATCTCGGTTCCGCCCGGCTCGCGGATGAGAAGCGTGTCCGGGCCGAGTGCCTCGGCGAGCAGCGCGGCCTGGGTCGTCTTGCCCGACCGGTCGATGCCCTCGAGGGTGATGAACACGGAGCGAAGCTAGCCGACCGTGATGCAGGTCACAACGCGTTAACTCGAATTGAGGGAAATTCAGACCGGCCTTCTAAGCTGGCCTCAACCTCAGTCCCCCACGTTCCCCCGGAGGCTCATTCACATGGCAGGTCTTACCCGTTGGGTTCTCGCACACAAGCGCATCGTCACGATCGGCTGGATCCTCCTGACGATCGCGGGCATCATGGCCGCCGGCCCCGCCACCGATGCGCTGGAGCCCGAGTTCTCCGTGCCGGACAAGGAAGGCTGGGAGACCAACCAGGTCATCGCCGAGAACTACGGCGGCACGGGCGGCGACACAGCTCCTCTGCTCCCCGTCGTGACGCTGCCCGAGGGCGAGTCAGTCGACGCTCCGGCCGTCACCGCCGACCTGGAGGCGCTCGACGCCTCGCTGGCCGAAGCGCTGCCCAACTCCCGTATCGCCTCGTATGCCTCGACCGGAGACGACGCCTTCGTCTCGGCCGACGGCACCACGGTCTTCGCCGTCATCTACCCCCAGCCCGACCCCGACTCCGCCTTCGGCGAGAACCCCGAGGCCGAGAAGGCCGCGAGCGCCGTTGTCGAAGACACAACAGTTGCGGGCTCGCCCGTGCATCTGACTGGATTCGACGCTCTTTTCGAGGACTCGGGTGAGGACGCTGACGGCCCTAGCCTCCTGATCGAAGCGCTCATCGGCGGGTTCGGAGCGCTCCTCGTCCTGATCTTCGTCTTCGCCTCGTTCCTGGCGGTCGTACCGCTCCTGATGGCGTTCGTCTCGATCATGACGACGTTCCTCCTGCTCCTGGGCCTGACCGAGATCACCACGGTCTCGCCGATCGTCCAGTTCCTGATCGCCCTGATCGGGCTGGGAGTCGCGATCGACTACTCGCTCATCGTCGTTTCACGCTGGCGCGAGGAGCGCACCCACGGCGCCTCTGATGAAGAAGCAGTCCAGATCGCGATGGAGCACGCCGGCCGTGCGGTTGTCTTCTCCGGCATCACCGTCGCGATCGGCCTCTTGGCCCTGATCGCGCTGCCGCTTCCATTCCTGCGCTCGATGGGCTACGGCGGCATGCTGATCCCGCTCGTCTCGACCCTCGTCGCCATAACGCTCCTGCCCGTTCTGCTCGCCAGGTTCGGCGGCAAGCTCGACTGGCCACACCGGCGCACGGACGACAAAGCGAGCCGCGCCTGGACCCGCTGGGCCGAGGCCGTCTCCCGTCGCCGCTGGCTCGCGGCCGGGCTCGGCATGGCGTTCATCATCGCGCTGGTCGGCGCCTCGTTCAGCCTGCAGCTCGGCACATCCGACGCAAACACGCTCGCCCAGGGCGGAGATGCGAAGGACGGCCTCGACGCGCTGGTCGACTCGGGTGTCGGCGAGGGAGCCCTACTCCCTCACGAGGTCTTGATCGACGGCTCCACAGACCCGGAGACCGTCGCCGCGGATCTCCGTGAGGTCGAGGGCATCCACGGCGCCGTCGCCCCGGAGGACCCAACCTGGAATCAGAACGGCACCGCGCTGGTCGAGGCGATCCCGATCCCCGACAGCGGCAGCTCGGAGGGCGAGGACAACCTCGAGGCCGTGCGGGACACCGCCCACGCCGCCGGTTCCGACGTGGCCGTGGGCGGACAGCCCGCGGCGAACGCGGACTTCATCGACGCGGTCTACGGCAGCTTCCCGCTGATGATCGCGCTCATCGCCGTCTCGACGTTCATCCTGCTCGCCAGGGCGTTCCGCTCGATCCTCCTGCCGATCAAGGCGATCATTCTCAACGTCCTGAGCGTTGCCGCCGCATGGGGCGTGCTCACGATCGTCTGGCAGAACGGGAACGGCTCCGAGCTCATCTGGGGCGTCGAGGCGACGGGCTCGGTCCCGTCGTGGATCCCGCTGATGGTCTTCGCCTTCCTCTTCGGGCTCTCGATGGACTACGAGGTGTTCATTCTCAGCCGCATGCGCGAGGAGTACGACCGCACCGGGTCCACCGAGACCGCCGTCATCCAGGGCATCGCACGGACCGGCCGGCTGGTCACCAGCGCGGCGCTGATCCTGTTCCTGGCCTTCATGGCGATGGCCTCGGCGCCGGGTACCGACGTCCGCATCATGGCCACCGGCCTCGCCGCCGGCATCCTCCTGGACGCGACGATCATCAGGGCGCTGATCGTGCCCGCAGTGATCTCGCTGATGGGCCGCTGGAACTGGTGGATGCCCAAGTGGAGCGCGAAGCTCCTACGGGTGGAGCCGTCACCGCTGACGGCTGCCGAAGCGCGCAGCTAGGGGCCCAGGCCAATAGAACTGCGTGATCTCGCACCCTCATGGAGGGTGTCAGTTGGCGCAGTTAGCCCGAGTCCCTTTCACCATCGTTTCATCGGTGGTTTATGAGACTGTTCGCATGAAGTGGCGCCATTTCCACTGGACGGTTCTGTTGGGCCTTGGTCTGGTCGCGATTCTCGTCATTGGGTGCGGCGGCGGGGATGACTTGACTGGCGAAGCGGGCTCGCCCGCGGCAACGAACACGATTCCGCAGCCCACCGAGGCGCAACTTGCAGCAGCCGGCCTGGACAAACTCCCGGTCGCCCCCGAGGACCAGCGGATCGACATCGAGGCGCCGACGTTCTCTAACCCGACCGAGATCACCAACCCCCTGTTTCCCATCAGCGACCTGCATTCCGCGATCTTCAGCGGCAGGATCGAGGGCCAGCCATTCCATACCGAGACCACCCTTCTGCCGCAGACGAGGATCATCGAGTGGGGCCCAGGACAGCAGGTGGAGACCCTCGTCTCCCAGTACGTCGCCTACATTGATGGACGGATCGAAGAGGTTGCGCTCGACCACTACGCCCAGGCCGACGACGGATCTGTCTGGTACATGGGCGAAGACGTACTCGACTACGACCCCGACGGCTTTATCGACAGCACCGAGGGCACTTGGCTCGCCGGGAGAGAAGGACCCGCCGAAATGATCATGCCTGCGGATCCGCAGATCGGTGACGTGCACCGCGCGGAGAACATACCCGGGATCGCCTTCGAGGAGGTCACGATAAAAGCCCTCGACAAGACCGTCGACGGCCCAGCCGGCCCTGTCGAAGGCGCCATGATCGCCCGCGAGCTCCATGATGACGGCACCCATAGCGACAAGGTCTTCGCCCCCGGCTACGGCGAGTTCTTCTCCGGGCATGGGAGCGAGATCGAAGCGATGGCGCTCGCGGTGCCCACCGACGCGCTCGACAGCGCTCCGCCGACCGGGCTCGAGAAGCTATCCGCCAGTGCAGAGGACCTGTTCGACGCGAGCAGCTCAGGTAACTGGAAGTCGGCAGCCATCTCGAAGCAAGCTGCGACACATGCCTGGGATGCCTATGACAGCGGCCAGGTGCCACCGCGACTTGCAAAAGAGATGGAACTGGCCCTAAGCGAACTCGCAGCGAGCATCAACGCGCGGGACCAGGCGCAGGCTGGGTATGCGGCTATCGACGTCGCACAGTCCACGCTCGACCTCGAGTTGCGCTATCGGAAGCCAGCCGAGATCGATCTCGCCCGATTCGAGCTTTGGGCACGCCAGGTCTTGGTCGACGCGGCGGCGGCCGATGCCGGCGGAGTCAGGAGCGACGTCGCCGCGATGGAGTGGACCCGAGACCGGTTCGCGCATACCCTCGACCCCGCCGACCTGACCGCAATCGACGCGCATCTAATCGAGATCCGCGACTCTGTCGCGAACGAGGTCGATGATCTCCGGGCAGCGACCGCGGCGACCCGCGGCCTGCGGGACATCCTGGCTGGCATCCCTTCGGCGCAGCAGACGCCGTAGCTGGCCACCGACATGGCCCGCGCAGGATCTCGCGATAGGCAGAGGTAGGCGCTCTCCATGCCAAGCACCACTTTGGGAGGCATGGCTCGGCGAGCAGAGCTCGGCCGTTACGACTTCGGGCGAGTGCCGGCCTTCTTGGTCCGGGCGGTGCCGGGCGAAGGGGGCTTGCGTCTGCGTGCGCCTGAGCTCTTCTTGGCGGTAGTCGCTGCCTTTGCGTCGCCGGGCGAGTCCGCGGGGACGTCGCCGTTCTCCGCTGCGGCGGCCTTCGCCGCCTCGCGAGCTTCCTTTTGAGCCTGGCGCTCGGCGCGCTTCTCGCGCATCTCGACCATCGTCGGGCAGTCGTCGTTGAGGCAAAGCTTCCATGGACGTCCGCGGAAGCCCTTGACCGTCAGCCGCGGGCGCGTCTCGCAGACCGAGCAGCGCTCCTCGAGGCGCCAGAGCTCGTAGCCGCGCCCGGGCAGCGGGCCCGAGTTCCGGCACGAGTCGGCGTGGTCGGGATCGTCGCGGTTGTAGCCCTCGCAGCCCCAGAAGCGCTTGCCGCCCTTCAAGTCGATGACGCGCAGGCGGTTCGGCGCGCCATCTTCGTGAACGGTGCGGCCGAGCCCGGCGCAGACCTCGCAGGGGCCGATGAACTTGTCCTCGTCCATCCCCGCCCAGACCACCTTGGCGAGGTCCTCGGAGCGGTCCTGCATCTCCTTGGTCGTCCCGTGCAGCATCTCGCGGCTCTCGGCCAGGACGTCGTCCTTCGTCATCTCGCCCGAGGCGATCAGGTCCATATCCCGCTCGAGCTCCGCGGTCATCTCGGGCGTCGCCATCCGCGGGACGTACTGCTTGAACGCCTTGTACATCGCGATCCCGGTCTCGGACGGGATAGGCGGGTTGGAGTAGACGTAGCCGCGGTCGTAGAGCTTTTGGATGATGTCGGCGCGCGTCGCCTTGGTACCCAGACCGCGCTCCTCCATGAGCTCGATGAGCTTGCCCTGGCTGATGCGCGACGGCGGCTGCGTCTCCTTGCCGACCGACCACGGCTCGCCGTCGAGCGGGAGCTCCTGGCCGGCCTCGAGCGCGGGGATCTCGTCGTCGGACGAGCGCGCGTAGGTGTAGATCTTCGCGAAGCCGGCGTCGACGACGACCGAGCCGCGGACGAAGTACTCCTCTGACCCGGCCTCGATGTTGGCCCGGGTGGACTCGGTGATCATGGGTGGCGCGAAGGTCGCGATGAAGCGGCGCACTACGAGCTCGTAGACGCGGCGCTTCGGGCCCTCGTCGAGGGCGCCGGGATAGACCGCCTGGGTCGGATAGATCGGCGGGTGGTCGGTGGTTTCCTTCTTGCCGCGAGTCGCCTCCATCGGGCCGTCGAGGACGAAGGCGCCCGCCTCGAACTCGGGGATCCTGACCATCTGTTGGACAAGCTCGCGCGTGTTCAGCGACTTGGGATAGACCGTGTTGTCTGTACGCGGATAGGAGATGAACCCGTCCATGTAGAGGTCCTCGGCGATCCGCATCGCGCTGGCGGGGGTGATGCCCAGGCGGCTCGACGCGTCCGTTGTGAAGGCGGTGGTGTTGAGCGGAGTCGGAGGCTTCCGCGAGTTCTTGCGGGCAGTCACGTCCTTGACGATGCCCGGGCTCTTGGTGCCAGCCAGCGCGGCGTTCGCCTCGGCCTCGTCCCAGAACTTGTCGGTGGCGTGGTGCGCCTCGAACGAGCCGTCGGGATGCTCGAACTTCGCGAACACCTCCCAGAAGGGCTTCGGCACATGGGCGCGCCGCTCGAGCTCGCGCTCGACGACGAGCCCGAGGCTTGGGCTCTGGACGCGTCCGACGGAGAGGAAGTTGGAGCCGAAGCGCCGGGTGGCGAGGGAGACGGCGCGGGTGAGCGTGGCGCCCCAGATCAGGTCGATGTCCTGGCGCGCGGCGCCGGCGTAGGCAAGCTCGTAGGAGAGGTCGTCGAGCTCGGAGAAGGCGCGCTCGATCTCTTCCTTGGTGAGTGCGGAGTAGCGCGCCCGCTTGACGGGCGGGCGATCCTCGATCACGCCGTCGACGATCTTCGGATTCGACTCCATCGCCTGCTGGAGCGCCTCGTGGCCGATCAGCTCGCCTTCGCGGTCGAAGTCGGTCGCGATCACGACGGAGTCCGCTTCCTTGGCCAGCTTGCGGACTGCCTTGACCACGTTCTTATCGGTCGGCTCGGGGATGAGCGTCGCGTCGATCAGGTCATGGAGGTCCGTCTTCTGCCAGTTCGAGAAGTCTTCCGGGAAGGCGACGCCCATGACGTGACCCTTGAGTCCGACGGTCCGGTGATCGCCCTCGGAATCGCTCCATGTATAGAACGGAACCTTGTACGTGGCGTCGTCTTTCGCCGAGCCGGAGCTCAGGATGTCCGCGATCTTTTTCGCGGAGTTGTTCTTCTCAGTGATGATCAGGCGCATCGGTCGGCGAGAGTAGCAAGGGGTGTTCGGGGTCAAAATGGGCTTCCGTGCCCGCCCCGTAGGGGCGGAAGTACGCTCCCGCGAGATTTGAAGCGGTCGGCGTATCACCTAGCTCAGCTCAACATCGGCCGCCTCGTGGCGCCTGTCGATTCGCCCCTGGTTGCCGATTTCGTCGCCCTGCTCGACCCCGTGAACGCGCTCGCCGACGCCGCGCCCGGGTTCGTCTGGCGCCTCCAGACCGAGGAGGGCAACGCGACGTCGCTCCATATATATGGGGACGACGCGTTGGCCGTGAACATGTCCGTCTGGGAGTCGAAGGACGCGCTCTGGGACTTCGTCTACGCAAGCGATCACCTGGCCGTCATGCGACGCAGGCGCGAATGGTTCAAGCGGATCGAGCAGTTCCTGTGCCTGTGGTGGGTGCCCGCCGGCCACCTCCCCGATATTCCCGAGGCGGAGGAGCGGCTCGACCAGCTTCGCGCGGAAGGCCCAGGGCCGGCGTCCTTCACCTTCAAGCAGGACTTTCCAGCGCCCGGCTCAGTGGAACCCGAGGTCGTCATCTTCGACTGCGACGGCGTACTCGTGGACTCGGAGCCGACCACCGCCGAGGTCATGGCCGAGCTCATCAGCGAGATCGGTGTCCCGACCACGCCCGAGGACGTGATGCGCGAGTACGTCGGCGACTGGTGGCCCGACTCGATGCGCAAAATCGAGGCGAAGCTGGGGCGCCCTTTGCCACCCGACTTCACCCAGACATACCGGACCCGCCAGGACGCGGCGCTTTCCGAGGGGGTCGAACCGGTCGCGGGAGTCATCGACGTGGTCGATGCGGTCGAGGCCGCCGGCCTACGCACCTGCGTTGCGTCGAACGGCCCGCATCCAAAGATGGAGATCACGATGGGATCGGCGGGAGTGCGCGAGCGCTTCGAGGGGCGAATCTTCAGCTCGGCGGATGTCGCGCGCGGGAAGCCGGCGCCCGACCTGTTCCTCCACGTCGCCGAAGAGATGGGCGTCGCGCCGGAGGCCTGCATCGTCGTCGAGGACTCGGCGCTTGGTGTTCGCGCGGCAAGGGCATCGGGGATGCCGGCCTACGGGTACACGGGCCACGCCCCAGCGTCGAAGCTCGCCGCGGCGGGCGCGCACACGTTCGGCTCTATGGCCGAGCTGCCAGGCATGCTCGGCCTCCAGTCCTGACTAACCTTTCGGCCATGCCCGCACAGGCCTATGCCGGCAAGGAATGCGTCTGCCAGCTCCGCAAGGGGATCTGCGACCAATCGTGCGTGCGCGACATGCTCGAGACGCCGTTTTATATCGCCTGCCTCAAGCTGACTGGCCGCAAGTGCCTGGTCGTCGGCGGCGGCGACATCGGGCTCGAGAAGGTCGAGGGACTCCTGGCATGCGGCGGCGACGTCGTCGTGGTCGCCCCGGAGGCCTCGGAGCCGGTCCGCTCGCTCGCCGAGGAGGGCTCGATCGAATGGGTAAGGCGCCCGTACGAGCCCGAGGACCTCGAGGGCAAGTTCATCGTGATCGCCGCGACCGACGACTCGGAGGTGAACATCGGAATCTTCGACGACGCCGAGAAGCGGGCGATGCTCGTGAACGTCGTCGACGTGCCTCCCCTCTGCAACTTCATCCTCCCCGCGATCGTCAGGACCGGCCCGCTCGCGATCGCGATCTCCACGGCAGGCGCCTCGCCGGCGCTCGCCAAGCGCATGAAGCGCGAGATCTCCGAGCTCTTCGGCGATCCGTACGCGCGTCTCGCGATCATGCTCAACGACGCGCGAGGCTGGGCAAAGGGTAATCTGCCGACCTATCAGGAGCGCAAGGAGTTCTTTGAGGGCATCGTGAACGGCGAGCCCGACCCGGTCGAGTTGGTCCGCGAGGGCCGCGAAGCCGAGGTCCTCGAGCTGATCGAGCAGGCAAAGGGCCGCGCGGTCGCGGCGCCGGCGGCCTAGCTCAGTCCGTCCACTCCCAGCTCGCGAGGATCTCGTCGAGGTCCTCGGAGGCGCCGTCGAATTCGTCATCCGGTCCCGTAACCGTGATGTTGAAGCCCTCGCCCTCGTGGACGAGGGCGACAGCGCGGAACTGGAGCGGCTGTCCCGCGGGGGCTGCCGAGTACTCAATCGACTCGGCCGCATCACCGTCGACCTCGATGGGATCCAGGTCTTCGAGGCCCTCGATCCCGGGGAGCTCCGAGACGGTCCCCAGGGATGTCTCCACGTACTGGTCCTCGCCGACGCTCGGCGGAATCTCCTCGGCCAGAACGTTGATGTTCGTCCTGAAATCTTCGGACTCGGGCCCGAACCACACGGCTTCGGCTTCCAGGTTCAACTGGTCCGCGGGAACACCCAGAGCCGCTGCGGCGCCCTGGGTCGCCAAGCCCGTGGCATTGTCGACGTCTGAGTCGTCGCCCTCGGTCCAACCCGCCGGAAGCACCGCGTCGAAGCTGGGAGCGCTGACGGGCCCGCCCTCGCCTTCCTCGCCGCAACCGGCGAGGAGAATCAGCCCTGAGACTGCGAGCGCCGCTGCGCGGCCCGCCATCACGCAGCGGGCAGAGCGAAGAAGGCCACCGCCGCGAAGTGGGCCGCAGCGGCTGCGATGACGAGGGCATGGAAGATCTCGTGGTAGCCGAAGACCGTCGGCGAAGGGTCGGGCCGCCCGACCGCGTAGACGACGGCGCCCGTGACATAAAGAGCACCGCCCGCGGCGATCAGGATCCCCGCGGCGAGGCCGGTCTCGGCGATGATCGCCGGAAAGCCCACCGCGCCGATCAGGCCGACTGCGACGTAGACGGTGGCGTGGACCCACTTCGGCGAGTCGGTCCAGACTAGCTCGACGATCGTGCCGGCGAGAGCACCGCCCCAGACCGCGATGAGGAGGGCGGTGGAAAGGGGCGGCTCCATAACGAGGACCGCGAACGGCGTCAGGGTGCCGGCGATCAAGAAGAAGATCATCGTGTGGTCGAGCCGGCGCATCCAGCGGCGCGCGGACGGCCGCTTCCAGTTCACCCGGTGATAGAGGGCGCTGACTCCGAAGAGGGCGGAGAGGCTGGCGGCGTAGATCGCCACCGACGCGCGCGCGTCGGCGCCCTTCGCGAGCACGATCAGGAGAGCGCCGAGTGCAAGCGATACGAAGAAGGCGTACTCGTGGGAAACGCCGCGGAGTCGCGGCTTGACCTTGGCGATGGCCTCGGCGGCGGCCTCTTTGGCGTCGGCCATCGTCTCCCGGGCAGAGTCGCGCTTCTCGGCGATGTTCTCGAGTGCCGCGTCGCGCCTCTCGGCCATGGCGTCCATTGCCGCGTCGCGCTTCCCGGCCATATTCTCGAGTGGTCCGCGTGCCTCCATCGTTAGATGAATTCTTACGCATGGGAGCGCCGCCAGAGCCGAGTAATTGACAGCAGCAGAAATTGATCAGGCGCAGGCGCTACATATAGCGTTATCAAGGAGACACAGCGCTACTCATAGGGTAAAATGAGACGCGTGATTTGCCCCGACTGCCAAGCGCAAACGCACGTCGTCGAGTCGCGATCCGCTGACGAAGGCGCGGCCGTGCGCCGTCGTCGCGAGTGCACGGCCTGCGGCTTTCGCTTTACGACCTTCGAGCGCGTGGGGACAACCAGGCTCCAGGTCGTGAAGAGAAACGGCCAGCGCCAGCCGTTCGACGCCGAGAAGCTTCGCGGCGCCTTGTCGCGCGCGGCTCACAAACGCGACGTCGCCGCCGTTCAGATCACGAGGGTCGTGGGAGCCGTCGAAGCGGAGGCGGCAAAGCGAGGAGGGGTCATCGCCGCGGAGCGAATTGGCGAGCTTTGCCTCGAGCGGCTCGCTGCGATCGACCGCGGCGCCTACTTCCAGTTCGCCGGCACGCTGCCCGACATCACCCCGGAAATTGGGGCGTTCCCGGAGACCGATTCCGTCCGACCCTGAGAGGACAGTCCGTACCCCGCTAAAACCGGCGGACGGCAGACGACGAGGAGATTTTTGACGATGGCAACCACAAGCACACACACCGAGGGAATCAAGGTCGAGCGCCGCCACACGACGCCCGGAGTCCACCCGTTCGACGAAATCGAGTGGGAGTTCCGCGACGCCGTCATCGGCGATCCCGAAAACCCCGCCTTCGAGCAGCTCGGCGTCGAGTTCCCGACGACGTGGTCGCAGAACGCGACGAACATCGTCGCCCAGAAGTACTTCCGCGGCCGCATGGGCTCCGACGAGCGCGAGTCCTCGGTCCGCCAGATGATCGGCCGCGTCTCCGGAACCATTGCCGGCTGGGGCCGCGAGGGCGGCTACTTCGCGTCCGATGAGGACGCCGACGCCTTCGAGGCCGAGCTCACCCACATCCTCCTCCACCAGAAGGCCGCCTTCAACTCTCCCGTCTGGTTCAACGTCGGTTTCGAGGAGCGCCCGCAGTGCTCCGCCTGCTTCATCCTCTCGGTCCAGGACACGATGGAGTCGATCCTCGACTGGAACACCAGGGAGGGGATGATCTTCCGTGGCGGCTCCGGGTCCGGCATCAACCTCTCGAACATCCGCTCGTCCAAGGAGCACCTCTCCAAGGGCGGGCTCGCCTCCGGGCCGGTCAGCTTCATGCGCGGGGCCGACGCCTGGGCGGGGACGATCAAATCGGGCGGCAAGACCAGGAGGGCCGCCAAGATGGTGGTCCTCGACGTCGACCACCCGGACATCGAGGACTTCATCTGGTGCAAGGCGCGCGAGGAGGAGAAGGCGGGGGCCTTGCGCGACGCCGGATTCGACATGCGGATCGACAGCGACTCCTTCCACTCGATCCAGTACCAGAACGCGAACAACTCGGTTCGCCTAACCGATGACTTCATGAGGGCGGTCGAGGACGACGCGGACTGGGAGCTCACCGCCCGGACCGACGGCAGCGTGCTCAAGACCGTGCGGGCGCGCGAGCTGATGCGCGAGATCGCCGACGCCGCGTGGCGCTGCGCCGATCCGGGCGTTCAGTACGACACCACGATCAACCGCTGGCATACCTGCGCGGAGTCGGGACGGATCAACGCGTCCAATCCGTGCAGTGAATACATGCACGTCGACGACTCGGCCTGCAACCTCGCCTCGCTGAACCTGATGAAGTTCCGAAACCAGGACGGGACGTTCAACGTGGCGGACTTCAGTCACGCCGTGGACGTC
>JAWVEY010000012.1:0-4194 GCA_033856515.1 Solirubrobacterales bacterium
AGAAGGACAAGGCCTCGAAGGAGCGGCTGTCCAATCTCGAGAAGGAGCTCGCCGACGTCAAGGAGCAGGCCGCGCAACTCGAGGCACGCTGGAAGAGTGAGGTCGAGGAGCTGAACAAGGTCGCCCAGATCAAGGAGGAGCTGGACGCTGCGCGCGGCGGGCTCGAGCAGGCTTCGCTGCAGGCGGATTGGGAGAAGGCCGCACGCCTGAAGTACGAGGTCGGCGAGCTCGAGAAGAAGCTCGAGGCGGCCGAAAAGGCCCTGCGGGAGCGGGCCACGAGCGGACGCACACTCGTCAAGGAGGAGGTCGACGAGGAGGACATCGCCGAGGTCGTCAGCCGCTGGACGGGAATCCCCGTCAGCCGGCTGCTCGAGGGCGAGATCGAGAAGCTCATCACCATGGAGGACCGGCTGCGCGAGCGGGTCATCGGCCAGGAGGAGGCGATCACGGCCGTCGCGAACACGGTTCGCGCGGCGCGAGCGGGTCTTGGTGACCCGAATCGCCCGATCGGCAGCTTCCTGTTCCTCGGCCCGACCGGCGTGGGCAAGACCGAAACCGCCCGCGCCCTCGCGGAATTCCTGTTCGACGACGAAGGAGCGCTCATCCGGATCGACATGAGCGAGTACCAGGAGCGCCACACGGTCTCACGCCTGATCGGCGCTCCTCCAGGCTACGTCGGCTACGAGGAGGCCGGCCAGCTGACCGAGGCGATCCGTCGCCGGCCATACGCCGTGGTGCTTTTTGACGAGGTCGAGAAGGCGCACCCGGAGGTGCTAAACATCCTGCTGCAGCTGCTCGACGACGGGCGCCTGACCGATGCCCAGGGCCGGACCGTCAACTTCCAGAACACCATCGTCATCATGACGAGCAACCTCGGCAGCCAGCATCTCCTCGACCCGTTCACGATCAGCGGTGGCGGCGTCGTGGACCTCGCGGAACGCGAGGCCGCCCGGCTGCGCACCCGCGAACGGGTGATGGACGCCGTCCGGGAACACTTCCGCCCGGAACTGCTCAACCGGATCGACGAAATCGTGATCTTCAACCCGCTCGGCAAGGAGCAGATCAAGGCGATCGTCGACATCCAGCTGATGGATCTGCGCGAGCGGCTCCAGGAACGGAAGATGGAACTCGAGCTCACCGACGCCGCCAAGGAGCTGCTGGCGATCGAAGGCTTCGATCCGGTCTACGGCGCTCGTCCGCTGAAGCGCGCGATCCAGCAGAAGATCGTCCAACCGCTGGCCATCAAGCTGCTGCGCGGCGAGTTCCACGACGGCGATAGGATCCTCGCCGATGCTCGCGGCGGCGAGCTGGAGTTCCGTCCCGCCGAGGAGCGGGTCGCCGTGGCCGCAGGCGCGTGATGGCGTCGGACGCGAGACCAAGCCGGCGTCGCAGAAACTGGAGGCTGGACGGTCCACGGGGCCCGTGCTATACCCGCGCTGTGCGCTTGCAGCACGAGCCCGGTGATTCCTATGTCCCCAGTCGAGGAACCCATTCGAGGGCGTGAGGCTGAAGTCGCCCTGCTCACCGATATGATCGCGACGGTCACCGCCGGACGTGGCGGTGTCGGCACGGTCGAGGGCACCTCCGGCATCGGTAAGAGCCGCCTGCTCGAGGAAGCCGGGCGCGTCGCCGAGGCGGCAGATGTCGGGGTCTCCCGGGGGACCGCGGGGGAGCTCGACCGTGTCGCGCCGCTCGCGTCGATCCTGGCGGCGCTCCGCTCGGGGCAGGACCCGATCCTGCCCGCAGAGGATGTCCTCGCGTTGCCACTGTCGGCCGATGCGCGCCTCCTCCTTGCGCAGGAGCTCCGCGACCGGATCCAACGCCGAGCCTCCTCGGGTTCCCTCCTGGTGATCCTCGAGAACCTCCAATGGGCCGATCCGGCAACACTCTTCGTGCTCAGATCGCTCACGGCCGGTGTCGCCGCCGAGCCGGTGCTCTGGCTGTTCAGCATCCGACCGTCGTCGGAGCCATCAGAGGCGGCGCTCGCGGTCGAGGACTGGGTCAACGGCGGCGGAACGCGAATCACGCTGCGGCCACTCGACCCTGCGTCGGCGCTTCAGATCGCGACCGACATCTACGGCGGCGAACTCGACGCGGCGCTGCGGCCTCTCGTGGAAGAGGCGCTTGGCGATCCGCTCCTGATCGTGGAACTGGCGCGCGGGTTCACGGGATCCGACAAGGGCAAGCCCCTGCTATCGCGTTCCATCGCGGATAGCGTCGAGCGCCGACTTGGGTTTCTCTCCGCTGAGACTCGCCAACTCCTGCGTGTCGGGGCGGTCCTGGGGCGCCCCTTCACGCTCTCGGACGCTGCCGTCCTGCTGGGTCGCTCGGCCGTCGAGTGCGTCCCGTTGATCGCCGAGGCCATCGTCGCGGGGATACTCGTAGACGATGGGATCGGGCTGGTCTTCCAGCACGACCTGGTCAAGCAGGTGGTCTACGACGAGCTTGGGTCCGCTGCCCGCCGCGGCATGCACCTTGAAGCGGGGCGGACCCTTCTTGCGGCTGGTCGTCCGTCCGTCGAGGTCGCCGCGCACCTCGAATTCGGCGCTGCCGTAGGCGATGCGAAGGCGGCTGAGGGCCTCGAGGACACGGCGCGCGCGTTGACGGGCGTGTCCCCGGGTGGCCCCGTCGACCATCCCGGTCGCCCGAGCGAGGGGTGGAGTGCGCTCAGCGGATCCGAGCTCGCCGTGGTCCGGCTGGTGGCTGAGGGCCGCACGAATCGTGAAGTGGCGCGGAGCCTGTTCCTCTCCCCGCATACCGTGGACTCACACCTGCGCCAAGCGTTCCGAAAGCTGCGCGTCTCGTCCCGCGTCGAGCTCACCCGGATCGTCATCAAGATGGATCAGCCACCGGCCGACTGAGCCATATCGGTCGGCATCGCGCGGTACTGCCGGACGCGCGGGCCTGCGTACGCTCATCCGATGCACGAAGCACATGCTGCGTTCCAACCGCTGATCCATTGCACCCCGCCCACGGATCCAGCGTTCCTCGCCAGCGTGTCGCGTGCGTACGTCGAAACCACGGAGATCCTGTCGAGCGAGCCCGCGGTTCTCGTCGGAACGCTGATCCGCCTCCGCAAGGGGTACCCCATGGCATCGATCATCCCGCTCTCCCTCGGCGGCCGGGACGCGCCGTTCGCGGTCTGGCTGGTCTCGCGGGAAGGGTGGACCGAGATCGAGCCGGTGGCGTCGCCATCTGAGGCCGTCGCCGGGAGTGCACCAACGGCCAGCCGCGGGGCGCTGCCGAGAGCCTGATACCGCCGTATCGACCGCTACTGCGCGTCGAAGCATCGCCGGTCAGAGTCGTGGTCTTCCACCGCTGCACCTCGCGGCGCCAAACACAGGAGGAGACGATCCCATGACGCTCGTCCGCCGTCCGCTCGACCGCAACCAGATCCCGTTCCGCAACGCGATGGAGCGCTTCCTCGGTGACTGGCCCCTTGGCTCGATGCAGGGTGGCTTCACCGAAGTGGCCCCGCCGCTGGACGTTCGCGAGACCGATGACGCCTACATCGTCGAGGTGGAGCTGCCCGGCGTTGACCCCAAGGACACCGAGGTCAGCATCGAAGGCCGGACCGTGACAGTCCGCGGGCAGTTCGCCGAGGAGCAGGAGAAGCAAGAGGGCAACTTCCTGCTTCGTGAACGTCGTCGCGGCCAGTTCATGCGCGCGGTGGCGTTGCCGGGGATGGTCGAGGTCGACAAGGCCACCTCGCAATACGAGAACGGCGAGTTGACGATCACGCTCCCCAAGGCCACCCAGAACCGTGCCCGCCGCGTTGAGATCAAGTCCGGCAATGGCCGCTCCGGCAATGGGCGCAAGAGCGACTGAAACGCATCCATTCCTCGTGCTCGCAGGTCCTGGAACAGGCATGACGGCCGACGTTCGCTGGAACCCTGCTTGCAGCGCGCTGGCGGTGGTCCTGGGCTTGGCCCTTGCCACCGCCGGATGCGCGAATCCGAGCTCGACGCCCGCGCCGTCAGCGGTCAGCGGCAGCACGACCGGCGCGGCACTCCAGGCGGAGTTCGAGGCCATCGTCGACCGAGTGGGTCCGTCGGTCGTGCTCATCCAGACCTCGAATGGGCTCGGATCGGGCGTCGTCTACGACGCGAAGGGCAACATCGTGACGAATGCCCATGTCGTCGGCGACGAGACGGAGTTCATGGTGTCGGCGTCTGACGGCCGGCAGATGGCGGC
>JAWVEY010000013.1:0-3388 GCA_033856515.1 Solirubrobacterales bacterium
GAGCCCTTGAAGCCGGCGCCACCGGCGGACTCCCAGGCGATCACGTTCCCCTCCTTGTCGGTGAGGGACACGATCGTGTTGTTGAAGCTGGTCTTGATGTGCGCCTGGCCGAACGGGATGTTCTTGCGGGGCTTGCGCCGCCCACGGCCGCGTGCAGGACGTTGTTGGGCCACTACTTCTTCACCTTTTTCTTGCCCGCGACCGACATGCGCTTCGGGCCCTTGCGGGTGCGCGCGTTCGTCTTCGTGCGCTGGCCGTCTACCGGCAGGCCGCGCCGGTGGCGAAGGCCGCGGTAGGCGCCGATCTCCATCAGGCGCTTGACGTTCTGCGACCGCTCCCGCCGGAGGTCACCCTCGACGGTCAGGTTCTGGTCGATCGTGTCGCGCAGCTTGCGCACCTCGTCCTCGGTGAGATCCCGGACGTAGGTGTTCGGGTCGACGCCCGCGTCCTGGAGGGCCTTGCGGGCCTGGGACGGGCCGACGCCGTAGATGTAGGTGAGCCCTACTTCCGTGCGCTTGTTGAGTGGGATGTTGATTCCTGAAATTCGTGCCATTGACTACCCCTGGCGCTGTTTGTGACGCGGGTTCTGACAGATGACCAAGACCGCGCCGTGACGGCGAATGATCTTGCACTTCTCGCACATGGGCTTGACTGAAGCTCGGACCTTCACGCGCTCCGCAATCTATTCGTATTAAAGAGAAACGGCGGCGAGGCCCAGGAGACGGCCAGGCGCCGAAACAGCCAAGGAACCTTAGCAGCCAACGTCAGCCGCGCCTCGAGCCACATTTGGGGTATCTATGCCGCTCGGGCAGCTTCTTCAAGGTGCCACGGCGTCAGGATACGAGGGCCCTCCGCGGTGATCGCCACGGTGTGCTCGAAGTGGGCCGCCAGCGAGCCATCCTGCGAGTAGACCGACCAGTTGTCGGCGGCCACGCGGATCGGGTGGTTGCCGACGTTGACCATCGGCTCGACCGCCAGGACCATGCCCTCGGCCAGCTCCTCGCCCGTGCCCGGATCGCCGTAGTTCGGGATCTGCGGGTCCTCGTGCATGTCGCGCCCGATCCCGTGCCCGACGAGCGAGCGGACGACCGAGAAGTCATCCGACTCGACGCGCTTCTGCACGGCGTGCCCGACGTCGCCCAGGTGGTTGCCGGGCCGGCACTGCTCGACCGCGTCGAAGAGGGCGGCGCGGGTCGTCGCGAGCAGCCTCTTCGCGACCGGGGTGACGTTGCCGATCGGGAGCGTGATGGCAGCGTCGGCGACCCAGCCGTCGAGGATCACGCCGGCGTCTATCGACAGGATGTCCCCGCGGTTCAGCTTGTACGCGCCCGGGATGCCGTGCACCACCATCGAGTTCGGCGACGCGCAGATCGAGCCGGGGAAGCCGCGGTAGCCCTTGAATGCGGGCTCGGCGTCCTGGGAGCGGATGAAGAGCTCGGCTGCCTTGTCGAGCTCGCCGGTCGTCACTCCCGCGCGCGCCTTCGAGCGGAGCATCGTGAGACAGCGAGCGAGCACTCGGCCCGCCGCGGCCATCTTCTCGATCTCCTCAGGCGTCTTGCGAACTATCACAGCCATGGAGCGTAGTAGCTCCCGGCAGGAGCGTCAGCCCGCGCCGGCTAGAGCTCGTCTTCGAGCCTGAGGGTGGCCAGAGTGGCGCGAATGTGGTCGTGCACCTCGCCCGCCGGGCGCTTGCCGTCGAAGCGGCGGAGGATGCCCTGATCGTCGTAGCGCTCGATCAGCGGCTCGGTCTGCTCGTGGTAGACGTCGAGTCGGTGCTGGACCGTCTCGGGCTTGTCGTCCTCGCGCTGCTCGAGCCGCGAGCCGTCCTGGTCGCAGACGCCCTCGTTCTTCGGCGGATCGAACTCGACGTGGTAGTTGTGCCCGTTCTTGACGCAGACCCGGCGTCCCGAGAGCCGCCTGATGACCTCGTCGTCCTCGACGTCGACGAGCAGCGCGGCGGTCAGGCTGCGGTCGTGGTCCGAGAGCGCGTTCTCGAGCATCTCCGCCTGCTTGACGTTGCGCGGGAAGCCGTCGAGCAGGAAGCCGTCCTCCGCCTCGGGCTGCGCGATCCGCTCCATGATCACTTCGCAGATCAGGTCGTCGGGCACGAGGTCGCCCTTGTCCATGTGCTCCTTGGCCTGCTTGCCGAGATCCGACTCCTCCTTCACAGCCGCGCGGAGGATGTCCCCAGTCGCGTAGTACGGGAGATCGAAATCCTCGACGAGGCGCTCGGCCTGCGTTCCCTTGCCCGCACCAGGGGGGCCGAGGAGGATGAGATTCAGTTCGCTGCTCATAGAAGGCGGAGAAGGGTAACTCAGGCGGCGCTTCAGGGGCGGTCTGGTGCCTTACTCGGAGTTGACAACTGCCGAGTTGGCCAGTTGGCGAGTTGGCAATCGGGCCCAGGCGCGAACTTGCGAACTCGCCAACTTGAAACGCAGGGACGCCACGCGGCAGCCCACAGGCGCAGCTACTTCAGGAACCCCTCGTAATTCCGCATCATCATCTGCGCCTCGATCTGTTTCATCGTGTCGAGCGCGACGCCGATCACGATCAGGATCGAGGTTCCGCCGAACGCGAAGTTCGCGCCGGTCTGGTTGATGAGGAGGGTCGGCAGAGCCGCGACCGCGGCAAGGTAGAGCGCGCCCGGGAACGTCAGCCGGGCGAGAATGCGGTCTAGATACTCGGCCGTTGGCCGGCCGGGTCTCACCCCGGGTATGAACCCGCCGTATTTCTTGAGGTTGTCCGCCTGCTCCACCGGGTTGAACGTGACGGCGGTGTAGAAGTAGGTGAACAGCACGATCAGGATCGACTCGCCGACGATGTAGGCGGTGCCATTCGGGTTGAAGAAGTTCGACAGGCCCTTCGCTCCCGTCAGCTCGCCGATCGTCGGCGGGAAGGCCATCAGCGAGGCGGCGAAGATCACCGGGATGACGCCCGCCATGTTCACGCGCAGCGGCAGGTAGGTCGAGCCGCCGCCCGCCATCTTGCGGCCCACGACGCGCTTGGCGTACTGCACCGGGATGCGGCGCTGGCCCTCCTGGATGAAGACGATCGCCGCGATGATCGCCAGCGCGAGGAACGGCATCATCACCTTGAAGATCTGGTCCGGGTTGGTCCACCACGCCTGGATGCCGTTCGGGAGGCCCGCGGTGATGCTCGCGAAGATCATCAGCGAGATGCCGTTGCCGAGCCCGCGCTGGGTGATCAGCTCGCCGAGCCACATCACGAGCACGGTGCCGGTGGTGAGCGCCAGCACGATCACGAAGACGCCGCTGAAGGTGAAGTTGTTGACGACGTCCGTGCCGCCCTGCGCGAACTGGCGGAAGAGGAAGACGTAGCCGATCGACTGCGCGAACGCGAGGCCGACGGTGAGGTAGCGGGTGTACTG
>JAWVEY010000014.1:0-6163 GCA_033856515.1 Solirubrobacterales bacterium
CGTGCTGGTGTCCGGGTCGGGCGCGGGCTGGTACGGCCAGCGCGGCGACGAGCGGCTCGACGAGTCCACCCCCGAGCCCGGCGACGACTTCCTCGCGCAGCTGAGCGAGGACTGGGAGGCCGAGGCGCGCCGGGCCGAGGAGCTGGGCGTCCGTGTGGTGCTGAACCGCACCGGCGTGGTGCTCTCCGAGTCCGGCGGGGCCCTGGAGAAGATGCTGCCCTTCTTCAAGGCCGGCATCGGCGGCCCCGTGGCGGGCGGACGGCAGTACGTGCCGTGGGTGCACGTGGACGACGTCGTCGGCGCGACGGTGTTCGCGCTCGACACTCCCGATGCGCGCGGCCCGTTGAACGTCTCCGCCCCGGAGCCGGCGACGAACAGGGAACTGTCCCGCGCCCTCGGGAGGGCGCTGCGCCGCCCCGCCTTCGCTCCGGTCCCCGCGCTGGCGGTGAAGGCGCTGTACGGAGAGATGGCTGAGATCGTGACCACCGGGCAGCGCGCGGTGCCCGCCCGCCTCACCGAGCTCGGCTACAGGTTCGAGCAGACCGACCTCGAGGCCGCACTCCGCGACGTGACGGGGCGCTAGCGCGCGGGGCGCTAGCTCGGCCGGCTCGACGAGTCGAGCACCTGCCGCTCGGTGCGGAGCTCGGCCATCGTCTTGCCGCCGGTGGAGCGCTGGATGTCGATCACGTATACGAGCGCCGCCGCCACGACGAGCACCATGAGCGCGACCGCGATCAGCCCTATCCGCCCGGTCCCGCTCGCGTCCACCCTCGTGACGACGTACGCCGCGATCGCAAGAAGCGCGACCTCGACCACGATCATCACGGTCCGCCCCCTTCCGCTGAGGCCCTCGTGGAGCTTCCAGCGTGAGATCTCGCGCGGCGGCCACACCGCCCAAACGAACGCTCCAGGGAGGCTCAGGATCGCCCCGGTCACGAGGCCCCAGCTCTCCGGGTAGCCCTTGGCGCTCGACAGCATCGACGCGACGATCGCCGAGGCCAGCCACACGAAGGTGAGCCAGAGGGCGGCGGTTCCGATGACTGCTAGCGACATGACATCAGGCTCCCAGATACGCCCGCTGGACCTCGGGATTCTCGCGAAGCGACGCCGACCTGTCGGTCAGCGTGACACTGCCCGTCTCGAGCACGTACGCGCGGCTCGACACCTCGAGCGCGAAGTTCGCGTTCTGCTCGACCAGAAGGATGGTGGTGCCCTGGCGGTTGATCTCCGCGATCGTCTCGTAGATCCGCTCCACGAGGATCGGCGCGATGCCCATCGACGGCTCGTCGAGGAGCAGCAGCGTCGGGCGCGCCATCAGCGCCCGGCCGATCGCGAGCATCTGCTGCTCGCCACCCGACATCGTGCCGCCCTTCTGGCGCTCGCGCTCCTTCAGCCGCGGGAACAGCGAGTACACGCGGTCCAGGTCGCTCTGGATGCCGTCGGCATCCTTACGCAGGTAGGCGCCGAGCATCAGGTTCTCGTGCACGCTCATGCGCGGAAAGACGTGCCGGCCCTCGGGCGAGAGCGACACGCCCAGGGACACGATCTCCTGCGGCGGCGTCTCCGTGATCTCACGGCCCTCGAAGCGGATGGATCCCTGACGGGGCGGCGTCAGGCCGGAGACGGATCGCAGGGTCGTGGACTTGCCTGCGCCGTTGGAGCCGATGAGGGTCACGCACTCGCCCTCCTCGACCTCGAGCGAGACGCCCTTCAGGGCTTCGATGTTCCCGTAGAACGTGTGAACGTCCTTCACCTCAAGAAGAGCCATCGGCGTCCTTCTGACCCTGCTTGCCGAGGTAGGCCTCGATGACGCGCGGGTTCTGGCGCACCTCCTGGGGCGTTCCCTCCGCGATCTTCGTGCCGTGGTCGAGCACCGTGATGTGCTCGGACACGTCCATGACCACCTGCATGTCGTGCTCGATCAGGAGCACGCTGACGCCCCGCTCGTCCCGCAGCCTGCGCATGAAGTCCGTCAGCTCCTTGGACTCCTGGGGGTTCATGCCGGCCGTCGGCTCGTCGAGGAGCAGCACCTTCGGATCCGACGCGAGCGCCCGCGCGATCTCGAGCCTGCGCTGGTCGCCGTACGACAGGTTCACGGAGATCTGGCCGTGGAGGTCGTCGCTCAGGCCCACGTATCGGAGCTCCTCGCGCGCCTTCTCCGTGACGCGCCTCTCCTCCCTGCGCACCCCGGGCGTGCGGAGGATCGAGCCGAACAGCCCGGCCCTCATGCGCGCGTGCTGGCCGACCATCACGTTCTCGAGCGCGCTCATCGTGGCGAACAGGCGGATGTTCTGAAAGGTCCGCGACACTCCCATCGCCATGATCCGGTCGGGCCGGCGGCCCGTGATGTCGCGCCCGTCGAACACGATCTTCCCGAGGGTCGGCTTGTAGAGCCCCGTGAGCATGTTGAAGAAGGTCGTCTTCCCCGCGCCGTTCGGCCCGATGATCGACACGATGCGCCCGCGCGGGATCGCAAACGAGACGTCCTCCACCGCCACGAGGCCCCCGAAGACCTTCGTGACCCCGGTCGTCTCGAGGATCGGGTCGTGACCGTCGGTGCTCGTGCCGGTGCCCGCGCTCGTGCCGGTGTCCGTGCTCATGCCCGCGCCTCGTAGAGGGTGTCGTCACTGGGACCGCCGACCCCGGACGTCTGACCCGTGCCCACGTGCTCGACCAGCTCCATCTTCCGCCTTCGCTCTGGGATGAGGCCCTGAGGTCTCAGCAGCATCATGATCACGAGCAGGAACCCGTAGATCCCGGCTGAGAGCTCTGACAGGTCGAGGTCGAGGTCGAACCACTCGCGTGGCTTCTCGTTCACGTCCGGGATGAACTTGAAGTTCAGGTAGACGAGCACGCCCGCACCGATCAGGACACCCTCGATCGAGCCGAGCCCGCCGAGGATCACCATCGCGAGGATGAAGATCGAGAAGAAGAACTGGAACTGGTCCGCGTTCACGACGCTCAGCCGGGACGCGAGGAAGACGCCCGAGATCCCGCCGAAGGCCGCGCCGGTCCCGTACGCGAGCAGCTTCGTGCGGACGAGCGGCACGCCCATGGACGCGGCGGCGACCTCGTCCTCGCGGAGGGCGATCCAGGCGCGGCCGAGCCGCGAGTCGCGCAGCCGGTAGTTCACGAACAGCACGATCAGCACCATCGCGAGCGCGACGAGGAACCAGGGCCGGAGGTTCAGCGACAGGAACGGCTCGCCGCCGTTCAGCGGCGGGAGATAGATCTTGTCGATTGGCGTGATCCCCTCTCGTCCGGCCGAGAAGACCGCCCCCTCTCCGAAGACCTTCTCGAGGCCGCCGCCAACGAGCGGCGCGTCGCCGAAGTGCAGCTGGTCGCCGTTGATGACGATCCGGCCGATGATCTCGCCGAACGCCAGCGTCACGATCGCGATGTAGTCGCCGCGCAGTCGCAGCGTCGGGAGCCCGATCAGCATGCCGGCGATCGTGCAGACCACGATCGCGATCACCACGACGATCAGGAAGTTGAAGTGGATGCCGAACAGGCCCGACGCCTGCTCCGAGACGCCGAAGTGGATGCCGTCGCCGCCCTTCCCCGCGTTCGAGAAGAAGTCCGACATGAACCAGCCGGCGGTCAGGGCGCCGAGCGCGAAGAAGGCCACGTAGCCGAGGTCGAGCAGGCCGGCGTACCCGACGATGATGTTGAGCCCGAGCGCCATCACCGCGTACGCGAGGATCAGCGTGCCGATGCTCATGAACTCGCCGCCCTCGTCGTGCACGAAGGGCAGCGCCACCGCCCAGAGGATCGCGAGGACGATCACCGCGACCGTCGCGCGCCGGTCGTCCGGGAACAGCATGCGCGCGGCGAGGAACAGCCCGAGGACGATCGCCATGAAGAGGTTCATGCCGAGCAGCGCGGTGGCGAACAGCACGATGATCGGCACGGCGATACCGACCATCAGCAGCGTGCGCCGATCCGTCTTCGGCGTCATCCAGCCTCCCTCGTCTCCTCGCCGAGAAGGCCCTGCGGGCGGAACACCATGATCAGGACGAGGTAGGCGAACACGATCGCGGGTGTCCACTCACCCCCGATCCGGTTGTCGGAGGTCTGCTGGATGATCCCGATGATGAAGCCGCCGAGGACCGCGCCCTGCAGGTTCCCGATGCCGCCCATGACCGCGGCGGTGAACGCGATCAGCCCGGCCTGGAAGCCCTGGAAGTACCAGATGCTCGTCTGGTAGAGCGCGTAGACGAGTCCGGCTGCGCCGGCCATCAGGCCGCCGAGCAGGAACGTCAGGGAGATCGTGGTGTCGACGTTGATGCCCATGAGGCGCGCGGCCTCCGGGTCCTGCGCGGTGGCGCGCATCGCGCGGCCCATCCGGCTCTGGGAGATGAAGGTCGTGAGGAGGAGGACAAGCGGGATCGTCGTCCCGAGCGCCAGCAGGTCGCCCTGGTTGATCACCACGCCGCCGATGTCGAAGAGGTCCTTCTGCGGGTTCACCAGCTGCGGCACGCCCTCCGGCGAGCCACCGATCCAGAGGATGCCGACGTTCTGCAGGATGAACGACATGCCGACGGCCGTGATGAGCGGCGCGAGCTTCGGCGCCCCTCGCAAGGGCCGGTACGCGACCCGTTCGATCATCACGTTCAGCGCCCCGCTCGCGAGCATCGCGACCACCAGCGAGGCGAGCAGGCCGAGGATCAGCGCGATCAGGGCCGTCTCCTCGGTGAGGCCGATCGTTCCCCAGAACCAGGCCGCGGAGATGAGCGAGCCGATCATGAAGACCTCGCCGTGGGCGAAGTTGATCAGCTCGATGATTCCGTACACGAGCGTGTAGCCGAGCGCGATCAGCGCCCAGATCGCGCCGTTCGAGATCCCGGCCACGAAATTGTTGCCGAGCCGGGTGAGGTTCCCGTCCTCGACGAGGTCATGGATGCCGAAGACAACCGGCATGATGAGAAGAACGGCGATGAGGCCGTACTGGCCAATGTAGGTGCGCAGCCGGTCCCTGGTGTTAGCCCGGATAGGCACGCGCGCTGCTTCGCTACTCGCCTCCACAGGTCCCCTCGCTGCGACTTCTATCACGGTCGGGGGGCGGACCGGAAGGCCCGCCCCCCATCCCGAGGGCTACTTCAGGACGTACCGGTCAGCCTGTTTCGGCCTTGACCGTCTCGCCGAACTGCAGCTCGCCGCCCTCGATCGTGTAGACGCCGTAGTCCGTCAGCGTCGTGTCGCCGTTCTCGTCGATGTCGTAGGTGCCGAGCACCGACTCACGACCCTTCGTCTGGAACAGCGCATCGATCATGGCCTGCTTGTCCGAGCAATCCGGTCCCAGCTGCTCACACGTGTCGAGGACCAGCTTCATGGCCTCGTACCCGTAGATGGCGTAGGGATCGGGGTTCGGCTCGCCGTAGGTGGACTCGAAGTCGTCGAAGAACTTCTGTCCCTCCGGCGGGTACTGATCGGGTGACAGCGTGGCGACCGTGACCTTGGTCTTCGCTGCCACGTCGGCGGGGATACCGCCCTCCTTGGGATCGGCGAAGCCGGACTCGGCCACCCCGTCGGGCCCGTAGAGCTTGGCATCCGGCACCGCGGCGGACACGTCCTTGAACAGCTGGACAGCGCCGTTGGCGGTGATGCCCGAGAACACGAAGCAGTCAGCGCCCGCGTCCGCGATCGTCTGTGCCTGGGAGCGGAAGTTCGGGGACTTGGGGTCGATGCCCTCGTTGCCCGCGACCTCGAGACCCTGCGCGTCGGCAGCCGCCTCGATGTTCCGTGCCAGGCCCGCGCCGTACACCTCCTTGTCGTTGAGGATGTACGCCGTGGTGCAACCGTCCTTCTTCATGACGGTGGCCAGGGCCGCGCCCTGGATGGTGTCCTTCGGAACGATGCGCAGGTAGTGCCGCTCGCCCGTCGGGTAGTACTTGTCCGGCTCGCCCTTGTCGGCGCCCGGCTCGTCCGAGGTCAGGCCCACGGCGGTGTTCGCCGGGCTGATCTGAGCGACCGGAACCTCGTTCAGGATCGGAATCGATACCGCGCTTCCGCCCGAGTTGAACTCGCCGATGTACGCCACGGCCGCGTCGTCCTGCGCGACTCGCTCCGCGTTTCTCTGCACCGCCTCGGGAGTCCAGCTGCCGGCCTGAGCAGTGGAGTCGTCGAGCGACGTGTACTTCACCGTCGTCTCTCCGGCCTTGCC
>JAWVEY010000015.1:0-5082 GCA_033856515.1 Solirubrobacterales bacterium
GGGAAGGTCGGTTAGCGCCGGCGCGTGGCCGAGTCCGCCCGCATCCACTTCCGCCAGGAGCTCCAGGCCGCCGAGCGCCGACCGCTCGAGGCCCTCCAGCTCGTCCTGGAAGTGAGTTCTCGCGGTCATCCGACCTTCCCGGTCACATAGGCCTCGGTTCGAGGGTCGGCGGGGTTCGTGAAGATCTTCTCGGTGTCGTCGAACTCGATGACGCGCCCGCTCCTGTGGGTCTCCGCCTCGTCCAGCTCGACGGTGAAGAACGCGGTCCGGTCGGAGACCCTCGCCGCCTGCTGCATGTTGTGGGTGACGATGACGATCGAGTAGCTCTCCTTCAGCTCCATCATCAGGTCCTCGATCCTGCCGGTGGAGATTGGATCGAGCGCGGAGCACGGCTCGTCCATGAGGATCACGTCGGGCTCCACGGCGAGCGCGCGAGCGATGCAGAGGCGCTGCTGCTGCCCGCCGGACATGCCGAAGGCGTTGTCTGAGAGGCGGTCCTTGACCTCGTCCCAGAGCGCCGCACCCTTGAGGGCATTCTCGACGATCTCGTCCATGTCGCCCTTCATCCCGAGGATGCGGGGGCCGAAGGCGATGTTGTCGTAGATCGACTTGGGGAACGGGTTCGGCTTCTGGAAGACCATGCCGATGCGCTTCCTCACCTCCACCGCGTCCACCTCGGGCCCGTAGAGGTCCTGGCCGTGGTAGAGCACCCTGCCCTCCACGCGGGCGCTCGGAATCAGGTCGTTCATCCGGTTGAGGCACCGGATCAGGGTCGACTTGCCGCACCCGGAGGGGCCGATCAGCGCCGTGATCTCCCTCCTCGCGATATCGAAGCTGACGTCCCGAACGGCGGGCTTGTCGCCGTAGGAGACGGTGACGCCCTCGAGGTTGAAGACGGGCTGGCGCACCCTGGGCGGCCCGACCACCGCCTCGTGGGTCACCACTTCTGCTCGTACCGATTGCGTAGCCAAATCGCGACTCCATTCATCGCCACGAGCAGGAGCATCAGCAGGAGAATCCCCGCTGCCGCTAGCGGCTTGTAGTCATTGACGTCGTTGGAGGCCCGCGAGATCCATTCGAAGATCAGGATCGGCATGGCCGTGAACTGCGAGTCGAGTCCCTCCGGGTTGAAGGAGATGATCGCCACGGCACCGACCACGATCAGCGGGGCGGTTTCACCGATCGCGCGCGAGAGCGCGAGGATCACCCCGGTTGCCACGCCGGGAATCGCGGCGGGCAGCACCTGGCGCCAGATCGTCTGCCACCGGGTGGCGCCCAGCGCCATCGAGCCCTCGCGGATCGACGGCGGAACGGCCCGGAGCGCCTCGCGGCTGGCGATGATCACCATGGGGAGCACCAGCAGGGCGAGCGTCAGGCCACCGGCGAGCACGACGTTGCCCAGGTCGAGCGGCCCGCGCACGACGAACGCAAGCCCGAGGATGCCGTAGACGATCGAGGGCACCGCGGCGAGGTTCTGGATGTTCAGCTCGATCAGGCGGTTCCACCACCTCCTGCCGTCCGCGTACTCCTCGAGGTGGACCGCGGTGGCCACCCCTACGGGCACGACCACGAACGCGCAGATGGCCATGAGCCAGACCGTGCCCCAGAGGCCGGCCTGGATCCCCGCTCTGTCGGCGTCGATCGAGGTGAAGTTGTTGATGAAGTCGATCGAGAGCGTGCCGGCGCCGTCGATCGCGACGTCCACGAGCAGGATCACGAGCAGCCCGATCGCCGTCGCGAGACACGCGATCAGCGCGAGCCGGAACGCCAGGTCCTTCAGCACCGTTGCGCGGGAGGCGGTCATTCGTACACCTGCCGGTACCTGCGCACGAACCGGATCGAGATCAGGTTCATGACGAGCGTGATCACGAAGAGCGTCGTTCCCACGGCGAAGATCGTCTTGTAGGCGATGGAGCCGGTGGCCACGTCGCCCTTTGCCGTTGCGGCGATGAACGCAGTGAGCGTCTCCATCGACTTGCCCACGTCGGCGCCCCACTGGGGCTGCAGGCCGCCGGCGATCACCACGACCATCGTCTCTCCGATGGCGCGCGACATCGCGAGGACGATGGAGGCGACGATGCCCGAGAGCGCCGCTGGGAAGACCACCCGCAGCGTGACCTGGAGCTTCGCGGCGCCGAGGCCGAAGGCGCCCTCGCGCAGCGCCTGGGGCACGGCCGACATCGCATCCTCGGAGATCGAGGCGACGATCGGGATGATGAGGAAGCCGATGATGATCCCCGCCGCGAGTGCGTTGAAGATGCCGACTTCCAGCCCGAGCAGGCCGCGCAGGATCTCGGGTGTGAAGAACGTCAGCGCGAAGTAGCCGAACACGATGGTCGGCACGCCGGCCAGGAGCTCGAGCGCCGGCTTGATGGTCTTGCGCACCCGCGGGCGCGCGTACTCGCTGAGGTAGATCGCCCCGCCGAGCCCCAGCGGGACCGCGACGACGAGCGCGATCGCCGTCGTCGCGAACGTGCCCACCACCAGCGGCAGGACACCGAAGCTGGGCGGCTCGAACAGCGGCGTCCACTTCGTGCCGAGGAGGAACTCGCCCATGCCGACGTCGCCGAAGAACGTGATCGTCTCCCTCGCCAGCGAGATCACGATGCCGGTCGTGGTGAGCAGGGACACGAGCGCCGCCAGCACGAGCAGGGCCCTGACGACCCCCTCACCGTGACGGCGGCGCCCGCTCAGCCCGATGGCTGTCGTAGCGGCTTCCACCTAGCTCCCGATCGCCGACTTCGCCCGGTCGGCCTGCTCCTGGCTCATCGGGACGATCTGCGAAGCCTCGGCGATCGCCTGGTGATTCTCGACGATGTAGTCGAGGAACGCCCTCACCTCGGGCCGCTCGAGCGCCTTCGCGCTCGGATACATGAACAGCGGCCGGCCGAGCGGGGTGTACGAGCCGTCCTGAATCGACTCGCTGGTGGGCTTCACGCAGCCCTCGCCGGCATCCACGCCGACCAGGTTCAGCCTGTCCTGGTTCTGCTCGAAGTAGGAGAAGCCGAAGTAGCCGAGGGCACCGGGGTCGCCGGAGACGCCCTGAACGAGCACGTTGTCGTCCTCGGAGGGCTGGTAGTCGTCGCGGGAGACGCCCTCCTCCCCGTTGATCTCGTCGGTGAAGTAGTCGAACGTGCCGGAGTCCGTCCCGGGCCCGAACAGGCTCAGCTCGGCGTCGGGCAGAGTTGGGTCGATCTCGTCGAGGCTCCCCACCTTCGAGCCGCGGTTCCAGAGGGCGTTCAGCTGGTCGGTTGTGAGGCAATCGACCTTCAGCTCCGGGTTGGTCACCACGGCGATCCCGTCGTTCGCCACCTGGACCTCCCGGAAGCCCACGCCCGTCTTCTCGCAGACCGGGACCTCCTCGTCGTCCTTGATCGGTCGCGATGCGTTCGAGATGTCGGTCTCGCCCGCGCAGAACTTCTCGAAGCCGCCGCCGGTGCCCGAGGTACCGACGGTGATCCTCACGCCCGGGTTCTGGCCCTCGAACTCCTCCTTGGCGGCCTCGGCCAGCGGGGCGACCGTGCTCGAGCCGTCGATCCTGATGTTGCCGGAGAGGTCCTCGCCCCCTCCTCCGCTTCCGGATTCGTCGTCGTTTCCGCAAGCAGCGACGCCGAGAGCCAGAGCGCCGCAGGCGGCGAGAGTGATGATTTTCTTCATGCCCCGCACGCTCGCATCGGCTGGACACGAGTCTGTTACCGCCGTGTCGCGCACTTGTGAAAAGCGTGTGAACGCACCGTCGGTCTGCCTAGACTTGACCCGCGATGGCGGATCTGCGTATTGCGATCCTCGACTCCGACTCGGGGTTCGTGCGAGTGCTCGTCAAGCGTGCGGGAGACCTGGGCTGGCAGTACCGCTGCCTCGAGGCGCCCCCGTCGGTCGACGAGTTCGTCGCCATGCGCGTGAACGCGCTGGTCATGGACCTGGCCCTGCTCGGCCCGAGTGGCTGGGAGTTCCTCGAGCGGGTCTCCTCGAGGCTGCCCGGCATGGGCGTGATCGTCTGCACGGGTCAGTCCACCGTGTCGCAGCGGGTGCGCGGCCTGCGTGCCGGCGCCGACGACTGGGTCACGAAGCCCTGCCACCCCGAGGAGGTGCTCGCGCGCGTGGAGGCCGTGGTCCGGCGTCGCAAGCGGGCGGCAGATCGCACCGGCACCGGGCCGCTCGTGGCGGGCGAGCTCGAGATCCGAGCGGACCGGTTCCAGGCTTTCGTCCGAGGCCGGAGCCTCGAGCTCACGCGCCGGGAATTCGAGCTGCTCGAGCTGCTGGCGCAGGCGCAGGGCAAGGTGCTTCAGCGCGAGGAGATCTACCAGGCCGTCTGGGGATACGCGATGGCCCACGGCGACCGCTCGGTCGACGTCTTCGTCCGGAAGGTGCGCCTCAAGCTCGAGGCCGCGTCGCCGGACTGGAGCTACATCCATACGCATTTCGGGGTGGGTTATCGCTTTCAGCCCGAGCGTCCTGGCGGACCGGACGAGGCCGCGGCCTTCGAGGCTGCCCTGGGCGAGATGGACCCCGCGGCGGCAGCCCGCGCCCGCGCCCGGAAGGAGCTCCGGCCGGATCCTGAGCCGGGCGAAGGGCAAGCGCGCGCGCTGGCCAGGGGGCTCGTGGGCCGCTAGTCGCGGCGGCCGCCGGGCTCTCCAGATCGTCGCCGCTCTCAGCCGCAGCGGGACCTGCACCCAGCGGCACCCAGGGGGTCTGACCCTCCTCGCACCAGGCACCGAGCGGGTCTGACCCTCGCGCCCAGGGGGTCTGACCCCCGCGCACCGACCCCCGCGCACCGACCCCCGCGCACCAGGGGGTCTGACCCTCCGCGCACTCCTGGATCACCGGGGGACGGGATGGTGTCCCCCGCCTGGCCCGCCGGCAGCTTCAGGGCTGTTCGGGCGGATGTCCACGTGAGGGTCTTGGCCGGGTTTCCCCGCAGGGGCGGACCGTCTGCGGGGCGCGCGGGCGGCTCGCCGAGGTAGCGCCCTGCGAGGAGCGGCGGGCGATGGCACTGACAGGTGCGAGGTACGCCATAAGCGCGGCGTGGTCCCCGGAGGCGGCGAGCAGAACGGCAATTCATGTGCTCACCGCCGCAAGGAA
>JAWVEY010000016.1:0-22875 GCA_033856515.1 Solirubrobacterales bacterium
GTTCGGCCAGCCTCTCGTCGTGCAGGAGCTCGACCTGGAGGAGCCCAGGAGCGGTGAGGTGCTCGTGCGCCTCGTGGCTTGCGGCGTCTGCCACACCGACATGTACTCGGCATCGGGCGTCGACCCGTCCGGCTACGCGCCGACGGTGCTCGGCCACGAGGGCGCGGGGGTCGTCGAGGCGATCGGCGAGGGGGTCGACTCGCTGGCGGTCGGCGACCACGTCGTGACGTTGTTCTCGCCGCAGTGCCGCGAGTGCGTGCACTGCGAGAGCCCGAGGACGAACATCTGCCTGGCGATCCGCGACCAGCAGGGCAAGGGCTACCTGCCCGACGGCACCACCCGGCTGAGCCGCGGCGGCGAGCCGATCCGTCACTTCATGGGCACGTCGACGTTCGCCGAGTACACGGTCATGCCGCAGATCGCGCTCGCGAAGGTCTCGCCCGAGGCGCCGCTGGACCGCGCCTGCCTGTTCGCCTGCGGCCTGTCGACGGGCCTCGGCGCCGCGATGTACACGGCCAAGGTCGACGCAGGCTCGACGTGCGTCGTCTTCGGCGCCGGGATGGTCGGCCTCGGCGCGGTCGCCGGCTGTCGCCTGCAGGGCGCCGAGCGGATCGTCTGCGTCGACCTCTCCGACGAGCGCCTGGAGATGGCCCGCCACCAGGGCGCGACCGACCTGCTCGTCGGTGGCGCGGACACGGTCGAGCGGATCCTCGAGATGACCGGCGGCTTCGGCGCCGACTACACGATCGAGGCGACCGGTCTCGTGGCGGTCATGCGCCAGGCGGTCGAGTCGGCGCGGATGGGCTGGGGCCTGGCGACCGTTGCCGGCGTCGCAGGCAAGGGCGAGACACTGGACGTGATCCCGCGCTTCCTGATCACCGGCCGCCGGATCGCCGGCTCATCGTTCGGCGGCGTGAAGGGCCGGGACGGCGTACCCGCGCTGGTCGACCGCTACCTGGCCGGCGACATCGATGTCGACCCCTTCATCTCACACCGCATCACGCTCGACGAGGTGAACAAGGGCTTCGAGTTGATGGAGGCCCAGGACGGCATCCGGTCGGTTATTGATTTCAGATAGGAGGCTGGCGAAGTGATCTTGCAAAGGGTTGAACAGGCCGAATGGCTCTCGAATGCGTACCTCGTGATCGACGAGCCGGGTGGGCATGGCGTGCTCGTCGACTCGAACGGCGTCACCGACCCGCTGGCAGAGCGGGCGGAGCGCGAAGGCACCGAGATCACGCACGTCGTCCTGACCCACCACCACTGGGATCACGTCTTCGAGATGGAGGAGCTCGCGAAGCGGTTCGGAGTTCCGATCCTGGCTCACGAGAAGACGAAGGAGCTGCTCGAGAGCCGGCAGGTGGACGAAACGTTCACCGGCGGCGACGTGATCGAGTCGGGCGATCTTCGGATCGAGGTGATCGAGACGCCCGGCCACTGCGCCGACCACTGCGCGCTCAAGATCGACGACACGGATGTGATCACGGCAGATGTCCTCTTCAAGGGCACGGTTGGCGGCACGCGGGCGCCGGGCGCGACCGGCTTCGAGGACCTGAAGAGCTCGATCATGGACAAGCTCATGAAGCTCGAACCCGGGGTGCGAGTCCATCCCGGCCACAAGCAGCCGACGACGATCGGCACGGAGTGGGAGGAGAATCCGTTCATCAGGATCTGGCGCGGACTCGACGAGGAGGGCGCCGAGCCCGTCTCGATTGGCCCGGCAGACGCTGAGGAGCGGGAGGCGGCGACACTGGTCCTGTGGGCGCCCGACTACGACGGCGGGAACAAGGCGTGGGTGCGGCTCGAGGACGGCTCAGACACGATCGTCGGCGGCTCGCAGGTCAAGCGCGAGAGCTGATGTCAAACTTCCCGGTGGGCGGTTAGCTCAGTTGGGAGAGCATCACGTTTACACCGTGAGGGTCGTCGGTTCGAGCCCGGCACCGCCCATTGTCTGGTGAGGGTCTTTAGACCCGAAAGCAACAGGTGCAAGCGCCGAAGGCGCGCGTAAGAGGTATCTACAAGTTGAACTTAGGCATCGAGAACCGCGTCGCGCTTGTCATGGGTGCGAGCAAGGGAATCGGCCGCGGCATCGCCGAGGCGCTTGCCCGCGAGGGGGCGAAGGTGGCGATGGCGAGCCGCTCGCTCGAGCGGCTGGACGAAGCTGCCGCTGAGATCGGCGGCGAGACGGCGACGTTCGAGGCGGACACGGCCGATCTCGACCGCTTGGCCGCCCTCCCGGGCGAGGTGGCGGAGCGTCTGGGCGGCCCAGTCGAGATCCTTGTCACCAACACCGGCGGTCCGCCAATGGGCAGCGCCCAAGACCGCTCGACGGATGAGTGGGAAGCCGCCTACCGCGAACTGGTGCTCGCCCCGCGCGCCCTGATCGAATCGGTGCTGCCGGCGATGCGGGAGAGAGGCTGGGGACGGATCGTGAACGTCGGCTCTAGCTCGACCATCGAGGTGATCCCATACCTGGCGCTCTCGAATACCCACCGGATGGCGGCGATCGGCTACCTCAAGACACTGGCGCGCGAGGTGGCAGGCGACGGGGTGACGATCAACACGGTGGCCACGGGCAAGATCGCGACGGACCGTCTCGCAGACAACTCCGGCTCGCTGGAAGCCGCCCGCGAGATGGCGAAGCGGGACGTCCCGGCAGGGCGGCTGGGTACGCCGGAGGAGTACGGCGACCTGGTGGCGTTCCTTTGCTCCGAGCGGGCCGCGTACGTAACCGGGACGACGATCCCGATCGACGGCGGGCTGCTCAAATCCGTCTAGCCCTCGCCCAGGGTGCCGTTGGACAAGAGGAGGGCGTTCGAGTCCGCCACGGCTTCCGCCTGAAGGCCGGCGATGTCCTCGAGCTTCGTTCCGTCGGAGAGGGCGAGGCCGGTCCAGCGGCCCTTGTCGAAGACGCGGACGCCGAAGTCGGGCTCGGAGTCGACCTGGGGCGAGGCGAAGATGACGGCGCAGCGCTCATCGGGGTCGTCGGGCGCGGTGGAGTCTTCGCCAAGGCCGACGATCTCGCCCTCGCGGTCGAGGCGGGTGACGAGCGTCTGGCGGTAACCGTGAGAGGTGTAGGCGTGGATGCCGTCCTGGCCCGGGGCTATGAGATCCTCGTTCCAGGTCTTAAAGCAGGTGCCGGTCAGGAGCTCGGACGTCTCCTCGTCGGATCCGCGAGTCGCGACAACGACGATGACGATCGCGGCCAGAGCGAACGCTGCGCCCAGCGCGATGGCCAACCTCGCCCGCTGCGAGGCGTCGTTGGTGCCACTTTCCAGCTCCGGCTCATCCATTAGGGCCTACGCACGCTGAGCGGCTGAGTCGTCGGGCGCCGCGGGCGCCCACAACTCGCCACGCCTTGCGCGCACGATCATCCACGAGCCACCCGCGATGACCATTACGGCGCTGATCACCTGGGGCTGGGTGAGACCGAGGACGACCTCGTCGTTGCGGCGGATGAACTCGACCAGGAACCGCTCGGTGCCGGTCAGGACGAGATAGAGCGCGAAGAGCATGCCGGTCGTGAACGAGTCCCGTAGGCGCCAGAGGAGATACGCGATCGCACCCACCGCGAGCGCCTCGTAGATGGGTGTTGGGTGGACCTCTTCCGTGGTCGGCACGGTGCCGTCGGGGTATGACATCGCCCACGGCCCATCCCACGGGATTCCGTAGTCGCCGTCGCCCGCGAGCTGGCAGCCAATGCGGCCGATCGCATAGCCGAGCGCCAGAGGCACAGCAGCGATGTCACAGACCTCCCACACTGCGAGCTTCCGGTACCGCGCCCATGCGAGCACTCCGATCGCCCCGCCGATCGCCCCGCCGAACCACACCAGGCCCGAACCCGAGAAGAACGGCTCGCCCGGATGCTGGATGACATAGTCGAGCTTCGCGCCGACGATGCCGCCGACGAGAGCGGCGAAGACCATCTCATAGGCCCAATCCACCGGCTTGCCGAGCTCGCCGAAGCGCTTTGTAAGCACCAGGCCCGCCGCGATGAACCCAAGCGCGAACATCAGACCGAAGGTCTGGAGAGTGATGGGGCCGATGTCTATTTCTGGCTGCATAGTGTCCGAGTGGAAGGCGCCGGTCGAACCCGCGCTTGCTGCTGCTCATAGCCCCGGCGAGGATCGAACTCGCGTTTCCGGGATGAAAACCCGGCGTCCTGACCACTGGACGACGGGGCCTTGGTCGAGCCAGTTTAGGACCCGCGTGTGTCCGCTAACTACCGCTGAGCGAAAGCGAATGGACACACGCCGGCGGCGTGCTTTCTAGGCGGTGGGGGCACCGCGCAGTTTCGGGGTGCGACGCGAAAGAGTGCCCTTCAGCCGCAGTGCGTTCTGCTCGACCACGTGCCAGCTCATCCATGCGAGCGGCAGGACGGTCGCGAGTGAGAGCAAGAAGACGACCCATGGCGACACGGGCTGGAGGATCTGGACCCAGACCTGGGTGACCGGGAACGCGTAGAGGTATGTGCCGTAGGAGAGGTCACCGTGCGCCGCAAGGTTCGGAACGCGGAAGCGATCCGTGAAGCCGAACCACAGGATCAAGTAGGAGAAGCCGAAAGCGAAGACGAGCTCGTAGGCGCCTGTGAAGCTCGCGATCGCGGCAGCCACCGCGAAGGCGATCGCGCCGGCGCCGGTGAGCGGCACCCACTCGCGATTGACATAGAGCGCGGCGCCGGCGAGGAAGAACACCGCTGCACGCGCATGGACCTCTTCGGCGAGAAGCGGCGACTCCGGCCAGGCCATGAACAGAACGACGATCCCTACGGCGAGGAGGTTGAACGCCATCCGGTGGCGCAGCGCGCCGACGAGGCCGGCGATCATCACCAGCCCGTACATCCGAAGCTCGACCGGCAGCGTCCACAGAGAGCCGTTGGCGGCGTTCGACGGGTTGTCCTCGAACACCCCCGGCAGCGTGTAGCGCAGGTCGATCAGCGTCGAATCATGGATTCCGTACTCGACCGTCTGCCTGCTCGTCAGATACCCGCTCTCCACGCTCGTCAAGAAGAAGCCGAGCAGGATTGTCAGCGCCACCGCGAGGATGAGGCCGGGGTAGATCCGAAGCAAACGCGCCTCGGCATATGCGACGAAGCTCGAGTGGCGCACCCAGCTCCGCGTGACGAGGTAGCCCGAGATCGCGAAGAACATCGCAACGCCCAGCCCGGGCAGCCCCAGGCCGTAGCCGGCAACCTCGCGCGTCACGTCCGAGATCGGGTCGTGGAAGCGGACGCCCTCGGTCAGGACGAAGCTGTGACCGAAGAGGACCGCGAGCGCCCCGATAAGGCGGAGCGTGCCGATGTTGTTCGCGCGGCTCTCTTCCGGCACGGACGTGAACCTATCGCCCGCTCCAGCTCCCGCACGGAGCCCTCGATCAGCGTCGCGAGCTCCGGCGAGGCGGGCAGTGCTTCTGGATCGACGTAGCAGGCGAAGTGAACCCAGTCCGAGTACGTGAGCACGCCGATCGCCAGCGCGTGCCCCTCCGTGATCGGAATGACGGGATAGATCGCCTCCACCTCGCAGCCCGCCGCGTACAGGCGCACCCGCGGACCGGGCACGTTCGAAACGGTGACGTTGTACATCCGCGGGCTCGCCGCCATCCGCGCGGCGCGCTCCTTGAGAAAGCCGGGAAGCTGCCCGGCGCCCCGCAGGATCACCTCCGACCCGGCGATCCTTCCCGACTGCTTCAGGTCCTGCGTGCGCCCGTAGACCACGGAGAGGCGGCGAAGCGGGCGCGGCTCCTCTACCGGCAGGTCTAGAAAGGCAAACGTGATCTGGTTGCCCCCGCTCTCCTCCCCCCGCACGTTCACTGGCACCATCGCCCGAAGCGGTTTCGCCTCCTCGCCGTGGAAGTCGGCGAACCTTCGCAGCGCCCCCGAAACGACGGCGAGGACCACGTCGTTCAGCTTCACGCCCCGCTCCTCCTTGATTCGGACGAGGCGCTCAGCCGGCATCCGCTCGCACACCAGCGCACGCTTCGGCCCGATGTCCCGGTTTAGGAAAGAAGGCGGCGCGGGGCGCACCACGTCTTCGGCCACCTGCAGCGCGGCGCGGCGCATCGTCTCCGCGATCCGCGCCGTCCGCCGCGGCGTCATTCCAAGAGCCGCCACCCTTCGAGCGGCTCGGAACTGCACAACCGCGCCATCCACAACCGACCCGGCTGCGAGCTGAAGCGGCCCCGCCGCCCGCTCCGGCTGCCAGTCCACCCGCTCCGGCAGCGCCGCATCGGGCGCCAGGTCGAACAGCAGCATTCCCAGTTCAACCGCCGCGATCCCATCGACCATCGCGTGATGGACCTTGCCGATGATCGCTCCCCGCCGATCGTCAGCCAGCCGCGGCACCACGACGATCTCCCAGAGCGGCCGTGACCGGTCGAGCTGCCCGGACAGGAACTCGCCCGCGATCACGTTCAGCTGCGCACGCGTGGGAGGCGCCCCCTCAATCTCCCTCACATGGCGATGGAGCTGGAACCCCGGATCGTCCACCCACACCGGGTCACCGACCGGAGAGGACGCAAGGCGCTGGCGGAATCGCGGCGCGAGGTGCAGTCGCGCCGCGATTCGCCGTGCCAGTCCACGCGCGTCGACGGCTTCGCTCCCGTTGGGCAGGAGCAGGGTAGAAAGCCACCCGACGTGCATGTGAGCAACGGGTGTCTCCACGGTCAGGAAGGAGGAGTCGAGCGCGGAGAGTCGTTGCACCAATGAAGGATCGCGTGCCCAGACGCCCATTTGTCTGTACGCGATGCCAGTACCGGGACGTCGTCGTTTCGCCCGGATGTCGAGTCCGAAACGCCGCTCTCAGCCGGCGAGCAGCAGCTCGAGGAGAGCCTTCTGCGCATGCAGCCGGTTCTCTGCCTGGTCCCAGACCGCCGAGCTCTCGCCATAGAGAAGCCCCTCGGTGATCTCCTCCCCCGGATGCGCCGGCAGGCAGTGAAGGACGATCGCATCGTCCGCCGCGACGTCCATCAACTCCTCGCGCAGCTGATACGGAGCCAGCGCTGCGCGGCGCTCATCCGCCGTCTCCTCGTCCCCCATGCTCACCCACACGTCCGTGTATAGAGCGTGAGCTCCCTCGGCCGCCTCCATCGGATCGCCCGTCTGCTGCGCAGCCACCCCGTCCTCGAGCCGGTAGCCCTCAGGCGCCGCCACCACGACCTCCACCCCCACCATGCCACCGAGCAACGCGAGCGAACGGGCGACATTGTTGCCGTCCCCGACGTAAGCGACCCGCAGCCCGTCCAGCTTGCCGAATCGCTCGGCGAGCGTCGTCAGGTCGGCGAGCGCCTGGCATGGGTGATGAAGCGGCGTCAAACCGTTGATCACCGGCACCTCCGCGTGCTCGGCCAGCTCCCGGACGGTCTCGTCCGAGCCGGAGCGGATCACAACCCCGTGGACGAACCGCGAGAGCATCCGCGCCGTGTCGGCGATCGACTCGCCGCGGCCCAGCTGCAGCTCATCGGCGCGCAGTGGGATCGGATGGCCTCCCAGCTCGGAGACAGCGACCTGGAACGAGATTCGCGTTCGCGTCGACGGCCGCTCGAAGTAGAGGGCGACGCTGAGTCCCTTGAGCGCATCCTCCTCCGCCCCCGCAGCGCGCCCGCCCCGGAGCTCCTGCGCGCGCTCGACGAGACCCAGCACCTCAGCGGGTGAAAGTTCCTCGCCACTCAGAAAGTGTCGGAGCGCCATCGAAGGCTGGAGACTAGTCTGCACCCCACCCATCCAGCCTTCAACACCGGAGGAGTCCATGGCAGCTGCCAAGAAGGGTTCGGCCAAGCGCTCGAAGCCCGCCGCGAAGAAGAAGTCCGCCAAGAAGTCCGGCGCCGGCAACAAGAGCGTCGAAGAGTTCCGTGACGCGCTCGAGAAGAGCGTCACCATCAGCCGGGAGCGGATTCAGGAAGTCATGGACGACGCCGTCAAGCGCGGTCGGATGACGCGCGCCGACGCCAACAAGACCGTGTCGAGCCTCGTCTCGAAGGGCCGCGCGCAGACCGACGAGCTCGTCGCAGAGCTCGAGAAGTTGCTCGATCGCGCCCGCAAGGACGTCGAGTCCCGCGTCGCCCCGGCGCGCAAGCGCGCCGAAAAGGCAGCGAGCGCAGCCGCCAAGCGAGTTCGCACGACCGCCGAGCCGGCGCTCGTCGAGGCAGACAAGCTCCGGCGCCGCGCAGGCGTCGCCAGCTCGTCGCCCATCACGGGTTACGACAACCTCAACGCGAGCCAGGTTAAGTCGCGCCTGAAGGACATGAACAAGGCCGACCTCCGCAAGGTGCGCACGCAAGAGAAGCGCGGCAAGGCACGCAAGGGCATCCTGGACGACATCGAAAAGCGCCTGGCTTAGGGCTGTAACCATTGGGGCGTGTCCACGACCGCCCCAAAACAAGCTCGCCCGTACAAGGGCGAAGAGCTTGAGCTGACCGTAGAGTCGCTCGCCCAGGGCGGGCGGGGCGTCGCGCGGCGCGAAGACGGCTTCGTTGTCTTCGTCGCCGGCGGCCTTCCCGGCGACAAGGTGCGCGCCCGTGTCGGGAAGTCGAAGAAGGGCTACGCCGAGGCGGCCGTGATCGAGCTCATGGAGCCCAGCCCGGACCGCATTTCCGACACCTGCGTCCACGACGGCGAGCCCTGCCCGGGCGCCCCGTGGCAGGGGCTCCCCTACGAGCGCCAGCTCGAGCTCAAGGCTGAGCAGGTCGACGAGGCACTCCGCCGCCTGGGCGGCCTCGACGGCTTCGAGACCGAGGAGATCGTGCCCGCCGCGTCCCAATGGCGCTACCGCAACAAGCTCGAGTACTCGTTCGGCGACGCCGACGGCGAGCTCGCCCTGGGCTTCCACCCGCGCGGCGACTGGCGCCGCGTCGTCGACGTCGACGACTGCCACCTCGCATCCGAGCGCAACAACGCCGCCCGCAACGAAGTCCGCGAGTGGGCGCGAGAAAACGGCCTGCCCCCGCACGAATCCACCGATGAGCGCGGCATCCTGCGCCACCTCGTGGTCCGCGAGGGCGTCCGCACCGGCCAGGTGCAGACCCGCCTCGTCACCGCCCCCGCCGAGTTCCCTCGCCCGCCCGTAGATCTCCACACGATCATCGACGGCCCCTCCGGCGGCACCGACGGCCCCACCGGCGTGCTCGGCGAGGAGTACCTCGAGGAGGAGCTGGCCGGCCTTCGCTTCCGCATCTCCCACCCCGCCTTCTTCCAGACAAACACCGAGATGGCCGAAACGCTCTACGGCATCGCCGGTGACTACGCGAGCCTCGACGGAACGCAGGATGTCTGGGATCTCTACTGCGGGATCGGGACGATCGGACTGTCGCTCGCCGGTCGCGCGAAGTCGGTCTGGGGCATGGAGTCGGTGCACGAGGCGATCGCCGACGCGGAGCGGAACGCGCTAAGGAACGGGATCAACAACACCCACTTCATCGCGGCCGATGCGCGCGTGGGCGTCCGTCCGTTGATCGAGCAGGCCGGGAACCCTGATGTGGTGATCATCGACCCGCCTCGCGCCGGCCTCTCGCAGAAGGTCGTCCGCAGGCTGATCGAGGCCGAAGCGCCGCGCATCGTCTACGTCTCCTGCAACCCCACCACCCTGGCGCCGAACGCCGCACAGCTGGTCGAGGCCGGGTACGAGCTCAAGCGAATTCGGCCGGTCGACATGTTCCCGCAGACCCCGCACGTCGAGTGTGTGGCGCTGCTGGAGCGCGCCGAGCGTTAGTTTCCGCCCATGCCCGAGAAGACCAGAGGCTTCGGCGTTGCCGCCGGGCTCGACCCCGAGATCGCGACGCCCCTTGCGACCCGCTGCGAGGAGCTCAGCTACAGCTCGGTCTGGTCAAACGACACGCCCTTCGCCGAGGGCCTCGAGACGCTCGCCGCCTTCGCCGAGGGGACGAAGAGCGTCGACCTCGGCGTCGCCGTGATCGCAATCGATCGCCGGACTCCCGACGAGATCGCCTCGAAGATCGAAGAGCTCGGCCTGCCGCGCGAGCGCCTGTGGATCGGGGTCGGGACCGGCTTTTTGAAGAAGCCGCTCACCGCCATGCGCGAGAGCCTGCCCGCGCTCCGCGACGCGCTGGGCGACATCCGCCTGGTCATGGCGGCGATGGGGCCGAAGATGTGCGCCTTTGCCGGCGCGGAGTTCGACGGCGTCTTCTTCAACTGGATGACGCCCGCCTTCGCCGCCGACGCTCGCAAGCACGTCGAGCGCGGCGCATCCGAGGCCGGCCGCGAAACTCCACCCGTCATGGGCTACGTCCGCACCGCCGTCGGCGACGACGCCTCAGAGCGACTCACCAAGGAAGAGGGTTTCTACCGCGAGCTCCACGACGGCTACAAGAACCACTTCGAGCGCCTCGGCGAGCCGCTCGGCACGGTCGGCGTGGCCGAGCCCGACTCCGCATCCGCCCAGCGCAAGCTCGCCGAATTCGATGCCCTCGACCTGACCGTCGTCCGAGGCCTCGCGAGCGCCAACCTCGAAGCCATGGCCACCCTGGCCGAAAACGCTGCGCCCTAAGAGGGGGGGATGGGCGTTTGGCTCAAGCCGGTTGGCCCGAAGGGTTTTAGGCGGAGTCAAATGCCCTCCCCCTCCTCCGCCGTTCGAACCCTCGTCGTTGCAACCCTGACCGTGCTTGTCTTCGCGGCGGCAGCCGACGCGGCACCCAAAGGGCCCCTCTCGCACGAAGGCCGCTGGATCACCGACAAGAAGGGCCGAGTCGTGATCCTCCACGGCTGGAATCTCGTCTCCAAGGTCGGGAGCTACCGGCCCGAGGACTCGGGCTTCAGCGCCGACGATGCCCGCTTCCTTCACCGGCACGGCTTCAACACCGTCCGCCTTGGCGTGATCTACAAGGCGCTCGAGCCAGAGGCGCCCGCTGCCGGCGGCTCCCCTCGCTACCGCAACGGCTACCTCCGCTCGCTCGCCCGTACGCAGCGGCTGTTGGCTCGGCACAAGATCACAACGCTCCTCGACTTTCATCAAGACCTCTACAACGAGAAGTTCCAGGGTGAGGGCTGGCCGGACTGGCAGGTGCTCGATGACGTGAACGGCGTCACCTGCCCGAACGAACTTCAACAGGGCTTCCCCAACAACTACGTAGTGAATGCTGCCCTTAACTGCGCCTTCGACTCATTCTGGGCGAACCGCGAGGTCGATGGACTCGGTCTCCAGGACCGGTACGCCGCCGCGTGGGAACACGTCGCCCAGAAGTTCCGCGGCTCCCCGCGGCTGCTCGGCTACAACATCATCAACGAGCCCTGGCCCGGTACGCAGTTCCCGACCTGCATCTCCCTGACCGGCTGCCCGCTCTTCGACACGCAGGTCCTCACGCAGTTCTCGCTGAAGGTCATCGACGCCATTCGCGAGGCCGACTCCAACTCACTCGTCTGGTACGCGCCGGTCGTCGTCTTCGACTTCGGCGCCGACTCCTCGCACGGAGACACCGGCGATTCGCGCGCGGGCTTCGCGTTCAACATGTACTGCCTCGCCGGCGGCTTCCTGCCGGCGAACCCGGCGGGCGCAGCGACCTGCAGCGAGACCTACGAGATCACCCTCGACAACGCCGAGAAGCAGTCCGAGGAGACCGACGACGCGCTCCTCATGACCGAGTGGGGCGCAACGAACGACCTCGCCGTCGTCGACGAGGTGGTCGAGCTCGCGGACGAGCACATGATGAGCTGGCAGCACTGGCACTACTGCGAGTGCGACGACCCGACAACCGCCGGCACTGGCGTCCAGTCGGTGGTCATCGACCCGAACGAGCCACCGCGCGGCGAGAACGTCAATCGCGGCAAGCTGAAGGCGACCTCCCGGCCCTACCCCAGAGCCGTCGCCGGCACCCCACTTGCTTACGACTTCAACCCCGACACACGCGAGTTCACGATGAGCTACTCAGTCGAAGGACCCGACGGCCAGCGGCTGCCGCGCAAGGTCCGCACCCAGGTCTTCATCCCCCCGATCCACTACCGCAAGGGCTACAACGTCACCGCCGAAGGCGCTCGCGTCAAGGCAAAGAGACGCGTCGTCCTGCTGAAGCGGGTGCGGGGCGCAACCGAGGTGACCGTCGAGGTCACTCCGGACTGAGTGGACAGGTTGCCGGCGCGCGATTAGGATTTACGCGTTGGCCGGGGTCGAAGGTCAGGAGGATGACGTGAGGAAGCCGACGCGCGTTGCCGGGGGGTTGTTCAGACGGGCCATCGCGGCAGCGCTTGCAATTTCGCTGCTTGCAGGCGGCACAATCGCAGAGGCGAAGATCGAGCGTCTCAAGAGCAAGCAGAAGGAAGTCGGGGCAGGCGAACAGGCTTCTCAGAAGCTGAAATGCCCGAATGGGATGCACGTCCTGAGCGGTGGTGTCTACACGACTGGGTCGTCGCTGGAGGACGAGGTTGCAGGGAGCGCGCCCTTCGACGGGCCCGATAGCGACAAGAAGGCGGATGACGGGTGGCGCGGCGCGATCAACGCGGGCCCCGCGGCCAAACAGATGAGGACGTACGCGACCTGCTCCAACAGCGTTGATGCGACCTACAAGCGTGCCGATTTTGCCTTCGGCGGCAACTTTGAGGCTGAGAAGACTCAAGTCGACTGCCCCGACGGCACTGAGCCCATCGGAGGTGGGTTGACCGTGGCGGGAAAGAGCACGGAGAGGCCACTCGCCACCTCGAATCGAATCTTCTCTCCCTCCAGCTTTTCGCTCTGGGAGTCCGGATTGAGAACCCTCGCGGCCGGGACCGCCGTGGCGCACGCGATCTGCTCTGACGACCCGGGGCTGTCAGTTGCGTCCGGGGGCGGCTCAGTCGGGCCACACGCGCAAACGGACTACGCCGCTTCTTGCCCTGCAGGGACGACCGCTATCGGCGGCGGAGGAACCTACGGTCCGGGTGACGACGGGGGCGAAGCGCTGGAGCTGGCGTCACTCCTTCCGTCCGACGGCGACGACGCGGACGGCAAGGCGGACGACGGCTGGACGACGTGGTTCAACAACGAACACGCGAGCAACAGCGTCATCGGCTATGTAAGCGCCATCTGCGTGGAGTGAAGCGACTACCCGGGTTGACTTTGATCCAACAAAGCCTTTAGCTCGAGCACTCGCTCAGCTGAGGCACCCATTTCGTCGCGGGAGAATTCACCGGTCCGCAGCGCCGTCAACGCCGCGGATTCGGCGTCGAGTGACGCCTGCGTCGAGTGCGCGTAAAGGACCAGGTCAACCTGAGCGCCGAGCGTTGCGAGAGCCACGTCCTCGCGTGACGCGAAGGAATCGAGCGCCGGAGTGTCCAGGGCGTCGGTGACTGTCACCCCGGAGAAACCAAGACGATCCCGCAGTAGATCGTCAGTCACCAGCGGCGAGAGCGCAGCAGGCCGGTCTTCCAGGTCCGAGTAGATGGCGGTGCTCAGCATCACCAGCTCAACGCCTTCGGAAATCAAGGCCTCGAAGGGCACCAGGTCCTCCTCCGCCTCTGCTTGTGAGCGCACCACCACCGACGCTCCGTAGTCGGTGTTGATCTGCGCTGAGCCAAACCCGGGGAAGTGCTTCGCCGTGCTGGCGACCCCAGCGGATTGAAGGCCCTCTGAGAAGGCGACGGCGTAAGCAGCGACGGCGTCCGGCGAGTCCGAGAACACCCGCTGCTCGCTCTTCAGGGCACCGCCCGGGCGCCCGATGTCGGCGACTGGAGCCAGGTCTACGTTGACGCCGAAGCTTCGGAGCGCAACGCCGGTCTCTGCCCCCTGTGCCTCGGTCTCCGCCGCGGAGAGCTGCGCGCCCATCTGCGTAGCCGACAGATCGGGGGGCGCCGGCAGCCGGCGGATTTCACCCCCCTCCTGATCGACCATCACGAGGGCCGGGAGACCTTCGAGGCCTTTCCTGCTTAGCGCATGGATCTGATTGACCAGCGCAGCGAACTGCTCAGGGCTGGCGTAGTTGCGCTCGAAGAGGACGACGCCGGCGGCGCGCCCCGTCCGGAGCCGTTCGGCAACGGCGTCAGGCAGCGTCGTGCCCTCGAGCGAGTAGAGGATCCGCTGGCCGACAAGCTGACCCTCGGAAAGCCCGGAGGTCAGCTCCTTCGCACGCGCTTCGGCTCGTTCCTCCGGGGTGGGCGGCGGCTGGGGCTCTTCAGCAGGTCCCCCGCCACAACCGATCACGCAAATGGCCAACGCGACAAGCTGCCAGGGTTGGGCAGGACGGAGGCCGATCACTCCTCGACGACGCGATAGCTGTGCCCCGCCGCGATGAGGCGGTCGGCGAGCTCGCGGCCCATGGCAGAGGCGGGCGTAAGCACACCCGCCGCGTCTGGGAGATCGTCGAGCGCCAGGCAGAGCGCGCTTTCGCCGAGCATGACCGCCGTCGCCTTGTATCCAGGATCGCCCTGGACCCGGATCTCGCACCGAAGGCGCTGGCCGCTTGTCGTCGCCGCGTGGATGTCGATCTTGAAGAAGCCGCGCTCGCGTGCGTTCTCGTCGGGTCCCTCGCCTGGGTCCGGGAGAAAGCGGTCGAGCACCTGACGGGCACCCGGCGTAGCGAGGCCAGCGAACAGGCCGGCAATGCCCCCTGAAATGCCCGCCGCCTTCGCCAGGCCGATCGGCCCGCCGCCCGTAAGCATGAGCTCGCGGTAGCGGAACTGGCGGCCGTAGGCATGATCCCGCAGCGCGTTGCTGCGGCGCACGACGCGCGTATTGACGCTGCCCATCACGAACGGCGCCATCCAGCCGCCCAGGTCCTCGTCACGGAACGGCTTCATGGAGTCCCGCTCGGAGCCCAGATCGGGCTCTGCCTGGCGGTCGGGGCTGAGCGCGTACGGATCCCCCAGAACACGGCGGATGGACTTGTCCTTCTTCACCATGTCGACCGTCGTTCGCCCCGTGTCGATCGTTCCTCCGCTCGGGGCTCCCTTGATGGCCTTGACGACGAAGTTCGTTTCCACGAGTTCGCCGTGGCCGCCCTCCCGCGCGGCCTCGTGCAGGAGCAGCGTGCCGATGTCGGACGGGATCGAGTCGAAGCCGCAGGTATGGACGATCTTGGCTCCGCTGGCGCGAGCCTCGGCGTCGGCGGCATCAATCGCCCAGCGCATGAACAAGACCTCGCCGGTGAGGTCGGCGTAGTGCGTCCCGGCGGCGGCACACGCTTCGACGAGCGCCTTGCCGTACTTGAAGTAGGGACCGACCGTGGTTGCCACGACGCGCGCAGACTCAGCCATCGCCGCGACCGCATCGCGATCCTGGCTGTCGGCGACTACAAGCGGCCAATCGACGCCGAGTTCGGCGCGCGTCCGTTCAAGCTTGTCCTGAGAGCGGCCGCCGAGCGCGATCCGGACATCGGATGGAGAATTCTCAGCGAGGTACTTAGCCGTCAGAACGCCGACGAATCCGGTTGCCCCGTAGACGACGATGTCGTGGTCGCGAGCCGAGTCAGTCACGGACAGCAACCTACCCAACGGCTTCCCGCGTGGCTTGCTCAGTAAGGCGGCAGGTCCGCGTACCAGTCGCCGAGCGTCCGGAAGTTGCTCCAGAACTCGCGCTTCGACTCCTCCGAGTCGAGCGACTGGTCGATATCCGGGACGACAAGAGCCTCGATCGTCGGCGTAAACGGCTGCACCTCGCCGAGCTTCGGCTCGAGCGGATGCGATAGCGGAACCTCGACTTCGTTCAGCGCCTCCAGCGCCTCGTCGCCCATCACCACGATCAGGCGCGGTCCGACGATCGCGATCTCCTCGACGATCCGCTCGACGCACTCCGCGGCGGCGAGCGTGGGATCTGAGATCGGGCACTTCACGCAAAGCGTGCCGTAGACGGTGAGCGGATCGACGCCCAGCCGTTTGAAGCTCTTCATCAGCGCGTTGCCCGGCCGGCCGTAGAAGGCGACGCCCTCCTCGATCTCCGACGGAGTTGGCGCGTACTTGAGGATCATCACGTCGGCCTGCGGATGGCCCGAGCCAAGAACCGGCATCAGGTTGCCGCGCGGGCAGTGGGAGCACTCCTGCAGCCGACGGGTCAGCCCGTTCAGCTCGCGGATCGCGCGCTCGAGGTACTTCTCCTGAATCTCGTCGTCGGTCACGGGCACAGCCGGGAGGTTCTTCCGTGTGGGCGCCTCGCCTCCTGCCGCAGCGCCCTCCTGCATCAGGCCTTGCTCCTCAGTTGCTTGCCTCCACGACCCCCGCTCGTCTGGATGAATTTGAGCGCCTGTACATAGACCAGGTTTTTGTGCTTGCGGACGATGTCGGCGTCGCGCATCGCCTGCAGGAACTCCGCGGGGCCGTCGAAATCATGGACGCGGATCATCACGCTGCCGAGCCCCTGAGCCACATGCGAGTCCGAGCCGGCGCCGGGGACGATCCGATATTTGGTGGCGAAGCGCTCCGCCTCCTCGTTGAACGCGGTGAGCGTCACGCGCGGATTGAAGACCTCCAGGATGTCGATCTCGTCGACTATGTCGAGGAGGTGCTCGTAGTCGGGAACGGAGTGGAGGCGGTCGAACGGATGCGGCACGTAAACCAGGCCCCCCTGGCGCCTGATCTCGGCGATCGTCTCCGCCATCGTCATCCCACGCTCGATCTTCTCCTCGATGAAGAGGCCGATCACCTCCCCTTGCTCGGCGGTCTTCACCTCCTCGGCGACAATGACCTTGATCCCGACCTCGTCGGCGATCTCGCGCGCCTCGAGCGCGCCCGAGACGACGTTGTGGTCCGTGATCGCAATCGCTCCCAGCCCCTGTTCCTTCGCCGTCTCGAGGAGGGTGCGCACCGGCGTCGCGCAGTCGGGCGAGTGGTCCGTGTGCATGTGGAGGTCGATGCCGATCTGCTTGCGGCGTGAGATCCGCTTGCGAACGGCGGCGTCGCCTGCCGGGTCCTGGCGGCGAGCGGCTAGGCGCGTGTAGATCTCCTCGAGCTGATCTCCCACCGCCCCCCACTCTCGGCTCGCGCCCTTCGCGCCCTTCGTGAACTCGCGGCGGAGGCTCGCCTTTCCGGCGAGCCTTTCGATCTGGCCCGCCAGGGTGATCGCGTCGCCGGGCGGGAACATCAGCCCCAGCTCTCCCCCCTCGACGAGCTCGTCGTACAGCGGGAGCTGCGAAACGATCGGCACGGTGCCCGAGCCAAGCGCCGCGCGGACAAGGCCCGGAGCCGTCCGGGGGCCGCCAGACGCGACGCAAACGATGTCGGCCGCCGCCACCAACTCCTCGGGTTCCATGCGCCGCGGCCCGACGAGGCTCACCCGGTCGCGCAAGCGGTTCGAGATCCGCACGTCCGGGCCGTCCGGGACCCAGATCGCCGCCTCCCAATCGAGGCCCTCGGGGAGCCGGCGCAGCGCGCGCATGAAGAGGCGAAGCGCGCCGCGCTCCTCCTCGACGCAGTACGCGATGCGAACCGGTCGCTCGCCCGCTGGCTCGCGACCGGGCCACTGGCCCTCGACCGGGCGTACGCCCGGCTTGACCAGCTCGTAGCCACCGGGGAAGTAGCGGCGCATGAGGTCAGCGGTCTGCCCGTTGGTGGCTGTGCGTGCGTCGAGACGCCCGAAGAAGATCTCGACGATCGGGCGCGCCACCTGCGTCGAGAGCACTCGCTCAGACGGTTCGTGGAAGCTCCCCACGTTGAGTGAGCGCGAGTGCCGAAGCGCCACCGATGCGGCGCTCGGCGCAAAGGGGTCGTGGACGTGGACGATGTCGAAGTCGACGCCGCCAAGAAGGGCCTCGAGTCCCTTGGAAACGTCAAGCGGCAGCGGAACGCCGCGGGCGCGAGGACCAGTCGGCATCGGAAGCCCCGTCCCGACGGCAAGCACCGGCGGACCATCTCCTCCGGCTCGCTCGCCGCGCCACGATCCGTTGAACAAGGCGTTCGGCCGCTCGCGCGCGGCGTTGATCAGGCGGCGAGCTTCGCGCGTTCCTCCCCTGATGCTCGACGGCGCGGCGACGACGACCTCATGCCCCCTGCCGGCGAGCTCGCAGGCCGCCTGCTCGACGAACTCGTTGATCTCATGCCGCTGGCCCCACGCCAGGGGCGTCACATAGGCAATGCGAAGGCGGTCTGCGCGAGACGGCACGAGACGGAGCATATGCCGACCCACCAAGGCGAGTGGCTTGAGAAAAAAGAAGGGCCCGCCACGGAGGGCGGGCCCTTGGCTCAGCTACCCGCTGAGACTTTGCGCGGGCGCTCTAGGCGTCCGCGGCGATCGCTTCGGCGGTGGCCTCTGCGACCTTCGCGCCTTCCGCGGTGCGGGAGTGAGCGGCGATGAACTCCTCCGTCTGCAGACGGGCCTGCTCGTCGGGCCGCTGCGTGTGCGGGGACTTCATGAGGTAGGACGACGGTCCGTCCAGCTGGCCGGCGATGCCGTTGTTGAGCGCCAGCTTGATCAGGCGCACCGCGTCGATGACGACGCCGGCCGAGTTCGGAGAATCCCAGACCTCGAGCTTCAGCTCGACCGTCAGCGGCACATCGCCGAAAGACTTGCCCTCGAGGCGGATGTGCGCCCACTTGCGGTCGGTCAGCCAGGGCACGTAGTCGGACGGGCCGACGTGCACGTCCCGGTCCTCGAGCTCGGTGCCCATGACCGAGGTGACGGCGTTGGTCTTCGAGATCTTCTTAGAGTCGAGGCGCTCGCGCTCGAGCATGTTGAAGAAGTCCATGTTTCCGCCGACGTTCAGCTGCGAGGTGTGCTGAAGCTCGACGCCCCGCTCGTGGAACAGGCGTGCGAGGTTGCGGTGAACGATCGTGGCACCGACCTGCGACTTGATGTCGTCGCCGATGATCGGCAGACCCGCGTCAGCGAAGCGCTTGTCCCAATAGTCCTCGCGCGCGATGAACACCGGGAGACAGTTGACGAAGCCAACACCAGCGGTTAGCGCCTGCTCGACGTACCACTTGGTTGCGTCCTCGGATCCCACGGGGAGATAACAGACGAGAACATCCGCCTTCGTCTCTTTCAGGATGCCGACGATGTCGGCGGTGGGGCCGGGCGCCTTGGTGATCTTCTGCTTGAGGTACTTACCGAGGCCGTCGTGCGTCATTCCTCGCTGGACCTCGATGCCCATGTGTGAAACGTCGGCGAACTTGATCGTGTCGTTCTGGCCCGACCAGATCGCCTCGGAGAGGTCCTTGCCGACCTTCTCGGAGTCGATGTCGAAGGCCGCGACGAACTCGATGTCCTTCACGTGGTAGCCGCCGAGGTCGACGTGCATGAGGCCCGGGACCTGCGCGTCAGGGTCGGCGTCCTTGTAGTACTCGACGCCTTGGATGAAGCTGTTGGCGCAGTTGCCGACGCCGACAATCGCGACGCGGACCTTGCCGTCGTCGGAGCGCGCGCCGTTTCTCGACGCCCCGTTGGTCTCGGGCGTTCCGTTGGTAGTGCTCATTGGTACGAGGTTCCTTTCGAAGCGGGTAGCGGCAAGAGGTTACGCCGCCGCAACACTTTGGTTACACGCTGAGGCGCTAAATCAGACTTCTTGTGCCTGAAGCTCGCGCCTGACGTGCCAGACGCGCTGCCCGACCGTGAAGCTCGTGAGCCCGGCCATCACGTAGATCGAGGCGGGCAGAAGGTCAACTCCATCGATCAATTCATTGGCCCCGAAGACGAGGCCGATCGAGAGAATCACGACCCTCACCGCCCGCGTGGCGATGCCCACCTTGCACTCGACGCCCAGCGCCTCGGCGCGGGCGCGTGTGTAGGAGACCATCAGCGAGCCGAGCACCGCGAACACGCACGCCGCCGCCGCGGTCGAGTCACCAGCCTCCGCGAACTGCCAGGCGATCGCCGTGAGAACGATCCCTTCCTCGATGCGGTCGAGCGTCGAGTCGAGGAAGGCGCCGAAGAGCGTGCCCTTGCCGGACATGCGCGAGTAGCGCCCGTCGAGCGTGTCCATGATCGAGCCGGCGATGAACGCGAGGCCGCCCAGGAAGATCTGATCACCGAGGATCAGCGCGGCGGCGGCGAGGTTCCCCGCCAGCCCCGTCATCGAGATCGCGTTTGGGGTGAGCCGCGACTCGATCAGCCGGTTGCGCGCGAAGGAGCGCCATGCTTGCGACGATCGCGACCCGGAGGCGCCCCCCTCGCTCTCCATCAGACTTCTGCCTTGGCGGAATTCACGGCGCCGAGTCTATGCGTCATGCCGAGAGGAACTCGACCGCGCGGTCGATCAGTTCGGGGCGGTCGATCCACGACCAATGGCCCGCGTCCTCGACCTCTTCGAGGGTTGCGTTAGGAAGACGCTCAGCGAACCGACGGCCGTACCTGGAGCCCACGTACCGATCGGCCTTCGCCCAGAGCAGGAGAGCCGGGGCGTCGAGCCTTTCGAGGTCGCTGCCGAGCATGTCCAGCACCTCCGGATCCGCTGAGCGGTAGAGGGCAAGGATCGCGTCGCGGGTCGCTTCGCGCGAGAAGTTCCTGGCAACGCGGTACACGTAGGAACGGGGCATTGCCTCAAAACCCGGCCGGCCAGGCGTCATCCCAAGCCCGATCACGGGGCCGCGTGAGAGCGCGTTGGCAATCTCACCCGCCGGGCGCCGGCGCCAGACCAGCCGGGCCAGCGCGTGCCAGCGGTACGAGACGCCGAACGGAACCGAGTTGAAGGCCACCATGCGCTCGATCCGGTCGGGATGGGCGAGGGCGGGGATGAGTCCGATCGAACCCCAGTCGTGGATGACCAGTGAGTAGCGCTCGACGCCGAGTTCTTCCACCAGCGCTTTGGCCCAGCGGCCGTATGCGCGGACCGAGCAGTCGAAGTCCGAGTCCGGCGCCGGAGAGCGCCCGAATGCGGGCATGTCCGCCGCAAAGGACGGGCGCCCGAGGCGCTTCATGAACGGGAGCCAATCGTCGGCGTCGGTCGGGTTACCGTGCCAGAAGATGACCGGCGTGCCCTCCCCGGGACTCTCGCGGACCCACGTCTCGATGCCCCCGACGTCGATCGTTCGCTCACGCACGCGACGTAGATTAGGCGCGTGCCTGCCGCGCCCAAGAGCGAATGGAAGCGACCGCCGAAGCGGCGAGTGCTCGCAATCCGCGATCGCCTGCGCGAGATGTACGGGCAGCCCGTCAACGACCCGCACCGGGACCCCGTCCACGAACTCATCCTGACGATCCTCTCGCAGAACACATCGGATACGAACCGCGACGTCGCGTACGCCGGCCTCAAGGCGCGCTTCGACTCGTGGCCCGACGTAAGGGATGCGCCAACGGACGAGCTCGAGGAGTCGATTCGGCGCGGGGGCCTCGCCCCGACCAAGGCGCCGCGCATCCAGGCGGTCCTGCGCGAGCTTGGCGACCCGATCGACCTGGACTGGCTCGCCGACGCGCCGCGCGATGAGGCGATCCCTTATCTGACCGCGCTGCCCGGCGTCGGCCGAAAGACAGCCGCCTGCGTGATGATCTTCTCCTTCGACCGGCCCGAGATCCCCGTGGACACCCACGTCCACCGGGTCGGCGGGCGGCTCGGGCTGTTCAGGTCGAACGCCTCATGGGACGAGGCACACGACGAAATGCTGCGGGTCACGCCGCCCGGGGACGCCTACGAGCTTCACGTGAACCTGATCCGGCACGGCCGCGCGCTGTGCCGCCCCGCGCGGCCGAAGTGCGGCGAGTGCGCGCTTCGGCGCATGTGCCCCTTCGCTCGGGCTAACCGAAACTCAACGTAGTTGCGGGAAACTACGGATGAAAAGGTCTGCTTTCAAGGCCAATATCTCCTCGGCAGGAGTAACCCGCGGGCGTCCGTCCGCTTCAACGAGGAGTCATTTTGAGCACGAGTTCCCAGCGATCGCGCGTACGAGCACGCGCGATCGCAATCGCGGCGGTAGTCGGAATTGGCGTGGTCTTCCCGGCCATGGCCGAGGCCAAGAGGCCGATCGAGCCGTCCCAGCCGACGGTCATGACCCGCAACCTGTATCTGGGTGCGCTTCTGGATCCGGCGATCGCAGCGCCAGACGCACCGTCCGCGTATACCGCCATCGGCGACATTTACAAGCACGTGCAGGACATGAACTTCAACGCCCGAGCAGAGCTTCTGGCGAACGAGATCGAGGCGAATGATCCCGATCTGATCGGGCTCCAGGAGGTCACTCACTGGATGCGCGATGACGTCGTCGACGGACCGACAACTCAGGCAACCGAGACGGTCTACGACTACCTCGATCTCCTCATGAAGGAGCTCGATAGCCGTGGCCTCAACTACACGGTCGCGGTTTCGCAGAACGAGGCCGACCTCGAGTTCCCGGCCGACACATCCGGCGACGGGTCACCGGACTTCGACGCCCGCATGCTCATGCGTGACGTGATCCTGGCCAAGGAAGGCGTCAAGGTGACGGCCACCGGGCACGGCAACTACTCGTCGAATGCGTTCGCGAGCACGGCCGCGTTCGGGACCGTCACGATCCTGCGCGGCTACACATGGGCGGACGTGCGGATCAACAACACGGACGCGAGGGGAAAGAAGTTCCGCTTCGTCAACACGCACCTCGAGTCGTTCAGCGCCTACTTCCGCAACGCGCAGGCACAAGAGCTCGTGGGAGGATCCGGCGTCACTGCAGTCGCCAGGCCGATCATTCTCGTCGGAGACCTCAACTCCGACCCCGACGATCCGTCAAGCTCCACGCCTCCCGACCTCCCCACACCGAACGCGGCGGCGTACAACTCGGTCATCGCGGGCGGGTTCTCCGACTACGGCCTTGAGGTCAACACCTGCTGCTGGGGTGAGGACATTCGCGACGCGCCACCGTCGGCGTTCACCAGCCGGATCGACCACGTCCTGGGCAAGGGCGCAGTGTCGGAGCTGAGCTCGACCCTGATCGGAAACGATCCCGCCAACCGCACCGGCACTGGCCTCTGGCCCACCGACCACGGCGGCGTTGTCGGTCAGCTCCTGGTCGGCGCAACACCCTAAGGACGGGGATGCAGTTCGGGCGGGCGACCAGGAGGGTCGCCCGCCCGA
>JAWVEY010000017.1:0-117108 GCA_033856515.1 Solirubrobacterales bacterium
TGTGGCCCTCGATGCGGTCGAGGTAGTTCTCGAGCTGCGCAACCGCGCGCTTCATCACCTCGGCCGACTGAAGGACGAACGGCAGGATGAGCTCGCCGGCGCCGAACTTGTCGCCGACCTCCTTCATGGCCGGCAGCAGCACGTCGTTGAGCGTCGGGACGGCGCCGATCTTCTCCACCGAGCGGTCGATCCAGTCCTCGACGCCATCCTTCTTGCGGCGCAGGATGTGCCAGTGGAGCGCCTCCTCAGGCTCCATCTCGGCCGTCGGGTCCTCAGCCTCGTCGGCCTCCTCCTCGCCCTTCGACTCGAAGTGGGCGATGAACCGCTCGAGGGCGTCCTCGCGGCGGTTGAAGACGAGGTCGTCGGCCAGTTCGCGCTCGCCCTCGGAAATCTCGCCATAAGGCGTGATGTGGTTCGGGTTGACCATTGCCAGGTCGAGTCCCGCGTCCACACAGTGGTGGAGGAAGACGGAGTTGAGGACCGAGCGCGCGGGCAGGCCGACGCCGAACGACACATTGGAGACGCCCAGCGACGTCTTCACGCCGGGTAGCCCTTCCTTGATGGCCCGGATCCCCTCGATCGTCGCCACGGCGGAGGGCCTCCACTCCTCGTCGCCGGTGGTGAGCGTAAAGGTGAGCGCGTCGAAGATGAGCGCCTCGCGGTCGAGCCCGTGCTCGTCGCAGGCGATCTCGGTGATGCGCTTCGCGATCTCGAGCTTTCGCTCGCCGGTCTTCGCCATGCCGACCTCGTCGATCGTGAGCGCGATCAGCGCGGCACCATGGGCCTTGGCCATCGGGATAACGCGATCCGCCTTGTCGCGGCCGGCCTCCAGGTTGATCGAGTTCACGATCGCGCGGCCGGGGATCGCCTCGAGTGCGGCCTCGATCACCTCGGGCTCGGTCGAGTCGATCTGGATCGGCGCGGGCTGGGTCAATGAGATCCGCTGCACCACCTCGCGCATCTGGACGTCCTCGTCCGCGCGCTCGGTCAGCGCGACGCAGATGTCCAGGACGTGCGCGCCGCCGTTCACCTGGTCTTCGGCCACCTGCACCAGGCCGTCGTAGTCGTCGGCCAGGAGCAACTCCTTGGCCTTCCGCGAGCCCTGGGAGTTGACGCGCTCGCCGACCAGGGTCGGGCGCGGCTCCTGGACGAGGTCGGTCGCGGTCATCATCGAGCTCACCAGCGGCGGCGGCTCGGTTGGGCGCTCCCTGAGCTTGTGGCCCTTCACGCGTTCGGCGATCGCGCGGATGTGGTCCGGCGTCGTGCCGCAGCAGCCGCCGACAATGCCGACGCCGTGGCGCTCGACGAACTCGCCTAGGACCTTCGAGATCTGCTCGGGCGTCTCGGGAAAGATCGTCTCGCCGTCGGGCCCCTGAAGAGGCAGGCCGGCGTTCGGGATGCAGTGGACGGGCAGCGGCGATGTCTCGCCCAGGTAACGAATCGCGTCGCGCATGTCCTCGGGGCCCGTCGAGCAGTTAAGCCCGATCACGTCGACGTCGAGCGCGTGGAGCGTTGTCAGCACCGCCTGGATGTCGGTGCCGAGGAGCATCTTCCCGCCCTGTGGCAGGAGCGAGACCGAGGCCTGGATCGGCAGCGTGCGCCCGGTCGCCTTGAACGCCTCGCGCGCTCCGAAGATCGCCGCCTTCACCTCCAGAATGTCCTGGGCCGTCTCGATGATGATCAGGTCCGAGCCGCCCTCGGCGAGGCCGCGCGCCTGCTCTTCGAAAACCTCGACGAGCATGCGGAAGCTGATATCGCCCAGGGTCGGATCGTCCGAGGACGGCAGGAAGCCGGTCGGGCCGATCGAGCCCGCGACGAAGCGGTCGGGGCCGGCGGCCTTGCGCGCGATCTCGGCGGCGCCGCGGTTGATCTCGAGCGTGTGCTCGCCCAGGCCCCACTCCTCGAGCTTCAGGCGCGAGCCCTGGAACGAGTCGGTCTCGACGACCTCCGCGCCCGCTTCGAGCATGGACTCGTGGACGGACTGGATGACGTCAGGGCGATTGAGGACCAGCGCCTCGTGGCACTTGCCCTGAAGGCCGCCGTAGTCCTCGGAGGTGAGGTCGAACTGCTCCAGGGTCGCGCCCATCCCGCCGTCGAAGACGACGACACGATCGCGGGTCGCGGCTATGAAGTCACGGTCGGGCATGTATCTAATGGGCACCTTTAGGTGCGAAAGCAGCAGGTGTTGTTGGGTATCTCTGTAGTGCGATCACGTTTGTCTTTCGTTTCCATCGCTCCCGGCGGTAGCACCCTGCTTCGCGGATCACCACGTTCGGGTTGCTGCGGCGTCGTCGGGCCAGGCCCCTCAGCCGCTCTCGATGGTCCATTCAGGATACCCTTTCTTTTCATGAGGAGCGGGGGCTTCGCAGGGATAGCGACGGCGGCGGTGCTTTTGTCTGCCGCTCCCAGCGCCATGGCCGAGACGTTCTGCGTCGAGAGGCCGGGGTGCGACGGCACGGATCAGCTGACACTCCAGGACGCGATCACCGCGGCCGGCTCGACCCCGGGCATCCTGGACACGATCGAGCTCGGGCGGTCGTCCTTCGAGGAAGGCCCGTACACGGCAGCGGACGACAACCCGGTGAGGATCGTCGGCTCCGGCCGCACCCGGACGACTCTCATGCGCTCTACGGGAGCGGCGTCGCAGACGGTTCTGACACTCGACGATTCTGACTCGAGCGTCGCCGGGCTGGCGATCGACATCGGCGACGGCAACACCAGCAAGGGGCTCTTCACGAAGGGCCTTGCGAAGGGCATCCTTGTCGAGAGCACGAGCGCATCGACAGGTCAGGTAGGGGTCCTCCTCAACGGGGGCTCGCTCAAGCGAAGCACCGTCGAGCTCGCGAACTCGGCGGACAATCTCGGGATCGGCATGGGCGGAGGAGCGAGCGTGAGCGAGGTATCAGTGACGGCGCCGCACGGAATCCAGGGCTCAGGCGAAGTGGACCGCGCCCGCGTCACCGCGGTGGAAGTCGGCATCGCGAGCACTCCACCCTCGCTCACCATCGACCAGGCAACCGTCGAAGTCACCGGCACTGGCTCGACCGCGCTCCTCGCAGGCACACTCATCGGACTGTCAGGGGAGACGATGACGGCGCGCCATGTGACGCTGATCGGCGACCCGACCGATGGTGCGACCGGCGCGGCGATCGATGCGGCGCCAAGCTTCAACAATGCCTCCAGCGTCGAGTTCGTGCTTCGAAACTCCATCATCAACGGGTTCGCAACGGACCTTTTGCGAAACGGCGACGACACGAACGGCTGCCCGCCCCTCTGCCCGACCGCCGCGAACTTCGATGTGGCATGGACCGTTTACGACCCAGCGAAGGTGTCCGAATCGGGTGGGGGCTCATTCACGTTCGGCAAGGGGAACCTGAACAAGGACCCGAAGTTCGCCAAGCCTGGCCAGGGCAACTACCACCTCAAGGCGTCGTCCAAGCTGATCGACAAGGGCCAGAAGTCCAAGCCTGCCGCCGGCGAGTCCAAGGTCGATCTCGACGGCTTGAAGCGCGTGGTGGACGGCGACGGAGACGGCAAGGCCCGGCGCGACATCGGCGCGTTCGAGCGCCAGAAGCCCTAGGTCGCCTCGGCCGCGTCGGCGGCTCGCGGCGCCAGTCGGACGGGCGCGCCCGCGAGCGCTCCGGCGCGCATGTCGGACCAGGTGACACCTTCGCGGACCAGCGCCGGCAGGCCGAGCGCCACGGCGGTCGCGATCTCGACGGCCTGCAGGATCACGCCGTAGGCAAGCGCCTCGGCAGCGCTCACGCCGAAGCCGGTCGTGAGGACGCTCACGGTCGCGAGTTGGAAGACGCCGATGTTGGACGGGGTAGCCGGAACGACCGCGGTCACATTGACGGCAAAGAGAACGGCGGCTGCAGCGCCGATTCCAATCCCCTCCAGGCTGAGCGCGTAGAAGAGGACGAGGCAAGCGAGGAGCTGGAGCCCCCAGGCCGCGAGCTGCGTCGCTGTGGCGACGGCGCCCTTTCGCGGGTCGCGGAAGACGGATAAGCCGCTGCGGACCTTCGAGAGAGCTTCACGCACGGCGGTCGCAATCTGCGCGCCGCGACCCGAGCCGCTTCGCCGCAGGAGCGTCGGCGCGATCAAAACGGCAGCGATAAGGAGGAGAGGCGCGGCACTCATAAGGAAGAGCTGTTCGGTTCCCGCGGAGAACAGGTCAGTCGACGCTACGACGATCGCGCCCAAGAGCGCAAGCGCGGCGAGGTTGAGAACGGTCTGGGAGACCAGCGTGCCGAGCAGGACGGGGAACGAGCTCTTGACGCTTCCGACATGCCGGGCGAGGACCATCGCGCGTGCCGGCTCGCCCAGGCGCGCCGGCAGCGTCGCAGACATCAGGACGCCGATCATCGTCGCCGAGGTGACGTCGCGTCGGCGAAGCGGCGCCCGTGGCAGCGCTGCCCGTGCGATCGCGAGCCACGACTCGGCGCGGAGGAGCATTGACGCGACCATCAGCGCGGTTGCCGCGAGAACCCAGTTGAGGTCGGAGCGCAGGACCGCGTCGGCGACCTCGCCGACTTCGATGCGGGTGACGGCGAGGTAGGTGAGCGTGGCGCCTATGGCTGCCGCCGCGGCGAGCCCCGCGCGGCGGGCGAGGCTGGCGCGTTCCCGGGGCGGCTCGCTCGCGAGCGGCGGGATGCGGCGGGCCGGTCGCCGTGGTGATCCGTCCGCGGGTGCGAAGCCAAGGCGCCGGGACGTGGCACCCAAGGTGGGCGGGCGCCATCGCGAGCGGCCATCCGCGTTGTGCCGAGAGGTGGAATTCCCGCACATATCGCAGGAATTCCTACTCTCGGCGCTTTGGAAGGTGGTGATCGCGCGCTCGTAGATGCTCTCGACCCGCTCGGCGACCTCGGGCCATGCGTAGCGCTGTGCCGACTCGCGCGCCGCCTCGCCCATCGCTCGGCGGCGCTCGGGCTCGACGTGCATGCGCTGGAGCTCCTCGGCCAGACGCTGGGGGTCGCCCGGCGGCACGAGGGCGCCATTGACGCCGTCGGTCACGACCTCGGCGTAGCCCGCGATCGCAGAGGCCACTACGGGTGTGCCCGCAGCGAACGCCTCTATGAGGATCATCCCGAAGCTCTCGCCGCGGAGCGACGGCGCGCAGAGGACGTCCGCCCTGTGGAGCCGCCGCCAGAGCTCGTCGTGCTCGACTCGCGCAGTCGCGTCGATCCGGCGCAGCGCCACCGGGTCGCTTAGATGCCTTTCGATCTCGCCGGTGGTTGCTCCGACCACCTCCAGGCGGGCGGGCACGTGCTCGGTGAGCGCTTCGAATGCGCGCAGGAGGACAGGAAGGCCCTTGCGCTCCTCAGCCCGGCCGACGAACAGCACGCGCAGCTCCTCGGATTCGAGCTTTGGCCCGGCCGGAGGACCGTCGAGGTCCACCCCGTTCGGGATGACGTCGTACTCCCCGCCGAACCAGCGCCTGCCCGTCCACCTTGCGGCCTCGGAGACGGCGATCCGTGCGTGGAGTTGGTTGAGCTTCCGGCGGGCTCCGATCAGCGAGGCAACGTGGTTCGGCCAGGCCTTGGTCGAGTAGGAGTGAAAGGTGGCGACGATCGGAGCCGCGCGATAGGAGCAGGCGTCCCAGCCGGCGACCGGGGCGACCGGCTCGTGGACGTGGACGACGTCGGGGCGGAACTCGCCGAGGCCGCGACGCAGCGCGAACACGCCCTCGGGGAAGGTCGAGAGGTTCGAGACGGATCCGTTTGCGCCGATCCCGACCGACCTGCCCAGGCTCAGCACGTTGCCGGGCAGCGCAATGACCCGAGGTTCGGAGCGGTGAAGGGCCCTGGTGATCCGGTCTGGGGGGTCGAACGGCGCCATCACGGCCAAGTCATGGCCGCGCTCTTCGAGCGCCTCAGCGAGCGCCTCGACATGGCGGTTCACTCCACCTGGATAGCTCCAGGAATAAGGGCTGACGATCGCGATCCGCATGGCGCGCTGCGAAGGTAGCGCAGGTTCGAGTGCGGCTAGCATCGTTTCAGTGACCGAGCGCACTTTCGCCAAGTTCACGTTCTTGAAGCTCGACCCGGCGTGGCAGCGCCGCGACGCGGACCTTCGGGCAGCCGACAAGGCCGAGTTCCTGGCTGCATGCGAGGACTTTGGCCAGGACCGCTCCCTGCGCGCCTATTCGACGGTCGGCACGCGTGGAGACGTCGACCTGATGCTCCTCTCGCAGAGCCCGGTACTCGACGACATCCACACCTTCCACGTCGTGCTGGCCCAGTCCGGGCTCGCCAAGTGGATGACCACGCCTCACTCCTACCTTGCGATGACCAAGCCCTCGCCTTACTCGGACGCCGCGGCGCGCCCCGAGATCTGCCAGTCCGAGCGCAAGTACCTCTTCGTCTACCCGCTCGACAAGAAGCGCGAGTGGTACCAGCTGCCGCTCGAGGAGCGCCGGCGGATCATGGCCGACCACATCGCGATCGGCCGGACCTATCCGGATATCGCGATCAACACCGCCTACTCGTTCGGGATCGACGACCAGGAGTTCGTCGTCTCGTTCGAGACCGACGAGGCGCACCGCTTCCTCGACCTGGTGCAGGAGCTGAGGGCCTCGGAATCGAGCGCGTACACGCTCCGCGACACGCCCATCTTCACCTGTGTCTCGATGTCGGTCGGGCGGGCGCTTGACGCCCTGGACGGCACCGCCGCCTCGGCCCACGCGGGCGTTTTCGGAGACTGAGAATGTCACAGGTAGGTACCGCGGATAACCCGCTCCGGGTTGCGATCGTCGGCTCCGGGCCGGCCGGCTTCTATGCGGCGGAGCACCTCCTGAAGCAGGAGGAGCACTCCATCGAGGTGGACATGTTCGATCGCCTGCCGACCCCGTACGGCCTGGTTCGAGCGGGTGTCGCACCCGACCACCCGAAGATCAAGTCGGTCATTCGCGTCTATGAGAAGACCGCAGCCCGCCCGGGCTTCCGCTTCTTCGGGAACGTGCACATCGGTCGTGAGATCACCGCGCTGGAGCTCGCCGACCGCTACCACGCGGTCATCTACGCATACGGCTCAGCGACGGATCGATCGCTCGGAATCGAGGGCGAGCATTTCCAGGGAAGCCACGCGGCCACCGAGTTCGTCGCGTGGTACAACGCCCACCCGGATTTCGCCGGCCACGAGTTCGACCTCACGGCCAAGCGCGCGGTCGTGATCGGGAACGGGAACGTCGCTGCGGACGTTGCCCGCATGCTGGCGCTGACCCGTGCGGAACTCGAGGAGACTGACACCGCGGATCATGCCATCGACGCTCTCGCCGACTCGAACATCGAGGAGATCGTCGTGCTCGGCAGGCGCGGGCCGGCCCAGGCCGCTTTCACCAACCCGGAGGTGCGCGAGCTAGGCGAGATGGTCGATGCCGACATTGTCATCGACCAGGCCGATGTCGACCTTGACGAGCTCAGCCGCGCATGGATCGAGTCCGACGATGCCGAGCCGACCAACAAGCGGAACGTCGAGATCTTCACGGACTTCGCAAGCCGCGAGCCCGAAGGCAAACGCCGGCGGATCATCCTGCGCTTCCTCGCCTCCCCCGTCGAGATCAAGGGTGACGGCAAGGTCGAGTCGATCGTCATCGGCAAGAACGAGCTGCAGGAGGGCGATAACGGCGCAGTCCGCGCAGTCGACACGGGCGAACGCGAGGAGATCGAGTGCGGACTGGTGCTGCGGTCGATTGGCTACAAGGGCATCGGGTTGGAAGGCTTGCCGTTTGACGACTCGGGTGGCGTCATCCCGAACGAGAGCGGACGGGTCGTAGACCCTGAGACAGGCAACCAGGTCCCCGGCCAGTACGTGGTTGGCTGGATCAAGCGCGGACCCAGCGGCGTGATCGGAACGAACAAGAAGGACGCGCTCGACACCGTCACCAGCATCCTGGAGGACCTCGCCGCCGAGCGTATCCCGGAACCTGCGGATGACACTTCGCCGGAGACGATCGCGGCACTCGTCTCAGAGCGCGTGCCCGACTTCGTCTCATTTGGCGGCTGGCAGGCAATCGACCGCGCCGAGGTCGCTCGAGGCGAGCCGCTCGGCCGGCCTCGCGTGAAGTTCGCGACCGTCGAAGAGATGCTCGAAGCGGCGCGAGCCGGCACATAGGCGTAGATTTCAAACCGTCGCATGCGATGTCGGGGAGGTGTACGATCGGCCGGTAATCGATGAGAGTTGGGAGGAACTCATCCATGCAGGACGCCAGAAGGACTTTTCAGCCGCGTGCGATCGCGGCAGCAATCGTCGCTCTCGCTCTCGCGGTCGGCCTCGCGATGAGCTCGACCGCGCTGTCCGCGAAGGCAAAGAAATACGGATACGTCTCCTCAGCATTGATGCTCCCGGTCACCAATACGGAGGCGCGCGACTACGGCCGGGATTTCAATCGCGATGGTGCGCGCGACAACCAGCTCGGCCAGGTCTTCGCGAACCTCGCATCGCAGGGGCTGGACATGCCGGGCGCCCTGGACGCCGCCGTCGCAGACGGCGACCTGCTGATGCTGCATTCCCTCAAGACGCCCACTTTCTCCAAGACCAAGGACGCGAGCTGGCAGGTCCTGTATGCGGACCCGGCCCCCGCGCCCGACTTCTCGGGATCAGGCTCGTTCACGATCGACGACTCGGCTCCGATCTCATCGCGCCTGCCCGCGAAGATCAAGAACAACAAGGTCTCGACCGGCGCCGGGGGGATTCCGGTTCAGCTCGACCTGGGCTCCGGACTCTTCGCCCTCGACCTGGTTGCGGCGAAGGTCTTTGCGACCTGCGACAAATCCAGCTGCTCGGCCGGCCGGATCAACGGCGGACTCAGGACGAATGAGATCGACCTCCAACTGATTCCCGCGTTCGCCGAGCTGTTTTCGGCGCTGGTGGCTCGAGACTGCCCGGGTCCCTCGCCGTCAAGCTGCGTGGCCGATTCGCAGGGCAAGACCGTGCAGAACCTGTTCGACGAGAACGACGACCTGGTCGTCTCTGCGGACGAGGTACGCGAAAACTCCTTAATCCAAAGCCTCCTCGCACCCGATCTGGATTTGGAAAAGGCGAACGGCCAGCCCGGCCAAGACGGAGAGAATGACGCGCTGTCGTTCGGGATCGGTTTCACGGCGGTCAAGGGGACCTTCTAGACCGCTGGTTGCGAAGCTAGAGTCAGCGCCGATGGCTGACCTCGACGAGATAACCGAGATGATCCGTGCCGCCCTCCCGGGCGCCGAGGTCGAGGTGCTGGACGAGGGCGGCGGCGACCACCTGCGCGCGGTCGTCAGCTCCGCCGAGTTCAACGGCCTCAGCCGGATCGACCAGCACCGCCTGGTGCGCGCCGCTGTCCGCTCGCGTTTCGACGACGGCACGATTCACGCGCTTTCGATTCAGACCTCCGTTCCCGGCTGAAGCCTTCGGTACCCTCGACTCATGGCTGCTGATCCAGAGCTCAAGGCGCAGGTCGAGCAGATCCTGGCCGACAACCGGGTCCTGCTCTTCATGAAGGGCACGCCCGAGGCGCCGCGGTGCGGTTTCTCGCAGCGCGTCGTCCAGGTGCTTGAGGCGCTCGAGGTCGAGTACGGCGCGATCGACGTGCTGCCCGCTCTCCAGCCGCTTCGCGAGGTGACGCAGGAGATCTCCGACTGGCCGACCTTCCCCCAGCTCTACGCCAACGGCGAGCTGGTCGGCGGCTGCGACATCGTCGAGGAGATGCTCGACTCGGGAGAGCTCGCCCAGCTGCTCGGAGTCGAGGACACCGACGCCGACATCCCCGAGGCGGAACGCATCCTTCCCGGCGGCTCGCAGACGAGCCCGCCGATGCAGCTGGGTTAGCTCACTGCGCTGCCCGAGGGACAGGATGAATCCTGTCCCTCCGAGGCGGGCTATGCCCGCCTCGCGCGCGAATCTGCACGGCACGCGGATATCGTCCCGCGCCCGATGAGCGATTACGCATTCGATGAAGCAACCGCGCTCGCCCCGGCCGGCGAGGGTGTCTGGGATGGCGCGATCGTCGACGGATGGGCGACGCCGCGGGGGCCGCTGGGCGGATACGTGATGGCGATCATGATGCGGGGGTTCGAGCTCGCGATCGGAGATCCGAACCGTTCGGCCCGCTCCGCGACTATGCACTTCATGCGCCCGCCGGAGCCCGGGCCCGTAAAGGTCTATGCCCAGGTGCAGCGCACCGGCCGCTCCCTCACGACCATCAGCGGACGCCTCTCCCAGGGGGAAAAGCTGATCGGCATGGCGCTTGCTGCCTACTCGCCGCCTTGGGAAGGACCGCAACTCGAGGACACCGAGCGCATGCCCGAAGTGGAGCCACCGCAAGGTCGTGAGCCGATCAGCGTCGGCCCTCGCAAAGGCAGTCCCCCACCGGACTTCGCGCAGCGGATCACGATGCAGCCGCGCTTCGGCGAGCCGCCGTTCTCGGGTGGGTCGAGCGGCGAAGTCGGCGGCTGGATGGGCCTGATCGAGGAGCGCCCGCTGGACGCGCTGTCGCTCGCTGTGCTTGCCGATGCTTGGTTCCCCGCACCGTGGCCGCGCCTATCCGAGTTCGCCGCCGCGCCCACGATCGACCTGACTGTCCACTTCCGCGTCTCGCTGCCTCTCCCCGATCAACTGCTGCTCGGCCGCTTTCGCAACCGCCTCGTCCGCGACGGCTTCTTCGACGAGGACGGGGAGCTGTGGACCCCGGACGGAACCCTCGTGGTGCAGTCGCGCCAACTGGCGCTCCTGATCGGAGCGAAGGCTTCGAGCTAGGGGATTCGCCCAGCTACGGCTCAAGCGCAGCTTCCCAACGCTCGTTGAGCTTCCGCAGGGTCTCCTTGGCGGCGTCGTGCCGGCGGGTCGACTTCGCCGACGTGCGCGGATCGGACCAGGCGGCGGGATCCGACAGCTCCTCCTCGAGCTCGCGCAGCGCCTTCTCGGCTGCCTCGATCTCGTTCTCGAGCTTGCGGACATCCGCAACGGCTGCGCGCTCCTGAGCGCGAGCGCGCCGAGCCTCCTTGCCACGCGGAGCCTCTACCCCGGTGCCAGGCACCGTGCCTGGCACCAAGCGCTCTTTCTCGGCCTGTTCGGCCTCGCGTTCGCGGTATTCGGACCAGCCGCCGTTGAAGACGCGGAGCTTGTGGTCCTCGACCGCGACGGTGCGGGTGCCGACGGCTTCGAGCATCGCGCGGTCGTGCGAGACCAGGAGGAGCGAACCCGTGAATCGGGCGAGCGCGTCCTCGAGTGCCTCTCGGCTCTCGAGGTCCAGGTGGTTGGTCGGCTCGTCGAGGATGAGGACGTTGGTCTCGGATGAGACGAGGAGCGCAAGCGAGAGTCGTTGCGCTTCCCCGCCCGAGAGCTGGGTGACGAGCTTGGTGACGTCGTCGCCCGAGAAGAGGAACTGCCCGAGCAGGCCGCGAGTTTTCGCCTCGGAGAGGCCGGTGGAGCGCTGCGCGTGCGCGAGGACCGTCAGCCCGGGGTCAGGCGGGACCTCTGCGTGCTGGCGCAGGTGCCCGAGCTCGACGTTGTGACCCACCTTCACCCGCCCGGAGACCGGCTCGCGCTCGCCGACGAGCACCGAGATCAGGGTGGACTTGCCCGAGCCGTTGTGGCCGATCAGGCAGACGTGCTCGCCTGCCTCGACCCATATCTCGGCGTCCTCGAAGAGCCGCTTCGAGCCGGCGTCGATGGTCGCGCCCTCCATCGCCAGCACCACCTTGCCCGAGCGCTGCGCCTGCCCGAACGAAAAGGCGAGCGACTTCGAGGCCGACGGGTCCCGCTGGGGCGCGCCGCGCTTGATGCGGTCGATCTGCTTCTGCTTCGACTTGGCCCGCGTCGCCAGCGTGTTCTTAGCGCGGAAGCGCTCAACGAATCGCTCCAGGCGGGCGATGTCCGCCTCGCGGCGTTTCGCATCGCGCTCGAGGAACAGCTCGCGGCGCGCCTTCTCGATCCGCCATTCGTGCCACGGGCCAGAGAAGAACTTGGGGCGCCCCTCGCCCAGCTCGAGCACGGAGTTGCCCACGGACTCCAGGAACCAGCGGTCGTGAGCGACCAGGATCACCGCTGCGTCCATTTCGATCAGCATCCGCTCGAGCCACTCCAGCGAAGCGATGTCGAGGTGGTTGGTCGGCTCGTCGAGCAGAAGGAGATCCGGCTTCGCTGCAAGCGCGCGAGCGAGAGACGCGCGCGTCAACTCGCCGCCTGAGAAGGTCGATAGGTCGCGATCCAGATCAGGAAGGCCGAACCCGAGCCCGCGCACCGTCTCGCGCGCCTCGTCGCGCCAGCGGTAGCCGCCCGCAATCTCAAAGCGAGCCTGCGCCTCGGCGTACGCGGCAAGCGTGGCCTCGTCCGCTTCCGAGGCCATCCGTTCCTCGAGGCTTGCGAGGGTCCGCTCGATCTCCAACACCCAGCCGAGACCGCCCACGACGTAGTCGCCGAGCGTCAGCGCAAGGTCGCGGGGAGGGCGCTGGTCGTGGAGCACGACGCGGGCGCCCTTGGCAAGCGAGACGCGGCCCGAATCCGCGGACGCCTCGCCGGCGAGGACGCGAAGGAGCGTCGTCTTGCCCGAGCCGTTGCGGCCTGAGAGCGCGAGGCGTCCGCCCCGCTCGAGCCGGAACGAAACGTCTTGCAGGAGCTGGCGCTCACCGATGAACTTGGTGAGGCCGGAGGCCTGTACGACGGCCATGCGGCGAGGCGGTCCGGGGGCCTAAGCGGGTGCGGCCGCGCCGGGCGCGTCTTCGCGGACCTGGAACGAAGAGCCGCAGCCGCAAGCCGCGACAACGTTCGGGTTGTTCACCGTGAAGCCGGCGCCCTGGAGCCCATCGACGTAGTCGACCTCGGAGCCGAAGACGAACTGCATCGAAACCTTGTCGACGAGGACCGAGATGCCTTCGTGCTCGAAGACGTGGTCGTCATCCTTCTGCTTGTCGAGGGCGAGGGAGTACTGGAAGCCCGAGCAGCCGCCGCCGCGCACGGCGACGCGAAGCGCCTGCTCTTCGGCGTTCTCGTTCGACACGGTGAGCTCGCGGATCTTCACAAGCGCCGAGTCGGTAAGCGTCACTGCTGCTTCAGGGGCATCCATCGCTTCATATTGTATAGCCCCAACGGGCGGGGCTCAAGAGCGCGCAGATTTGCCGGGTTGGCCGCGCTTCCAGTCGAGGTATTCGGCGATCCGCTTCGAGTCGTAAACGATCTCCTCCGAGTCCACCAGTACAGGCACGCGGCCCTGCCCCGTCAGCTCCTCGATCTCGGGCCGGGACTTGCGGCTGTAGGGAACGCGCTCGGTGCGGTATTCGACGCCTGCACGCTTGAGCTTGCGGGCGGCAGCCCCGCACGGACACAGGAAGTTCGTGGGCGTCGGACAGCGGTAGAGGACGACCTCTGCCTTCTTGTCGCTCATGTCTTTCCGCCCGCGATCTGCGCGCGCTGCCAGGTCACGGCGTCCTGGAGCGTCTCTTCGTGCGGGCGCGCCTTGAAGCCCAGCTCCGACTTCGCGCGGGTATTGCGGTAGCACCACCAGAGCATGGCCGAGCGAACCTCGTCAGGCGAGGTCGGCATCGCGACCGGCAGCGGCAGGCGGTCGCCCGCTTGAAGCATGCCCAGGAGCGCGGAGCCCGGAAGCTTCAGCCGGGGCGAGTCGACGCCGGAGATCCGGGCCAGGTCCGCGAAGAGGCGGTCGAGCGTGAAGTTTCTGCCCGAGAGGATGTAGCGCTCGCCGACCTCGCCTTTCTTGTCGGCGAGCAGGTGCCCTTTGGCCACATCCCGGACGTCCACGATGTTGAGCCCGCCGTCGACATACGCCGGGATCCGCTTCTGGATAAAGCGCCTCACAAGCTCCATCGAGCTTCCGCGGGGCGCGTCGGGGCCCAGAACGAAGGAAGGGTTCACGATCGTCACCGGCAACCCGCGCGCGACGAGCCGCAGCGCCTCCACCTCTGCCTCGTGCTTCGAGTTCACGTACGTGATCCCGAGGTGCCCGATATCGAAGGTCGCCGTCTCGTCGACCGGCTTCGGCTTCTTGCCGACCCCGACCGCGGCGACCGACGACGTGAGGACGACACGCTCCACTTCAGCCTCGAGCGCCGACTCCAACACGATCCGCGTCCCGCGCACGTTTGTGTCCCAGACCGCATCGCGATCCTGGCTGCGCAGCGAAGTCCGCCCGGCGATGTGGAAGACGCGTTCGACGTCCGTCATCGCCCGCCGGACGGCGCGGCGGTCGGTCACGTCGCCGATCGCCCGCTCGAACTCGAGGTCCGAGAGAAGGTCGATGTCGCTCTTGCGGCGGGTGAGCAGGCGAAGCTCGTCGCCCCTCTTGGCGAGTGCGCGAGTGACGTGTGAACCGATGAAGCCGGTTGCTCCGGTGACCAGGGTCTTCCCCATAGGCCCATCGTAGGGACGACCTGATAGACCGATGCCTGCATGAATGCCTCAACAGCCGACGCCGGCACCTCGGTGGTCGTAGATACGACCGCGTACCTGCCGGACGAAACGATCGCGGAGCTCGGGATCCACCGGATCAGCCTCTACGTGACTCTCGACGGGGTCGAGAAGCGCGAGAGCGAGATCGAGGCAGACGAGTACAACGATTTCTACGAGCGTCTCCGCAGGAGCTCTGGCGGAGCGACCACCTCGCAGCCTTCCGTCGGCGACTTCACCGCGGTCTACGAGCCGCTCTTGGCCAACGGCGGCGAGATCGTCTCGATCCACCTCTCGGCCGGGATCTCCGGCACGTACGAGTCGGCCAACCTCGCTCGTCAGGCGCTGATCGACGAGGGCAAGGGCGGCGAGCGCATTCACGTCTATGACTCGCGGTCGGCGTGCGGCGGCGCGGCCTTCGTCGCGATTGCGGCCGCGCGCGCCGCCAACGCCGGTGCCAGCGGCGCAGATGCGCTGGCCGCGGGCGACCGTTGCCGGGACGGACTGAAGATGTGGTTCGCGATCGACACCCTCGAGTACCTCCGAAAGGGCGGGCGCATCGGTGCCGCGCAGGCCTGGATGGGCTCCGCGCTTCAGATCAAGCCGATCCTCACGCTCGAAGAGGAGATCACCCCGGTCGAGCGCGTTCGCACCCGCCGGCGCGCTTTCGAGCGCATGGTCGAGTTCGGCCGCGAGCGCTACGAGTCCGGTGCGACCGCCTGGGTCGTCCAGCACATCCACGACCACGAGACGGCTCGCCACCTGGTGGACGAATGCCGCCAGATCTTCGGCGATGACCCCGTCTTCGTCTCCGAGATCGGTCCGGTTATCGGCGCGCACATCGGCCCGGGGCTGCTGGGCGTCGGCGGCGTGGACCCGAAGCTGCTCGGCTAGTCGCTAACGGCGGCGCAGCGCCAGGAAGCCGCCGACCGCGAAGCCAACTACGGCGGCGCCGATCGCGAGCTCGCGCTTGTGCTCGCGGACCTGGCGGCGCCAGTCCGTGAGCTCGCCGACGCGGCCGCGCAGGGCCTCGACGGACTTGCCGAGCTCCTCGCGCTCGCGCACGATGTCGTTGCGGATCTCCTTGGCCGAACGGGTGCCGGGCGCCGGGCGCGGGCGCTGGGCCGGCTCGACACCTGCCGGCGGGCGTGGGACCAGTTCGTCAGTCATTGTCCGATCCTGCCTGAAGCGCTTCCCGGATCTCCTTGCCCTCCTCGATTGCCATGGCTGGCACTGGGGGAGCACCGGCTTTCATGGAGCGATAGGCGATGAGGCCGGCGATTGCGGCTACTACGAACCACATGATGGCCTCTAACAAGAAGCCGAGCCAGACGTTGTTCTCGAAGAAAAGGTCGTTCAGAAGCCAGGCGAACGCATGCATGAACATCGCGAGGCCCATGAGGACAAAGACGCCGGCGGCGATGCCGACCACCGAGCCCTTGACGAGGCTCGTGACCTTCTCGGTGACCTCGGCCTTTGCGAGCTCGACCTCCTCACGAACGAGGTAGGAGACTCGCTCCGAGACATCGATGGCCATCTCGGCCACCGAGCGCGGATCGCGCGGGTCTGAACCGGGGGCGTCGCTCACTCGGGCGGATCCTCGTCGAAGATCTGCCGGTAGACGACTGCGGCAACTCGCGCCGCGGCGATGCTCGCCAGCGCGCCGAACGCGGCAATGAGGCCGGTCCACGTGAGTCTCTTGACGATGTCGTTGTCCATAAGGGCTTACCTTCCCGGTTCGGGCGGGAGTAAAGCAGCCTGACCGATCCGATGGGCTACCGCGACTCGAGGCCGCCGCACATCGAGTCGACCAGCGTCTCCCTCGCCCGATCGAAATCTCCGTCGCCGGCCGGGATCAGCTCGAAGACCCAACCGGAGAGAAGTTGCTCGATCCCTCCGTAGAAGAACATGGAGGCCAGGCGCGGATCGACCTCCGGCCGGAACGTTCCGGCCTTCTGAGCGTCGGTGATGATCTTCTCGATCGCCTCGTACGCCTTGTTGATCTCGGGCAGGTGGGTGCGGCCGAACGAATTCGCCGCCCGCGTGACCTCGACGATGATCACCTGCATCAGCTCGGGGTCGTGCCGGTACGAGTCGATGATGAAGCCTGCAACGGCATCGAGCTTCTCCCGGCCCGATCCGTCGCCGCGGTCCACCTCGTCGATCGCGGCCAGAAGCAGCGACCAGCGCTCGGTGAAGAGCTCGTTCATCACCTCGTCCTTCGAGCGGAAGTAGTGATAGACGAGCCCGTAGGCGACCCCTGCCTCGTCAGCGATGTCGGAGACCCGGCAAGAGTGGTAGCCCTCGCGCGCAAAGACCCGGATGGCGGCGTCCAGGATCTGGCGGCGGCGATCGGTGGCGGCGGCGGCCCGTGCCATCAGACAGGAGCCTCCACAGGCCACTCGTAGGCGTCAGCGCGGCGGTTGGCGAGGGAGGGCAGGGACTCCCGAACCCGCCTGAGCTCGGCGAGATCGAGGTCGGCACACGCTTGGCCCTCGCCGTCTTCGACCGCCGCGAGGACCCTGCCCCACGGGTCCACCAGCATCGAGTGGCCCCACGACTCGTAGTGCGGTTCCGCCTTGCCGACCTGGCCCGCGGCGATCACGAACGCCGAGTTCTCGACCGCCCGCGCGCGCAGAAGGATCTCCCAATGGGCGCGGCCGGTCACGGCGGTGAAGGCGGCCGGGACGGTGAACGCGGTCGCGCCGCGAAGGGCGAGGATGCGAAAGAGTTCGGGGAAGCGAAGGTCGTAACAGACTGTGAGGCCCAGCTCGAGCTCGCCGGCGGTCGCGGTGGCGAGCTGCTCGCCGGCACGCTCGTGCTCGGACTCCCGGTATTCGGTGCCATCGACCTCGACGTCGAACATGTGGAGCTTTCGGTAGGTCGCCGTGATCTCCCCGTCGGAGTCGATGAGGACGGATGTGTTGTACGGCTTGCCGCCGTCGCCCGGGTCCTCGGGGACGCTCCCCGCGCAGAGGTGGATGCCAAGCTCCAGAGCCCAGGCGGCTGCCGCGCTCACAATCGGCCCGTCCAGGGGCTCCGCCTCACTGGCGATGACCTCGCCGGGCCCGAGCAGCGCCCACTTCTCGGGCAGGCAGACGAGCTCAGCGCCGTCGGAAGCAGCGGCGCGGACGAGCTTCTCCGCGCGCTCGAGATTCGAGGCAACGTCGGAGTCCGAGTTGATTTGGATCACGGCGGCGCGCATTGACTGACGGGTCAATCGGGATTATAGGACTGGTCCAAGCAGGGAACTACGCTTGCCGCCGTGACCGCAATTCCCCGCACGGCCTTCGTCACCGGCGGCTCCGGCTTTATCGGCGGGGCCTTGATCCGGCGCCTCGTCGCAGGTGGCTGTGAGGTGACCGCGCTCGCTCGCTCCAATCGCTCCGCCGCGGCCGTCGAGGTTCTGGGCGCGAAGGCCGCTCGCGGCGACTTGGGCGATGTGGACGCCATGACCGAAGCCGCGAGGGGTTGCGACGTCACCTTCCACCTTGCCGCGCACGTGGAGCAATGGGGCAAGTGGGAGGACTTCGTCAAGGGCAACGTCGACGGCACTCGAAACGCGCTGGACGCAAGCCGCGCGGCAGGGGTGAAGAGGTTCGTCCACTGTGGGACCGAGGCTGCAATCCTGGCGGGCGAACCGGTGGTGAAGGGGGACGAGACCCTCCCGCTTCAGCCCGACTCGGCGGCTCCCTATTCGGCGACCAAAGCGCAGGCGGAGCAACTCGTTCGCGACGCAAGCGACGACGCGTTCGACGCCGTCGTCCTACGCCCGCGCTTTGTCTGGGGCGTCGGCGACACAACCCTCCTCCCCGCGATTGCCGAGGCGACAGAGGCTGGCAAGTTCGCTTGGATCTCCGGTGGCGACCACCTCACCTCGACGACCCACGTCCTAAACGTTGTCGAAGGCCTCCTGCTCGCCGCTGAGCGAGGAAGCCCGGGCGAGGCCTACTTCGTCCTCGACGACGGCGACGTGGAGTTCCGCGAGTTCATCTCGGCGATGCTCCGCACCGCGGACGTCAAGCCGCCGGAGCGTTCCGTGCCGGCCCCGATCGCGGCGGTCGTCGCGCGCGGAGCCGAGCTCGCGTGGCGTGTCCTGCCGCTCAAAGGCGAGCCGCCGCTTACCCGCTTCGCGCTCTGGGTGGCGAGCCAGGAGTGCACGCTGGACGACTCGAAGGCCGCTCGGAACTGGGCTATGTGCCAGTAATCAGCCGCGACGAGGGACTCGCCGCGATGGCAACCGCCTGACGAGCGTGTTGACAGGCATTCTGACGGGGAGTACCGTCGACCTATGGGGGAACGGCGGACGCGCGCGCTGTCAATTCTCGTGGCCTGTCTCGCAGGCGTCCTGCTGACGGCACCCCATGCGACCGCCGACGGGCCCGCGGTCCAGTCATTCAAGCTCAAAGCGTCCTCCAGCACCCAGTCTGGCTTCGCCGAGGGCATCACTCTGATTGCTCAGCGAAAGGGCAAGCGCCTCCGCTCCTACAAGGGGAAGGTCGGCTTCGAGAGCAGTGATCTGCAGGCGGTGCTGCCTCCCGACTACCGCTTCCGGAGGAGCGACGCCGGCCGCCATCAGTTCTCGGTCGAGATGCGCACGGCGGGTAGCCAGACGGTGAGCGCCGCAGACCCGGCCCGCCCAAGCGCAACGGGCGAGCGTGTCATCGAAGTTGCCCCAGGTGATCTGCACCACCTGGACGTGCTCCCCCAGGGCGAGTCACTGTCGCCCGCAGTGCCGGTCTCGCTGACCGCGGACTTCGCGTTAGCCCCAGGCGCGCCGCCGGTAACACGCTCTTTCAGCGCCGAAGGCCGCGACGAATACGAAAACAGCCTCGGTGACGTGACCGACACCGCGACCTTCTCGTTGCCGACAGGTTCATGCGCTGCGAACGCCTGCGGAAATGCGAGCCCCGGACCCGGGATGGTGACGGCCACGTTGAGCGGCGCTACCGGAACGGCGCTCGTCACGGTGCTGACGGTTGATGAGAGCTACGTCATGAGTTGCCACGGCGAGAATTACGACGTCAACGATGCGACCGGCGATGGTTGCGAGCAACTTCAGGCGCACGCCGGACACACCGACGAGACCGCGACATTCCTCGGCTCAAAGAGTTGCCTCGACGGCCCCTCCGCAACCACCGTCACCGGCAAGTTGCTCTCCGACACGAGGACGCACAGTCCCGCCGTGGCCGGTTTCGACACCACCGCCGGCGCCGCGCCCAACCACTACAGGGTGCGAGCCGACGGCGGCGTCTGCAGCAACGACTTCAACGTGACCTTCACGACTACTGGAGGCATCAACGTCTCCTGTTACAGGCTCATGATGGTGACCGATCAAGGCAGCCACACCATTGACATCAGCGGTAGCAGCACTGGGAATGTCAGCGGTGGATCTGGTTCCTATTCGGATGACACCGACATCTACTTCCGGGTCTCGAAGACTTGCTCGAAGGGGATCGCGAGCGAGGCCGTCGACTACACCATCCAGTTCCACCTCTAGCAGGCCGGCGGGACCGCTACCCGCCGCTCAGAAGCCAGACAGCAACCGTTCCGACGACCAAGGCGGATTCGATTACGAGGATCAGGCCGAGTGCGCCTCCGAGCGTTCCCGTGTCGAAGCCCGCCACGAGGCCGGTCGCGAGGAGCGCGCCGGCGACCAGGCCCCAGACGACCAGCGACGCCTCCCAGCGCTTGTCGCGGTCGGGGTAGCGCTCACGAAGGCGCACCTCGAAGCCGAACGGGAAAGCGATCAGCGCGGCCATCAGGCCTGCGGCGAAGACGACGATCCAGGGGTTCACGCCGTCCGCCTCGAGATACGGCTCTCCGGTGGCCGCCGCGAAGAGGACCGCGAGCAGGGCCGTCGCCGCACCGCCGATCGCGAGTAACGCCGCGAAGCGCCCGGACCGCTCCTCGTCGCCCCATCCGTTCGACATGGCTGGGATCGTATTCGTGATGAATCGCTCCGCCGGCCGTATTGATGGCATGAACCTCATCGCGATCCTTGTGGCTGCGGCGCTTATCGCCGGTTGCGGCGGCGATGACGAGCCCGAGCCCCAGCTGCCTGATGAGGGCACGCTTCTCGAGTACTCGCGCGCGGGCGGGATCGCGTTCTCGGTCTACGAGCTTTCAATCGATGCGGACGGCACGGCAACAGTGTCTACGACGAACTCTGCCGAGCCGGCCGACGCGGGCGTGTTCAAGCTCTCCGACGAAGAGATAGACGAGCTCCGCTCGATCCTTGAAGAGGTGCCGATCTCGTCTCTCACCGACCCTGGCGAAAGCGCCTGCGCCGACTGCTTCGAATACACGTACGCCTACGGCGGCGGCGAGGTCACCTACGACGACGCCTCCCCCCCTCCCGACGACCTTGAGCCCCTGGGCGAGTTTCTCGCGGAGCTGCCGATCCCCGATGACACAGCGAACGGCGGCTAGCGCAACCTCCTGACCTTTTCCGTTGGTTTAGTGTGCCCTGTATGGGGAGTGGCTTCGTTAGGCACCTGCGGTCGAATGTTGTCGCCTACATCGCTCTGTTCTTCGCGCTGGGGGTAGGGACGGCTTGGGCGCTCGACGCGAACTCGATCAAGTCGAAACACATCAAGGACGGGCAGGTGAAGTCGGTGGACGTCCGCGACGACGACGTCACGGGTGCGGACATCGACGAAAGCACGCTTGACGGGTTGGACGCAGACACCCTAGATGGCACGCGGTCGTGCAGCGGACAGATCCTGGTCGAGTCATCGGAGGTCATTTGCCAGCTGGGCGACCTCAAGGTGATCGGCACCTGTGGTGGCAACCTCAGCGGCACCATCGACTTCGAAACTGGCCTCGACGCCAACGTGATCCTGGGCGCTCGCGGCGACACGGTCATCACCGATTCCGACGTCGACCCCGGCGAGACCATCACCATGATCACGGAAACCGACCCGGAGCAAGGCGTCCCGTACGACACGTCGCCGCCGCTCACCTTTTACGCGTATGGGCCCAGCGGGGTGATGGCGGGCACGGCGGGGCTCACCGCTTTGAACCAAGGCCCCGGCCTGGGCTTCTGCTTCGTCACTTACGCGATCACTATGACCCCCGGCGCGTAGCCGCTCCGAATAGCATCCGCGCCGCGCGATGGGCGACCTCAAGCTCGGATACAACACCGGCTACTGGGCCAAGGGGCCGCCGCCTGGCGTGTCCGAAGCGATCGTGGCCGCCGACTCTCTTGGCGTCGACTCGATCTGGACGGCGGAGGCCTACGGCTCGGACTGCCTGACCCCGCTCGCGTGGTGGGGGTCGCAGACGAAGAACGTCCGCCTGGGCACCGGGATCGTGCAGCTCTCGGCGCGCCAGCCGGCAGCGACCGCGATGGCGGCGATGACGCTCGACCATCTATCGGGCGGCCGCTTCATCCTGGGCATCGGGGCCTCTGGGCCGCAGGTGGTCGAGGGCTGGTATGGAATGCCATTCGCGAAGCCGCTCGCCCGCACCCGCGAGTACATCGGCATCCTCCGCGACATCTGGCGGCGCGAAGGGCCGGTGACCAACGACGGCCCCGCTTACCCCCTGCCCATGCCCGGCGGCACCGGTCTCGGCAAGCCGCTCAAGTCCTCGATTCACCCGCTCCGCGAAGACATACCGATCTTCCTCGCCGCCGAGGGGCCGAAGAACGTCGCGATGGGCGCCGAGCTCTGCGACGGCTGGATGGCCATGCTGCTCTCGCCCGAGCCCGAGCATCTCCAGCTCTACAACGACGCACTGTCCGAGGGCTTCGCCCGCGAGAACGCCAGACGGACAGCCGAGGACTTCGAAGTGGCGGCGATGGTGCCGATGATCGTTTCCGACGACGTCGAAGGCGCTGCCTACGCGCTACGGCACTACTACGCCCTCTACTTCGGCGGCATGGGTGCGAAGAAGACGAACTTCCACGCGAATGTCCCGATCCGCATGGGCTATGGCGACATGGTCGAAGAGGTCCAGAACCTCTACCTGGACGGCAGGAAGGACGAGGCCGCCGCCGCGATCCCGTTCGAGCTGATCGACCAGATGTCGCTGATCGGGCCGGAGGACAAGATCCGCCACGACCTGGACGCGTGGCGCGACTCGTTCGTGACCACGATCCTTATCGGCGGCGACATCGGGCTGCTGAGGACCGCCGCGGAGCTGGTCCTGGGCTGACGAGAGCTAGTCGATCACAAAGGTCGCGGTGACTCCGCGCACTTGGTCCATCGTCATTTGGCAATCTGATGTGCCAGCGCATCCCTCCCCCGACCAGCCCACGAATACCGACCCCGCGTCGGCTGACGCCTGCAAGGTCACCATCTGCCCGTAGTCGAAGAGTGCAGTGCAGGATGAGCCGCAGTCGATGCCCGACGGTTGGGATATGACGGTGCCCGACCCTGCGCCGGTCTTGTTGACAGAGAGCTCAACCTGCGCAGAACCCACCGTCACGGGAGCCGAGATGGCCTTCTTACACGTGACCAGGTCTCCCCTGACCTCGATCTTTCGCTTCGCTACCGCCGCGCGGTAGACGCCGCCTGCCGGTGGTGGCGGGTACGTGATGTTCCACTGGCCGAACTTGGACGTAGTGGCGTCCTCGACCTCGGCTCCGGAATCGTCTTCCTCGGATTCGAAGTAAAGGAGCGTGATCTCCCGCTTCCTTATGCAGGCCTTCCGGGGCGACGAGACCTCGCCAGAGAAGGATTCCCCCGTGTCCCAGGCGATTTCGATCGAGGTGGGCACCCGCGGGGACTTGGCAGCGGCCGAGCCGACGAGGGCCAGGGCACCCAGGGCGATCGCCGCGCTCAGCGCAGCGATAAATCCAATGCCCCATGCGCGCTTCGGCCGATCGGCGTTCCCCCACACAGGGAGAAGCTAACGCCGCGTTCCCCGCTTGTCAATCGGCCGAGTCGCCCTCGGAGCGCTTGCGCTCGAACTGGTCCGTGAGGGCCTTCGCGTGGAGGGCGCCGATCAGGTCCGGGAAGGGGCTCATGCCACCCTCGAGGAGGTCGGCGGCCTTTTCGGGATCGAGCGCCGAGAAGCGCTCGACCATCAACTCCAGCTCGTCTTCCACGACGGGGGCGAGGCCGTTCATCAGGCGCGCGACGTCGCGCGCGCCAAAGCCCGTCGTCTCGTTCCAGCCCTCGGCGCGGAAGCCGGCGACTGCCTCGATGATGCGCACGTCGGCCTGCGAGTAGCCGGTTGCGTCGGGGCTCAGGACGCCGACCTCGGCAAGGCGGTCGAGCGCGCGCGCGGGCAGGTCGAACCGATCGAGGATCTCGGCCTTCGGCGTGCGCTCGGCAAGGAGCGCCTCCTTGATCACACGCAGCGGCATGAACCGCTCTTCCTGGAGTCGCTTGATCGTCCGGATGCGTTCGACGAACTCCGGCGCGTAGTACGCCATGTTCTTCGACGTCTTGACCGGCTCCGGAAGCAGACCCTCGCGCAGGTAGTGACGCACGGTCGCGACCGGCACGTCGGCGCGCTCCGCCAGCTCGGAGATCTTCAGGAGCTCTTTCGCGGGCGCGGCCATCAAGCACCTACCAGCACATGCTTCTTTCGCGCCTTGCGTCGCTCACCAATCGTCATGACATGAACGATCCGGTTGCCTCGGCGCTTAGCCCCGCGGCAGCGCCCGACTCGATCAGCTCGTCGATCTCGCTGACCTCGAAGCCGGCTGTCTCGAGCACCTCACGCGTGTGCTCGCCCAGTGCGGGCGCGGGGCGAGTCGCGTCACCAGGCGTGCGCGAGAACTTGACCGGCATGCCAAGCAGGCGCACGGGGCCCAGCTCGGGCTGCTCGAGCTCGACGACCATCTCGCGCTCCTTCGTGAGGTCCGACGAGAGCGCCTCGTCCAGGTCGAGCACGGGCTCGATGCAACAGTCGAACTCGTCGTTGAAGGCCGCCCACTCCGCCTTCGTCTTCGTCTTGAACACCTCGGCGATCTGAGCGTGGCCATCGGAGCCAGGTGACGCGAACTGGTGCTGAAGCAGATCGTCGCGCTCGGTGCCGCGGCAGAACCCCTGCCAGAACTTCGGCTCGAGCGCCCCGACCGAGACCCAGCCGTCAGCGCACTCGTACGGGCGGTAGCAGGCGAAACCGCCGTTGAGGGTCTCACTCCCGCGCTTCGGAACGTTGCCGTCGGCGAGGTAGGCCGCGGCGACCATCGCGAGCCAGCTTTGCGCGCCGTCGGTCATCGAGACGTCCACGAGCTGCCCCTCGCCCGACCGCTCGCGCTCCCAGAGCGCGGCTAGGACCGACCAGGCGGCCATGAGCCCGCCGCCGCCAAGGTCGGCGATCTGTCCCGCCGCCGAGACGGGGGCGTCACCGGCCTCGCCTGTCAGGCCGAGGAGACCTCCGAGCGCAAGGTAGTTCGTGTCGTGACCTGCGCGCGAGACGTTCGGCCCGGTGAGGCCGTAGCCCGTGATCGCGCAGTAGATGATCCGCGGGTTCTCGGCTTTGAGCGCCTCATATCCGACGCCGAGGCGGTCGAGCACGCCGGGCCGGAAGCTCTCGAGGACGACGTCGGCGTCGCGCACCAGTCGCAGTAGCGCCTCGCGCCCGCCGTCTGACTTGAGGTCGAGGCGGATCGAGCGCTTGCCGCGGTTGAGCGAGAGGTAGAGCGAGGAGCGCGTGCCGAGCGCCTGCTGCGCGTCGTCGCCGTAGTACGGCGGCGCCCAGCGGATGTAGTCGCCCATGCCGGTGTCCTCGACCTTGATGACGTCTGCGCCTGCGTCCGCGAAGAGGAGCGAGCAGAACCCGCCCGGCAGCAGGCGCGAGAGGTCGAGGACCGTGACGCCTTCAAGCGTTCCCGGCCTCAGCATCACGCAGCGGCTCCGGCTGTCGTAAGGGCCTGGGACTTCTCGCCGAGCCCGAGCATCTCGCGTGCCTCGGCAACGGTCGCGGCGCGCCGGCCGATGTCTTCGGCCATCTGGCGCGCCTTGCCGATCAGATCGCCATTCGAGCGGGCCATCTCGCCGTCGGGCATATAGAGGTTGTCCTCGAGTCCGGCGCGGACGTTGCCACCCAGCGTGAGCGAAGTGGCGAGGAGGCGCCACTGGTCGCGCGAGATCCCGATTACCTGCCAGTTGGCGCCGCGGTCGGGGCCCCCCGGGATCTGCTCGGACATGAAGCCGATGTTCTTCGAGGTCGGGCGGATGCCGCCGGTGACGCCCATGACCAGCGAGATCTGGTGCGGCTCGGTCACGAGGCCCATGTCGATCAGCGGGTCGAGGTTCGCCACGTGCCCCGCGTCGAAGCACTCGTGCTCCGGCTTGATCCCGAGCTCGCGCATCTCGTTGAGGAACTCGATGATCAGGTCGAACGAGTTCTCGAACACGGCCTTGAAGACGAAGTCCTTGCGCCGCTTCGAGTACTTCGCGTAGTTCATCGAGCTCATGTTGAGCGCGGCGACGTCAGGGGTCAGCTCGCGTAGATATGCGAGGCGCTTCTCGACCGGCACTCCTATCGCCCCGGTCGAGTAGTTGATGATCACGTCGCCGACCTCGTCCAGGATCGCCTGCGTGATCGCGCGGAAGTCTTCGATCTCGTACGAAGGGACGCCGTCAGGCGTCCGGGCGTGGATGTGGATCTGCGAGGCGCCCTCGTCAACGGCGCGCCGCGCTTCGGCCGCGTACTCCTCCGGCGTGTATGGGATCGCCGGGCACTGCTCCCGGTTCGCGATCGCGCCGCTGATCGAGCAGCTGATGATCACGGGCTGGTCAAACGTGCTCACAAAGACCTCCTCGGTGCCAGGCACGGTGCCAGGCACCTCTTATGGTTGTCACGAAACTCATACGGGCATCACTCCGTGCTTTCTCCAGGGCCTCTCGACCTTCTTGTCCTTGGCCATCCGCAGCGCCGAGATGATCCGCGGGCGCGTCTCGCGCGGGTCGATGACGTCGTCGATCATCGCGTTGCCCGCGGCGATGTAGACGTCGATCTGCTCGCGGACGGCTTCCAGCATCGCCTCGCGCGTCGCGTCGGGATCGTCGGATGCCTCGATCGCCGAGCGGCCGATGATGTTCACGGCGCCCTCAGCCCCCATCACCGAAATCTCGGCCGACGGCCACGCGTAGATCTGGTCGGGCTCGTAAGCCTTGCCGTTCATCACGTAGTACCCCGCGCCGTAGGCCTTGCGGATCACCACCGTCACCTTCGGCACCGTTGCCCGCGAGATCGCGTAGAGCATCTTCGCCCCGTGGCGGATGATCCCGGCGTGCTCGACCTTCGAGCCGACCATGAACCCGGGTACGTCCTGGAGGAAGACGAGCGGGATCGAGAAGGCGTCGCAGAGGTTCACGAAGCGCGCCGCCTTGTCGGCCGAGTCGTTCTCAAGGATGCCCGCGAGCTGCTTGGGCTGGCTCGCGACGATCCCGACCGGCTGGCCGCCAAAGCGCGCGAGACACGTGATCACCGTCTTCGCGAACTTCGGCTTGATGTCGAACCATTCTCCGTCGTCGACGATCTCTGCGATCACCTCATACATGTCGTAGGGGTGTCGCGCCGACTCGGGGACGATGTCGAGGAGCTTCTCCGACATGCGATCGTCCGGATCCTGCGTCTCGCGGAGCGGCGGCTTCTGCTCGCAGTTGGACGGGAAGAACGAGAGGTAGGTCTTGACCGCCTCGATGCACTCGGCGTCGTCCTTTACCTCCAGGTCGCCGACGCCGGACTTGCGGCAGTGGACCTTGGCGCCGCCCAGGTCCTCCATCGAGATGTCCTCGCCCGTGACGGCCTTTGTCAGGTGCGGTCCCGCCAGGGCCATGGCGCCCTGGCCGACGACCATCGGCACGAAGTCGGAGAGGCCGGGGATGTACGCAGTGCCCGCCGCGCACGGGCCGAGCATTGCGGCGACCATCGGGACGACGCCCGACATCTCGACCTCCTCGCGGAAGAGGTGGCCCGAACCGGCGAAGAGCGACCCCGCTGCCTCCTGGATGCGCGCGCCGGCCGAGTCGAGGAGCCAGATCAAGGGCATGCGCTGCTTCAGCGCGATCTCGCGCAGGCGGGTGACCTTGAGCTCGCCTGTCATCCCCATCGACCCGGCCATCACTGTGAAGTCGTAGGCGGCGATCGCGACGGTGCGCCCGTCGACCTCGCCCCAGCCGGTGATCACGCCGTCCGCGGCAGCTTCCTTGCCCGCCATGCTTTTTTGGGAGAAGTGCGGGCGGCCGTGGATGCCCATCTCGACGAAGGTGCCCTCGTCGACGAGGAGGTCGAGGCGCTCGCGCGCCGTCAGCTTGCCGCTCGCGTGCTGCTTTTCGATCTTCTCGGCGCCGCCGCCGAGCTTCGCCTTCTCGCGGCGGTCGTGGAGGTCGCGGACCAGCGATTGCATGCCGGTCTCCTGGCCTGCCTCCGTGTCGGCGGGCGCCTCCGCGGCCTCTCCAGCGTGCTCGGTCGATTCCTCTGTGGCCACGTCTACCTCCCCTTCCATTTGGGCTCGCGCTTTTCAAAGAACGCCGTGACGCCCTCGATCGCGTCCTCGGTCCCAAGCTCGATCGTGAGCTGGGAGCGCAGGTAGTCGAGCGCGTCCATCAAAGGCATGTCCATCTGGCGCCACATCGCGTCCTTGCCCAAGCGCATGACCAGCGGCGACTTCGAAGCCAGCTTCTGCGCCCATTCGGCAACCGCGGCGTCGAACTCCTCGGTCGGGACCACCTTGTTGACGATCCCCGCTTCGCGCGCCTCCTCTGCCGTCAGACGTTCGCCGAGCAGCAGCATCTCCGTCGTCTTTTTCCGGGGGACGTTCCGGTAGATCAGCGCCATGATCATGAACGGGAAGAGGCCGACGTTGATCTCTGGTGTGCCGAAGCCGGCGGTGTCCTTGGCGACGATGAGGTCGCAGGCCAGCGCGATCCCAAGCGAGCCGGCCAGGACGTGGCCCGACGCGGCGACGATCGAGGGCTTGCCCAGCTCGCCAAGCTCACGGAAGACGTCGATGAAGGCGCTCACGCCGTGGTACTTGTGCGCGATCGGGACGTCGGCGGCGAAGCCGCCGAGGTTGCCGCCGGCCGAGAACACCTTCTCGTGCGAGGAGGCCAGCACGAGGACCTGGGCGTCGTCATCGTGCTTCACCGCCTGGAGCGCGTCCAGGAGCTCGCGGAGGAGCTGGTCGGAGAGCGCGTTCCGCGTCTCCGGGTCGTCCAGGGTGATGGTCGCGACGCCGTCTGCGACGGCAAGTTGGATCTTCTCGTAAGCAGCCACGAGTAAGAAGTATTACTGTTTACTCTCGACTACGTCGTCCGATCCCGAGACCACCAAGGAGCCCACCACCGTGGCAACCGCCGAATCAACCGTTCTGAAGCCCGAGCACGACGCCCAGCGTGGGCATCTGATCTACACGCAGGAGCACCTCGACCTGCGCGATTCCATGACGGCCTGGGTGAAAAAGGAGATGCACCCGCACCGGAACGAGTGGGAGGACACCTATTGGCCGACCTCGATCATGAAGCGCGCCGGCGACCTCGGGTTCCTCGGCCTTTGCTTTCCCGACGAGTACGGCGGGCAGGGCGGCGACTACTACTACTCGCTGATCCGAGCCGAGGCTCTTTCTTACGCGGGCTCGGGCGGGACCGGCATGGGCTTCGCGGTCCAGACCGACATGGTCCTCCCTCCCATCCACATGCTTGGGACCGAAGACCAGAAGCAGCGCTACCTCGTACCGGGCATCGCCGGCGACAAGGTGGGCTGCCTCGGCATCACCGAGCCCGGAGCGGGCTCTGACGTCGCGGGCATTCGCACGACCGCGATCCGCGATGGTGACGAGTACGTCATCAACGGCTCGAAGACGTTCATCACGAACGGGCCGCGCGCGGACTTCTGCGTCCTGGTCACCAAGACCGACCCGGATGCCGGCCACGCCGGCATCACCTTGATGCTCATCGACCTGAAAGATGAGGAGGGCAACCTCGTGCCCGGTTTCTCGGTCTCGCGTGAGCTCGAGAAGATGGGCATGCACGCCTCGGACACGGGCGAGTTGGCCTTCGACAACGTCCGCGTCCCCGCCGACTCGGTCCTGGGCGAGGAGGGCAAGGGCTTCTACCACATCTCCTGGGAGCTCCAGGGCGAGCGCCTGGTGGGCGCCGTGGGCGGCTACGCGGGCGCCGAGCGGATGTTCGAGAAGACGCTCGAGTACGCCAAGGAGCGCGAGGCCTTCGGCCGTCCGATCGGGCGCTTTCAGGTCATCCGCCACAAGTTCGCCGAGATGGCGACGAAGATCGAGGCGGCGAAGCAGCTCACTCACACGGTGGCGTGGCGCTTTGCGAACGGCGAATACCCGGTGCGCGAGATCTCGATGGCAAAGCTCTACGCATCGCGGGTCTGCCACGAGGTCGCCGACGAGTGCATCCAGATCCTGGGCGGCTATGGCTACATGAAGGAGTACGAGATCGAGCGCGCCTTCCGCGACCAGCGGCTCAACCGCATCGGCGCGGGCACGGACGAGATCATGCTCGAGGTCATCGGTCGCTCATACGGGCTCTAGAGATGGCAGTCGCTTCAGACGAGATGGTCGCGCTGCCGATCGTCCCAACCGACGAGGAGGTCGCGATCCGGAACGCCGTTCGCGGCATCTGCGAGTCGTTCGGAGGGCCGGACTACCACCGGCGGATCATCGAGGCCGACGAGCCGCCAACCGAGCTCTGGAACGCGCTCGCAGAGAAGGGCTACCTCGGCGTCAACCTTCCCGAGCGCTACGGCGGTGGCGGGCTCGGCATGCACGCCCTTCAGGCCGTGGGCGAGGAGATCTCGGCCGCCGGATGTTCGCTGCTCCTGATTGTGGTCTCCCCCGCGATCGTCGGCTCGATCATCACCCGCCATGGCACCGAATCGCAGCGAGAGGAGTGGCTTCCCCCCATCGCTGCGGGCACGACGAAGGTCGCGTTCGCGATCACCGAGCCCGACGCAGGCACGAACTCCCACAACCTGTCGACTACGGCGACGCGCGACGGGGACAAGTACATCCTCAAGGGCCAGAAGACCTACATCTCCGGTGTTGAGGATGCCGACGCGATCCTGGTGATCGCCCGCAAGCGCGAGGACGACGGGTCCTTGGGGCTGCCGCTGCTCATGCTCGTCGACGTCGACTCCCCAGGCCTTGAGAAGCAGTTCATCCCGGTCGCGGTCAAGGCGTCCGACAAGCAGTGGCAGCTCTTCTTCGACGGGGTCGAGGTCCCGGCCGACCGCGTGGTCGGCGAATCCGAGACGGCGGGACTCAAAGCCGCATTCGACGGGCTCAACCCCGAGCGGATCATGGGCGCCTCGATCTCGAACGGCGTCGGGCGCCTTGCGCTCAAGGTCGCCTCCGAGTACGCGAACGAGCGCAAGGTCTGGGGCGACACGCCGATCGGCGCGCACCAGGGCCTCTCGCATCCGCTGGCCCACGCGAAGATCGAGCTCGAGCTCGCGCGCCTCATGACCCAGAAGGCAGCGGCCCTATACGACGCCGGCGCACCCGCAGGCGAACCCGCGAACATGGCGAAGTACGCCGCCGCGGAAGCGGCAATCAAATGCGTGGACCAGGCGATCCAGATCCATGGCGGCAACGGCTTCGCGCTCGAGTACGGCCTCACGGACATGTACTGGGGCGCCCGTTTGGCGCGGACCGCGCCCGTCTCCCGCGAGATGATCCTGAACTACGTGGCCGAGCACTCGCTCGGCCTGCCGCGCAGCTACTGAGTCCTGGCTTCCGCGAGTTTCCGCTCGAGGAACGCCCGTTCAATCTCACCTGTCGCCAGGTCGAGGGCGCTTCGGTAGGCGCCGGCGGCATCCGCCTCGCGTCCCAGCCGGGCGAGCATGTCCGCGCGCGCCGAGTGAAAGTGCACGTACCCGTCGAGACCCTCGATTGTGTCGATCGCGTCGAGCCCCGCCCCGGGTCCCTCCACCATGGCGATCGCGACAGCACGGTTGAGGTCCACTACAGGAGAGGGCTGGATGCGTGCCAGCAGGTCGTAGAGGGCTCTGATCTGGCGCCAGTCGGTCGCCTCGGCCGTAACAGCCCGAGCGTGCTCAAGCGCGATCGCCGCCTGAATCCCGTACGGGCCCGCCGGCGCGACCGAAGGCTCGTCTACCGGGCCGACCGCTTCGCGGGCCAGCGTTGCTCCGGCTTCGATCTGCTCGAGGTTCCATAGCGAGCGATCCTGGTCGCCCAGCAGGATGAGGTTGCCCTCCGCGTCGGTGCGACCGGCGCTACGGGCGTCATGAAGGAGCATCAGGGCCAGGAGGCCCTTTACCTCCCTCTCCGACGGCATGACCTCAAGCAGCACACGCCCCAGGCGAATCGCCTCGGCGCAGAGCTCACGACGGATCAGCTCATCGGAGGCCGTCGCTGCGTAGCCCTCGTTGAAGATCAGGTAGATCGTCGCCAGCACGGATGGCAGGCGCTCGGAGAGCTGGTCGCGCTCGGGGACCGCGTACGGGATCCCGGCGTCGCGGATCTTTCGCTTGGCGCGGACGAGCCGCTGGGCCATCGTGCTCTCGCCGACCAGGAACGCGCGCGCGATCTCCGCGGTCGTCAGCCCGCCGAGAGTCCGGAGGGTGAGGGCGATCCGTGCCTCGGGCGCGATCGCCGGATGACACGCGGTGAAGATGAGCCGTAGCCGGTCGTCGGGGTCGGCCCAAAGATCGTCTGTTTCCTCCACTTCAGCCTCGTCCGCAGCCGGGTCTGCCGCGCTTCGCTCCTGAGCCGCCATCGGCTCCTCCATTCGGCCCAGGAGCTCCAGCTTCCGAGCCAGGTTCTGCTCACGCCTGAGGCGGTCGATCGCGCGGTTTCGGCCCACGCGGATGATCCAGGCGGCTGGATCGGCCGGCACCCCGTCGCGCGGCCAGCGCTCCAAGGCGACGGCGAACGCCTCTTGGACCGCATCCTCGGCGAGGTCGAAGTCGCCGAGGATGCGGATAAGGGTCGCGACGGCACGCCCGGACTCCCGCCGGAACAGCGCGCCGACGTCTGGCGGCGGCGCCTCTAAGAGGCGGCGCTCCCCTGTGCCACGGCGTCCTGGGCACCTGCCTGCGCGTAGTCGATCACGGGCCTGACCTCGATCGAGCTGCCGGGCGTCATAGGCACCTTCTTCGCCCATCCAAGGGCCTCGTCCAGATCGGCACATTCGATGACGTAGAACCCGCCCACCTGCTCCTTCGTCTCCGCGAAGGGTCCGTCGGTGACGACGTGGTCGCCGGAAGATGCGAGCTCGACGGTCGTGGCTGTGGCGCTCGGGTGGAGGCCGTCTCCGGAAAGGAACGCGCCGGCCTCCTTAAGGCTCTCCGTGTACTCGTTCCAGGCGCCCAGCACCTCACGCATCTGCTCGGGCGTTGCGTCGTCCCGGTTGCCCTCTTCGCTGATCAGGATGAGCATGTATTGCATTTCTGTCTCCTATCTCGTGCGCCCCGGATGGCCGCATTCAACCTATAGACGAATGGGATCACGCGGAATCGACATCGGTGTGACAAAAGGTGGAACGATTAGGTTTGATCACGATGGAAAGCCCCAAAGACACCACCGAGGCGGAGCGCGAGGCCGCTGAGCCGGATCCCGGCGAGGTTCGGCCTATGGGCTTGATCGACCGCGATACTGCCCCAGGACTCGCGCGCTTGGCCTTCAGCGCCTGGTGGCGGACAGGTGTGTGGACCGCTGAGACGACGTACCGCGCCTCAAAGCGGCTCGCGAACGCCGCGACCTCGGGCGAGTCGGCGATCGAGCTCATGGAGGATGCGCAGCGCGAGATGGCCGCGACGGCGCGCAAGATCCTGGGCATCCACGAGGAAGACCCCGACGTAGCCGAGGCCCAACGCGACAAATCAAACTACGACGACGAGGCGCTCCGGAACCGCTGGGAGGACCTGCTTGAGCTCTCGCTGGACGTAGAGGTCGACGAGGTGGACGGCCACCCAGCTTTCGCCGACATCCTCACGCAGCTTCACCCTGACGAGGCTCGCATCCTCCGGCTGCTCGCAGCCGACGGCGCTCAGGCGGCCGTTGACGTCCGCAACTGGCGGCCGCTCGGCATCGGCTCCCACGTCGTCGCCCCGGGGCTCAACATGATCGGCCAGCACGCCGGCTGCCTGATGGTCGACCGGGTGCCCGTATATCTCTCCAACCTCTTCCGCCTTGGCCTCATCTGGTTCTCGCGCGACGCGATACCCGACATCGGCCCGTATCAGGTGCTCGAGGCCCAGCCTCAGGTGACCGAGGCGCTGAAGGAGGCGGGCAGAGGCACGACCGTGCGCCGCTCAGTTCGCCTGACGCCGTTCGGCGAGCAGTTCTGCGCGGCCACCTTGCCCCGCAACACGGCTGAGTTCGAGGCGGTCTCGAATGCCGCCGCGCGGGCGCTGGACGAGGTGCCGCCCCCGACCGAAGAGCCCGAGCCGGGCGTTACCTAGCGCCGTTTCGTCAGCAGCGGCAGGGGCCGATGGGCAAGACCGGAACCAGGAGGCCGGCGGCAATCAGGATCAGTCCCCCTCTGCGTATGCGAAGCCTCCTGCCAGAATCGCGGCCCTATGAGCGACTCCGTCGTCAAGGATTCGGGAGCGCGCGCGCTCCTGCCTCCATTCACCGACGAGCACGAGCAGCTCCGCGAGACGATCGCGCGCTGGGTCTCCACTGAGATCGCCCCGCACGTGGACGAGTGGGACGAGGCGGGCGAGTTCCCCCGCGAGCTCTACACGCGCGCCGCCGAGCTGGGCTTCCTGGGCCTCAAGTACCCCGTGGAGCTGGGCGGCCAGGGCGGCGACTACGTCCACGACGCCGTGTGGTCCGAGGAGATGGCCGCCGCGGGTGCCGGCGGCGGCGTCGGGGCCGGCCTGGGAGCCCATACGGGCATCGCCACCCCGCCGGTGTGGAAGTTCGGCACGCCGGACCAGCACGAGCGGTTCCTCCGCCCCGCGATCGCCGGCGAGAAAATCGGCGCCCTGGGCATCACCGAGCCCGGCGCCGGGTCCGACGTCGCCTCGATCCGGACGCGGGCCGACAAGACGCCGGAGGGCTACCGCGTGAACGGCTCCAAGACCTTCATCACGAACGGCGTCCGCGCCGACTTCGTCGTCACCGCCGTGAAGACCACGCCCGATGGCGGCCACGGGGGCATCTCGTTCCTCCTGCTCGAAAAGGACATGCCCGGCTTCGAGGTGACCCGCAAGCTGGAGAAGATGGGCTGGCAGGCGTCGGACACGGGCGAGCTCGCCTTCACCGACGTCGACGTGCCGGCCGAGAACCTGCTCGGCCCCGAGAACGGCGGCTTCTACCTGATCATGGCCAACTTCCAGTGGGAGCGCCTGTTGATGGCGCTCGGCGCAGTCGGAGCGATGCGCCGCCTCCTGGAGGTGACGATCGCCTACTCGCTTGAGCGCGAAGCCTTTGGCCGGCCGATCGGCCGGTTCCAGGTCCTGCGCCACAAGATCGCCGAGATGGGCGTGAAGCTCGAGGCTTCACGCGCGCTCACCTATCACGCGCTCCGCACGTTCATCGAGCCCGAGGCCGAGCGCCGCGAGGCGATCGCCCGGGGCGAGTGGAGCCATCCGTCGATCACCGCCGGGCTCGACGAGGTCACCAAGGCCAAGCTCCTCACCCAGCGCGCCGCCGTCGAGGTCGCCGACGAGTGCCTCCAGATCCACGGCGGCTACGGCTACATGCGCGAGTACGGGATCGAGCGGGCGCTTAGGGACCTGCGCCTGGGCCCGATCGGCGGCGGCACCGACGAGGTCATGAAGGAGATCCTGGGAAAGCGGCTTGGGCTGTGATCCGTCCGTCCGTACAAGCTGAGTTCGGGCCCGACATCAAGACCCTCGGCGACGCGGTGCGCGAGTTCGCCAAGCGCCACTCGCCGTGGATGATCGCCACGGCGGTCATCATGCTGGCGCTGATCCGGGTGCTCACGGACGAGCCGCTCTCCTGGCGGGACGCGGTAGCGGTAGCGGCGATGTGCCTCGTCTATCCGTTCGGGGAGTGGGCCATACACGTCTATTTGCTTCATGCGAAGCCGATTGAGCTTCGTGGACGGCGCTACGAGCTACCGACCACGCGCGACCATCGCTACCACCACCGCCACCCCAACAACCTGATGACCCTCCTGCTCGACTCCAAGGAGCTCGCCGAGCTGCTGCTGATCGCCGTCCCATTCGTCGTTTTCGCAATCGGCGTGCCCGTGGGCCTGATCGCCGGCTCCGTACCGGTCGGCGCGCTGATCAGCGCCGCGATCGCGGGTTACGTGCTGGTCGGCGTGTACGAGTGGACGCATTACCTGATCCACACCGCTTACGTGCCGCAGACTCGCGTCTATCGCTCGATCTGGCGCAACCACCGTCTACACCACTTCAAGAACGAGCACTACTGGCACGGGATCACGAACACGATCGCCGACCACGTGCTGGGCACGCTCCCTGACCACCGGGACATTCCGCGCTCGGAGACAGCGAGGACGCTGGACCGCGGCGGGCCTGGCTGACGGGGCCCCAGCCAATGGTGCCTGGCACCGCTTGGACGTCAGCCGCCGAGGATCGCTCCCACGAGGTTGCCGTTGAACGGGCGGTTGCCCGGCACGAGTTGCACTCCACCGAAGCCGGAGTTCGCGCGCATGTAGTCGAGCTCGGACTTTAGGTCCCCGACCCCGTTCGAAGCCGGGATCGGTGCGATCGCGACGGTCGAGAGAGTTCCGATCGCCTGACCGGAGTCACTCATGAAGCCCGATCCCGAGTCGCCGGGGATGCCCGGAGTCACGGTGTAGACCGTGCGGCTCCAGCCGTTGCCCTCGCCCTGGACGACGATGCCCTGCTTCGGGCGTAGCTGCATGATGCCCAGGCGTAGCGACGAGTTGCCGTACGTGAAGACCGTGTCGCCGAGCATGGCGCCGGAGCCGCCGACGGACGTCGGCCCTCCGAGGCGCGGCACGGTCGGATCGACCTTGCTCACGTCGGCAGCGTCGAGCTTGACGAGCGCGAAGTCGTTGTACGCGCACGCGTCCGCGTTCGACTCGCCGTTCTGCTGCATCGTGATCCACGACGAGTAGACGAGCGTCCCCGGGCGGGTCGCGCCATCGACCTCGACCGCCGTGCCGAGCGGCAGGGTGCCGGCGTCGCAGCCGTTTGTGTCCGTGGCCGCGCCGGTGCCCGAACAGTGGGCGGCTTGGCCGAGATACGTGCCGCCGCCGTCGCGGAACACGAAGTTGGAGGTGCACTGGGCACCTTCGGTGAAGGTCATTACCCCCGGATGGATGTCGGCGCCGTCGTCGGCAGCCGCCACCTGCGGAACGAATGCTGTTGCCAGGACGGCGCAGGCCGTCGCCAACACGGATCGATGCTTCATTGCTTCTTCTATCCCTTGGTCTAATCCCACGGCGCGCCGGATGGCGCTGCGTCGAGAGCGGATGCCCGATGGCGCCGTTTTCTAAACGATCGAATAGCTTCCCGGCCTCAACCAAGCCACTTACTGGAAGGAACAAGCAAATGGGACTTCTCGACGGGAAGAACGCGATCATCACCGGCTCGGCCCGCGGCATCGGTCGCGCGACGGCGGAGCTCTTTGTAAGCGAGGGCGCCCGCGTCCTCATCAACGACATCGATGGCGACGTCGCCGAGCAGGCAGCGTCCGAGATCGACGGCGAGACCGCGGTCTTTTCTGGCGACCTGACCGAGCCCGGTGTCCCCGACGAGCTCGTCAAGAAGGCGATCGACGAGTTCGGCGAGGTCGACATCCTGGTGAACAACGCGGGCTATACGTGGGACGGCGTCGCGCACAAGATGACCGACGAGCAGTTCCAGGCGATGCTCGACATCCACACCGTCGCTCCGTTCAGGCTCTGTCGCGCGATCGCCCCCCACTGGCGCGAGGCCGCAAAGGCCGAGAAGGCCGAGGGCGTCGAGCGCTTCCGCAAGCTCGTGAACATCTCGTCCATCTCGGGCACCATGGGCAACGCCGGACAGGTGAACTATTCGGCGGGCAAGTCGGCGATCGTCGGCATGACCAAGACGCTTGCGAAGGAGTGGGGCGGTCATAAGATCAACGTGAACGCGGTCGCGTTCGGGTTCGTCGAGACGCGACTGACCCAGGCGAAGGAGAACCAGGAGTCGATCGAGCGCGGCGGCGAGAAGATCGACCTCGGCATCCCCGACCAGATGCGCGGCATGGCCGCGATGATCATCCCGCTCGGGCGCCCGGCCCAGCCGGAGGAGGCCGCCGGCCCGGTGCTGTTCCTTTGCACCGAGCTCGCGAACTACGTCCACGGGCAGACGCTCAACGTGACCGGCGGCCAGTTCGGCGGCATGTTCACCTGATGCGCTCCGCCAAGATAGCTGCGGCGACGCTCGGCGCTGCCGCGGTCGCAGCGCTCCTCGCCACCTCTCCCGTCCAGGGCGAGCAGGCGGCGCAGACGTGCGAGGGCGAGCAGGCGACCATCGTCGGCAAGGACGGCGACGACAAGAAGCTCAGGGGCACGAAGGGCGATGACGTGATCGCGGCACGCGGCGGCGACGACTTCATCGACGCCAAGGGTGGGGACGACCTCATCTGTGCGGGCTCCGGCGGCGACTTCGTCGTCGGCGGCTCGGGCGACGACGTTGCGAACGGTGATCCCGGCGACGACCTCATGTTCGGCGAGGGAGGCAAGGACGAGCTCTTCGGCAAAGAGGGCGACGACGGCATCTCGGGCGGCGAGAGCGGCGGCGACCTCTGCCACGGCGGGCCCGGAGAGGATCTCGCCGTCAAGGATGACTGCGAGCACATCCAGAGCGCCGACGGAGTTTGAACCAGACGGGGCGCCGGCTCGTAGATTGAGCCGGTGGCCCGCTTCGGCTTTCTTCTCCTGGTTCTCTTGTTCCTCGCGGGTTGCGGCTCGGAGTCAGAACCACCGGATCCCGAGCCTCCAATCCCGGCGGGCGCGGAGCGCGGAACGAGCGTCGCCGCGCTGGGCGACTCGATCACCGCGGGCAATCCGCTGTACGACCCCGATCCGGCTCAACGAGACGCGCTGGGGTTCGGTTCCGACCCCGAAAGCCAGTACGAGTACTGGGCATCCGAGTCGAACCTGGACCTCGACTTCGTCAACTGCGGCGTGTTCGGCGAGCGAACCGACGAGATCGCGGAGCGGCTTCAGGAGTGCGTGGAGGACGCCGACCTCGTGATCGTGCAAGGCGGGATCAACGACATCGCGCAAACGCTCGGCTCGGACCCACAGGCGATGACCGACGTGGTGGCCGCTGCCGCGGCGAACATCAACGGCATGCTCGCCGAGGCGGACGAGATGGGCCTCGACGCCGCGGTGGCCAACGTCCTGCCGTGGAACAACGGCCATCCTGCCGCCGACGATCCGATCGACGATCTCAACGCGGAGATCGCGGACATCGCCAGGCGCCGCGACGTCCCGCTCCTCGACTTCCACGGCGCTCTCGAAGCCAAGGACGCGCCCGGGACGATGGCCCCGCAATACACCGACGACGGCGACCACCCCTCGATCGAGGGCTACCGCATCCTGGGCGAGCTGGTCGCACACAAGCTCGGCTGAGGCCTTAGGCTGCGCCCATGTCGTCCCCGATTAACGTGGGCCCCGGCGAAGGGCGGACGATTGCCGGCCCGGTCGGCGGCCCGCTGACGTTCAAGGTCACCGGCGCCGAGACTGGCGGAACGCTGACGGCGTTCGAGAACGTCATCCCGCCAGGCCAGGGGCCTCCGCTGCACACCCACGACGCTGAGGACGAAGCGTGGTACCTGATCGAAGGGGCCTTGCGCTTCCGAATCGGCGACGAGGAAAGCGAGGCGACGCAGGGCTCATTCGTCTTCGTTCCACGTGGCACGCCGCATGCGTTCCGGAACGAGACGGACTCCGAGACTCGGATCCTTGTGCTATTCACTCCCTCCGGGATGGAAGCCTTCTTCGAAGGCTTCGCCGAGGTGCCGAAGTCGGAACTCGGCCCGGAAACCTTCATCGAACACGGAGAGCCCGTCGGGATGACGATCGTCGGCCCGCCCCTCGGCTGATCTACGCCTTCGGCTTGCGCTCCTCCGCCGGCACGGTGCCTGACCCCTCCTGATCTCCGTACATCCCGGGCGGCCAAGAGCCGAACCAGTTGTCGCGGGCACCGTCCATCGTGATCGTCGCGCCGGAGTAGAAGTCGCCGGCGGGCGAAGCGAGGTAGGCGACGAGCCATGCCCACTCCTCCTCGGTCCCCATCCGCCCGAGCGGGATGGTCCGCGCGATGTTCTCGCTTACGACCGCGGGGTATTTGGTGCGCACCGTCTCCGTGTCGAACTGCCCCGCTGCAAGCGCGCACAGCTTGACCCCGTGCTGGGACCACTCGATCGAGAGCGTCTTCATCATGTTCTCGACCGCCGCGCGCGCGGCGCCGGAGTGGACCATTCCGGGCATTCCGGCGTGCGGCGAGAGCGTCACGCTGAGGACCTTGCCGCCGCCCTGCTGGATGAACGCCTTGGTCGCGGCGGCGTGGGTCATGAGCCAGGTGCCGACGACGTTCAGCTCGATCACGGTTCGGAACCCCTTGGGCGTGATGGCCTCCGCGGGGCTCAGGAATTGCCCGCCCGCGTTGTTCACCAGGACGTCGAGCCTGCCGTGGCGCTCGAGCACGCGGTCTACGAGCGCGTCCACCGCCTCTTCGTCGCGGATGTCCATTGCCTCCGCTTCTGCCTTGCCGCCTCCGTCCGTGATCATCGCTGCCGTCTCTTCGATCGGCTCGGAACGGCGCCCGCAGCCAATTACTTTGGCGCCAAGCCGGGCCAGTTCGACCGCGCTCGCGCGACCCAGGCCGGACCCGGCGCCCGAGACCAGGCAGACCTGGTCTCGGAGCAGATCGTCTCGAAAGATTTGAGAGGCCTCGCCCATCCGGGCGCGAGCATAGTCCGCCCGGGCCTTGCCCATCTACCCTCCGCGAGCGATGAAGGTGAAGGCAACGCCCCGCCCGTTGACCGGCCCGCTGCAAGGCGGCACGCCGGGAACGACCGTTGCCGTCGAGCCGCTCGACACCGGCTGGTTCCAGGTGCCCCCGGCATTTCTCGAGAGCGCTGGCCGCCTCTCAACGCTCCGGATGCTCGGAATCGGCACGCCGCGCTCGCGCTGGTGGACGATCCCCGTCCCGTCGTTCCTGATCCATCACCCGTCGGCGGGGCCGTTCCTGGTCGACACCGGTCTGCATCCATCGGTGACGTCGAAGCCCGCGGCAAACCTTGGCCGGATCATCACCCGGTTCTCACGCCCGAATCTCGAGGCCGGCAAAGACGTGGCTGCGCAGCTGCGCTCTCGAGGGCTCGAGGCGAAGGACATCAAGACGGTGGTGATGACGCACATGCACTTCGACCACACGTCGGCGATGTCGGAGCTGGGCAACGCCAGCTTCATCCTCTCCGAACCCGAGTGGGAGGCAGCCACGACCACTTCCCGGCCATTTATGCACGGCTACGAAACGTCCCATTTCGATTACGCCTTCGACTACCGCACCGTTTCCTTCGACGGGCCGAACGTCGGCTCGTACTCGACCTTCGGGCGCACCTTCGACCTATTCGGCGACGGCAGCGTCAGGCTTGCGTTCACGCCCGGCCACACGCACGGCCACATGTCGCTCATCTGCCACTTGAAGGATCGTGACCTGGTGATCGCGGGCGACGCGATCTACACGCTCGGCCAGCTCGACGACGCGGCGCCTCCACCCCGCCCCGAGGACCCCCACACGTGGCGGCGCTCCGCGCAGGAGCTCAAGCTGTTCAAGCGCCAGTACCCCCAGGCCGTGATCATCCCCGGGCACGATTTCGAGGCGTGGGCGGCCCTCGAAGACCGCTACGAGTAGCTAGAGCTTGTCTTCGAGCTCGGCGGCGCGCTCGTCGTGGCGCCCCGCGGCCTGCCCGGCGCGGCGCTTGCCGCCCTCGGCCTTGGCCGCCTCGCGAGCGTGCTCCTCGGCCTTTTGCTCATGCTCGTCGGCAAGCTGCTTGTGGCGCCGTGCCTCGCGCGTGAGCTGCTCTGACCTATTGCCGAGCTCGCGCGCCCGGCCGGCTCCCGCTTCGGCCTCCTGGCGGTGCCCGTGCGCGTCGCGGCGTAACCGCTTGCGCTCCGCCTCCTGCTTGGCGGCATAGGAGCGGTAGGCCAGGAAGCCCAGCACCAGGACGGCGACAACGATGATGACGATTACAAGTGTGCTCACAAAGAAGCGTGTTCCCGCGCTGCCGCACCGCGAAACTCGCCGGCCTTGATTCGCGCCGCCGCGCCCTTGCGGCCCTCGGCCTCGAGCACCACGTACATCGCCTTGACGCGGTCGAAGACCTGACGGGAAACGACGAGCGCTTCCTCGTGCGAGGGCGACTCGTTGAGGGGGAAGGTGATCGGCTCGCCGTATTGGAGCGTCACCTTGGGGAACCGGAGGCGCTTCCAGGCGCGAGCGCCGGAGGTGCCATGGATCGCCAGAGGCACGACCGGGACGCCGGATTCGAGCGCGAGCCGTCCGACGCCGGCCTTCGGCTCACCCAGCCGGCCGGTTCGCGAGCGCCCGCCCTCGCAGTACATGCCCACGCACCCGCCGCGCTTGAGCACAGCGGCGGCCGTGATGAACGCCTCCTCGTCGTGGTGGCCGCGGCGCACGGGGAAGACGCCTCCGACCCTGAAGATGTAGTTCAGGATCGGGTTGCCGTAGAGCTGCGACTTCGCCATGAACTGGATCTTCCGGCGGATATAGACCCCGGCGAAGAAGTGGTCGAGGTTCGAGAAGTGGTTCGGCGCGAGGATGAACCCGCCGTCCTTCGGCACGTTGTTCGCGTCGAGCGCCCAGCCGCGGTACACGAACATGAGAAGCGGCGTTACGACCATTCGGACCAGCTCGTAGATCCAGCCGGGACGATGCGTCCGCACCCACTCGTGGTAACGGGTGAACGTCTCGGCGGGCCGAGGATCCTTATAGACCTGTGGCTTCATGTCGGGCATCTGATCGATGAGCGCTTCAGCGCGAAAGCAGCATGTGTCGTTGGGTAGCTAGGAGGGACCGCCGTCCGTGGCGCGGGTCCCATAGTTTGCTACCCAGGTGCCGCCCGAGGGTTACTCGGCCTCCGAGGACGCCCAGCCGCGGGAGCGCTCGACCGCGCGATGCCACTCGTCCATCAGGGTCTCGCGCTGGTCGTCCGACATCGTCGGCTCGTAGCGCTCGGCCTCCCGCCAGCGCTCGGCAACTTCGCCCTGATCCCAGACGTCGGCGCCGATCCCGGCCAGGTACGCGGCCCCGAGTGCGGTCGTCTCGGCGATCTCCGGCACCACGACCGGCACGCCCAGAATGTCCGCCTGAAACTGCATGAGCCAGCCATTGTCGGCCGCGCCGCCATCGGCGCGAAGCTCGGACAGCGCCTCACCCGAGGCGGCCTCCTGTGCACGGACCGCGTCCACCGTTTGATACGCGATCGCCTCCAGGGCGGCGCGCGCCAGGTGTTCGCGTCCCGAGCCCCGCGTGAGGCCGACGATCGTGCCACGCGCATACGGATCCCAGTGAGGAGAGCCAAGGCCGGTCAGCGCCGGGACGAAGTAGACCCCGTCGTTCGAATCGAGCGAGCGGGCGAGCGCCTCCGTCTCGCCCGCGTCTCCGATGATCCCGAGGCCATCGCGAAGCCACTGCACTGCGGCGCCGGTAACGAAGATGGCCGCTTCGAGCGCGTAGGTCGTCGTTCCGCCCACGTCCCAGGCGACCGTGGTGAGAAGCCCCTCACGCGGGTCGGGCATCTCGGTGCCGGCGTTAAGGAGGACGAAGCTGCCGGTGCCGTAGGTGTTCTTGGCGTCGCCTGGCGCGTGGCATGCCTGTCCGAAGAGGGCCGCCTGCTGATCGCCCGCGATGCCGGTGACAGGCACCTCGCCCCCCAACACCGACGTGGTGCCGAACTCGCCTGCCGACGGAAGGACCTCGGGGAGCGTCGACGGATCGACGCCCAGCAGATCGCACAGCTCCGCGTCCCACTCGCATTTCTTGATGTCGAACAGGAGGGTGCGCGACGCGTTCGATGCCTCCGTCGCGTGCCGGCCGGTGAGCTTGAAGACAAGCCACGAGTCGATCGTCCCGAAGACGGCGTCGCTCGCGCCATCCGCGTTCTGGAGGAGCCACTCGATCTTCGTTCCGGAGAAGTAAGGGTCGAGGACAAGCCCGGTGCGCTCACGGACCAGGTCCTCGTGGCCCGCCTCGCGGAGCTCGTCGCAGCGCGAAGCCGTGCGGCGGTCCTGCCACACCAGCGCGTGGTGGACTGGCTCGCCGGTGTCCGGGTCCCAGGCGACCACCGTCTCGCGCTGGTTCGTGATGCCGATGGCGTCAAGCGCGGCGCCCTCTGTCCCAGCATTCCTCAGCGCCTTCTTCGCAACGCGAAGCGTCGTGTCCCAGATCTCTGTCGCGTCGTGCTCGACCCAGCCGGGGCGCGGGAAATGCTGCTCGAACTCCGAGTAGGCGCGCCCGGCGATCTTCCCGTCGCGATCGAAGACGAGGCACGTCGAGCCGGTCGTTCCCTGGTCGATCGCGAGGATCATTCGCGCAGGCTATGCCGTTCCGGGGGCACTCGTGTCTATTGTCCCGCCCCAATCGCGTTGGAACACTCCTGAAGGGACGTCATGGCGGACATCGAGGCGCACATCACGGGAACGGTCTGGAAGATCGAGGTGGCGATCGGCGACGACGTCTCAGACGGCGACACGGTCGTGATCCTGGAGTCCATGAAGATGGAAATGCCGGTCGAATCCGAAGATGACGGCAAGGTTTCAGAAATCAGGTGCGAAGAAGGTCAGTCCGTCCAAGAAGGGGATGTGCTCGTAGTCCTCGAATGAGGGGGAATGAATGCCGAGGAGTATGCCTCCGGCAAGCTTGTCCTGGATTTTCCTGCCGACGCCGTCGGTCGTCTTCGGCTGAACAATCCCGATAAGCGGAACGCACTGGACCACGAGGTTCTGGACGCCCTGGCAGGCGTCCTTCCGGAGCTCGATCGCGGGATCGAAGTCCGCTGCGTCGTCATCACAGGGACGGGCAAAGCGTTTTCGGCGGGATACGACATCGGCTCGATCCCCGCCGAGAGCTTCGAGCGCGACGCGGAGGCGCTCGTCGCGCATCCGTTCGCCGCCGCGATGGACGCCGTGAGCGCACATCCCTTTCCCGTTCTCGCGGCGATCAACGGCCACTGCCTGGGCGGCGGCCTGGAGCTCGCTGTCCGCTGTGACCTGCGGGTCTGCGCCAGCGGAGCAAAGCTCGGAATGCCGCCGGCCAAGCTCGGTCTGATCTATGGGCACACCGGCCTGGAGCGATTCATCGACGTGATCGGAATCGCCGCCACGCGGGACCTCTTCCTGACCGGGCGTGTGGTCGATGCGGACAGGGCGCTTCGGATCGGTCTCGTGAACGAGCTTGCGGGCGATGATGAGATCGAGGATGCCTCCGTTGCCCTGGCGGCCGAGATCGCCGGCAACGCGCCGCTCTCGATGAAGGGCAACAAGCATGCGATCGAGATGCTGGCCCAAAGGGCCCGCCTCTCGGACGCCGTCGAGCGCGAGCTTGTGGAGCTTCGGGAGTCGTGCTTTGCGTCCGAGGACTTCCGCGAGGGCGTGACCGCCTTCGCCGAGAAGCGAAAGCCGGTTTGGCATGGTCGCTGACGTCGAAGACAACCGCTCCGGAGGAAACGGCGCCGCGCCTGCGGAGCATCCGCCCGCGTCCATCGATCCGCCTCGGCCCGCGGAGCATCCGACGATCCCGCCCGCGCCCGCGCCCCCGCCCGAGCCTCCATCACCGCCGCTGATCGGCGACGACCTCTTGTCGCTTTCCAAACCCGAGCCCTACGACACATCCGAGTCGGTTCCGCCGCCATCAGCACCGCCGCAGCCAGCGCCCGCGATGACCCAGCCTCAGGCGCCTGCTCCTCCGCAGGCGCCCGTTGAGCCTCAGCCGCCCGCACAGGCCCCAGCGCCCGCTCCGCAGCAAGCGCCGGCCAAGGCCGCGCCAGCTCCCGCTGCCCCCGTTGCACAGCCCGTGCCCGAGCCCGTCGCCCAGCCCGCACCGGCGGCGCAACCCGTCGCGGCGCCGGTGCAGCCTCAGCCGGCAGCCCAGCCGCCGGTCTCGCAAGCGCCTCCGATCACCCCCATGCCTCCCCCGCCGGGCTGGTACGGCGACATCTTCGGCAATCCGCCGCGCTGGTGGGACGGCACCGTGTGGACCGAGCACGTCCTGGTGCCCCTGCCGGCGACGGAGACCGCCGTGCCTGCAGCGGACGATGTCGAGCTCTCGTTCCTCGACAACGCGCTGATCTCGATCTCCCTCGCGCCCGATTGGGCGAAGTTCCTCGCCGCGGCCGTGGTCACGGCTGTCCTGGCGCTGATCGGCCTGGGTCTGATCAACGGTGACTCGAGCTCCGACGACGTGCCGGACGGCTTCGTGCCGCAGACACCTGAGCTCGAGGAAGGCACGATTCCGAACCCACCTGAGACGCCGGCGCCGACTGAGCCCGATGGCGAAGTCGACCGCTGACCACTAGCTGTCTAGTCTCCTCGCCATGACCGGCGAGACGACCCCGATGGCGCATCTGGCGTCGAGCGACAAGGTGATGGCCGGCCTGATCGCCGACATCGGCCCGATGACGATCGAGAAGCGCCGGCGCGGGCGGCCGAAGGGGGATTCCTACGGCACGCTCCTGCGCGCGATCGTCGGCCAGCAGCTGTCCGTGAAGGCCGCGGCCACCATCTTCGACCGTGTCCTCGCCATCTTCGGCGGCAAGATGCCGACGGCGCAGCAACTACTCGACGCGGAAGAGACGGAGCTTCGCGGAGCAGGGCTCTCCGGGCGAAAGGTCGAGTACATGAAGGATCTGGCCTTGAAGGTCGAGAGCGGCGAGCTTGAGCTGGACCGGTTCGGCGAGATGACCGACGACGAGATCATCGCCGAGCTGACCGCGGTTCGCGGGCTCGGCGTATGGACCGCCCACATGTTCCTGATCTTTCACCTGGAGCGCCCGGACGTGCTGCCGGTTGGCGACCTGGGCGTCCGGAACGCCGTTGCCACCGCATACGGCCTCGACGAGCCGCCCACGCCCGATGAGATGGAGCGGATCGCGGCGCAGTGGCGGCCGCACCGCACGCTCGCGAGCCTGTATCTGTGGGAGTCGTTGGCGAATACGCCTGACTAGGTTTCGTCCGACCTTGTGCCTAGCCTCCCACGGGATGGCGCCCCTCATCACGTTCGACGAGGCACTCGCTCTGGGGGAGTTGACTTCGCAGGAGGACATCCTCGCGCTCGTTGAGCGGGCGTGGGAGGCACGGCAGGAGCGCTTCGGCGACTCGACGGACCTCTGCTCGCTCGTGAACGCGAAGTCGGGCGGGTGCGCTGAGGACTGCGGCTTTTGCGCCCAGTCGCGCTACGCCGAGGCGGACACGCCCATGCACGCGATGATGGAGCCCGAGCAGATCCTCGAGCACGCGAAGGCGGCCGAGGCGGCCGGCGCGCACCGCTTCTGCATGGTGACCCAGGGCCAAGGCCTCTCCAAGCGCGACTTCGAGCGCGTCGTGGAGGGCGCCAAGCTCGTCTCCTCGCAAACCAACCTCAAGCGCTGCGTCTCGATCGGCCACATCTCGCCGGCGCGAGCGAAGACGCTCAAGGAAGCGGGCATCCAGCGCGTCCACCACAACGTCGAGTCGTCGAAGTCGTACTACCCGGAGGTCTCGACCACCGTCCGCTACGAGGGCCGCATCCGCACGATCGACGCGATCGAGGAAGCGGGGCTCGAGAGCTGCGTCGGCGGCATCCTCAACCTCGGCGAGTCGAAGCGCCAGCGCGTCGAGATGGCGTTCGAACTGTCCGAGCTCGACCCGACCTCGGTGCCGATCAACCTCCTGAATCCGCGCGCGGGCACGAAGTTCGGCGACCGTGACCTGATGGACCCCTGGGAAGTCGTCCAGTGGGTCGCGATTTTTCGCCTGATCATCCCGGGCGCCTTGTTCCGCCTCTGCGGCGGCCGGGTCGAGAACCTGGGCGAGTTGCAGCCGCTGGCCGTCAAGGCCGGCCTGAACGGCGTGATGATGGGTAACTTCCTCACCACGCTCGGCTCGGAGCCCGCGGACGACCGCGCGATGTTCGAGGAGTTGGGCCTGAACGTCGCCCGCCAGGACGACAACGGCGCCAATCCCCGCCCCGACAATCGCGACGGGTGGCTCGAGGGCTCGACCCCCGCAACCGTCATCGACGAGTTGATCGACAGCCAGGCCGACGCCAACTTCTGGGATCCCTCGACGCAGCTCAGGGTGATCAAGACAAAAGGCAAGACCCCGGAATACCCAGCGCGGCCCTCTGATGCCCCGGTGGCCGAACCGGCCGGCTGGGGCGACTAGACGCCCCGTGGACAACGTGGGTGCCAGCCTCGCCGCGCTCGACCGCGCGGGGCTTCGCAGGAGCATGCGCACGATCTCCGGATCGCAGGGACCGCGCGTAATGCTCGACGGAGCCGAGGTCCTCCTCCTCTGCTCGAACAACTACCTGGGGCTGGCCGACCATCCGCGCGTCCGTCAGGCCGCAGCCGATGCAGCCGAGCGCTACGGAGCCGGAGCGGGAGCCTCCCGCCTGATCTCGGGCGACATGGAGCTTCATGGCTCGCTGGAGCGACGCCTCGCGGCGTTCAAGGGCGCCGAATCCGCGCTTCTCTTCGGATCGGGCTATTTGGCGAACCTGGGCATCGTTGCGGCGCTGGCGGGAGAGGGCGGCGTGGTCTTCTCCGATGAGCTCAACCACGCCAGCATCATCGACGGGTGCCGGCTCGCCAGGGCCGAGACGTTCGTTTATCGCCACCGTGACATAGAGCACCTCGCTTGGGGCCTCGAGCAGGCGGAGGGCCGCGGCGCGCTGATCGTCACCGACGGCGTCTTTTCCATGGATGGAGACGTGGCGCCCCTGCCCGCACTGGCTGAGCTCGCCGAGCGGCATCGGGTGCGGCTCATGGTGGATGAAGCTCACGGAACGGGGGCGATCGGCCCCGGTGGCCGAGGGACGGTGGCGGCTGCTGGGCTCGAGGGCAGGGTGGACGTCGTCGTGGGCACGCTCGGCAAGGCGCTCGGCAGCTACGGCGCCTATGCGTGCACGTCCGCGCAGCTTCGCGAGTTCCTCATCAATCGCGCCCGGCCTTTCATCTTCTCGACCGCTCCTCCGCCCCCGTCGGTCGGCGCGGCGCTCGCCTCGCTCGCGCTCCTCGAGTCGCGGCCCGGCGTCGTCGAACACCTACGCCGGAACGCAGCGGTGATGCGCGAGGCGCTTGGCTCGTACGACCTGGACGTCGGCGATTCGCGGACGCAGATCATCCCCGTGATGGTCGGCGACGCTCGCCGCGCGGTCCGGCTCTGCGAGCGCGCCCTCGACGGAGGCGTCTTCGCACAGGCCATCAGGCCGCCGACCGTCCCCGAAGGGACGTCGCGCCTGCGCCTGACGGTGATGGCGAACCACCGCGCCGACGAGCTTCAAAATGCCGCCCGCGTGATCGGCAAAGCCGCGCGTGAGCTCGGCATCGCGCGGGGCGCGCACCTCAGACAAGCCGCCTAGGTGAGCGCCGTGGACGGCGTCTTTGTCACCGGCACGGGCACCGAGGTCGGGAAGACCGTGGTTGCCGGCGTCATCGCCCGGACTGCAGCGGACGCTGGACGCAGCGTCTCCGTCTTCAAGCCCGCCGTCTCTGGCCTTGACGAGGCTCGTGAGCAGGGTGTAGTGCCGGACCACGAGCACTTGCGCCGCGCCGCGGGCTCCGGTCAAATCGATGGGGAGATCTCGCCCTACCTCTTCGGCCCTGCGGTCTCGCCGCACCTGGCCGCTGAACTCGAGGACACCGCGATCGAGACCGAGCGCCTACTGAGCGGACTTGCCGCAGCGCGAGGCGCCGGTGACTTCCTCGTCTGCGAGGGCGTTGGCGGGTTCCTCGTCCCGCTCAGACTCGACTACCTGGTGCGGGACTTGGCGCGGGACGCCGGCCTGCCCGTGGTCGTGGTCGCGGCGCCCGGCCTCGGCACGATCAACCACACGCTGCTCACGATCGAGGCGGTGAGGGCGGCCGGGCTCGAGGTCACGTGCGTCGTCGTCACGCCCTGGTCCGCTGAACCGGATCGCCTCGAGAGGTCAAATCTCGAGGCGATCCGGGAGATGGGCCGCGTGCGGGTCGAGACCCTGTGCTCGATCGACCTCGCCGACCCGGCCTCGTGGCCGGCGCTCGCGCTCTAGCGCCACAGGAGGTCGGCGAGGACCGCTGCGGGATGCAGCGAGCCATTGGGACGGTCGCTGCGGTGCCGGGGCGGCAGGCCGTCGTCCGGCCAGCGGCTGCGGGTCCGGCTTTGGATTTCGCGGCTTCGCTGCTGGGCTAGTTCGATGTTGGTTCGGTGCTCCATGCTGCCTCCTTGAAACCGGCGTTTTACTTACGCTGGTTAGCGTAGCACCATTCAAGCTGCTTTGCTGGTTACACTCTGCTCCATGACGCAGGTTGTCGGAAGCCCCGATACAGGTCCCGCCCCAGGCGAGCTGGAGATCGTGCGTCAATTCGTCAACACCTGGGACGCCGAACTCGAATCCGAAGCGCTCTTTTCCCCAGCTGGGCTCTCCGCTTGGCTCGCGGAGGCGGCTCTTGCCGACGGAGCCAATGCGAGCGATGCGGACCTGGTCCGGGTGCTCGAGGCGCGTGAGGCAGTTCGCGAGTTGCTGATTGCAAATAACACCGGCGACGCGCCCTCGCCTGCCGTGGTCAAGCGCATGAACAAGGCCTTCACGGGCCGCACACTCGAGGTTCGATTCAGCGGAGAAGGCGCCACCTCGCTCGTCCCAAAGGAGGGCGGCGTAGACGGGGCGCTCGCGAAGATCGCCGCGGTCGTGCGCGAGGCGATGCTCACAGGCGAATGGCAACGCCTCAAGGCGTGCCCAGCCGAGGATTGTCAGTGGGCCTTCTACGACCGCTCCCGAAACCGCTCCCGGACCTGGTGCATGATGGAGGTCTGCGGCAACCGGGCGAAGGTGCGCAATTTCCGCGAGCGGCATTGAGCCGGTTCCGCCGGGACGCGGTCTAGTGTCGCCCGCGAGTGAGCGAGGGCCGCATCCAAGACCTGGACGGGCGCCATCTATGGCACCCGTTCACGCAGCAGCAGGGTTGGTCTGAGGACGAGGCGCTGGTCATCGAGCGTGGGGAGGGCACCGACCTGATCGGCGCCGACGGCCGTCGCTACATCGACGGCGTCTCCTCGCTCTGGTGCAACGTCCACGGCCACCGCCACCCGGGCATCGACAAGGCGATCCGCGACCAGCTCGACCGCATCGCCCACTCGACGATGCTGGGGCTCACGCACCCGCTGGCAGCCGAGCTGGCCGAGCGCCTCGTGAAGATCGCGCCACCGGGCCTCAACCGCGTCTTCTATTCAGACTCGGGGTCGACCGCGACGGAGATCGCGCTCAAGATGGCCTTCCAGTACTTCCAGCAGCAGGGCGAGACTGAGCGCCGTTCATACGTCTGCCTGCGCGACGCCTACCACGGCGACACCATCGGGGCGGTGTCGGTCGGCGGGATCGACCTCTTTCACGAGTGCTACGGCCCCCTCCTCTTCGACGCACACCACGTCACTCCAGGCGACTCCGCGGAGCTCGAGTGCATTCTCGACTTCCACGACGGGGAGATCGCCGCAGTCATCGTCGAGCCGCTCGTCCAGGGAGCGGCGGGGATCCGGCTACAGCCGCCTGGCTTCCTGCGCCGCGTTCGCGAGCTATGCGACAACCACGACGTGCTCCTCATCTGCGACGAGGTCGCAACCGGGTTCGGGCGGACCGGGACCATGTTCGCCTGCGAGCAAGAGCGGGTCTCGCCAGACCTCCTGTGCGTCGCGAAGGGGCTGACCGGCGGCTACATGCCACTCGCTGCCACGCTGGCGACCGAGAGGATCTATGAGGGCTTCCTGGGCGCTCACGAGGAGTTCAAGACCTTCTTCCACGGCCACACGTACACGGGCAACCCACTAGCCTGCGCGGCCGCGATCGCAAGCCTGGACGCGTTCGAGCAGGAGGGCACGCTCCTCAAGCTCCAGCCGAAGCTCCGCCTCCTCGGCGACCTGCTCGGAGACGTCGCCCAGATGCCGGAGGTGGCCGAGGTGCGCTGCCGCGGCTTCATGGTCGGCATCGACCTCGGCGAGCACGACCCCGCGCTCAAGCTGGGCCACCGCGTCACGCTCGCGGCGCGCGAACGCGGAGCGATCATCCGGCCGCTCGGCGACACGGTGGTATTGATGCCGCCGCTCGCGATCTCGAAGGCAGAGCTGAGGCGCCTGGTCGCGATCACAAGCGAGGCGATCGTGGTCGCCTGCGCGGAGGCCGGTGGCGCTTCGGAGCCGGCGAGGCTGCCAGTACCCGAGGCACTCCCCCGCGCGGCCTAGCCATCTCTTCGCCGAGAGGTGGAATCCCCTCCATATTTGCGGGAATTCCTACTTTCGGCGGCCCATACACGTCGTTTAGGGAAGATGAGTTGTGATGAAACGGCCCCGGCGCCGTAGTGGGGATATGAACGACGTTTTGATCGCGCCCGCTCAGGCGGCGCCGAGCGACGCGGAGGCGGCCTTCGAGGAGCTCTATCGCTCCTCCCGGGACGACGTCTTCGCCTATGTCTCGGGCCTTGTGCGCGACCGCTCCGCCGCCGAGGACGTGACCGCGGCGGCGTTCGAGCGTGCCTACAGGCGCTCGTCGTCGTTCAATCCGGCGCGCGGAACGATGCGCGCGTGGCTCTTCGGTATCGCGCGAAACGCCGCGCTCGACGAGCTGCGCCGCCGCAAGCGCCACGTCGAGATGACCAGCGAGCCCGTTGCAGACACCGCCCCCGCCGAGGAGGCGGCTGAGGTCGCCATGCGCCGCGCCGCCCTGCGCCAGGCGATGGAGACCCTCTCCGCCCGCGAGCGCGAGCTGGTCGCCCTCAAGTTCTTCGCCGGCCTCTCCACCGCCGAGATTGCAAGCGTGATCTCGGTCGGCGAGCGAGCGGCGGCCATGCGTGTCCACAGAACGATCGAGAAGCTGAGGAGGGCCTGCGATGAGGCTCGGTGACCTAGGGCGCAAAATGCGCGACGAGACTGATATCCCCGCCGAGGTCGAGCGCGAGCTCGAGATCCTCGACGCCGCCCTTCGCGGCGAAGAGGTCCCCGAAGGCATGGAGGGCATCGAGGCACTCGTCTCCGACCTCCGCGCCGAGCGGCCGGAGCCAGAGCCCCGCTTCGAGGCCGACCTTGACGCCTGGGCCGCCGCGGGCTTCCCCCGCGGCGAGCGCCCGGACGCTCGCGCAGCGGGCGGCGGGTCCGGTCAGAGCACCGGCGGCTTCCTCTCACGCTTCCGTCCCGACGGCCCGCGTGGCTGGGCCCCGATCGCGGCGACCGCGGCAGTTGTTGTCGTGGTCGGCGTCTCGCTCTCACAGGTCGGCGACTTCTCGAGCGACGACACGGGCGGGATCTCCAGCGAGAGCGCTGGCGAGGCCGCCGATGTGGATGACGGCGGCGGCGCGTCGGCGGAGCCGCAGAGCGCACCGGGAGCGCTCGAGGGCACGGAGGCAAGCAAGGATGCAGAAACTGGCCTTGCCGATGTGCTCGAAAACGTAGGCGACGACGAATCGGTCAGCGGCTACTCGGAATCAAGTCTCAACCCTCAGCGTCTCGAGCGGGACCAGAACGCGCTCTTCCAACGGGGGTCGACCAATTTCGGACTCGCTGGAGGCGTCGACGCCGATGCCCGCTCCGGCGGCGCAAACCGCAAGCAGGAGAAGCGCCGGGTCGAGCGCGACGCGCAGCTCACCCTGGCCGCGCCGGCCGACGAGGTCGCCGATGTGAACGACCAGGTGATCGATGTGGTCGAGGGCGCGAACGGCGTCGTCCTCAACTCACGCGTGACCGGCACCGACGAGTCCGCACGGGCGACGCTGGAGGTCCGGGTGCCCAGCTCGACGCTCGACGACACCCTCGCGGCCCTCTCCGAGCTCGCGAACGTGAAGTCGCGGACGGAGCAGGCGCAGGACATCACCCGCGTCTACGTGAGCGCCAAGGACCGCCTCGTGGGCCTCCGCGCCGAGCGCGACAACCTCGTGACCCGGATCCGCGAAGCGGACACGGACGCGGAGGTCGCCGCCCTTCAGGCGTCGCTCGCGAGGGTGAACGAGGCCATCGCCGACGCGAAGTCGGAGCTGAACGCAGTCACGACCAGGGCTCAGCTCGCCACCGTGACGATCGTGATCACCTCAGAGGGCGCGGGGACCAGCGACGACGATGACGGCTGGTCCTTCGGCGACGCCCTGGACGACGCCGGGAAGGTCCTGGAGGTCGGCGCAGGCGTGGCGCTCATCAGCGCCGCCGTGCTGCTGCCGCTGGCGATCATCGCCGCGATCGCGTACTTCGTCGTCTCAGCGGCGAACCGCCGCTCGCGCGAGCGCGCGCTGGACGACTAGCCCTCGGCCGGAGGAGCCTCGCCGCTGCCGGGCGGGGCGACGAAATCGTCGTCGCGGACTAACAAGAAGCTCGCGATCGCGCCGAGGATCGCGATCGCAGCGCCAACCACGAGGATCGTGTTGAGGCCCGAGACGAACGCTTCCGAGGCAGCGCGGGACGCCTCCGCCTGCACGCTCGCCGGAAGTGTCTCGATAACGCTCTGGGCCCCGCCCGAGGCCACGGCATCCGCGAACGACGCCGGCGCCTGGGGTACGAGGTCCGACAGCTCCGACTCGACCCGGGACTGGAAGATCACGCCTAGAACGGCGACCCCCGTCGCGATCCCGACCTGGCGGAACGTCGAGTTGATCCCCGACGCCATCCCGGCGCGGCTCGCGTCTACGACCCCGATGGCGGTCGAGGCGATGCCCGGGTTGGTCATGCCCACGCCAATGCCGGCGAGGATCATGCCCGGCAGAAGCTCTGTCCAGCCGTCCCCGACGGAGATCCCGCCCAGGAGGATCAGGCCCACGCCGACGAAGAAGAGGCCCGCCCCCATCGTCCAGCGCGTCGAGATGCGCTCATTCGAGCGTGCAGTGAGCGGTGCGACCACGAACGAAAGCAGGGTGAGCGGCAGGAACCTGAGACCGGCCTCGAGGGGCGAGTACTCGAGGACGCCCTGGATGTAGAGGGTGAGGTAGAGGAACATCGCGAACATGCCCGCGGAGAGGGCGAACGCGACTGCGGAGACTCCGGTGAAGGCGGGCTTGCGAAACAGGGTGAGGTCGAGCATCGCGTTCTGCCGGCGGAGCTGAATCGCGACGAAGGCCACCATGAGAACCACCGCAGCGGCCAGGGAGATCACGATTTCCGGGCTGCCCCACCCCTCCGCGCTACCCCTGATCAGTCCGAAGATGAGCGCGAACAGCGAGAGCGAGAACGTTGTCACCCCGGCCCAGTCGATTGGCTGCGGATCCGTCGCCTTCAGGTTCACGAGCTGCGTCTGGGTGAGCACGAGCGCACCCAGCCCGATCGGGACGTTCACGAAGAAGATCCACTCCCACCCGAAGTGCTCGGTCAGGACGCCACCCACAAGCGGCCCGATGGCGACGGCGCCGCCGACAGTCGCGCCCCAGATTCCGATAGCCGTGCCACGCTCGCGCCCCTCGAACTCCTGCGCGATCAGGGCGAGCGCGGTGGCGAACATCGCGGCCGCACCGCAGCCTTGAAGGCCGCGCGCGAGGTTGAGCACCGTCGGATCTCCCGACAGCCCGCAAGCGAGCGAGGCGAACGTGAACAGGGCAAAGCCGAAGCTGAAAACGCGGCGCCGCCCGATCCTGTCGCCGATCGAGCCCGCCACCAGGAGGAATGACGCAAGCGTCAGGGCATAGGCATCAACGACCCACTGGAGACTCGAGAACGACGCGTCCAGGTCCTTCTGGATGTCGGGCAGGGCGACGTTCACGATGGTGACGTCGATCAGGAGCATGAACGTCGCCACGCAGACGGCGATCAGCGTCCACCACTTCCGTTCCATCAGTCGCTCCTCCCCACCGGGGCCGCCCTACTCCTCGTAGGGCTCGAAGTCCGCCTTGCGTGCGCCGCAGACGGGACAGAACCAGTTGTCTGGGATCTCCGAGAAGTCGGTGCCCGGCGGGATGCCGCCGTCCGGGTCCCCCTCGTCGGGGTCGTAGACGAACCCGCACGAAGTGCAGACCCAAAGCTGCTTCGTCTCAGTGGTGCCCATCGCGGCGGGAGCCTAGCGACCGCGCGATGCGAAAGGATGCACTTCTCGTGGCCGACGCCGAGCTTCCAAAAGACGCTGCCGGAGCCCGCGATCCCTTCGAGGAGGGCTTCGAGCCTGCGGCCGCGCGCCCGGCAGCCACGATCCTCCTCCTGAGGCGGGGCGGCAAGCACGCCGACCGCCAGCTCGAGGTTCTCTTGGTCAAGCGCAACGAGGGCGCCCGCTTCATGCCGGGCGTCTGGGTCTTCCCGGGAGGGCGGGTCGAGGCGGACGAGCTGATCGCCGGCGTCTCCGGCGGCGAAACCGACGTGGACGCCGACGAGCTCGCACACCGTGCCGCTGCGATTCGTGAGCTGGCCGAAGAAGCGGGCATCCAGCTCGACCTCTCGACGGAGCTCGTCCTGTGGTCGCGCTGGATCACACCGGAGCCCATTCACACACGCTTCGACACGCGCTTCTACCTGGCCCTCGCGCCAGCCCACTCTCCGCCCAAGGCAGATGGCCAAGAGGTCACCGACGCGGCGTGGATGAACCCACAGGACGCGCTGGAGCGCGGCGAGGCGGGCGAGATCGAGCTCGTCTTCCCCACCATCAAACAGCTCGAGTCGCTCGCGCCCTATGCGACCGCCGACGAGGCGATGGACGCCGCCCGCGCCATGGTCGTCGAGCCGATCATGCCGAACGTCGTCCAGGACGACTCTCAGTCCGGATGGCGGATGCTCATGCCCGGCGACGCCGGCTACGTGCCGCCGGTCGTCTAGCTGGCCGGGAACGGCTCCAGGCCCGCGTGCCACGGGCCGGCGGGGTACGTATGCGTCCCGTGCTCCTCGACCTCCATGCGGATCCGCCTGAACAGCTCGCCGGCGTTCTTGAGCGCTTCGGCGTACTCATCTGACGTCAGCTCGCGCAGGCGCCAGAGGAAGTAGAGCTGGCGCTCGGAGATCCCGAAGTCCACGTCCGCCTCGATCCGGGCCGCCCAGTCCAGAAAGCCGGGGCTGATCGTCTCGCGGAGCGCAGTCGGGTCGTGCTCGCGCGGGACTGTGGTGATGAAGCGCTTGTTGAAGTCGATCGACTCGAATTGGACCCGGTTGCGGCTGACGCGGCTCTCGATCATGTCCTCGGCGCCTGCCAGGGACTCGACGTTGAACGGCGGCGTCGCCTGGGCGACGTCCGGCAGATGAGCTTTGGCGACGATCGCCTCAGGCACGACGGTCTTCTTGAAGAGGCCTCCCTCCTCGTGCTCCAGGGCGTCACATGACGAGCCCCAGTACTCGAAGTCGAGCTGCCCCGTCAGGCGGTTCGTACCGCCCGGACAGAGCGCCGCAGGGCCGCCGCGGGGGTTCAGGCCGCCCACGGGCTCGTATTTGACCTCGAGCTTTGAGGCGAGGCCCTGAACGATCCCCGCCCATTCCTCCGCATTTGCCATGGGGGCAGTTTGCCAGGAGGCCTTGGGGCTAGGGGCCTAGGGATCCGAGTAGAGCTGCGGCGAGCGCTCGCCGCCGAAGATGGCGGGCTGGTCGGGGCCGAAGAAGCACGGCGCGAACGTCTCGGAGACTTCCGTCCCCTCGTTGCCGGTGTGACCGACGATGGGCCCGGCGCTCCCGTCCTCGTTCGTGACGTGGTAGTGCACGTCCTCGTCCGGGTCCTGCGAGATCGGCGTGTAGTCGAGGTTCTTGCAGTCGAAGTTCGGGAAGATGCCGCGCGGCCCGTTGTCCGGCAGCACGAGGTACTGCGGCGGCGGGTACGCGTTGCCGCGGTTCTGGGCGATGCGCTCGGGATAGACAGAGAGGACCTCGGCGCTGGTGTAGGCGAGTTGCTTGAGGTAGTGGCGTGCGGCTGGCTGGCCGGGCTGCGGCTCGAGCACGCCCGCAAGTGCCGCGCCAGGCCCGACGAGGAAGTCCGCGGCGGTCTTGCGGTAGGCGGCCAGGTAGCGGAGGATCGGGTTCAGGTTCGCCAGGAACGGATCGAGGGTGTCGAGCACCGGCCGCAGGCCCTCGGGCCCGAGGAAGCTCTCCAGCGCCGGCAGGCCGTCTTCGGACGCGTCGATCAGGGGATCGAGGTTGCGGAAGAGGCTCTCGAGGTTCGGCGAGAGCTTGCGCACGCTGTCGAGCGTCGGGCTGATGTCATTGGCGACCGGCAGCAGCTTCTGGACGAGCGGGCGAGTGTCGCGCTGGAACTCGTCCAGGCGCAGGAGCGTCGCGCGCGACTCGCGCTGGAAGGTCGGCAGGATCGTGAAGCTTTCCGCGAGCGCGTCGTCAGCATCGGCGAGGGCGCCGAACGTCGCTTCGGAGCCGGTGATCGCCCCGGCCAGCTCCTGGTCGCGCTCGGACACCGCATCGAAGACCTCGCCCGTATCGCGGACCAGGCCCTTGACCGACTCCTTCTGCCCCTTCAGGACCTCCAACGTCGCCGAGGCGTCACCGATAAACGGGCCGATGTTGCCGAACGCGTCGTTCAAGTCGAGCGAGCGCCCCTTCACGGCAACTGCGGCCGACTGTTGCCACTGCTGGAAGGCAGTACGCGTCTCGGGGTCGAGCGCGTTGAAGATCTCGTCGATCTGAGTTGCGTTGCGCGTCGCCGTCACATCGAGGACTCCGTCCTCTTCGATGGACTCGATGTCCTGGGCCTCGGCGTCAGAGACCCCCGCAGCGGCGCCGAGCGAGACATTGTCGGTGGTTCCAGGCTCGGTGCCGGACGTGAGCTCAACGTACGTCTCGCCGAGGAGCGTCTTCTGGCGCAGGATCGCCTGCGCGTCCTCTGAGATCGGCGCGAACTCAGGCCGGATTTCGAGCAGGGCCTCCGTCGTGTCGTAGCCCTCAATCCGCTTGTCGGGCGGCGCCAGGCCGACCTCCTTCACCTTGCCGACCGAGACGCCGCCGATCCGGACGTCGGACTCGGCTGCGAGCTGGGTGGCTTCGGGGAAGTACGCAGTGATGCGATAGCTCTTCGCCTTCAGCGGGATGGGACCACCGAACGCGATCCACAGGAACATGATCAAGAGGAAGCAGGAGATCGCGAAGCCTGCGGCGATGAGGATGCGGCCGACTGAGGGAGCTTGCTTTTGCATTAGCCGCAGGGCGCTCCTGGTGTGAAGAGAGCGGGGAGACCGGTCACGATGCCGGTGATGATCGGTCCCGACGGGGCCCCCGTGAGGATGTTCGTGAGGTTCTGGCAGCTGGCCGTGTAGTAGATGCGCCGATAGAAGCCGTTCCCGTCCTGCGCGGCGAAGGGGCTGACGCCGTTGTGCCCGAGCCAGGCCGCCCAGAAGAGATAGCCCTCGTCACGGCCAGCTGTGCCGGCCGCTTCCTGCCCGCGCGGGTTGTACGCGGCCATGTTGGTCAGGTGGTTGAGTCGGCCCGTCACCGTGTCGAGGTTCGGAGCGGTCTTCGCCAGGCGCTGCGCGGCTGCCTTGATGTCCGGGATCGGCTCACGCGCCGAGCGAACGAACGGACGGATCTGGTCGCGGATGACGGGCGTGACCGTCTCGGCAAGCTCGGTGGTCGACGAGTTGAGCTCGGGCAGGTTGCGGGCGAACGGGCGTAGCGAGTTGAAGGTCGGGCCGAGCTCGTCACCGAATGCCTTGACTTCAGCCAGCGCGTCACGCGTCTCGGTCAGCGCGCCGGGCAGGAGGCGCGTCGCGTTCTGCACGTCCGGGTCCTCCTGTGCGATCGCCGCGAGCGTCGCGTTCGACTCGGTTACGAGGCGCACGATGTCGTCGTCCTGGGTGCCGATGGACTTGGTGAGGATCGAGAGGTTGTGGACCAGGCGGCTGAGGTTCTCGTCGCGCTCGGCGACCGCGGTGTTGAGCTTCTCGAGGTCACGGTTGATCGGGCCGAGGCTGCCGAGGATGCGGCCGAGGTCCTTGCCGCGGCCTTCGAGCCCCTGGCCGGCGCCGACGAGGATCGCCCGCAAGTACGCCTGGTTGTCGTTGTCGAGCGCCTCGAGAACCTGGTCGAGAGGCACGTCCGGCGCCGTGTTGGCGAGCGGCACCGTGTCCCCCTCCTCGATCTCGCCGCCAGAGGCACTCCGGGTGCCCGGGTCGAGTGAGAAGAACATGTCGCGCAGGCCGGTGAGCGGGCGCATCAGGATCGTCGCGTCTTCATAGATCGGGGTGTACTTGCGATCGACGTCGAAGGTGACGACCGCGCGGCCGTCGATCAACTCGACGTTCGAGACGTCGCCGATCCTCACGCCCGCAATCCTGAGCGTCTGGCCCTGGCCGGCGACGACGCCCTGGGCGTTGTCGAACTCGGCTTGGAATTGGAAGGGCTTCTCCTCGATGACCGGAATGCGGAGACGCTGCTTCTGGAAGATGTAGAAGCTGATCACGCCCGCAAACACGATCAGGACGAGGACCGCGATGAACGGACGGAGGCTCTTGCGGATCGCAGTGATCATGGCTGCACCGGCTCCTGATCCATGAGGGGCAGGAGGTACTCGAGGCCGAAGGCTTCGGCAAGGGCGATGTTTACGTCATCGAGCGCGCGGTCCTTCAGGGCAAGCGCCTGCTTCGAGCGTCCCTTAGAGGCGATCTGAAGCGCCTCCTCGAAAGTGTCGTTCGCGCCACGCGCGGAGTCGAGGAGCTCGGGGCTCGCAGACTGCGGGGTGATCGGGTTGGGAACGCTCTGTGTGCGCGGCGCCGGCGCCGGCGCGCCCGCTTCGATGTCCGGTGGCTCCTGCGTCTCGCAGCGCACGTCGGGGCGGAATGGGGTCTTGAGGCTCGAATCGATCGCAGGGATTCCGCCCAGGAGCGGAAGCGGAGTGATTCCCACCGCGTCCACCGCGGCGCCGCCCTCCTGGATCGAGTCTGGCAAGACCACGGTGTTCGTGCCGCCGCCCGCCATGACACGGATGTAGGGGCCGTTCGAGTCGCCCGAGCGGCTCTCGGACGCGATTCCCGTCAGGCCGTAGCCGAGCTCTTCGAAGATCTGCCCAGACGCCGGCGTCGCGGGGTCGTTGATCGTCTGGCGCGACCAGGGGTTCACGACCTCGTTGAAGCAGCTCGCGAGCTTCCTCGACTCGTTGAGGAACGGGATCGTCTCTTTGGTCAGCTCGGTCAGGCGCGGGATGGTCGGGCGCAGGTCGGCGGTCAGGCCACGCAGCTCCTCTTCGGAGACGAGCCCGCGGATCTGCTGGAGGAGCGGCGTCGCGGCGTCGAGCGTCGCGGGCGTCGAGCGCACACCAGGGAGCGCCTCTCGCGAGAATGCCCTCAGCGCGGGCAAGGAGCGATTGAGGCTGGCGAGGGCGGGCTGACCCTCCTCGATTACGCTAGGCAGAACGGCGATCGCCCGCTCGAGGTTTGCGCTCTCGGCCGCAAACGAGCCGAGCACGGTTCGCAGGTTCGTGACGAGGTCCTGGAGGTCGTCGCCCTGGTTCAGCGCCTCGACGGTCGAATCGAGGTTCACGATGAGCTCTGAGAGGTCGTGCTCCTCCTGCCCGAGGAACGCCTCGTTGACTTCGGACGTGTAGCGGAAGGCGCCGGGCGAAGTCTTATAGATCTCGCGGAAGCCTTCCGCCCCGCCGGCCTTGAAGGCCGTGCCGAGCTCATCGAGCAGGATCTGGAGGTTCGAGCGGACGTCGCCCTGGAGAGTCGTGAACACCTGGTCGATTTGGACCGCAATCGCCGTCTGACCGGCCGGGAAGGTGTAGCCGTCCTCGGCCTCCGGAGCGTTCGGCGTGCCCGGCTTGAGGTCGACGAAGAGGTTGCCCTCCAGGAAGAGGCGGGGGCGCAGCTTCATCGTCGCGTCCGTGTGGATCGGAAGTGCGGAATCCTCGAGCTCCATGGTCACGATCGAGGCCGCCGCGGGCGCCCCCTCAGCCACTGGGTCGTCGGTCGTTCCGGCTTGTGCGGTGACCTGTGCGGAGTCGTCGGCATCAAGGTGCTCGATCGCTGTGACCTTGCCGACGTTCACGCCGGCGATCCGGACCGGCGAGGCGGGCCTGATGTTGCCGGCCGACGGGAACACCGCCTGGATCGTGTGCGGGTTGGACCAGGGAACGCTCTTGGTGAACGCATAGAGCGATGCGATCGCCAGGAGCACGATCAGGATCAGGCCGATCGCCCAGTTCGGAAGCCGTTCTCTGCGCTGACCGGTCCTCATGGCTGCCTCGATGGGACGCGGGTGTCGCGGAAGGTCCGGTCGCCGTTCTCGTCGTAGTAGAGAGTGGTCGGCCCGCGGTCGCCCGGGATGTCGGCGACTGCCACCGACGGATTGGACACCGGCTGGCCGGGGATCCTCAGCTCGCCCAAGAGGTAACCCGACTGGCCGCCCTGGCAGTCGGAGCCGTCCTGGCCGGTCGGGCCGTACGGGTTGCCGTGGACGATCGGCTGATCCTCGGGATCGAAGAGGTTGTCCTCGAGCGGATTCGGCACCGGGCCGTGCTTGCCCGTCGCCTGGATGCCGGAGTAGCCAGCCACGGGACCATGCGTTTCGCCGGGCACCGTGAGGGTGACGGGCCCGATATTAAGTGCATTGGGCCCGGGGGGCGAGTTCGTCAGTGCCTGGCGGAAGTTGAAGCCGACCTGGTCCTCGTCAGAGAGCGCCTCGGGCAAGAACGAGAACCAGTAGTTCCAGTAGTTGCACACCGTCTGCGCAGGCACGACCCACTCGGAGAAGCGGCGCGCGGAGTCGAATGTGTCGCGCAGGCGCTGGAGCGTGACCACCGTGGACTCCTGCTTGATCAGCCTGTCGAGCTCGACCAGGACGTCGCGCAAGTCGCGGTTCATCTGAGGCGTACGCGCCAAGACGGGCGTGCCCACGTCGATTGCGCGGTTGAGGACTGGCAGCGCCACACGGAGGTCCTGGACGCCCGGGCGCAGGCGTCGTGAAAGCTCGGCAAATTCCGCCAGGAACGGACGCTGCCTGGGTAGCGTGTCGATCGCAACGTCGAGCGTGGGCGGACCCTCCGAGATCGTGTCCTGGAGCGCGCCGGTATCGCGGGTGAACGCGTCGAACGCGATCGCAGCGTTGGTGAAGAACTGCGCCTGTTCGTCCGAGACCGGCGCAACGATCTCCGCTGTACGCGCCAGCGACGAGATGAAGCGCTCGAGTTGGGTCGAGGGGTCTGACAGGACGCGCGAGACCGGGCCGAGGTTCTCGACCAGCGGCCGCAGGCCCTCGATGGCGTCGTTCAGCGAGGCGCCGCGGCCGGCAAAGGCGCCGCCGAAGCCCAGGAGGTTCTCGCGGGCTGCGCTGCGGGTCTTGTTGTCGAAGGTGTTGTTGATCGCGTCGAACTCCGTCTGCTCCTGGAAGCATCCGTCCTTGGCCTGCTCTGGGATGTCCTCGGAGAAGGTCGCGGGCGTGGTCGGGATGTCGCATTCGGCCGCGTCGCCGTCGTTCGTGCCGTCGAAGATGTGACCCTCCTCGGCGTCCGGTCCGGTGCCGCGCACGATCTCGAGGTACTTGAGGCCGAAGGTCGAGCGGTAGCGCACGCGGAAGACCGAGTCCTCGGGCAGCGGCTCGGCAGCCTTGTCGAGCTTCAGGTTGAGCCTGGCGCCCAGCTCGGGGACGTCGCCAGCGCTGCTGTCGCCGTCGGTGGAGGCGCTCTCGCCGTTCTCGATCTCAACCGGCTCGATTGACTCGACCACGCCGACCCGGGTGCCGCCGATCCGCACCTCGTTGTTGTTGCCCAGGCGAGCGGCGTTCGGCACGTCCACCGAGACCGAGTACACGGGGACGAACGGGAGGCCGTTGTTCGCGTTGTATGCGAGGAAGACCGCGACGATCAGGATCAGCGTCGTGACCGCGCCGACCATCGTCGGCGAGGCTGCGAGCGTGGCTCCTGCGCTACGGCCCTTCATGGCGTAAAGAGGAAGTCGAGGAGGTCATTTGCAGCCTGCCCGGCGCCGCCCGTAGCGCCGTTTCCGCCGCCGCCGTTGTTCTTCTTGCCGCCGTTACCCAGGCCGGGAAGGTCATCGAGGACGTCGCCCAGGCCGCCGCCGCTTCCGGGGTCGGTCGGGAGGTCGCCGGGAAGATTGCCCGGGAGGTCGGGCAGGTCGGGATCGCCCGAGCCGTTGCCGCCCGAGCCGCCGTTCTTGCCGCCATCCCCCGCGCCGCCGGACACCTTCTTGGAGGTCGTCGCCCGCCTGGGCCCGAGCGGGTCGCAGATAGACGTGTCGGTCGAGCCGTCGGGGCAGACCGCCGGGTCGTACGGCGGGATGCCGAGGTCTGCCTCGGACTGGCCGGGCGTGATGCCTGGCTGGTTGGGGCCGAGGCCACCAACGCACTCCTCGGCGTTCAAGGGATCGGTGGTCCGACCGCCGCCCTGTGCGGGGAAGCTCTGGTCGGCGTTGTAGTCGCCGCAGGGGCCTGCGAACACGTCGTAGAGCGAGAAGTGGAGGAGGTGGCCGACGCTGTCGTAGTTGTTGAGCGCGCCCGCCTGGTAGTAGGCGTAGTTGAGAAGACCCTCGAGGCCGGTGTAACCGGTCGGGCCCTCGCGGCCAGTCGAGTAGCAGGAGAGGGTCTTGTCATCACAGGTCTTCCCGGCGCGGTCGTCGACCTCGACGGCGCGGCGCGGGTCGTCGAGGTCTGAGAGGAGGTCCTTCAAGAGCTCCGTTGCCCGCGGGGCCTGATCGGCTGAGTCTCGAAGCGCTTGGAAGGTCCCGTTCTGGACGCCGCGGTCGAGCGCGCGCTTGCCAGGGATCGAAGCCTTGCCCAGGGTGACTAGGGACTTCTGGGTGGCGCGGTTGAAGGCGGGCAGGCTGACCGCAAGCTCATTGAGCTGCGGAGCGGAGCCGCGCAGGTCGGCCAGGAGCGGGGTCGACTCGCGAGCGACGTTGCCGAGCTCGACCATCGTCGGCTCGAGCTCGACGAGGAAGTCGTCGAGCTTGTCGAAGTTTGCGGAGAGGTCCTCGCTTCGCTCAGCCGACGCGGCGGCGGCCTCGCCGGCGTTGTCGATGAACGCGGCCACATCCGTGCGACGGTCCGCGAGCTTGCCGATGATCTCGTCGGAGTCCACGTTCAGGTCGCGGATGACGGTGTTCTGGCGGCCGAGGAGGCGAAGCGCGGCATGGAGATCGTCCAGCGCGGGCGCGCCGAGCCGGATCGCCTCGTTCAGGTTCTCCGGGTTGCCGGCGAGCGCGGTGCCGAACTCGTTGATGAGAAGCGCGAGACGATCCTTGAAAGGCTCGCGAAGCGTGTTCTGGACCAGGTCGGTCTGGACGGTCTGCTGGACCTTCTTGCGAAGGATGCTGCCGTCCTCGGCAGGCTCCCCGGCGGGCTGGCAGTCAATGAAGTATTCGGCGATTAGCGACTGGGGCTCGGACTTGCATTGCGTGTCCACGCCAAGGACCGCGAGCGGCCCTGAGAGCTTGACCTCGACGAGCGCCGTCTTGTCCTCGCTCACCTCAAGCGCTTCGACGGTCCCCGAGTTCACGCCGGCGACCTTCACCTCGGAGCCCGTCACGACCCCGAAGGCGTTGTACATCTCGAGCTGGTAGGTGTGGGTGTCCTCGTCGGCGGACACGGACGCAGCGAACGCGGCGCCGGCGGCGGCCAGGACAGCGAACATGATCGCGATCCTTCTCATGGGCCCACCGGGAGCTGGGTCGGGTCGCATTCGAGGGCGCCACCGTCGGTGAACGGAGTGGAGCCGTCTCCGGGGTCACGCTCGGTCGAGCCTGGGCAGCGCTGGTCCGAATCGATGTCCACGGCGCCCGTGCCAGAGAGCACGTCGGCCGGGTCGATCGGCGAGAGGATGTCGGGAAGGCCGCTGCCAAGTGCCAGTGAGAAGGCGTTGAAGGTCGAATTGATGCGCCCAAGCGGGCCGGAGGCGTCGAAGAGGCCCGAGGTCGAGAATCCGTCGAACCAGCCGACGAGCTCAGGCGTGTACGCGCGCAGTGTCGAGAGCTGCTCGTTCGAGTTGCGAAGAGCGCAATTGGCCTCGCCCAGAGAGCCCTGCGTGAAGTCCTCGTCGGCGGCGGGCGGATCGTAGTCGTTCGAGACGGGATTGCCGCAGTTGGGCGCTCCCGAGCCGACTCCCGCTTCCTCGAGCGGCACTTGCAGGCGCGTCAATTCGACCAGGTCGTTCGCCTTGCCCGGGCGGCGCACAATCGCGTCGAGGTCGCGGATCGTGGGTACGGCGTCGGCTGCGGCCGCACGAAACTCCTCGAAGAACGGGCCAAGCCGGTCCGCGACCGGGATCGAGGCGGCGACAAGCGGATCGACGTCGTCGAGCGTGAAGCGGAGGTTCACGAAGGTCGTGTTCGCCTGGCGTAGGAAGTCGGGAAGCTGGTTGATGGTGTCCGCCAGGGCCTGGCGCTGGCGTCCGATTGCCCCGAGAGCGCCTGAAGCGTTCGAGACGAGCGCGCTCAGATCGTCGCGGCGCTCGGCCAGGAGCGCGGAGAGCGACGCGGAGTTGACGATCAGGGACTCGAGATCATCGGGGCTGCGGTTGAGCTCTCCGAAGACCCGGCGCGAGGTCGAGAGGAGCGGGTTGAAGTACTTCGAGCCCTCGTTCGCCTGCTTCGTCACGCCCTCGTATGAGTCGCGGAAGCCGGTAATGACCTCCTTGAAGTCTTTCACCGTCTTGACGTCGAGGGTGTTGAAGATCTGGTCCAAATCGACCGCCGAGACCGTCTCGGACTGGGTCATCGCCCCGCCGTCCTCGATCTCGCCCTGCGTGTCTGTGCCCTCCGGCGGGAGCGTGAGCTGGATCTGGCGCCCCGCGACCGAGGAGAGCGACCCCTGGCGGATCGTTGCGGTGGTTCCGCGCGGCAAGGGCGCGTAATCGTCCGAGACGGTGAACGTGACCTCGGCCTCGCCGTCGTCGCCCAGCCCGATCTCCTTCACCGAGCCGGCGGCAAGGCCACCGACCATGACCTGGTTCCCCGGCACCAACTGGCTGGCGTTCTGGAACTCGGCCGTGATCTCGTAGTCGTCGTCACCGCCGACGAACGCCACGAGCAGCACCGCGACGGCGACGATCGCGAGGACCGCGACGACCCTGCCGGCCGACTTTTTCAACTTGCTGAGCGTGGTGAATTCATCATGGAACTCGGGGTGGCAACGGGGTCTCCGCGCACCTCATCCGAAACTACCGAGGTCGCAGAGGGGTGTCAAAGGACAACCGATGCCCCGAAACCCGCATTTCCACGCCATTTAAGCCCCACCTTCTTTGAGTTGTGATTAAGGGGTTCTGAGCCCGGCGAGCTTTTTGACCCCACGCATGGACAGAACCGGCGCATAACCGGGCCGGCGTTGTTACTTTGTCGGAACTTGTCCGGCCCGCTCGGGTCGCCGGAGGGAACCGAAAAGGAGACACCTTGCAAGCAGGCTCGTCAATCGTTGTCCGTCGCGGCCGTACGTTCATCATCGCGGCGCTGGCGCTCGGCGCAGTTGCCGGCCCCACGGTCGCATCGGCTCACCTCGAGCGCCCCTCCTACTGGCCCGACCCGGCCGTCGACCAGGCGGGCGGGGAGCCCACCGGCGGCAAGGTGCCGAAAGCTCGCTCGCTTGGTTCCGCCATCACCGGCAAGGGGCCCGGCCAGGTCCGTGTCGTCTGCAAGGACTCCTCCCTGAACCTCGCCGAGGGGTCCATCGCGGCTGCCCACGACCGTGGGTTCCGGCTCCGGCCCAGCCAGCCCAAGAAGAAGCTCTCCGATCAGAAGGCGCAGAGCCTGCTCGATATCAACCGGGAACTGGCTCAGATGTGCTCGTTCCACTCGATCCAGACGGCCGTCGACGAATCGGGGAACAACGATCGCGTCGTGATCATGCCCGGCCGCTACACCGAGCCGAAATCCCGCAAACAGCCGACTAACGATCCTCGCTGCGCCGACATGACCCAGGACAACGGCAGCGGCGGCATGGCTCCGAGTTACGCCTATCAGGTGAAGTGCTCCAACGACCAGAACCTGATCTACGTGCAAGGTCGCAAGGTTCCGAAGAACGACCCGCCCCCAGAGCCTCCGCTCGCCGAGCGCGAGGGCATCCCTGACCTGGGACCGTGCGTGCGCTGCAACTTCCAGATCGAGGGATCCGGCGCGAAGCCGACCGACGTGATCATGGACGCCGGCACGAACTACAAGCGCAAGACGCCGAACTCCAAGCCGGGAGTCGCGAACGACTGCGACTTCCAGCCCGAGTGCGCGTATGCGAAGGACGTCGTTCTTCGCGTGGATCGCGCGGACGGGTTCGTCGGCCGGAACTTCCTGACCAAGAGCTCAACCGAGCACGGGTTGTACATCGAGGAGACCGACGGGTACTTCGTCGACAAGACCAAGTTCTTCTGGTCGGCCGAATACGGGAACCTTACGTTCACCTCGGATCACGGCCTCTACAAGAACTGCGACGCGTACGCCGCGGGCGATGCCGCGATCTATCCCGGGGCAGCCCCGGAAACCGGTGAGGGCGTGGAAGACACGGACTTCTACCCGGACGCGCCTCGCATCAACACCGTTGTGAAGAAGTGCGACATGCGATCGAGTGCGCTGGCTTATTCGGGCTCGCAGGGCAACGCTGTGCGGATTACCCACAACGAGATCTACGGGAACACGAGCGGCGTGGTCAGCGACTCGGCCTCCGCCTCCGGGCATCCCGGATATCCGCCCGACAGCATCGTGATCGACCACAACAACATCTACTCGAACAACCTCGATTCCTACGGTGAGGACTCGCCGTTCGTAAACACGGTCGGCCTCCCCATCGGCGTCGGGATCGTGTGGCCGGGCGTGAACAAGAGCACCGTCCACCACAACCACATCTTCGACAACTGGCTTCGCGGCACGATGCTTTTCGGGATTCCCGAGGGCCTCACGCGAGGGACGCCCGAAGACCCGAGCCCGCAGGGCTCCTGTCCGGGCAATCCAGTCGTCATGACCTCGTGCGAGAACGAGTACCACCACAACGTGATGGGCCAGGCGCCTCCGGGCTTCAAGCCTTCGCCCGCAGTGGACAAGTTCGGAAACCCCTCGAGCCTCGACGGCGACCAGATCAACGGCGTCGACTTCTGGTGGGATGAGTTCCCGGGCAACGAGGGCAACTGCTGGCATGACAACGAAGGGTCCGACCCCGAGGACCCGCGTGGCAGTCTCACCGCCGACCCGCCGATCGGTCCGGCCGAGGGTGTGAATACCCCGCTCTTCCTGCCCGAGGCCTGCGCGGCGAGCGATCCGACATACCCCCTCGGGATCAGGGTTGCGCCGAACGCCGCCAAGGAGGCCGAGCTGATCGCCTGTGCCGGGCTCGACGACCCGGAAGCCGGCCCATGCCCATGGTTCGAAACGCCGCCCGAGCCTGGAACGCCTCGCGCGGCTGCCGCGGAGCGCGAGAGCAAGCGGGCCGCCCGTGAGCTCGAGGTCTCGGACGCCGCCGTGGAGCTCGACAAGAAGTTCCGCGAGCTGAGCACCATCGCGCGGCGGCGATAGAGGTCCTGCGCTTGCGCCACAAACCGGCTCTCGTCGCTGCCGCCGTGGCCGCGGCGCTCTGTCTGGCGCTCGGCTCGTGCGGCGAAGACGAGGCCGACGGCGCGGACGCGGCGAATCCCGTGGGGCCTTACCGCGCGGGCTCGGTTGCGTCTCTTGCCGACTGCGCTGACTGGAACGGAGGAGGCGAGCCCGAAAAGCTCGCCACGATCGACGACATCCAGGCCCAGGTCAATCAGGCGGGTGCCGACGGGCCCACACCCGATCTCCCCGATGATGAGGCGGTCGATGTCCTCGACGGCATTTGCGCGAACGACTACGCCGTGGGCTTTCGGCTCTACAAGATCTATGTGAGGGCAGCCGGCTTCGCCCCCCTTGCGCCATAGCCCGAAGCAGGCACCGGTCCGCCACACGTAATAATCGGAACGTGAGCGAGGTTCCCGCGTACGACTGGGTCGTCATCGGCTCAGGCTTCGGCGGCTCCGTCTCGGCCCTGCGGCTGGCCGAGAAGGGCTATTCGGTCGGGATCATCGAGGCCGGCCGCCGCTATGAGGACGAGGATTTCGCCAAGTCCACCTGGCGCATGCGGCGCTACTACTGGCTCCCCCGGATCGGGATGCGCGGGATCTTCCGGGTCTCCATCTTTCGCGATCTCCTGGTGGTCTCAGGCTCGGGCGTCGGGGGCGGCAGCCTGGGATACGCCAACACGCTCTATCGGGCCCGGCCGGCGTTCTTCGAGCACCCGCAGTGGGACGGGTTGGCTGAGGACTGGGACGCCGAGCTTCGCCCCCACTACGACACCGCTGAGCGCATGCTGGGCGTCACCACGTACGAGGGCAGGGGGCCCGCCGACGACCTGCTCTACCGCTACGCCGAGGAGTCGGGTGTCGAGAGCACATGGACCAACACCAGGGTCGGAGTCTTCTTCGGGCCGCCCGGCGAGAAAGTGCCCGACCCCTATTTTGGCGGCGAAGGCCCCCCGCGGACCGGGTGCGTCCGTTGCGGCCAGTGCATGATCGGCTGCCGATACAACGCTAAGAACACGCTTCGAAAGAACTACCTCTGGTTTGCGGAGAAGCTGGGGGTGAAGATCCATGCGGATCGGCAGGTAGTCGCGATCCACCCGCTGGGCTCGGAGGACGGCTCGGAGGGCTACGAGATCTCGACCGAGAAGTCAGGCTCGATCCTTCGCAAACAGCGACAGACGTTTCGCGCGCGAAACGTCGTCCTGGCCGCAGGCGCGCTGGGCACGAACAATCTCCTTCACAACGCGAAGCACTTCGGGACGCTCCCTCGGCTTTCGGATCGCGTCGGGCACCTGGTTCGGACGAATTCCGAGTCAATCATGGCCGTGACCGCGCGCGACACCGGCCGGGACTTCGCTCGGTCCATCGCGATCACATCCTCCATCTACCCCGACCCGGACACGCACGTGGAGGTCGTCACCTACGGCAAGGGCGGCGATTCGGTCTCGAGGCTCTTCACGCTGATGACCGGTGACGGAACGCGGCTGACCCGGCCGGTCCTGTGGCTGGGGCAGATCTTCCGTCATCCCCTCACCTTCCTGAGGATCCTGTGGCCCTGGGGCTGGTCGGAGCGCACGGTGATCCTGCTCGTCATGCAAACGCTTGACAACGCGATGCGCTTCGTGCCGAAGCGTCGGCTCTTCGGCCGGGGCGTGCGCATTCAGACCGAGCAGGACCCCGAACGGCCGAACCCGACCTTCATCCCCGAGGCGAACCGGGTCGCCGAGTGGTTTGCGAAAGAGATGGGCGGCATCGCGCAGAGCGGGCTCACCGAGTCCCTCGCGAACAAGCCCACGACCGCCCACGTGCTTGGCGGCGCCGTGATTGGCTCAGGGCCCGATACGGGCGTGATCGACCCCGATCACCGTGTCTTCGGCTACGAGAACCTGTACGTCTGTGACGGGTCAGCGGTGCCCGCTAACCCCGGCGTCAACCCGTCGCTGACCATCACGGCGATGGCCGAGCGCGCTATGCAGCACATCCCGGCGAAGCACGAAACGCGTGCAGGGACGAACAAGGACGCACTAATGGGACCCGGTCGTCACATGAGATCGCCGCTAGACGGGCCCTAGCTCGCTTCGTCGAAGCGCTTCGAGACCTCGTCCCAGTTCACGACGTTCCAGAACGCGTCCAGGTAGTCGGGTCGCTTGTTCTGGTACTTGAGGTAGTACGCGTGCTCCCAGACGTCGGCGCCCAAGAGAGGGGTCTTGCCGGCGGACACCGGCGAGTCCTGGTTGGGGGTCGAGGTGACCTCGAGCCCTGAGCCGTCATGGACGAGCCATGCCCAGCCTGAGCCGAACTGGCCGATCCCGGCGTTCTTGAACGCCTCCTTGAAGTCGTCGAACGAGCCGAACTTCTCGTCGATCGCGGCGGCCAGGTCACCTGAAGGCTCTCCGCCTCCGTCGGGGCTCATGATCTGCCAGAAGAACGAGTGGTTGGCATGGCCGCCGGCGTTGTTGCGGACGGGGCCCTTTTTGTCCGAGGGAAGGCTGTCCAGGTCCTTGAGGACGTCCTCGACGTCCTTGTCGGCCCACTCGGTGCCTTCGAGCGCGGCGTTCGCCTTGTCGACGTAGGCCTGATGGTGCTTGTCGTGGTGGATGCGCATCGTCTCCTCGTCGATGTGAGGCTCCAGCGCGTCGTAGTCGTAGGGAAGGTCGGGGACTTCGTAGGCCATGGGGCTCCTTGGTTGATTCTCTTTCTCACTACCCAGTTTATTTACGTGGCACGCGTCGGCGGCCACGGCCGTCGGGAAAGCGGGGGTCGGGCCGGTCGTCAGAGAACGTCCGCCGCCCGTCAGGGCTCTCGTCGCCCTGGACGGCCTCGAGCAGCTTCGCCAACCCTCGGCGCATGATGCGCGAGACCTGCATCTGGGAGACCCCCAGCGCCTCCCCGATCTCGTATTGATTCAGCCCTTCGGCAAATCGCATGCGGATGACCGTCTGCTCGCGCTCGTCCAAGCCCGAGCTCATCTCGACCGCCATCTGCGCCTCGACGGCGTCGAACCCGGCCTCGACCGTGCCAACCGTCTCGATCATGGGCACGGACTCCGCTTCGTTGCGGTGCACCGGCATGTCAAGCGACATCGACCGCTGAGCCTCTCGCGCTTGGTAGACGTCGAGGACGTCCTCCTCGGTCAGGTCGGCACGCTCGGCCACCTCGGTCGCCGTCGGCGCCCGTCCGAGTTCCTCTCCGAGCTCGGTTGAAGTGCGCTCGACCTGGAGCGTGCCCTCCTGAAGGCTCCTGGGCATGTGAAGGCGCCAAGAGTGATCGCGGAAGTGCCGGCGGATCTCACCCAGGATCGTCGGCGCCGCATAGGCGGCAAACCGCTTGCCCCGCTCGGGGTCGTACCGTCGCAGCGCCTTGACCAGCGCGAGATTGGCCACCTGGAGCAGATCCTCGATTCGCTCCCCGCTCCCGCGGTATCGCATCGCAAGCGAGTGCGCAAGCGGCTGGAATCGAATGAAGAGCTCTTCCTCGAGGTCAGGCCGCCGGGCTTTCGCGTACTCCGAAAGCAGGGTTTCTTCCGCCACAACACCCAGGGGTTTGATTCCGGAGTCCAATCTTTCCTCTCAAAAAGGAGTCAAGACGGTCCGTAGTGGCGGAGGCCGAAGCCAACGCCCCTGGGCGGCACACGCCCTACATGAATACGGCCGGCCCGTGCGTACGGACCAGATGAGGCTACGGGGATTCTACCCGCGCCTGACGGATACGAGGATTGTTCTCCCGTTAACGAGAGAGCTAGGACTCGTCCGGCTCGGCCTCTCCCGGCCACGTGTGAGTGCCTCTGAGGAATGCCTTGCGCGCGCCGTGGTCGAAGGCCCCTCGGACGAGCCTGAAGATCGCTCCCTGGAGGGCCAATGCAACGCCCAGCTTCAGCCAGGTGGTCTCCCGGTCCTCAGGCTCGGGCGGCTCGTGGTCGTCGAACCGGCCCCAGATGAGCTGAAAGAGCTTCGTGCCCACGAAACCGGCCAGGATGCCTCCCGCAATCGAAAGGGGTGCGAAGAGGATTCGAGCCATGCCTAACGGCTACCCCGCCTGGGATCGAGCTAACTCACGACTCGTTCACCCGGAGCGCGAACAGGGCCAGATCGTCACGCGGCCTGCCCGCCACGAAGTCCACGACCTCGGCTTCCAGCCGGCGGAGCATCTCCTCGGGGTCGAGCGGGCCGAGCTTTTCCAAGAGACGCTCGAGCCGCTGGTCGCCGAAGATCTCGCCGTTGCGGCGGGCCTCCGGAATCCCATCCGAGCACATGAAGAAGGTCGAACCTGCGGGCAGGCGCACCTCCTGCGCCTCGAATACCGGATCGTGGAGGACGCCGACCAGCGGCCCCGTGACGTCGAGCCTCTCGATCGTCCCATCGGGCCGGACGACCCGTGGCTCGGGGTGCCCCGCGGTTGTGACCCGCGCGATCAGACCGTCTTCGACGTGGCGCAACTCGGCGCAGGCGAGCGTGCAGTACGTGTTCTCGCCTGAGGCCTGAATCGCCTCGTGGACCCTGAGGACAGCCTCCTCCGGCCCCAAGCGCGCCGTAGCCCGCAGGGTGTGGCGGACAAGGGCGGTCAGCGCGGCTGCCTCGGGGCCCTTGCCGCAGACGTCTCCCACGACGGCGACCCAGCGGTCACCCGCCTCAAAGAGGTCGTAGAAGTCGCCGCCAACCTCCGTCCCGGTCCTGCCGGGACGGTGGCGCACGGCGACCGCGGCGCCTTCCACCTCGGGCAGCGAGCGCGGCAGGAGCGCCTGCTGGAGGATGGCGGCGATGTCGCGCTGCTGCTCGTAGAGGCGCGCGTTGTCGAGCGCCATCGCGGCATGGGTTGCGACCTCCATCCCGAATGCGATGTCGTCACGGTCGAGCGGGTCGCGCCCGCTCGAATTGAGGATCGAGAGCGAGATCGTTCCCAGGACGCGGCCGCGGGCGACCAGCGGGACGATCATGTTTGAGCGCTGCTCGGCCTGAAAGCGCGCCACGGCGGAAACCTCTGCCTCGCTTTCCGCAAGCTCGATCCCGCGCTCGCGGGCGCGGGCGGCCTCCCGGTTCTCGGCAACCCGCGTGTAGAGGACGGGCTCCCTGCTTGAGACCGCTGCGCGGATCGGGCTCGTCTCGGTCGGCTCGGGAAGCGCGCGCACCAAAGCCTCTGTCTCCTCGTCGAGCGCGGCAACACCAACCCTTCTTACGGTGCCGTCCGCCGTCACTTCGTGGACGCTGCAAACGTCGCCGACCGCGGGCACAAGCGTGCGCGCCAGGCTTCTCAGGCGCCCCTTGACCTCGATCTCGCGCTCGATCACCTCGGTGATGCGGGTCAGCAGGCTCTCCCTAGCCGCACGCAGCTCGGCGTCGGCCTGACGCCGCGCCAGCGAGCGCTCACGCCGCGCCGCGAACGCCAGTAACCCGGCCGCAAACAGGGTGAGTGTGAGGCCCGCCACGCCGTACGCGATCGCGGGCACGAGGTCAACGGGGGTCGAGGCAGGCACTGAGACCAGCCAGCGGCGCCCCAGGACGTCCGTGCTGGTCGACACGTCGTCCTCCGAGTGGAGCTTGCCGGTGAGCGCCTCGCCGTCGTCCGAGATGGCGATCCTGCCCTCCACGCCGAGGCGCCGGCGGACCTGGTCGGCGATCGCATCGCCGGGAACGCCCGAGATCATCACCCCGACGGTGCGAGGGACGCCGCTGATGCTGAGCGTCACCGGGGCGTACACGCTAGCCCCGGTCTCTCCCGTCTGGGCGATCGTCAGCGGCGGCGAGAGCCGAGGCTCGGACGCCTTGATCGCCGCGCGGGCCGCGGCGGCCCGGGTCGGATCCGAGAGCGTGTCCAAGCCAAGGAACTGGCGCCGCCCGGCTGTACTCGGATACGTGATCGCAATCGGCAGGTAGGTGTCGTTCGACGAGGGCAGAGGCGCCACGCCACCGTCGGGGTCCAGACGCGTGATCGCCCGGCCGAGCTCCTCCTCGAACGCAGCGCGGTTCTCGCCCTCGACCCTGGGGGCCCATGAAAGGCCGAGGAACGGCGAGCGCTCGATCACATCTCCGGCGAACGCGCGGAACCTGACCCGATCGATCCCTCCGTCCTCGTCCACGATCGCCGAAGCGCCCCTGAGCCCCGACGCGATGTTCACTACATCGGCCCGGGCTTCCGCGGCCACCCGTTCTGAGAGTTCCAGGTCGGCGTCCATCGCGTCATCGCGCTCGCTCTCGTAAGCGAGGTAGGAGCCGGCCGCCGTGGCAACAAGCAGCGCCACGACAACCAGGCCTGAAAGCAGCGCGCGTCGTCCCGGCATCCCGGATTGATCCTACGGCTCCAACTCTCGTTCGGAGGCCGGTTCAGGCCGGCTAGCGCGAGACGGCGGCCATCGAGCGCTCGTGAGGCGGGGCGAAAAGCCTCCGGCGTGGGCCTTCCTCGCTGAGCTCGAAGCGCATGGAGAGGCGAGTGCCGCCGGTGTCGGAGACGACCGTGACGCCGTCGGCAAGCCGGCCGATCACCGGTAGGCCCATGCCGTTGTGGGCCCGACCCGTGCGCGCAGTCATCCCGGTGCCCCCGTCGCTCACGCTGACCACGATGGTCGACTCCTCGAGCTGCGCCTCCACTTCGACCCTGCCGCTTCCCTCGCCTGGGTAGGCGTGGCGCACCACGTTCCCCACGGCTTCCGAGACTGCCACCGCGATCGACGCGGCCAGCCCGTCGTCCCGATGCCGCAGTTCGTTGAACCAGCGCATGATCTCGGTGCGGACCAAGCGAACGCTGGCGGGCTCAGCCGCCATCGAGATCTCTAAACGTGACCTGCCTGCCGTCATGGTTAACGCATGCCCCTTCTGCGTCTTCTTACTCCTCATCGGGCGCCGTGGGCACCGAATGGCACCGGATACGCTTGACGCCTCTCGGGGCGTGGCGCAGCCTGGTAGCGCGCACCGTTCGGGTCGGTGAGGTCCCCGGTTCAAATCCGGGCGCCCCGATTGTCTTGATGGCTGAGTCAGCCATCCACCTTCACAGGATCTGGGGAGCGGCGATCGCTCTCCTCGCGCTCCTCCTCCTGGCAAGGCGCCTCAAACCGCTGGTCGAATGAGCTACGGCTCGAGGTCTGCGGAAGCCACATCGACTCGCTCGATCGCCGCCTGGACTTCCTCGAGTGAAGGCGAACCATCCAGCTTCTCGACCCCCCCGATCCCCGTGATGAACATCGCGGGCTCGCCGGGCAACTTTTCTTTGAAAGCCAGTTCTCCGTCCAGGTCGACCGCGCTTTCGTAATCCGGATCGTCGGACTGAGCCGCGAGCTCTTCGGCGAATGCGTCGTCCCACTCGTCGATTACAAGCCCCGGCGTCACCTCGGCGGCGCCCTTGAGGAAGTTCTCGTCGATTCCCTGCGGGCCCGCGTTCTCGAGGTTTCGCATGACGATTTCCGCGTACTGCCACTGGTGTCCCTGCTCGCCTGCCGCGGTCGAGGCGATTGCGGCCTCAGTCACGCCGGTGCGGCCGAACGAGAAGTGCCGCATCGAGATTTGCGCACGCCCCTCCCTGACGTAGTCCTCGATGATCGGATCCACGACCTCCTTCTGGAAGGCGGCGCCAGGAATGGAGCGCACGTCGGTGAACAGCTCGATCTCGACAGGCGCTTCCTCCTCGCCCAGGCGGGCTCCGTCCTGCGCGATGCCAGCGATCAGGCCCTGTACCTCCCCGCGCTCCTCGTAGGCCACCGTGTTCGGACCGTCTTCACCCACTGAGATCGCATAGATGGAATACCCGATTCCGAGGACGGCGGCGATGATGATCGCGCGCGGAACCCATGGGCTCATGAGGTCATCCGGCGACTGCCTTGAAGTAGCGGACGGCAAGCCCCGTGAGGAGCGTCTCGAACGCTTCCTCGATCGGGCGTCCGCTCGCGTCCGCGTACGCAACCAGGCCTGCCACCTCGATCTCGCCGGAGACGCGCGTGACCTCGTCGACCAGCTCTGGATGCTCGTCGCAAAAGAACGCGCCGATCGAGTAGAGCTCCGAGTCCATCAGCGAGCTCAGAAAGTTGGACGCTTCCATCATCCGCACAAACTTACGCTGGATGCGAAATTCGATTTGACAGCGTCCGCCTCAAGGTGGAAACTAGGTATTGCGCGCACAGCGCAACAGATACACCCCCACCCATAGGAGACGGTGCATGGCAAACCACCTGACGCCCTCGGAGCTCGCCGACGAAGTGAATATGAAGCGGCGGGAAGTGATCTCCAAATGCATGGAGATGGGCGTTCCGATCTTCCAAGGGAAAATCGACAAATCTCTCTTCGTTAGTTCCCTCGCGCAGATGACCGAAGGCGCGAAGCGCACCCAGGCAGCCGCCTAAGCAACACACGCCGGACATATAGGCTGGACCAATGGAATCAGCCACGATTGTCCCTGCCTCCGCAGGAGTCGGCTCGAAGACGATCGCCGACCTTCTGCCCAAGTCCGTCGCCAAGTACGGCGCCCAGCGCGCCGTCATGTTCAAGGACGACTCCGGCCACTGGGTGAGCCGCAGCTACGACGAGGTGGGCGAGATCGTCAAGAAGCTCTCGCTGGGGCTGATGGCGCTCGGAATCGAGAAAGGCAACAAGGTTGCAATCCTCGGCAACACACGGCCCGAGTGGACCTACTTCGACTTCGCGGCGCTCACGGCAGGGGCGACCGTGGTCCCGATCTACCAGACGAACTCGCCCGAGGAATGCGAGTACGTCCTCGAAAACTCCGACGCCGTTGCGGTGATCGTCGAAGACGAGGAGCAACTCGAGAAGATCCGGGCGATCCGTGACCGCTGCCCAAAGCTTCAGCACGTAGTCCGCATGACCGGCATGGGAGGTGGCGCCGTCTCTGAGGATGAACTCGTCGAGCGTGGCGCAGAGCTCACCGACGCCGACTGGCAGGAGCGTTACGAGTCCGTGACGCCAGATGACATCTGCACATTCATCTACACGTCCGGGACGACGGGACCGCCCAAGGGCTGCGTGATCTCACAGGGGAACTACCGCGCGATGCTGGACATGGTGGTCGAGAAGAATGTCCTGGGCGACGACGACGAGCTCACCTATCTCTTCCTCCCTCTCGCTCACTCGTTCGCCCTCTTGATCCAGTTCGGCAACTTCGAGCTCGGCTCGTCGATCGCCTACTGGGAGCGCGACCCTTTGAGGATCGTCCCCAACCTCTCCGAGGTGAAGCCCACCTACTTCCCGTCCGTACCCCGGATCTTTGAAAAGATCTACACGGCTGCGACCGCCGCGGTCGAAAAGGAAGGCGGTCTGAAGAAGAAGATCTTCGACTGGTCCGTCGGTGTTGGCAAGCGCTACCGCGAGGCCGAGCGAGCTGGCGGCGCTGGCGCCGTCCTCAAGGCACAGCACCGCCTCGCGGACAGGCTCGTCCTCGAGAAGATCCGGAACCTCTTCGGCGGCAACCTACGGGTCGCCGTCACGGGCGCCGCGCCGATCAATCCCGAAATTCTGCGCTTCTTCGACGCAGCCGGCGTCCTGGTCCTCGAGGGCTGGGGCATGACCGAGACGTCGACGGCCGCAACGATCGCGACGCCGGACGACTTCAAGTTCGGCACGATCGGGAAGCCGCTGCCAGGAGTGGACATCAAGATCGCCGAGGACGGCGAGATCCTCGTCAAGGGCCCCAACATCTTCCAGGGCTACTACAAGAACGAAGAGGCGACCTCGGAGACCCTCGTCGACGGCTGGCTCCACACCGGCGATATCGGCGAGGTCGATTCAGACGGCTACCTCAAGATCACCGGCCGCAAGAAGGACATCATCATCACGGCGGGGGGCAAAAACATCACCCCGGCCAACCTCGAGGCTGAGATCAAGCAGCATCCGCTGATCTCGCAATGCGTCGTGGTCGGCGACCGGCAGCCCTACCTGGTGTGCGTTGTCACGCTCGATCCCGAGGAAGCTCAGAAGCTCGCCTCCGAGAAGGGTCTGGACGCGGCGACCCTGCATGAAAACGAGGAGGTCCGCGCCTCGATCCAGGCGCACCTCGACCAGATCAACCAGAAGTTCGCGCGGGTCGAGCAGGTGAAGAAGTTCGAGATCCTCCCCCGCGACCTCTCTCAGGAGGGCGGCGAGCTCACGCCGACCATGAAGATCAAGCGGAACGTCGTCGCGGACAAGTACGCCTCGGAGATCGAGGCGCTCTACTCGGGCTGACCGTCCAAGTCGGGGTGACCGTCCGCCCCGGCACGACCGTCCAATAGGAAGAGCTCAGCGGCGCTGTCGGTATCGACGTGGATCTGGCTGAAGAAGGCTCTTACCCTCCGGCCAGTGCTGGCTTCCACGGCCTCGACGAACTGATTCTCGACCGCCTCCTGGAACGCATGCCGCGTAGCCTGGACCTGCGCTGAGTGCCCCGTTTCGATGAGGGTCTTCTCCCCCGGCGTGAAGATCTCCTGGAGGACGCAGAGGGCGTAGTCCTCATCCAGATAGGTCTTCGCCTTTGTCGGCCCACGGCCGTAAAGCTGGGCGTGCAGCCTGACTATGTCGCGCGAAATGCGAGAAGAGATCGCTCCAGCTTCGGCGCGAGAGGTAGCCGTAGTCGACTCTTTCGAGCCGTCTCGGCTTATTGAGTTGTCCACGGGGGCTCCGTTCTCTGCCGCGTGCGGCGGACGAATTATCTGCTGGCGACGAACGTTTTGCGTTCCTTGCCGCCGAAGGAGCCGGCTTGGCTCGGCCTAACCGAGGATAGCTTGGCAATGGCCCCACGCTCTGATTTGACCTACAATCGAACTGATGCGCAGGGCATTGCTTTTCACGGTTCTCGTGGCATGGGGGAGTTTCGCCATGCCTGCCCACGCCGGCTCGCAGGGCCCTACCAAGAGCCTTGGCAAGGCGAAGGGACTCGAATACCGCACCGCGATGTTTCCATCGGTTGCCAGCCAGGCCGGCGCGACCGTCACGTGCAAGGACGAGACATTCGCGCTGGGCGGCGGCGGGTTCATCGACGGGGCTGACGGCCTGTCGGAGCTCATCGGCAGTTCCCCGGCCGATTTGAACCCCGACGACTCGGCGAACGCCTGGCAGGCGCTGGGCACCAGCACGACCGGAAGAGACGAGCAGACCTATGCGATCTGCGCCAAGGAGGCGCTGCCGTTTGAGCCCGGCTTCACCTCGTTCCCCGGAAGCCCGGGCATTCAGACCCGGGAGGTCGGTTGCCCAAGTGGGCGGCTCGTCTCCGGCGGCATCTTCAATGACGACGGCAACCCTGTGAGAGTGCTGGAATCTACCCCGATCGACAACGGCTCCGACCCGGACTCCGCGCCGGACGACGGATGGCGACTGGTAGGCGAGAACACGGGCGGCTCGGTCTCGACGCCGATCATTTTCATCGCGTGTAGCGAAACCGCTCAGCTCACCTATGTCTCGAAGGACAAGAACATGCCTCAGGGCGCGCTCGGAAAGTCCATCGCCAAGTGCCCGAACCGTTACGCGGTTACGGGCGGCGGCTTCGAGGCGCAGGGCGTCGGGCCGGCAAGCGGGCTCAGCCCCTGGGACTCGAAGGACCGTAAGAAGGTCCCTGAGGACGGCTGGCAGGCGCGGGTCTATAACGCCTCAATCGACACGATCGAGGTCACCTCGACCGCGATCTGCTTGAAGAACCTCTAGGGCGGACGATCAGGCGTCGAGCGCTTCGTCGTCCTCGACAGGCTCCGGGACGGGCTTGGGCCCGGAGCGCATGAGGTTCGAAGTCGTCTGCTCGAGCACCCGCCGCCATCCGGCGCGGCTCTCGGCGGCACGCTCGACGTGGTCCATCGCGTGGCGCACGCGGCGCTTTGAGATCTCGATGCCGTGGCGCTGAGCGATGGCCCGGTAGCGGTCGTAGTCACGGGCGAGCTTGAGGGTGACCGATTCGAACCCGTGCTTGGCGATCTCGAGGCGGGCCTTGTAATCCAGGATCGAGGTGCCGAACATGAGCGCGTCGTCGAGCTCCGGCTCGATCAGGACGATGTCGACGCCTGGGTAGCGCTCCTCCCAGATCTCGACGGCGCGGTGGAGGCGATCGTGGGACATCATCCGGAAGACCTGGTTGCCGATCCCGGCGATGCCCATGTCCGAGACGTGCTGGACCCGCGAGCCGGTGACCGTCGGAATCGTCTTGCCGAAGTCGTTCACGTAGGGAACGAGGGGGTTGATCACCACGACGAACTTGGCGCCACGCTCGACCGCGACATCGATGTTGGTGGTCGAGAGGATCCCGCCGTCGATGAACTCGCGCCCCTTGATCTCGACGGGCTCGTAGATCATCGGGATCGCGCCTGAAGCTGCAACCGCCTTCGAGATCGGGACGTCGGCCCACTCGCCCTCGCCCATGATCACCCGCTCCGTAGTGTCGAGGTCGGTCGCGGTTAGATAAAGCTCCGAGGAGAGATGGCGGAAGTCGTCGGTTCGATCGGGGTCGGAGAGAACCTCGTGTACGTAGCGCTCGATCCCGGTTCCCTTGTAGAAGCCGGGCGGCAAGAGGCCGGCCAGGCCGGTCGCGAGGTCGACGACCGACGACTCCTTCTCGAACACCTCCTTCACGATCCCGGCGATCTTCAGCGGCAGCGTGAGCGAGCCGCGCACGAAGCCGGCGTAGTTGGGCCGCAGGAGCATCGAGAGGTCGATGTCGGGGATGGGCGAGCGGAGGTCCGCGTTGAGGACCCGCATCATCTCCTCGGGTGTGACGCCGTTCGCGGTGAGGCTTGCGATGAACGAGCCCGCGCTCGTGCCCACGTAGATGTCGAACTGGTTGACGGTGTGGTTGACCGCCAGGAGATCCAGGGCGCGCAGGGCGCCGATCTCATAGACGCCGCCGGTGAAACCGCCGCCGCCGAGGACCAGCGCAGTCTTCGATGCGTTCCGCTTGCCCCGTCTTGCCTTCTGTGCCCGCGACTGCGAGTTGCCCGACGTGTCGAGCTCGACGACCTTGCCCATCGCGGGATTATCGCAGGATCACCGGAACTTACGTTCGCTTTTACGCACGCTATCTTCGAAGAGTGGCCAATTTGCGGGCTCTTGCAGGGACTCTCGCGACGGTGGCGCTGGTGGCTGCCGGCGGCGAAACCGCGTACTCGCAGGGGCTTCCGGAGGGGACCGCAACACCGGTCGCACGCGATGGAAGCGCGTTGGCGGCCAAGAAGGCCATCTCACGCGACCGCCTGCGCCGGATCCTCGAGAACCAGATGGACTCCGTGGGAGGTGCCTCAGGCGCGTACGTCTACGACACCGACGCAAACTCGAACCGCCTTATCTACTCGGACTCCGGCTCGAACGCGCGGATCCTGGCCTCGAACTCGAAGCTGTTCACGACCACCGCGTACCTCGAGAAGTTCGGCGGGAACGGCCGGCTCCAGACGCGGGTCTTTGAGCGCGGCCAGCGGACCGGTGGCCGGGAGCGGACCCTGAAGGGCAGCCTCGTCCTCTTGGGCGACGGTGACCCGGCGCTTGCCGTCGCGGGCTTTGCCCAGGCCAGGAACCTGCCGGTGACGAGCCTCGGCCCTCTTGCGAAATCGGTGAAGAACGCGGGCATCCGGCGGGTCAAGGGCAAGGTCGTTGCCGACCCCACCATCTTCGACGGTTCGGGCTCGGTCCCGATGCCGGGCGTCACCCCCGATCCGGGGGACCTGCCGACCCTTTCCGGCCTTTCCTTCAACCGCGGCACCCAAGGCGGCGGCTATGCGCCGAGCCCGGCTCGCAACGCGGGCAGCAGCCTGATCGCGGAGCTCAAGGAACGGGGCGTTCGCGTGACGGGAGGGGTGAAGGTAGACGGGGTTCCGGATCGCGTTTTCGGGAGCGATCCGCTCGGCAGCGTGAGCTCGCCGGCCGCCAAGGCCCTCGCCAAGCAGACCAACACCCCGTCGGACAACTTCTACGCCGAGATGCTCTTGAAGAGGATTGGCTCCGGGCCGAACAAGCAGGGGACCACCGCTCGCGGCGCGAGCCGAACCGAATCGTTCGCAAGACAAGCGGGGAGCGGCGTGAACCTCGTGAACGGCTCTGGGCTGTCACGTTCGAACACCTCATCGCCCAAGAACGTCGCGGCGCTCTTGACGTTCATGCGCAGGGACGACTCCGAAAAGGGGGCCTTCTATGACTCGCTCCCGATCGCAGGGAAGACCGGCACGCTCTCAGGCCGGATGCGCAACACGGCGGCCGAGGGGAGCTGCCACGCGAAGACCGGAACGATCGACGGCGTCAGCGCGCTCTCGGGTTACTGCAGGGCGGGAGCCGGCCAGGTCGCGTTCTCGATCCTGATGAACAACGTCTCGATCTCCGCGGCGCAGAAGGCCCAAGACGCGATGGCCGCAGCGATAGCCCGCTACCGCTAACCCGAACCCATGGGGGGTCAGACCCCTCATGAAACGCTACGTCGCGAGTAGCGCCTCGAGCGCGGCCTCGTCGATCACTTCGACGCCCAGGTCCTCGGCCTTCGCGAGCTTCGATCCTGGGCTGTCGCCGGCGACCACGTAGTCGGTCTTCTTGGAGACGGAGCCGGTGACCTTTCCGCCGGCGCGCTTGATCCGCGCCGAGGCCTCGTCACGCGAGAGGTTGGGCAGCGTTCCGGTGATCACGAAGGTCTTGCCGTCGAGCGGGCCTCCCTGAGCGCGGCGCTCGGACTCATCCAGCTCGAAGCGGAGGCCGCGCTCGCGCAGCCGGTCGATCAGGTCGCGAGTCGCCTCCTCCGAGAGCTCTTCGGCGATCTGGCTGGCCGTGATCGGCCCGACCCCCTCCACCTCCTCGATCGCCTCCGGGTCGGCGGCGAGCAGCGCGTCGATGGTCCCGAAGTGCTCGGCCAGCGCCTGAGCGGTTACGTAGCCGATTCCCGGCAATCCGAGCGCGAACAGGACGATCGAGTAGGGCTGTTTCTTCGACTCGTCGATCGCGGCCTTGAGGTTCCGGGCGGAGATCTCGCCGAACCCCTCCAGGCCCTGGAGGTCGTCCTCGGTGACGTCGTAGACGTCGGCCTGGTCTTTGATCAGGCCTTCCTCGAGGAAGCGATAGGAGAGCTTTTCGCCGAAGCCTTCGATGTCCATGACGGCGGTGAAGTGCTTGATCCGCTGGAAGGTCTGGCCAGGGCATCCGCGGCGGTTCGGGCAAATGGTGAAGACGGAGTCCTCCGGCTTCACAGTCGGCGTGTCGCAGCGAGGGCACTTCTTCGGCGGTTTAGCCTTCCGGAGGCGCTTGCCCTCGCGGCGCTGGATGAGTGGCGCGATCACCTGTGGGATGACGTCGCCCGCCCTGGTCACGACCACGACGTCGCCCTCGCGGACGTCCTTGCGCGCCAGGTCCTCCTCGTTGTGGAGGGTCGCCTGGCTGACGGTCACGCCCCCGACCTGGACCGGCTCGAGCTGCGCGAACGGGATCAGGTTGCCGACCCGCCCCACGTTCCACACCACGTGGCGGAGCACGGTCGTGGCGGTGATCGGCGGGAACTTCCAGGCGATCGCCCAGCGGGGCTCGCGGCCGACCACGCCGAGCTCGCGCCACAGCGCACGCTCGTTCACCTTCACGACCACACCGTCGATCTCGTAATCCAGCCCTTCGCGACGCTCCTCCCACCACTTGCACTTGGTGACGACGGAGTCGATGCCCTGGTGGAGCTCGATCTCGTCTTCGACGGCGAACCCGCGCTCTCTCAGCCACTCGATCTCGTCGTGATGGGTCTCGTGGTCGACTGAGCGCGCCCCGATCCCGTAGCACCACATCGCGAGCGGGCGGGAGGCGGCGATCTTTGGGTCGAGCTGGCGGATGGTGCCCGCGGCGGCGTTACGCGGGTTGGCGAAGGTGGACTCCCCCGCCTCCGCCCGCTCTGAGTTCATCTTGATGAAGCCGGAGCGCGGATAGTAGATCTCGCCCCGGACCTCGATCATCTCGGGCGCGTCAGGGATCTCCTTGGGGATGTCTCCGATCGTCATCAGGTTGTGGGTCACGTCCTCGCCGACCCGCCCGTCGCCGCGGGTCGCGCCGCGGACGAACTTGCCGTTCTCGTAGATGAGCGAGATGGCGAGGCCGTCGATCTTCGGCTCGGTGACGTACGAGGTCTCGGCGGCGGTGATGTCGAAGCGCTTGAGGAGGTTCGCAATGCGGTTCTCCCAGGCGCGCATGTCCTCCTCAGAGCGGGCGTTGGCGAGCGAGAGCATCGGCTCGGGGTGCTCGACCTCCTCGAAGCGCGAGAGAGGCGTGCTGCCGACGCGCTGGGTCGGCGACTCGGGCGTCTGGAGCTCCGGATGTTCGGCCTCGAGCGCGCGAAGCTCATTGATCAGGTCGTCGTACTCGTCGTCCCCGATCTCGGGATCGTCCTTGTCGTAGTAGAGCTCGTTGTGGTACTCCAGAATGCTCCTGAGCTCGTCTGCGCGTGCGGATGGATCGTCGCTCATGCCGGTGGGATGGCCTTCGTCGCGGCGGTCAAGAGGTCGTCTGGATTCCAAGCGCCGAGCCCGTCGAGGCCGTCGTGGTGGGTCAGGTCGAAGTGGATCGGGGTCAGCGCGACCTTGCCGCGCGCGAGCGCCGCCAGATCGGTGCCCGGCTCGTCCTCGAACGACGGCTCGAAGCCGTAGATCCGGTAGCGGCGCCGGCCCTCGGAGTCCTCTTCGACGAGCTTCAACTCGTCGTTGTAGAGGCGCTTGCCGAGCTTCGTGATCTCGACCCCCTGCGGCTCGCCCGCGGGCACGTTCACGTTCAGGAGGGTGCCCTCGGGCATGGGCTCCTCACTGATCTTTTCGACGAGTCGCGCGGCGAGCGAAGCGGCGAAGCTGAAATCGAAGGTGCGACCCGGCATGAAGCCCATCTCACCCTTGGACGACTGCAGGGAGATGGCAATGGCGGGGACTCCCAGGATGATCCCCTCGAAGGCCGCCGCCACGGTGCCCGAGTAGGTCACGTCGTCTCCGAGGTTGGAGCCGTGGTTGATCCCGGAAACGATTAGGTCTGGTCGCTCACCAAGGAGGCCCAGCTCGGCAAAGCGAACGCAGTCGACCGGAGTCCCCTCAGTCGCAAAGCCGCGGTCTCCATCGTCGAACTCGACCTCTTCGACCCAGAGCGGCGAGCGGGTCGTGATGCTGCGCGCGGTCGCGGAGCGGTTCGAGTCCGGGGCGACCACATGGACCTCGACGTCGTCGAGCTCGCGCAGGGACCTGCGAAGCGCCTGGATGCCCTCGGCATGGATCCCATCGTCGTTGGTGACCAGAACGCGCATCGGCTTCCAGTCTATGAACGAGAGGTCGCCGTCTCGCCCCGATCGAGGCGCTCCCTGGTGTTAGGCGGCGGGTGCGTCCAGGCTGCCGTTTCGAACGCGCTCGGCCATGTCGGAGGACTCTTCGCGGTAGACCTCGCCCGAAGGCAGCTCGAGCACGGGCAGGAGCTTCTGGCCGGAGATCTCGATCACGTGGGCGCGAGCCTTTTCCGACTTGGTCCAGCCGTGCTTGACGACCTCGTAGGGGATGTCCTTCTCCTCGAGGGCTTTCTGGACCTTGTAGCACGCGTCCATCTCGGTGTGGAGGAAGGTGTAGGAGCAGCGGTGGAGCTTCACGGGTTCTGGCATGCGGGGAACCTACTCAAACGCCTCTCCGTGCTCGAAGGCCGGTCCGTCTCCGTAGGTGACGCCCACGAGGTACAGGCCGTGCGGAGGCGCGGTGTCCCCAGCGCGCTCGCGAGGCGCGCGCTCTAGGAGCGAGGCGAAGTCCTCGACCGAGCGCTTGCCGGCGCCTACCTCGAGCATCGTGCCGACGAGCACGCGGATCATGCTGCGCATGAAGGCGTCGGCAGTGATGTCGAAGACCAGCACGGCCTCACATTCATCCTCCCACGCCGCGGAGATCACCCGGCGCTCGAACCGCACATGTTCGGTCTGCGTGGGTGTGAACGCGGTGAAGTCATGCTCGCCGGCGATCGCCGCTGCGCACTCGTCCAACGCAGCATGGTCGAGTGGATACGGCCACCACAGCGCCCGCCCGTCCTCGAACGGCGTGCGTTGCTCGGTCGTGAGGATGCGATAGCGGTAACGCCGGGAAACGGCCCAGCGGCGCGCGTCGAAGCCCTCGGGAGCCTCCTCGCACGCGAGGACCGAGACGTCGCGCGGCAGCACGGCGTTGATCCGGGACGCGAAGCGGTCGGGCGCCTCGCGATCGAGCTCGAAGCTCGCCACCTGGCTGAGAGCGTGTACTCCCGCGTCCGTCCGGCCGGCGACGGTCAGCTCGACCGGAGTCCCGCTGAGGATCTGGGCCACACCCTCTTCGAGCACCTGTTGGACCGTCCGGAGCCCGGGTTGCCGGGACCAGCCGGAAAAGCCGGTCCCCTCATAGGCGATTGTCAGCTTGAACGAAGCCATTCCTCGTCCCTAGTCAACTAGGCGCGGCAGCCGGTCTTGCCACGCAAGTGACTAGCCAGGACATGGATGTCCGGATGGCGGGCGGGTTTGGATGCCCGCGTCACTTGCGGGGCAAGGCCGGTTGTCGTGCCCGAGCAACCCCGCGCTATACGAGCTCTAGAAAGACCATCTCGGTCGAGTCCGACCGGCGGGGGCCGAGCTTCACGATCCTGGTGTAGCCACCAGGACGCTCCTCATAGCGAGGGGCGATCTCCTCGAACAGCTTGTGGACCAGGAACTTGTCCTGCCCGAGCTTGGAGAGTGCCTGGCGGCGTGCGTGAAGGTCGCCGCGCTTGCCCAGGGTGATGAGCTTCTCGAGCTGGGGCTTGACGGCCTTGGCCTTCGCCTCGGACGTCTTGATCCGCTCGTGATCGATCACCTCGCGGCACAGATTCAGCATCAGCGCCTTGCGATGGGCCTTGTCGCGGTTGAGCTTGCCTTTTTGCTTCGAGTGGCGCATGGGGACCTACGGCGAAAAGTTACTCGCCGCGGAGCGAGAGCCCGAGCTGATGCAGCGCGTCGATGACTTCCTCGGTTGAACGGCGGCCGAAGTTCGGGATCGCGTTGAGCTCCGACTCCGAGCGCTGGACGAGATCGCCGACCGTCTGGATGCCGGCGCGCTTGAGGCAGTTATACGCGCGAACGCCCACCTCGAGCTCCTCGATCAGGCGGTCGTCACCGTCGGTAGCCGGGGCGGCACCACCGGCAGCGACACCCTCAGCTGCGAGCGCATCGAAGTTGTCGCGAGCGGTCAGCTCATCGACGCGGTCTGCGTCCGTGAAGATCGCCAGCGACTTGATCAGGATCTCGGCGGCCTCGCGAAGGGCGGAACCGGGCTCGATGGAGCCGTCGGTCTCGACCTCGAGCGCGAGCTTGTCGAAGTCCGTGCGCTGCCCGACTCGGGCGGAGTCCACGGAGTAGGCGGCGCGGCGGATCGGCGAGAAGATCGAGTCGATCGGGACGACGCCGATCGGCTGGTCCTCCGACTTGTTCTCCTCGGCGGGCGAGTAGCCGCGGCCGCGGCCGATCGTGAGGTACATCTCGAGCTTCGTCTTCTTCTCGAGCGTCGCGATCGGCGCCTCCGGGTTCAGGATCTCGACGCCCGCAGGCAGGTCGATGTCCTTGGCGGTGACTTCGCCGGGGCCGGTTGCCACGAGCGGCGCTTCGACCTCGTCAGCGTCCGAATGCATGCGGACGACGATGTCCTTGAGGTTCAGGACGATGTCAGTCACGTCCTCCTTGACCCCCTGGACGGTCGAGAACTCGTGCGCGACGCCCTCGATGCGGACGCTTGTGATCGCGGCTCCTCCGAGCGAGGAGAGCAGCACACGGCGCAGGCTGTTGCCGAACGTGTAGCCGAAGCCCTTGTCGAGGGGCTCGATGGTGAACGTGCCCTTGTTCTCGGCGACGTCTTCCTTCGAGATCTTGGGGACTTGGAATTCAGGCAGGGTGGTCATCTAGTCAACTCCGTTTCAGGTTCGTGCGTGGGAGCTCTACTTGGAGTAGAGCTCGACGATCAACTGCTCCTGGACCGGGGTCTCGATCTCCGTGCGCTCTGGCAGACGGAGGACCTTTGCGGTCAGGGAGTCGTGATCGGCCTGGAGCCACGGCGGCACCGCGGCGGTCAGTTCGGTTGCGGCGCGGACAACGTCCGTCGCCTTTGCGTCCGGCTTGACCTGGATCAGGTCGTCGGGCCGGACCTGGTAGCTCGGGATGTCGACGCGGCGGCCGTTCACCAGCCAATGTCCGTGGCTGATGAGCTGCCTTGCCTGACGGCGTGAAGCCGCGAAGCCGAGCCTTACCAAGACGTTGTCGAAGCGGCGCTCGAGGAGGCGGAGGAGGTTGTCTCCGGTGACGCCGGACTGGCGCGCGGCCTTCTCGTAGTAAGCGCGGAACTGCTTTTCGAGCAGCTGGTAGTAGCGGCGCGTCTTCTGCTTCTCGCGGAGCTGGTTGCGGTACTCCGAAGCGCGCACGCGGGTGCGCCCGTGCTCGCCGGGCGGATACGAGCGGCGCTCGACGCCGCACTTGTCCGTGAGGCAGCGCTCGCCCTTCAGGAAAAGCTTCTGTCCCTCGCGGCGGCATTGCTTGCACTGCGGTCCGGTATCGCGAGCCATTAGAAACTCTCCCTTCCCAGGGTGGCAAAGATGCTTTCGCGCCTTACGTCGCTCATCAGATCTAAACCCTCCGCCTCTTTTTGGGACGGCAGCCGTTGTGGGCCTGCGGCGAGACGTCCTTCACGGTGGTCACGTTGAGGCCGGCGGCCTGGAGCGAGCGGATCGCGGTGTCGCGACCTGAGCCCGCGCCCTTGGCGTGGACCTCGACGCGCTCGAGCCCGTGCTCCATGCCCTTGCGGGCGGCGGCGTCGGCGGTCACCTGCGCGGCGAACGGCGTCGACTTGCGCGAGCCCTTGAAACCGGCCGAGCCGGCGGACTCCCAGACGATCACGTTGCCCTCGGGGTCGGTGATGGTCACGATCGTGTTGTTGAACGAAGTCTTGATGTGGGCGATCCCGTAGGGGACGTTCTTGCGGACCCTGCGGCGCGGACGGCCCTTCTTCTTTGGCTGGGGAGACATTTACTTGGTCGGCTTCTTCTTGCCGGCGATGGACATGCGCTTCGGGCCCTTGCGGCCGCGCGCGTTGGTCTTGGTGCGCTGGCCCCGCGTGGGCAGGCCGCGACGGTGTCGGGTCCCGCGGTAGGAGCCGATCTCCGAGAGGCGCTTGATGTTCTGCGAGCGCTCACGGCGGAGGTCACCCTCGACGTCGCCCGCCTCGACCGCGTCGCGAAGCTTGATTGTCTCGTCCTCGGTGAGGTCCTTGACGTAAGTGTTGGGGTCGACCTTTGCCTTCTTGAGGATCTCGTTGGCCGTCGAGCGGCCAATGCCGTGGACGTAAGTGAGGCCGACCTCGACCCTCTTGTTGAGTGGGAGATTGACTCCCGCGATGCGTGCCAAGTGTGTTCCGTAGCCCCTTCTAGCCCTGCCGCTGCTTGTGCCTGGGGTTCGAGCAGATCACCAGCACGACGCCGCGCCGCTTGATCACGCGGCACCTCTCACACATCGGCTTTACGGACGCTCTTACCTTCAACGCTTTTCGCGCTCCAAACTGGTCGTATCGTTCAGAAAGCCCATCCCTCCCATGAATCGGAGAAACAGGCGTGAATTCGCGCCCAGCCGAGGCTGAGAGCGGCCGCTGATGTTAGCAAGGGACGCCTGCCCGTTTCCGGCTCAGCAGAGGGTCACGTGCCCCCGCAACCGATTTGCTCAGTTTCGCCGTCCTGAGTGATCTCGAGGGTCTCGAAGGAGAAGGTGAGGGTCAGGCTCTTGGCACCCTTGTGGCTCAGTTCCTGGAGCACGGGGCTCTTGAAGTCGTAAGTCATGCCGACCACCTGCTTGCCCTGGTTGTCAGTTTCGTAGACGAGGATCTTGGCGATCGGAAAGAGCTCGCCGCGGTCGCCGGTGAGGCGGCCCCATTTGCGGTTGTACGGCATCTCCATGACCAGGGGCGAGCAGCCGTTCAACTGCGAGAAGCTCACGTCGTAGTCGTTGAGAGTGAAGAGGCCCTCGCGGCCCTTCTGCTTGACGTCGCCCTTGATCTTTCCGGCGTTGTCCTGCAGCTCGGCGAAGATCGAGGTTCCCCCTCCACCGCCACCGCTGCCAGGGGCAGCCGAACCGCTCCCGGCCGAGATCGCAAGCGCGAATGCCGCGCACGCGGCACCGACGATGACGAGCCTGCCCAAACCGACTGCCTTCATGATTCTCCCCTCGATTCGAGCCGGCTTCTCCGGCCCATGTGGCGGATGCTACATCTCGCCACGCGGAAAGGCAATGCGTTCGCCGCGCGTCGCTACTCGTGCCAGGGAGTGAGAATCCGGGGCCCGTCCTCGGTCACGGCGATCGTGAACTCGAAGTGGGCGGTGACCGAGTCGTCTGCCGAATAGACGGCCCAGCCGTCACCGCCGGTGACGACCTCGCGTGAGCCGGCGGCGGTCATCGGCTCGAGCGCGAAGACCATGCCCGGCTCGAGCTGCGGGCCACGACCGGCGGTGCCGAAGTTGGGCACCTGTGGGTCCTCGTGCATATCGCGGCCGACTCCGTGGCCGACGAGGCTGCGGATCACGCTGAAGCCCTCCGCCTCGACCGTTTTCTGCACGGCGCTCGAGACGTCGCCTAGGCGTCCGCCAGGCTGCGCGGCCGCCACGCCCGCGTGGAGCGAGGCATCGGTGGTGGCGAGCAGGCGGGTCGCCTCGTCTGAGACGTCGCCTATGGGCACGGTGACGGCGCCGTCGGCTACCCAGCCGTCCTTGGTCACCCCGACGTCGATCGAGAGGACGTCGCCGCGCTTTAGCTCGTAGGCGTCGGGGATGCCATGAACGACCATCGAGTTGGGCGACGCGCAGATGGAGCCGGGGAAGCCGCGATAGCCCTTGAAGGTCGGGGTCGCCCCCTGCGAGGCGATGAAGCGCTCGGCCGCCTCGTCCAGCTCAGCGGTCGTCACGCCGGGGCGGCACTTGCCGATCAGCATCTTGAGGCAACGGGCGTGTACTTCGCCCGCCACCGCCATCGCCTCGATCTGGGCCGGAGTCTTGAGGATGATGCCGCCCTTGTACACGCGGCTATGCCTCTTCCTCCATCCGCAGCGTGGCCATGAGCGCGCGGATGTCCTCGTAGACGTCGTCGGGTGGGGCGTCGGCTTCGACGCGTTCGAGCAGACCGCGCTCGTCGAACCAGTCGATCAAGGGCTCGGTCTTCTCGCGATACTGGGCAAGGCGGTGCTTGATCACGTCGGGCTTGTCGTCGTCGCGGACGTGAAGCTCCTCGCCGCAGACGTCGCACTTTCCCTCCTCCTCTGGAGGATCGAACTCGACGTGGAAGATGTGGCCGTTCGGGCACGTACGCCGGCCGCCGAGCCTGCGCACGACCTCCTCGTCGGGCACCGAGACCAGAATCGCGGCGGTGAGACGGGTGTGCAGCTCTTCGAGCTTCTCCAGGAGCGCCTCGGCCTGGCCGACGGTGCGCGGGAAGCCGTCGAGGATGAACCCGTCCTCGGCCTCATGCGAGTCGATCCGCTCGGCGATGACGCCGATGATCACCTCGTCCGGAACGAGGTCGCCCCTGTCCATGAAGGCTTTGGCCTCCTTGCCGATCTTCGTCTCCTCCCGGACGGCTGCGCGCAGGATGTCGCCAGTCGCGTAGTAGGGCAGCTGGAGGTCCTCCTGGAGCCGTTCGCCCTGCGTGCCCTTGCCTGATCCAGGCGGGCCGAGAAGTACAAGATTGAGCTGAGACATGGGGACGAGAGAGCCTAGAGCAACCCCGGCTGTGGCATCAGGCGCAAAGGTCTCGGAGCGCGGCCGCTCGGCTTCGTGTGTACCGAACGTTTCGCTCAGCGGGAGCGGATTACCGCAGGCGAAAGGGGCCTGGCGAGAGGCGTGTCAGGCCGCCATCGGTGTCTGACGTGTGCCCCGAGCCGCAAGCACGATTCCGAGCGCTGCCACCGCCGCGATCGACAGGTGCAGAATCGCGTCGCTGCTCGTGGGGAGATAGAGCACGCCGAGCGGGTTGTCATCGAGCGCGGCCCAGAGCGCGACACCCGCGTCCGTGATCGCGCGATAGGCCAGATAGGGGACCGCGAGCCCGGGAAGCCAGGCGACCGCGAGCCCCGGCAGGCCGACCAGGAGCGCGGCGACCGCATGCCAGCCGTTCCAGTCGACGATGAAGGCCTCTGCGGTGGCGTCGTCTCCGATCGCGAAGTCCGGATTGATCGCCATCCCGATCAAGCCGGTCACGGTCGTGAACAGGCCGATCCAGATCGCGAAGTGCTGAGCGACCGTCCAGTCGCGCATCGGTGTCATCGAAGGCACGGGAGCATTATTCCGCACCCAAGCCGAGCGGTGCTACTTGAGGAAGCCTTCGTAGTTGCGCATCATGAGCTGCGCCTCGAGCTGTTTCACCGTGTCCAACGCTACGCCGACCACGATCAGGATCGAGGTTCCTCCGAAGAAGAAGTTCGCCGAGGTCTGGGAGATGAGGATCGTCGGCAACGCCGCGATCGCGCCCAGGTACAGGGCGCCGGGGAAAGTGAGCCTGGACAGGATCCTGTCCAGGTATTCGGCGGTAGGTCGCCCGGGTCTCACGCCTGGGATGAAGCCCCCGTACTTCTTCAGGTTGTCCGCCTGGTCCACCGGGTTGAAGGTGACAGCGGTGTAGAAGTAGGTGAAGATGATGATGAAGAAGATCTCGCCGACGACGTACGCCCAGCCGTTCGGGCTGAAGAAGTTGGCGAAGTCGGTCCAGAAGTTGTCCTGAGAGCCGCCCAGAAGCTGTCCGATCGTTGGCGGGAAGGCCATGATCGATGCGGCGAAGATGACTGGGATAACGCCGGCCATGTTCACGCGGAGCGGCAGGTAGGTCGAACCTCCCGTCGTCATCCGCCTGCCAACGACGCGCTTTGCGTACTGGACGGGAATGCGGCGCTGGCCTTCCTGGACGTAGACGATCCCCACGATCACAGCGAGCGCAACGAAGGGCATCATCACGACGAATACCTGGTCGGAGTTGGTCCACCACGCCTGGATGCCGCCGGGGATCGACGAAGCGATAGAGGCGAAAATCATGAGAGATATCCCGTTGCCGATACCTCGCTGGGTGATCAGTTCGCCAAGCCACATGAGCAGGGTGGCGCCCGCGGTGAGCGAGATCACGATCAGCATCACGTTGGCGAAGTTGAGCGCTCCGTCGATCACGTCGGTGCCGCCGAAGCCGGAAGAGTTGAAGAGGAAGACGTAGCCGACCGACTGGGCGCCCGCCAAGCCGACGGTGAGGTAGCGCGTGTACTGCGTGATCTTCTGCTGCCCGACCTCGCCCTCCTTGGAGAGCCGCTCGAGTGAAGGCACGACCACCGTGAGGAGCTGCAGGATGATCGACGCGGTGATGTAGGGCATGATCCCCAGCGCGAACAGCGAGAGGCGCTGGAGCGACCCGCCCGAGAAAAGGTTCAGGAAACCCAGGATGTTCGAGCCCGCGAAGTTCTCCTGCAGGGCTTCGAGAGCCGACGCGTCCACGCCGGGAGCCGGGATGTAAGCGCCGAGCCGGTAGAGCGCAAGCATCGCGGCGGTGAACGCCAGCTTTCGCCGGATGTCCGGGACGCTGAACGCGTTGAGGATCGTCTGAAGCAAGGGGGCTTAGCCCTCGATGATCTCGCAGGTGCCGCCGGCACCCTCGATCTTCTCGCGCGCCGACGCCGAGAAGGCGTGCGCGCGGACCGTGAGCTTCGTGGAGATGTCGCCGCGGCCGAGCACCTTCACGGGGTGGCGCCGGGTTGCGAGCCCTGCGGCGCGAAGCGTGTCCGGGGTGACCTCCGAGTTGGCGTCGAAGCGGGCCTCGAGGTCCGAGACGTTCACCGGCTGGGTGTGCGTGCGGAACGGCTCGAAGGGCATCGACATCTTCTTGGTCGGGCCCTTGAGCTTTCGCGTGCGCATGTGGATCGGGTTCTGACCGCCCTCGTAACCGACGCGGCGCTTGGAGCCCGCACGCGAGCCCGCACCCTTATGGCCGCGGCCCGCGGTCTTGCCCTGGCCGGAGCCCTTGCCGCGGCCAAGGCGCTTCCGCGCATGGCGCGAGCCCGCCTTGGGGCGGATCGAGTGAAGGCCGATCTCTTCGGGTTCGAGGCGGGGCACCTATGACTCCTGGATCTCGACGAGGTGTTCGACCTTTGCGAGGGCACCGCGGAACTGCGGCGTGTCCTCGAGCTTCGACTCACGGCCGATCCGGCCGAGCTTCAGCGTGCGAAGGGTCGCAAGTTGCTTCTTGTCCGAGCCGATGGGCGAGCGGACCTGCTTGAGGTGGACCTCAGGCACTGCCGCCACCACTGGGGTCAGACCCCTCTGCGGGCTGGGGAGTCGATTCCGCTTCGGCTGCGGGGTCAGACCCCGCGCTCGGTGCTTCGGCGTCGGCTGCCTCGCTCGGTACATCGCCCGCCGCAACGGCCACCGGCGTGGGGGTCACGTCGACATCGTCGGCGCTCTCGCCCTTCAGCTTCTTCGCCTCGGCCAGCTTGTCGAGCCCCAGCACCTGGTTCACCGTGAGGCCGCGGAGCTTGGCGACGTCCTGGGGGCGGCGGAGCTGGTGAATGCCGTCCATCGTGGCCTTCACCAGGTTGATCGGGTTCTGAGTGCCGAGCGACTTCGAAAGCACGTCGCGGATGCCCGCCAGCTCGAGGACGGCGCGAACGCCACCGCCTGCGATGACGCCCGTACCCGGGCTCGCCGGGCGCAGGACGACGTGACCGGCGCCATAGCGCCCGACGATCTTGTGGGGGATCGTCTGCCCGTACATCGGGACCTCGATCAGGTCCTTACGGGCGTTCTCCACGGCCTTCTGGATCGCGAGCGGGACCTCGCGGGCCTTGCCGTAGCCGATGCCGACCACGGAGCGCTCATCGCCCACGGCGACGAGGGCGGTGAACGAGAAGCGCCGACCGCCCTTGACGACCTTGGCGACGCGGTTGATCTCGATCACGCGCTCCTGAAGATCGAGCCCCTGCGGGCTCACGGTCTTGTACTCGCGCTCTCGGCTCATGAGGACACCCGAGGGTAGACAGATACCCAACGACACACGCTTCTTTCGGGGCTAAAGCCCCTCACGGAAACCATCAGAATTCCAACCCGCCCTCGCGCGCGCCCTCGGCGAGCGCGGCAACGCGGCCGTGGTAGCGATAGCCGCCGCGGTCGAAGACGCACGTCTTGATGCCCGCGTCGGAAGCGCGCTTGGCCAGAAGCTCGCCGGCCTTCTTCGCCTGCTCGGCGCGGTCCAGCTTGCGCAGCTCGTCCTCGGTCCACGAGACGGCCGCGAGCGTCTTGCCCGCGTCGTCGTCGATCAGCTGCGCCGCGACGCCGCGGTTGGAGCGAAAGACGGAGATACGCGGGCGCTCGGCGCTTCCACGCACCTTGGCGCGGACGCGGCGGCGGCGGCGGAGGCGCTGCTGGCCCTTTGTCTTGACAGCCATGGCCTAAGCCCTCTTTCCGACCTTGCGGCGAACCTGCTCGCCTGCATAGCGGATGCCCTTGCCCTTGTATGGCTCGGGCGGGCGGACGCGGCGGATGCGCGCTGCCATCTCGCCCACGAGCTGCTTGTCGATGCCGCGCACGATCACCTCGGTGTTCTGCGGGACCTCGAAGTCGATGCCCTCGGGCGCCTCGATCAGGACGGGATGGGAGAAGCCGACGCTGAGGTTCAAGTTCTTGCCCTGGAGGGCGGCGCGGTAGCCGACGCCCTGGATCTGGAGGCGCTTCTCGTAGCCGGCGGTGACGCCTTCGACCATGTTCGCGACCAGGCTGCGCGTGAGCCCGTGGAGCGCGCGATGCTCGCCGCGGTCGGTGGGCCGCTCGACGGTCAGGGTGCCGCCCTCGCCCTCCGTGATCTTCATGTCACGGTTGACGACGGTGGAGAGCTCGCCCTTCGGCCCCTTGACCGAAACGCGGCCAGGGTCAACCGAGACGGTCACGCCGTCCGGCACTTCGATGGGCATGCGACCAATTCGACTCATGGATATTCCGTTGCCACTTGGGCAAATTGGCTTTCGCGCCTTACGTCGCTCATCAGATCCCTCTCACCACACATAGGCAACGACTTCGCCGCCCACTCCCTTTGCCTTCGCCTCGTGGCCGGTCATGACGCCCACGGACGTCGAAACGATCGCCGTCCCCATGCCGCCAATGACGCGCGGAATCTCCGCCTTGTCCACGTAGCGGCGCCGGCCGGGGCGCGAGACGCGCTCGATGCCCGTGATCACGGGCTTGCGGCCGGCCGTGTAGCGGAGCTGGATCTTGATCACCTCTCCGACCTGCGTCGGCTCGACCTCGAAATCAGAGATGTAGCCCTGCTCCTTGAGGATGCGGGTCATCTCCTTCTTCAGGCGCGACGACGGCACCTCCACGTCGGGGTGCTCGGCCCGCAGCGCGTTCCGCACACGGGTCAGATAGTCGGAAATGGGATCAGTAAGCATGAGAAGTAAGGGTTACCAACTCGACTTGGTCATTCCGGGCACGTAGCCCTTGTGCGCGGCGTCGCGCAGGCAGATGCGGCACAGGCCGAACTTGCGGTAGTAGGCACGGGAGCGCCCGCAGCGACGGCAGCGGTTCTTCTTGCGCGTCGAGTACTTGGGCTCGCGGTCCTGCTTGGCGAGTTTCGAGGTCTTTGCCATGGGTTAGCCGTCCGTCCCTTCGCTTGAAGTCTTTGCGTCTGAGGAACCCTCGTCCCCGCTCGAGTCCTGCTTGCCTTCTTCGCCCTCTTCGCCTTCGCCCTCTTCGTCCTCGCGGACGGGTTTCTCGTAGGCCTCGGGGTTCTCTTCCTTGAGCTGCTCGAGCGCGGCCTGCTCCGCTTCGGCGCGAATACGCGCCTCTTCGTGACGGCGCTCCTCCTCTTCCTCGGCGGCCTTGTCGACCTGGCCTGGGCGACCGTCCTGCGAAAAGGGAAATCCGAGCGCGAGAAGGAGCTCGAAGCCCTCTTCGTCGGTCTGTGCCGTCGTGGTGATCGCGATGTCGAGGCCGCGGGTCTCGTCGATCGAGTCGTAGTCGATCTCGGGGAAGATGAGCTGCTCGCGGACTCCCATCGAGTAGTTGCCGCGGCCGTCGAAGGCGCGGGCGGACATGCCGCGGAAGTCGCGGATACGCGGGATCGCGATCGAGATGAGTCGATCGAGGAATTCCCACATCCGTGCGCCGCGGAGGGTGACGGCCACGCCCACGGGCATGCCGTCACGAAGCTTGAACGAGGCGATCGACTTGCGCGCGCGGCGGACGCTGGGCGCCTGGCCGGCGATCGTCGCCAGCTGTTCGGTCGCGGCCTCGAGGACGGGGGTCGACTGCTTGGCGTCGCCCACGCCCATGTTGAGCGTGATCTTCACCAGGCCCGGGACCTGCATGCGGCTGGTGTAGCCGAACTTCTTGGTGAGCGCGTCGACGATCTCCGCCTCATAGCGCTCGCGGAGGCGAGGAGGCGGAGCTGCCTGCGAGGCGGGCGCCTCGGTCTCGGTTCCGTTTTCTTCTGTTGCCGTCGAAGCTTCCATGGTTAATCCAGTGCGTTCCCGGTGCGCCTGGCGTAGCGCTGGCGCTTGCCGTCATCCGTCTGGCGCACGCCGATCCGGGTTGGCTTGTTGTCGGTCGGGTCCACGAGCATCACGTTGGAGACGTGGATCGGGCCCTCCTGGTCGATGATGCCGCCGGCATCGCCGCGCGTCGTGTCCTTGACGGACCGCGGGCGCGTGTGCCTCTTGACGATATTGAGTCCCTCCACGTAGACACGGCGCCTCGCCGGCTCGGTGCGAAGGACCTTCCCGGTCTTGCCCTTGTCCTTGCCGGAAGTGACCACGACGGTGTCGTCGGAGCGGATCCGCATCTGCTTGCCCTTCGGCTCGGGCTTGCGCTTCTTGGCAGGCATCTAGAGCACCTCCGGAGCGAGGGAGACGATCTTCATGAAGTTCTTCTCGCGGAGCTCGCGAGCGACGGGGCCAAAGATGCGGGTTCCGCGCGGGTTGTTCTGCGCGTCGAGCAGGACGGCGGCGTTCTCATCGAAGGCGATGTAGGTGCCGTCGGAGCGACCGAGCTGCTTGCGGGTGCGAACGACGACCGCCTGGACGACCTCGCCCTTACGGACGCCGCCGTGCGGCGTGGCTGCCTTGACCGTGGCCGTGATGATGTCGCCCACACCGGCGTAGCGGCGGTGATGGCCGCCCTTGACGCGGATGCAGAGGATCTCTCGGGCACCCGAGTTGTCGGCGACCCTGAGGCGCGACTCCTGCTGGATCATCGAGCCTTCTCCACTACTTCGACCAGGCGCCAGCGCTTGAGCTTCGAAAGCGGCCGGGACTCGATGACACGAACGACGTCGCCGGCCGAAGCCTCGTTGCGCTCGTCGTGGGCGTGGACGGTCGCCGACTGGCGGACGACCTTCTCGTAGCGGCGGTGACGCCGGACGATGTCGACGCGGACGGTGATTGTCTTGTCGGCCTTGTCGGAGACAACTGTCCCGAGCTGGGACTTGGGCACGCCAGGCTCGCGCTCGGCCGGGGCCGTCCCCTGGCCTGGCTCGCCGCGCTTGGCTCGCTCCTGAGAGCGGCGCCGACTGCGGGCGGTGGCCTTCGCACGGCGGGCTGCGACGCGCTCTGTGACGCGCTCCTCGCCGCTTCGTTGCGGGCGCGCCTCACCCGTGTGGGTCGAACGGCTGCGCTTACGGAGGTCTTTCGGGTGTAGGACCTCCTCGGGCTCTTCGTCTTCGGCAGGAGCGGCGGGAGCCTCGGCCGCAGGCTCATCAGCGGGTGCCTCTTCCTCTGCCGGAGCTTCCTCAGCTGGGGCCGCCTCTTCAGCCTCAGCGGCAGGCTCCTCAGCGGGCGCCTCCTCTGAGGCAGGGGCTTCCTCTTCCGCCGGCGCCTCTTCCTCGGCAGGGGCCTCTGCGACCTCCTCAGCGGGGGCTTCGTCCTCCGGCGTCTCCTCGGCTTCAGCCTCGGGCGTCTCTTCGTTCACGTTTTCTTCTTCGTCAGCCACGATTCCTCAGTTCCTTCTCGACGTCGATCCCGCGCTGGTGGGCGACGGTGAGCAGACGCGCCACGTCACGGCGGGCTGCGCCGATTCCTGTGGTGTTCTCCAACTCGCCGGTCGCATGGCGGAAACGCAGGTTGAATGCCTCCTGGCGCGCATTGCGGAGCGCTTCGACGATGTCGGGATCGGAAAGTGCATGCACGTCGGAGGCCCTCACTGCTCTGCCCCCTCGCGCGTCACGAACTTTGTCTTCACCGGAAGCTTGTGGCCGGCGAGGCGCATGGCCTCCTTGGCGAGTTCCTCGTCCACGCCCGAGAGCTCGAACATGACACGACCGGGCTTGACCACGGCGACCCATCCCTCGGGGTTGCCCTTGCCCGAGCCCATGCGGGTCTCTGCGGGCTTCTTCGTATAGGGCTTGTCGGGGAAGATGTTGATCCAGACCTTGCCGCCGCGCTTGATCTTGCGGGTCATGGCGACTCGGGCAGCCTCGATCTGGCGGTTGGTGACCCAGCCGCGCTCGAGAGCCTTCAGTCCGTACTCGCCGAAGTTGACGTCGGAGCCGCCCTTTGCGAAACCGCGGCGCTTGCCGCGCATCTGCTTGCGGTACTTGACCCGCTTGGGAGCCAGCATCAGCCGTCACCGCCAGCGGGTGACGTGGTGTCAGACCCCCCAGATGCGTCTGCAGGGCTCGCAGCGTCTGGGGTTGAGGGGTCAGACCCCGCGCTCGGTGCTTCAGGTGCAGGTGCTTCGGGTGTGGGCGCTTCGGGGGCTGCACCGGGCGCAGGCGCCGCGGGAGCCGGTGCCTCAGGTGTCGGTGCCGGTGCCGCAGCCGGGGCAGCCGGGGCGGTCGCTGCCGGCGCGGCGGGTCGCGAGCGGCGATCGCGGTCGCGCTTCTTGCGGTTGCGCGGCTGCAACTCGTCAAGCTCGTCGGAGGCTGTGCGGTAGCCCTCGGGCATGACCTCGCCCTTGTTGATCCAGCACTTGACGCCGATCCGCCCGGTCGTGGTCTTGGCCTCGACGAAGCCGTAGTCGATGTCAGCGCGGAGCGTGTGGAGCGGGACACGGCCGTCCGAGTAACCCTCGGTGCGTGCCATCTCGGCGCCGCCCAGGCGTCCGGAGACCTGGACCTTCACGCCCTTGGCGCCGGAGCGCATAGCGGAGGTCAGGGCGCGCTTCATGGCGCGGCGGAAGGCGACCCGGTTCTGAAGCTGTTCGGCGATCGACTGGGCGACGAGCTTCGCGTCGAGCTCGGGCCGCTTGATCTCCTTGATGTTGACCTTGACGGGCTTCGAGGTGAGCTTGTGGAGGTCGCGGCGCAGCGCGTCGACCTCGGAGCCGGACTTGCCGATCACGATGCCCGGGCGGGCGGTGTGGATGTCCACGGTGATCTCGCCGCGCTGCTTGACGATCGTGATGTCGGAGAGACCGGCGTGGGCGAGCCGCGTCTCGATGTGATCGCGGATCTTGAGGTCCTCGTTGAGGTAGTCCGCGAACTCGCGCTGGTTGAACCAGTTCGACTTCCAATCATGGATATAGCCGACTCGGAAGCCTTCAGGATGAACTTTTTGACCCATTACGAAATCTCTCGATCTAGTCGGTTGGCGTGAGGGCAACGAAGACGTGGCAGGTCTTCTTCTCGATGCGGGTGGCGCGGCCCCTGGCCCGCGCGCGCCAGCGCTTGAGGGTAGGGCCCTGGTCGACGCGGATCTCAGTGATCTCCATCTCGTCTGCGACCAGGTCGTGGTTGTTCTCGGCGTTGGCGGCGGCCGAGTCGATGAGCTTGCGGATGTCCTGCGCTGCCGACCGCGTGGAGAAGTCGAGGAGCTCCTGGGCTTGGGGCACGGACATTCCGCGCACCTGATCGGCAACCAGGCGCGCCTTGCGCGGGGCAACGCGCAGGTACTTGGCGCTCGCGCGCACAACGGGCGTTTCGGGGCCGTCAGCCACTAGCGCTCCTTGCCTCCGTGGGCGCGGAAGGTGCGGGTCGGGGCGAACTCGCCGAGCTTGTGCCCGACCATCGACTCCGAGATGAAGACCGGCACGTGCTTGCGGCCGTCGTGGACGGCGATCGTGTGGCCGACCATCTCGGGGAAGACGGTCGATGTCCGCGACCAGGTCTTCACCATGTTCTTCTGGTTCGACTCGTTCATCGCCGTGATCCGGCTCATCAGCCGCTCCTCGACGAACGGTCCCTTCTTGGTTGAGCGTCCCATAAGTCTTTACCTCTTCTTCTTCCCGCGCCTGCGGCCGCGGACGATCATCGCGTTGGAAGCTTTGCCCTTTTTACGGGTCCGGTAGCCGAGCGTCGGCTTGCCCCACGGAGTGCGCGGGTGACCGCCCGGCGTCTTGTGCGCCTCGCCACCGCCGTGTGGGTGGTCGACAGGATTCATCGCGACGCCGCGGGTCTGCGGGCGGATGCCCTTGTGGCGACTGCGGCCCGCCTTGCCGATGGTCACGTTCTGGTGCTCGGAGTTGGAGAGCGTGCCCACGGTCGCGCGGCATTCGGCGCGGACCATGCGCATCTCGGACGAGGGAAGCCTGAGCGTCACGGTGTCGCCTTCCTTCGCGACCACCTGGATCGAGGTGCCCGCGGCGCGGCCGAGGCGCCCGCCCTGGCCGGCGATCAGCTCGACGTTGTGGACGATGGTTCCCGTCGGGATCTGGCCGAGGGCGAGGGCGTTACCGGGCCGGATGTCCGAGCCGGGTCCCGACTGGACCACAGCGCCGACGCCCAGCCCTTGCGGGGCGAGGATGTAGCTCTTGGCGCCGTCCGCGTAGTGGAGGAGGGCGATGTAGGTAGTGCGGTTCGGGTCGTACTCGATGGTCGCGACCTTCGCCGGGACGCCGTCCTTCAGGCGCTTGAAGTCGATCTCGCGGTAGCGGCGCTTGGCCCCGCCGCCGCGGTGGCGCGCGGTGACGCGACCGCGGGAGTTGCGCCCGCCGGTCGACTTCTTGCCCTTGGTGAGCGCCTTGAGCGGCCGATTGGCCGTGACCTCCTCGCGCTTCTGGTACGTCGTGAAGCGCCGGCCCGGGCTGGTCGGCTTTGTCTTGCGCATAGCCATCAGTCAGCCACCGCCCCTTCGAAGAGTTCGATGCGGTCGCCGGGAGCCAGCTTCACGATCGCCTTCTTCCACGAGCGGGTCTTGCCCGAGTGGAGGCCGCGACGCTTTGGCTTCGACCGGATCGACTGGGTGCGCACGTTCAGGACCGTGACGTCGAAGACGTCCTCGACCGCGCGTGCGATCTGGGTCTTGTGGGCTCGGTCGTCGACGCGGAAGGTGTACTTGCCGTCGGCCATGAGCGCGTAGCTCTTCTCCGAGACGACCGGCTCGATGAGGATGGACCTGGATTCCATTAGGCGTTCTCCTCCTCGGCGGCATCACCATCGGCGACCGAGGTCGATGAGGCAGAGGTGCGCGTTACCTCGCCGCAGCGGGTCTCGATGATCTCGATTGCGGCCTGCGTGAGGATCAGTGAGCGGTGCCCGATCACGTCAGCGACACCGACCGCGGCGGCCGGTAGGACCGTGATCCCCTGGATGTTGCGAAAGCTCTTCTGGACGTCTGCCTCCTCGGCCCCGAGGACGAGCAGCGTCGGCGTGCGCGCGCTCCACTTGGTGAGGGCTTCGGCGGCCGCCTTGGTCGAAGGCTTGTCGAAGGCACCGGCGTCGAGGACCGCGACCGAGTCGCGATCCGCGTGGACGGACAGCGCTGCACGCAGCGCCTTGCGCCGGGCCTTGCGGTTCACCTTGACGGTGTAGCCGCGCGGCTTGGGCCCGAAGGCCGCGCCGCCGCCGCGCCTGTGCGGAACGCTGAGAGCGCCGACGCGCGCACGGCCGGTGCCCTTCTGGCGCCAGGCCTTGGCACCGGTCATCGAGACCTCACCGCGGCCGAGGGTGGACGCGGTGCCGCGGCGCTTGGCGTTTGCCTCAGCACGCGCGGTGTCGTGGACGAGCGACTCATGGAAGGTCTCGGTGAAAAGAGCCTCGGGCAGCGCGGTCTTCGCCTGCTTGCCCAGCGTGGTGACCTTGGGATCAGCCATCGGTGCGGACCTCCAGCGTGCCGTTCTTCGGGCCCGGGACCGCGCCGCGGACCATGAGGAGGTTCTGCTCGGCGTCGATCTCGATGACCTCGAGACCCTTCTGCGTCGCGCGCTTGCCGCCCATCCGGCCCGGCATGCGAACGCCCTTGAAGACGCGAGCCGGGTCCGCGGAGGCGCCGACCGATCCAGGGGCGCGAACGTTGTGAGAGCCGTGGGAGACGGGGCCGCGGCCGAAGTTGTGGCGCTTGACCGTGCCCTGAAAGCCCTTGCCGATGGCGATGCCGGAGACCTTCACGCGCTGGCCGGGCTCGAACTGCTCGACGGTGGCGGAGTCACCGATCTTGAGCTCTTCCTCTGAGCCCAGGTCTTCGTCGCGGAACTCGACCAGTGTGCGCATTGGGCCGGCGTCGGCCTTCTTCAGGTGGCCGAGCTCGGCCTTCGTGAGCTTGCGCTCCTCGGTTGCGTCGAAGGCGAGCTGCACGGCGGTGTAGCCGTCGCGCTCGTCAGAGCGGATGCCGGTGACCGGACAGGGGCCGGCCTGGATGACGGTGACCGGGATGACCGTGCCGTCCTCCTGGAAGAGTTGGGTCATGCCCACCTTCTTGCCGATGATCGCCGCCACGCCCGCCTAAATCTTGATCTCGATGTCGACTCCGGCTGGGAGCGCGTCGAGGCGCTGAAGGGAGTCGATCGTCGTCGGGGTCGGCTGATGGATGTCGATCAGGCGCTTATGGGTACGGATCTCGAAGTGCTCGCGGGAGTCCTTGTCCTTGAACGGGGAGCGGATCACGCAATAGACGTTCTTGTCCGTCGGCAGCGGTACGGGGCCGGCGACGGTTGCGCCGGTGCGCTCGGCCGTGTCCACGATCTCGCGGGCAGCGCGATCAATCGCATCGTGGTCATAAGCCTTGAGCCGGATTCGGATTTTGTTTGTGGCGATAGTCGCCATGTCAGTTTCTTTCTGTTGTTTCTGGCGCTTTCGCACCGAGGGACAGAGCTTCTGCTCTGTCCCTCCGAGGCGGGCAAGCCCGCCTCGTCGTCAATCGAAGGTTTTATGTCTTTACGAGCGGGGCCGGAGGCCCCGGAGGGACAGAGCGGGAGCTCTGTCCCTCGGGCTACGAAGCTAAGCGAGCCTCGTAGCGCGCGTCTGACTATTCGGTTATGTCAGACACCACTCCTGAGCCTACGGTGCGGCCGCCCTCGCGGATGGCGAACCGGAGACCCTTGTCCATGGCGATCGGCTGGATCAGCTCGATCTCCATCTCGACGTTGTCGCCGGGCATGACCATTTCCGTCCCCTCGGGGAGGTTGGCGATGCCGGTGACGTCAGTCGTACGGAAGTAGAACTGCGGGCGGTAACCCGTGAAGAACGGGGTGTGGCGCCCGCCCTCCTCCTTCTTCAGGCAGTACACCTCGGCCTTGAACTTCGTGTGCGGGGTGATGGAGCCGGGCTTGCACAGCACCTGGCCGCGCTCGACCTCGTCGCGCTTGGTGCCGCGAAGGAGGCAGCCGGCGTTGTCGCCAGCCTGGCCCTGATCGAGCGTCTTGTGGAACATCTCAACGCCCGTGACGACGCTCTTCGAGCTCGCCTCGTGGATGCCGACCATCTCGACCTCGTCGCCCGTGTTGACGACGCCCTGCTCGATCCGGCCCGTGACGACGGTGCCACGGCCCGGGACGGTCATGACGTCCTCGATGGGCATGAGGAACGGCTTGTCGAGATCGCGTGTCGGCTCGGGGATGTACGAGTCGAGCGTCGCGGCGAGCTCCATGATCGCCTTGACCGCCTCCTCGTCGCCCTCGAGCGCCTTGAGCGCGGAACCCTTGACGATCGGGGTGTCGTCGCCCGGGAAGTCGTACTCGTTGAGGAGATCCTTGACCTCCTCCTCGACGAGCTCGATGAGCTCGTCGTCGTCGACCATGTCGACCTTGTTGAGGAAAACGACCACGTAGGGCACATTCACCTGCTTGGCGAGCAGGATGTGCTCGCGCGTCTGCGGCATCGGGCCGTCAGCGGCGGACACGACCAGGATCGCGCCGTCCATCTGGGCGGCGCCCGTGATCATGTTCTTCACGTAGTCGGCGTGACCGGGGCAGTCGACGTGGGCGTAGTGGCGATTCTCCGTCTGATACTCGACGTGAGACGTCGCGATCGTGATCCCGCGCTCCTTCTCCTCGGGCGCGTTGTCGATTTCCTCGAAGCTCTTCGCTTCGCCGCCGCCGGCCTCCGCGAGCACCTTCGTGATCGCAGCCGTAAGCGTGGTCTTGCCGTGGTCGATGTGACCGATAGTGCCGACATTCACGTGCGGCTTGCTGCGATCGAAAGTCTCTGCCATTTGGCTTTCCTAACTCCTTTTTCTCTGTCTCAGTCTTTGGTTTCTCTTTAAGTGGCGAACCCGGGAAATATAGCTACGCGGCCTCGGTCGCCTCGCCCGATCTGGACGCGACGATCTCCTCTGCGATATTGCCCGGGACTTCCTCGTAGCGCTCGAACTGCATCGAGTAGTTCGCGCGGCCCTGCGTTGAAGAGCGCAGGTCCGTCGCGTAACCGAACATCTCCGACAGCGGCACGTATGCCTGAACCGCCAGCGCGTTGCCGCGCTGGTCTTGGCCCTGCACCTTGCCACGGCGCCTGGAGAGGTCGCCAATTACGTCGCCGAGGAAGTCTTCGGGGGTCACGACCTCGACGGCCATGACGGGCTCGAGCAGGACGGGCTTCGAGCGGCGAGCCGCTTCCTGAACCGCCATCGAGCCGGCGATCTTGAAGGCCATCTCCGAGGAGTCGACGTCGTGGTAGGAGCCGTCGACGAGCTCGACTCGGACGTCCACCATCGGATAGCCGGCCTTAACGCCTGTGACGAGCGCCTCCTCGATCCCCTGCTCAACCGAGGGGATGTACTCCGAGGGAATGGCTCCGCCCTTGATCTTGTTGACGAAGTCGAAGCCCTCCTCGGGGGCGGGCTCCATGTTGATGACTACGTGGCCGAACTGGCCTCGACCGCCGGTCTGGCGGACGAAGCGTCCAACGACCTTGTCGGAGCGGTCGCGGATCGTCTCGCGGTAGGCGACCTGCGGACGGCCGACGTTGGCCTCGACGGAGAACTCGCGAAGGAGCCGGTCCACGAGGACCTCGAGGTGGAGCTCGCCCATGCCGTGGATGACGGTCTGGCCGGTCTCCTCATCGGTCTCGATCTGGAAGGTGGGGTCCTCCTCGGCAAGGCGGGCGAGCCCGGAGCCGAGCTTCTCCTGGTCCGACTTCGTCTTCGGCTCGATCGCGACCGCGATGACGGGCTCCGGGAAGACGATCTGCTCGAGGACGACGGGAGCGTCAGGGGCGCAGAGCGTGTCGCCGGTCGAGGTCTGCTTGAGGCCGACGCCGGCGAGGATGTCACCCGCGAAGCACTCCTCGATGTCCTCGCGGTGGTTCGCGTGCATCATCAGCAGGCGGCCGATCCGCTCGGTGCGGCCACCGGTTGCGTTGAGGACGCGACTGCCCGACGAGAGCTTGCCGGAGTAGACGCGGAAGTAGGTGAGCTTGCCGACGAAGGGGTCGGACATGACCTTGAAAGCAAGCGCTGCGAATGGCGCGTCGTCTTCCGGGGGGCGCGAGACCCACTCGCCCTCGGACCCGTCCTTGTTCGGGACGAAGCCCTCGAGCGGCGGCACCTCGAGCGGGGACGGCAGCAGCTCGACGATCGCGTCGAGCAGAGGCTGGACGCCCTTGTTCTTGAAAGCGGAGCCGCAGAGGACTGGCGTGATCTTCAGATCCATCGTGGCCTGGTGGAGCGACTTGGCGATCCGCTCGTGCGGGATCTCCTGCTCGTCGAGGTACAGCTCCGCAAGCTCGTCGTCGTAGTCGGCGCAGGCGGCGATCAGCGCGTCGCGCGCCTCGTGGACCTCGTCGGCCATCTCGGCGGGAACGTCCTCGTACTCGAACTCGGTGCCGAGCTCGTCGTGCCAGACGAGGGCCTTGTTCTCGATCAGGTCGACGACGCCCTTGAGCTGGTCCTCGGCGCCGATCGGAAGCTGGATGGGAAGCGGGTTGGCCCCGAGCCGGTCCTTCATCGTCTGGACGGAACGGTGGAAGTCGGCGCCGACGCGGTCCATCTTGTTGATGAAGGCGATGCGCGGCACCTTGTACTTGTCGGCCTGGCGCCAGACGGTCTCGGACTGGGGCTCGACGCCGGCGACAGAGTCGAAGACTGCGATCGCGCCGTCCAGGACGCGAAGCGAGCGCTCGACCTCAACGGTGAAGTCGACGTGGCCGGGCGTGTCGATGATGTTGATGCGGTGGTCCTTCCACTCGCATGCGGTCGCGGCGGAGGTGATCGTGATGCCGCGCTCCTGCTCCTGCTCCATCCAATCCATGACGGCAGCGCCCTCGTGGACCTCGCCCATCTTGTGGGTGCGGCCGGTGTAATAGAGGATGCGCTCGGTCGTCGTGGTCTTACCCGCGTCGATGTGCGCCATGATTCCGATATTGCGAGTTTTTTCTAGTGGGAAGCTGCGTGGCATGGTTCTTTTGAAAGAGTGTGGTCCGAGAGGAGGTCCGGCTTCGCTCGGCGGACGCCCGAAGGGCATAAAAAAGGCCCTTTCGGGCCGGGCCGCGAGCGACGCCTGACTATAGCAGCACCTTGAGGCCCCCAATTAGCTCCAAATGCGGCTGAGAAAGCCAGGTTCAAGGGCTTCAGAGCCCTCGAGTCCGAGTGCGCGCGAACGCGCCGCAAAACGGGCGGATAAGAAGCGCTCGGCCGCAGAGGCGACGGGATGGCGTGCGGCGTTGCGGCGCCCCGAGGTGAAGCCGGCGGGGCGGCGCGAGGCCACGAAGGACCGGGTCGGCGCGATCGCGTCCGTCGCGAAGCGCAGCGGGGCCGAGCTGCTTGGAATCGCCGGCGAGCTGGTGCGTATTCCGATCACGCTCTATATGCGCATCGCGGAACGGCTCGGCGGCCTGGTCCTGGCGATCTGGCTTCGGATCTGGCCGTACCTCGTCGCCGCATGGCGGCTGGCCGGCCGCGCCCTTGCCTGGGCCCAGCACGCCGCGACCCCTGCGCGGGTCACCGTTGCGGTCGCGCTCCTGACCGCCGTGGCGCTCGCCGGTTCCCAGTGGGCGGACCTCAGCGCGATCTCGGTGGGCACCGACGCGTACAAAGGCCTCGAGGACGTGGCCCCACCGCCCGAGGTGACGACGAAGACGGTCGGGGACACGCACTCGTGGATAGGCATCCCGCTGGCGATCGCCGCCGTCCTCTTGATCATTGGAAGCGCCAGAGGGCGCCCCGGACTCGCGCGCCTCTTGATCCCGGTCGGAATCGCGGTCGTTGCGGTCAGTGTGCTGATCGATCGGCCCGAGGGGCTCGACAAGGGCAACGACCAAGTCGCCTACGTAAGCGTGACGGCCGACCTTCTGACGGGCTTCTGGGCGCAACTGGTGTCCGGCATCGTCCTCATCCTCCTCGCAGTCGTGCTCGCCCGAGTTCTTAAGCCTCAGAAAACCGCCAGGCCGGCCCGGGAGGGCTCGAAGGCACGCCGGCGATTCCGCCCGCGCGGCTTCAGACGTGCCGCGGAGGCGGGGCAGTGACGGCGAGCCGCCTCGAGCGCCTCCTGCCATGGGCGTGCGTTGTCTCCGCCGCCGTGCTGTGCGCGTCCGAGCTCATGACCATGTTCGAATTCACCCCGCCCGGCGCCGAGCCGCTCCAGAGCCAGTCGGCCGGCGACCGGCATGGCAACGCGATGTTCGTGATCGCCGGCTTCGCGATCCTGCTCACGATCGTCGCGGTCTGGGCCGGCTCCCGTCCGGCAGCGCTCGGAGTCGCAGTCATGGGTGTACTGGCTCTCCTCATCTTCCTCATCACCGATCTCCCGGACGCCGGCCAGGTGGGAACGCTCGACGACGCGCGCCAGTCCTTCATCGACGCCGAGGCGGTCCCCCAGAGCGGCTTCTGGCTCGAGATGCTGGGAGCGCTTGGCCTGGCGTTATCGGGAGCGGCCCTCGCCACGATGTCGGCGGAGCAACTCGAATCGTTACGCGGCAAGTTCTGGCGAACCGGCACGCCAAAGCCGAAGGCCCCGGCCACCAAGAGTTAGAGGGCTACCAGCGGTAGTGAGCGAATGCTTTATTCGCTTGCGCCATACGGAAGATGTCGTCCTTCCGCTTCCAGGCGCCGCCCTGCTGCTGCGTCGCGTCCATGATCTCGCGGGCTAGGCGGTCGGACATCGACTTCTCGTTGCGGTTGCGCGCGAACGAGACGAGCCAGCGCACCGCGAGGGTGCGGGCGCGGCGGGCGGGGACTTCGATCGGCACCTGGTAGGTGGCGCCGCCGACTCGGCGGGACTTGACCTCGAGGTTCGGGGTCAGCTCGGTGATCGCCTCGTCGAGGACCTCGACCGGGGGGCGGCCGGTGCGCTCGCCGACGATCGAAAGGGCGTCGTAGACGATCTCCTCCGCGGTGGCCTTCTTGCCGTGCAGCATCACCTTGTTGATGAGCTGCTGGACAAGGCGGCTTCGATGCTGCGCGTCCGGGTTGACCGGACGCTGCGGTGCGCGCGCTCTACGAGGCATCAGATAATTCCGTTGCCACTAGGGGCAATGTAGTTTCGCGACAAGTCGCTCATCTACTTCTTCACGCCGTACATGGAGCGAGACTGCTTGCGGTCCGAGACGCCGGAGGCGTCGAGGGTGCCGCGGATCACCTTGTAGCGCACGCCCGGGAGGTCCTTGACGCGACCCCCGCGGACGAGCACGACGGAGTGCTCCTGAAGGTTGTGGCCCTCGCCGGGGATGTAACAGGTGACTTCCATGCCGTTCGTCAGGCGCACGCGCGCGACCTTGCGAAGCGCCGAGTTCGGCTTCTTGGGCGTTGCCGTGTAGACACGGGTGCAGACTCCGCGGCGCTGGGGCGCGGAGATGCGCTTCTTGCGCCCCTGCCCGGACTTGAGACCAGGCGTCGTCACCTTCTTAAGAGGTGTCTTGCGGCCTTTGCGGATGAGCTGATTGGTCGACGGCACGGCCGAGGATGGTAGCGGGTGAAGGGTGGCTAGCCTGAGCCTTGTGAGTGGGGATTCCGACCGGCCAGTGCTTGCCGTGGACGTCGACGGAGTGATCAGCCTGTTCGGTTTCGACGGCCCCCTGGACCAGGTTCCCGGCAATTTTCACCTCATCGACGGTGTCGCCCATTGCATCGCAGAGGGCGTCGGTCCGCGCCTATTACGCCTTGTAGATCACTTCGAGATGATCTGGGCAACCGGCTGGGAGGACCGCGCGAACGACCACCTCCCCCACCTCCTCGGTCTGCCCGACGACCTGCCCGCCCTGACCTTCGGCGGACGCGCCCGCTTCGGAACCGCCCACTGGAAGCTGGAGGCGCTCGACGAGTTCGCCCAGGGTCGGCCGCTCGCGTGGATCGACGATTCGCTCGACGAGAGCTGCCATGCGTGGGCGGCAGATCGGAGCGCCCCGACGCTCCTTGTGCCTACCGAGTCCGAGATTGGGCTCACCGACGCTCAGGTGGACGCAATCCTCGCCTGGGCGGACGAGCTCGAGGCCGTCAGCCCCTGACATCCGAACCAGGGGTAAGATGACCCAGGTGGAGGGCTGGGTTCCGATTTTCTTCCTGATGGTGGTGCTGAAGATCCCCGTTGGGCTGCTTCTCTACCTCGTCTGGTGGGCGTTCCACGCCGAAACTGAGCCTGAGGAGGCGCCCGAGTCCGGCGCAGAAGAGCACCGCTTCGGCCGCTTCCGGCGTCAGCCCAAGCGCCCCCGCGGCCCGCGCCGCGGCGGCCCGCACCCCGACGCGCTACCGCTTCCAGGCGACGGCCACGAAACGCGCCGCACGCGTACCGTCACGCCGCGCACCTCGCGCCGCGTCAGCGCCTAGCTGCGCCGGGCAGGCCTTACCCGCCGTTTGAGCTGGAGTCGCCGCCCTCGATCTCCTGGGCAAGCTCCTCGAGCTCCTCCGCAAACGAGGGGCCGAAGCCTTCGAGATCCGCCTCGCCGCCGTTGTCGCCGAGGCCGAGCTCGGCCGCGAGCTCGTCGGCGTCGAGGAGCTCCTCGTCCGGCCGCTGGGCCGGCTCGACGGGCTCGATCTCGAGCGTGCGGTAGTGGCGGAGGCCGGTGGCCGCGGGGATCAGCTTCCCGATGATCACGTTCTCCTTGAGGCCGACCAGGCGGTCGCGCTTGCCCTCGAGGGCCGCGTCGGTCAGGACCTTCGTCGTCTCCTGGAAGGAGGCCGCCGAGAGGAATGACTCCGTCGCGAGCGATGCCTTGGTGATTCCGAGGATGCGCTCCTTGCCCTTGGCCGGAGTTCCCTTCTCCTCCTTGACCTTCTTGTTGAGCGTCTGGAGCTTGTGACGGTCCTCCAGCGCGCCCGGAAGCAGGCTGGTCGAGCCCTTCGACTCGATCTCAACCTTTTTCATCATCTGGCGCACGATGACCTCGATGTGCTTGTCGTTGATGTCGACGCCCTGGGACTTGTAGACCCGCTGCACCTCGGCAACGATGTACTGCTCGGTCTGAGTGCGGCCCTGGACCTCCAGCACCTCGGCCGGATAGAGGGAGCCCTCGTTGAGCTGCGTCCCGGCCTCGACCTTGTCGCCGTGCTTGACGTAGAGGCGCGAGCGCGGAGGCAGCTTGTAGTCGTGCTCCTCGCCCTTCGAGTCGGTGATCGTGATCACGACCGCCTTGTCGTTCTCCTCGACGGAGACCTTGCCCTCGACCACCGCGATCTGTGCGAGGCCCTTGGGCTTGCGCGCCTCGAAGAGCTCGACCACGCGGGGCAAACCCTGCGTGATGTCGAGCCCCGCGACGCCTCCCGTATGGAAGGTGCGCATGGTGAGCTGGGTACCGGGCTCTCCGATCGACTGAGCGGCGATGATCCCCACCGCGTCGCCCATCTCGACCAGGCTGCCGGTCGCGAGGGCTCGGCCATAACAGTGCCGGCACAAGCCCGAGTCGAGCTCGCACTTGAGCGTCGAGCGGACCGGCACCGTGGCGCCATCCTCGCCGGCCAGAGCCTCGACCAGTTCGGCCAGCTCCGGCTTGTCGATCTCCTGATTGCGCTTAAGGAGCTCGCGGCCGCGCTTGGTGGCGAATTTCTTCGCGGAGAAACGACCGAGCAGGTTGATGTTCGGCGAACCGTCGTCCATCAGCACCGGCATCTCGATGAAGTCCTTCGTCTTGCAGTCCTCGGCCCGGACGATCACGTCCTGAGCGACGTCCACGAGACGACGGGTGAGATACCCGGAGTCAGCGGTACGGAGCGCCGTGTCCGCGAGGCCCTTTCGGGCGCCGTGGGTGGAGATGAAGTACTCGAGCACGGTCAGGCCTTCCATGAAGTTGGCCTTGATCGGGCGCTCGATGATCTCGCCCTTCGGATTGGCCATCAGGCCTCGCATTCCGGCCAGCTGGCGGATCTGCTTGAACGAGCCACGCGCGCCGGAGTTGGCCATCATGAAGATGGGGTTCAGCTCGTGGAGGTTGTCCTGCATCGCCTGGGCCACCTCGTCGGTCGCCTCGTTCCACAGCTGCGTGACGCGCTCCTTGCGCTCGTCGGCGGTGATGTAGCCCTCTTCGTACTCGGAGAGGATCCCCGACGCCTTCTTCTCATAGCCCTCGAGGATGGCCTCCTTCGACGGGGGCGAGATGACGTCGTTCTTCCCGATCGTGATACCGGCCTGGGTTGCGTAATGGAACCCGAGCTCCTTGAAGGCGTCGAGCGCCTGCGCGATCGCGCCCGCTCCGTACCTCTCGATCAGATCGCCGACGATGGCGTTGATCTCCTTCTTGGTCAGGGAGCGGTTGATGAACTCGTAGGTGTCCGGATCCCAGTCATCCCCCATGGCCTCGGCGAGAGCACGCTCGACGGCGTCGTTGAAGATGATCCGCCCGACCGTGGTCAAGACGTGATGCTCCGAGCCGCCACGCCGGTACTCGGCGTAGTCCTGGAGGCCGACGAGGCCGCGTTCGTACGCCAGCTCCGCCTCTTGGGCCGTCCGGTACGGGTGCGGCTTCTTCTTCAGCTTCGAGACGTCGATCTTCGTGACGTCCTCTGACGCGTAGGTGAGGTAGTAGATCCCCAGCACCATGTCCTGCGACGGCGTCGCGAGCGGATTGCCGTGCGCCGGCGACAGGATGTTGTTCGACGAGAGCATGAGCACTCGCGCCTCGGCCTGGGCCTCGGCTGAGAGGGGCACGTGCACCGCCATCTGGTCGCCGTCGAAGTCCGCGTTGAACGCGTGGCAGACGAGCGGGTGGACCCGAATCGCCTTGCCCTCGACGAGCACCGGCTCGAATGCCTGGATGCCCAGGCGGTGGAGCGTCGGCGCGCGGTTGAGGAGCACGGGATGCTCGTGGATGACCTCTTCGAGGACGTCCCACACCTCGGGCACCATCGAGTCGACCATCTTCTTGGCCGCCTTGATGTTCTGCACGGCCTTGCGCTCGACGAGGCGGGCCATGATGAACGGCTTGAACAGCTCGAGCGCCATCAGCTTCGGCAGGCCACACTGGTGGAGCCTCAGGCTCGGGCCCGACACGATCACCGAACGGCCGGAGTAGTCCACGCGCTTACCGAGCAGGTTCTGCCTAAAGCGGCCCTGCTTGCCCTTCAGCATGTCCGAGAGCGACTTGAGCGCCCGGTTGCCGGGTCCCGTCACCGGGCGGCCGCGGCGGCCGTTGTCGAACAGCGCGTCGACGGCCTCCTGGAGCATGCGCTTCTCGTTGTTCACGATGATCTCGGGCGCGCCGAGGTCGAGCAGCCGCTTCAGACGGTTGTTGCGGTTGATGACGCGGCGATAGAGGTCGTTGAGGTCAGACGTCGCGAACCGTCCGCCGTCGAGCTGCACCATCGGGCGAAGCTCCGGCGGGATCACGGGCACGCAGTCGAGCACCATCCACTCCGGCCTGTTCTCGGAGTTGTGGAATGCCGAGGCGACCTTGAGGCGCTTCACGGCTCGTGCCTGCTTCTGGCCCTTCGAGGTGTTGATCGTCTGCTCGAGCTCCTCGATCTCCGCCTCGAGGTTCACCTGCTCGAGGAGGTCGCGGATGGACTCGGCGCCCATGCCGCCGCGGAAGTACTCGCCCCAGCCGAACGGGGAGCCAAATCGCTCCTTGAGCTCGCGGAAGACGGCCTCGTCGTTGATGACGTCCTGGACCTTCATCGTCTGGAAGATCTCCCAGACCTGCTCCATGCGCTCGATCGCGTCGTCGATGTATGCCTCGGTGTCGGCGATCTCCGAATCGAGGGCCTTCTTCACTTCCTTGAGCGCCTTGGTGCGCTCGGCGTCGTCGAGCTTCTTCGGATTCGTGAAGCCGAGGTTCTCGGCCCACAGCTCATCCTCTCCGTCCCAGCCCTGCTTGGCGTTCTCGCCCTCGAGCCACGCCGTACGGCGGGCGAGCGACTCGGAAAGCTCCTGGGTGCGCTGCTCGCGCTCGGCGCGGTGGGCGTCGAGGACCTTGTTCACTTCCTTCTCGAGCTTGGTCAGGTCCTTCGTGCGCGCCTCGTCATCGACGTGCGTGATGATGGACGCAGCGAAGTAGAGGACCTTTTCGAGCTCCTTCGGAGCCATGTCGATCAGGTAGCCGATCCGCGAGGGAACGCCCTTGAAGAACCAGATGTGGGAGACGGGCGCAGCGAGATCGACGTGGCCCATCCGCTCGCGGCGGACCTTCGAGCGCGTGACCTCGACGCCGCAACGCTCGCAGACGATGCCCTTGTAGCGGACGCGCTTGTACTTGCCGCAGTAGCACTCCCAGTCCTTGGTGGGACCGAAGATGCGCTCGCAGAAGAGGCCGTCCTTCTCGGGCTTGAGCGTCCTGTAGTTGATCGTCTCCGGCTTCGTCACCTCGCCGTGGCTCCAGCCACGGATCTTCTTCGAGGAAGCGAGGCCGATCTCGATCGCGTCGAAATTATTGATGTCCATGCTCATTACTTGGCCTCCGCTTCTGATGCCTTGACTTCTGTCCCTGCCTCTGAGCCCTCGGTCGCCTCGTCGGCCGCGCCATCACCGGCTGCGTCCGCGCGGACGCCGGAGAGGTCGATGCCGAGCTCTTCCGCGGCGCGCAGGAGCTCGTCGTCCTCCTCGCCCAGGTCCACCTCGCCCTCCTCGGCGACCAGAGTCGCGTCGAGGGAGAGCGCCTGGATCTCCTTGAGGAGAACCTTGAACGACTCCGGAACCGACGGCTCGGCGATGTTCTCGGACTTGACGATCGACTCGTAGGCCTTGACGCGGCCGACGGTGTCGTCGGACTTGACCGTGAGCATCTCCTGGAGCGTGTACGCAGCTCCGTATGCCTCGAGCGCCCAGACCTCCATCTCGCCGAAGCGCTGACCGCCGAACTGCGCCTTGCCGCCCAGCGGCTGCTGGGTGACGAGCGAGTACGGGCCCGTCGAACGCGCGTGGATCTTGTCGTCCACGAGGTGGAGCAGCTTCAGGATGTACATCGCACCGACCGTGACGTGGCCCTCGAACGGCTCGCCCGTGCGACCCGAATACAGCTGAGCACGGCCCGCGGAACGTGCGCCTACGCGCGCCTTCATGTCGAGCCCGAGGTCGATACCTCGCTCTGGGTGCTCCTCCTGCCAGTGGACCAGCGCGTCGTCGACTTCCTCGACGCTCGCGCCGTCGAACACGGGGGTCGCCACGTAGACGCGGCCATTCGTGTCCTTGATGTTCTTGTACGCCTCGGTGCCGTCGTCGTACCAGCCGTTCATCGCGGCCCACCCGAGATGCGTCTCGAGGATCTGGCCAATGTTCATACGGCTCGGCACGCCGAGCGGGTTGAGGATGACGTCGACGGGAGTGCCGTCGGCGAGGAAGGGCATGTCCTCCTCGGGAACGATCCGCGAGATGACGCCCTTGTTGCCGTGGCGTCCGGCGAGCTTGTCGCCCTCCGCGATCTTGCGCTTGGTCGCGACGAACACGCGCACCAGGCTGTTGACGCCTGGGGCCAGATCGTCGCCGTCCTCGCGGTCGAAGGTGATGACGTCGATGACGACACCGCCCTCGCCGTGCGGCACCTTGAGCGAGGTGTCGCGGACTTCGCGCGCCTTCTCCTTGAAGATGGCGCGGATCAGCTTCTCCTCCGCCGTCAGCTCGGTCTCGCCCTTCGGCGTGACCTTGCCGACCAGGAGATCGCCGGACTGCACCTCGGCGCCGATGCGGACGATGCCGCGCTCGTCGAGGTTGCGAAGCGACTCTTCTGAGCGGTTCGGGATGTCGCGGGTGATCTCCTCGTCGCCGAGCTTCGTTGTGCGGGCGTCGATCTCGTATTCCTCGATGTGGATCGAGGTGAGCTCGTCGTCCTTGACCAGGCGCT
>JAWVEY010000018.1:0-2921 GCA_033856515.1 Solirubrobacterales bacterium
GTGGGCACCGCCGACCAGGGCTGCGACCTGCCGCCGCCGCCCTTCAGCGTGGGGGAATGCAATCCCTTCGCCTGGAGGCCCGGCAAGGCCCGGAGCTTCCTGGTCGTCATCGGCGGGCGCATGAACCTGACCGGTGGGTTCTACAACCCCGACTACGACGCGTGTTACGACCCGAGCCTCTACACCGGCGTGCTCGGATTCGGCGGCCGCCCCAGGCGAAGCGACGTCAACAAGCTGATCGTGAACAAGCGCGTCCGCAGCATCGAGCTCGACGCGTCCGACTCCACGAAGTTCAGCTGCAAGAGGCTCGCCGATTTCGGCGCCAATAGCGACTGCGTCGAGGGCTTCGGCAGCGGCAGCGCGAGCTGGCACGTAAAGCTCACGCGGATCAACTGAGGGCGGCGTGCCGGCGGAGTCCCCCTCAGAGCTGATCGACGCGAGGATCGAGGAGCTGGGCGACTGGCGGGGCGAGCTGCTCGGCCGGCTCCGTGCCCTGGTCAAGGAAGCCGATCCCGAGGTCGTCGAGGAGTGGAAGTGGAGAGGCGTTCCGGTCTGGGAGCACGACGGAATCATCTGCACGGGCGAGACCTACAAGGAGGTCGTGAAGATGACCTTCGCCAAGGGCGCCTCCCTCGACGATCCCTCCGGGCTGTTCAACTCCAGCCTCGAGGGCAACACGAGGCGCGCCATCGACTTCCGCGAGGGCGAGCAGATAGACGAAGAGGCGCTGAAGACGCTGATCCGCGCCGGCGTGGCCCTCAATCAGTCGAGAGCCAGAAGCTAGCGCCCTCGAACGGGCGCTAGTCAGCCCACCAGTCGCGCCGGCCCTCGACGTCTTCGCGCGGGTCCTCGCCGAGGTTGGGCGCGCCGATGACGAGGATCTCGAGGCCGTCCGGGCCGGCCTCGTAGCCCCGCCAGGTGCCGGGCGGGACGCGCACCACATCCCACTCCCTGAGCTCGACGATCTCGTCGTCGAGCTCCTCCTGCTCCCTGTGCGTGTGGCCGTACGGAAAGCGATAGCCGGCCGGGACGCGCTGATAGCTCAGGCCGGACCGCGCGAGCTCGAGCGCCGTGGTCGCCAAACGGAACTCCAGGTCCGGCGCGCCGTCGAAGTTCGACCCGAATCCTCCAGATCCTCCCTGAGGTTCCTGCCTTCGGTTCCGTAGGTCGCCAGAGGTCGGTCTGTCAGGCGGTGAACCCGCTTCTCACAGCGGTTCCGGTTCGCTCAGATCGGCCCGGATCTGCTCGATATTGAACCACGTTTGAACCAGGCCCAAACAAGTTCCGCGTGCCCCGCACACGGGCTTGACATCGCCCATACAGAGGCCTAATACCGGAAGGCACCAGGCAGCAGGAGCGGGGATGCGCGAGCACCCAGATCTGAATCTCCGCCGCGACCCTTCGCGGCTCGGGGATACAACTGCTGCTGCCCACTCTCCGGGGGGCGAGCCATGACCCCCGACTTCGGCCGCCGCCTCGTGGCCGAGGCTCTCGGCACGGCGTTGCTGGTGCTCTTCGGAGCGGGCTCGGTGGTGGCTGCACTGAGGGCTGGTGGCGGTCGACTCGACTACGCCGGGCTGGGGATGATCGCGCTGGCGTTCGCCCTCGTGATCGCGGTGGCCATCTACGCGTTCGGCAAGACCTCGGGCGCGCACATCAACCCCGCGGTGACGATTGCCCTCGTGGGGCGCGGGCGCTTTCCAGCACGGGAGGCACTCCCATACATCGCGGTCCAGCTGGTCGGCGGGGTCCTGGGCGCGCTGCTGATCGTGGCCGCCTTCGGCGAGGGAGCGGTGGATCTGGGTGGCACCGGGGGCACTCATCTCGGCGACGGGGTGTCCTTCTGGCGGGGCGTGGTGGCGGAGGCCATCGGAACCTTCCTGCTGGTCACGGCGATCTTCGCGCTCGCCGTTGACCGGCGCGCCCCGGCTGGCTGGTCCGGGCTCGTGATCGGCCTGTCGGTGGCCTGCGCGATCCTGGTGACAGGGCCGCTCAGCGGCGGATCGCTGAACCCGGCGCGCACCCTCGGGCCGCTCCTCACGACCGAGCTGTGGGGCGGCGAGACCGACTGGGACGACCTGCCGGTCTATCTGATCGGCCCGGTTGCGGGCGGCCTGCTCGCCGCCTTCGCGTACGACCTCATAGTCCGCCCACCGGCGGAGGAGGCCGTGCTCGCCGAGCCGCCGCAGGGTGCCGCGGGAGACATCACAGGGCGCGAGCCGGAGGCCGCTGTCGCCGAGCCGCCGCAGGGCGCCGCGGGAGACATCACAGGGCGCGAGGAGCCACTGCGTTGACGTGCCCTGAACTGAGGAGGCATGACAATGGCTGACAACAGAGGTGTTGTTTACATGGGGCCCGGCAAGGTCGAGGTCCATGACATCGACTTTCCGACCTTCGAGCTCAAGGACGGACCGGGTGTATCGCCGGACAGCGTGGGGCGGCAGTGCCACCACGGGGTGATCCTGCGCATCGTGTCGACGAACATCTGCGGCAGCGACCAGCACAGGGTGCGCGGCCGCACGACGGCGCCCGAGGGTCTCGTGCTCGGTCACGAGATCACCGGCGAGGTGATCGAGAAGGGCCGTGACGTCGAGTTCATCAACGAAGGTGACCTCGTCTCGGCCCCGTTCAACGTCGCGTGCGGGCGTTGCCGCAACTGCAAGGAGCGCAAGACCGGGATCTGCCTCACGGTGAACCCGGCACGCCCCGGCGGAGCGTACGGCTACGTGGACATGGGCGGCTGGCCAGGGGGCCAGGCAGAGTTCGTGATGGTCCCCTACGCGGACTTCAACTGCCTGAAGTTCCCGGACAAGGAGCAGGCACTGGAGAAGATCCTCGACCTGACGATGCTCTCGGACATCTTCCCGACGGGCTACCACGGGTGCGTCAGCGGGGGCGTGACGACGGGGAGCACGGTCTAC
>JAWVEY010000019.1:0-82266 GCA_033856515.1 Solirubrobacterales bacterium
CCCGAGGAGGAGCCCTCAGCCGCCCCCGAGCCCACGACGGATGAACAGCCCATGGCGTCCGATGAGCCGGAGCCGGAGCCGGAGCTTGCGGGCGAGGCGGAGCAGCCGGATCCGAGCGAGGCGTCGAGCTTCACCACCGCCGAGCGTGAGGCGATCGCGGATCAGCCCACGGTGTTCTTCGAGCAGCAGGCACCCGCCGAGCTCGAGCTCGGCGATCTCGAACTCGATCTCGACGAGGAGATCGAGGAGGTCGGCGGCGCCGTTTCAGAGCCCGTGACGGACGAGCAGCCGCTCATCGTCGAGGAGGCTTTCTCGGAGCCGGAGGGCGGCACCCAGGTCGCGGAGCCTCCGCATGAGGTCGAGCCCGAGCCGGCGGATGATGCGGAGGAGCCAGGCGAGACCGAGGGCGCGTCGGAAGGCGACGAGGGGACGAGCGACGAGGACGTTCTCGAAGAGACCCCGGAGTTCCTGCGCGACAACCCGGACGACGACGAGCTCTGGTTCGAGCAGGGCGAACCGAAGGACTTCGACTTCTAGCTAGCTCTCAGCTCTGCCCGTCGGCGCCTCGATGTAGCCGCGGGTGCGGGCGGCTTCGACGACTCGCTCGATGCCAACCAGGTACGCGGCCTCCCGAAGATCGAGTCCTTCTTCCTTCGCGCGCGCTGATACGTCGCGGTAGGCCTTGCGCATCTTCGTCGCGAGCTTGTCGTTCACGTCCCGCTCGTCCCACTGGAAGTGCTGGAGGTTCTGGACCCACTCGAAATAGGAGACGACCACGCCTCCGGCGTTCGCCATGACGTCGGGGATGATGTAGGTGTCCTTGTCACGGAGGATCTGGTCGGCGGCGGGAGTGGTCGGGCTGTTCGCGCCCTCCACGATGACCTTGCAGTTCATCCGGTCGGCGTTGTCCTCGCGGATCATGCCGCCGAGGGCCGCGGGGATGAAGACGTCGCATGGAACCGCGACGAGGTCCTCGGGATCGATCTCTTCGACATCGGGGAACTCGGTGATGAGCCCGCCCTGGGAGATGTGGTCGTGGAGGGCGGAGGCGTCGATGCCGTCGTCGTTCTTCACGGCGCCGTTTGCATCGGAGACGGCGACCATCGTCGAGCCGAGCTGTTGCATGATGCGCGCGGCCCAGGAGCCGACGTTGCCGAAGCCTTGGACGACGAACTTTGTGGAGGCAGGGGAGAGGCCGAGCGATGGCGCCGCCTCGCGGAACATGTAGACGCAGCCGCGACCGGTTGCCGCTTCGCGGCCTAGGGACCCTTCGAGCGAGAGGGGCTTGCCGGTGACGATCGCCGGCGTGTGGCCGTGGAGCTTTCCGTACTCGTCCATCATCCACGCCATCACCTGGGCGTTGGTGTTGACGTCGGGCGCCGGGATGTCGCGGGTGGGGCCGAGGACCTTCTCGATCTTGTCCATGAACGAGCGGGTGATCTTCTGAAGCTCGGCTTGGGTGAGCTTCGAGGGGTCGCAGTTGACGCCGCCCTTGGCGCCGCCGAAGGGCACGTTGGCGACGGCGGTCTTCCAGGTCATGAGCGACGCGAGCGCGCGAACCTCGTCGACGTCGACCTCGGGGTGGTAGCGGATGCCGCCCTTGTAGGGGCCGCGGGCGCCGTTGTGCTGGATGCGATAGCCCGAGAAGACGTGGATCTTGCCGTCGGAGCACTTGACCGGGATCTGGACGGTGACCTCGCGGTAGGGGGTCCAGAAGACGACGCGAACGTCGTCGGGAAGCTTCAGGTGGTCCGCCGCCTTGTCGAAGTAGTGGCGGACTATGTCGAGGTTCGAGACCTCGGCCTTCTGAGCGGGTTTTGCGCCGCCGGAGTCTTCGCGCTCCGATTCGCTCGCCATCGGCGAGTGGTCGGTGTGCTGGTCTTCGCTGTCTTCCTTCGCCGTGTCTTGGGTCGCGGTGCTTGTGTCCGCCATCTCGACTCCTCGCGCTTGACTCCTGCCGGGATCGTTTCACATCGCCGCTTGCGCGACGCAGGCGGGGTGTGAACCTACAATCGGGACTACCAACGGCACACGCTGCTTTCGTGGCTAAAGCCGCTCATTGGTAAATGGGGCCATAGCTCAGTTGGTAGAGCGTCGCGTTTGCAACGCGGATGTCGCCGGTTCGAATCCGGCTGGCTCCATCACCCTTTGCCGAGAGAAGGAATTCCCACACATATCGTGGAAATTCCACTTCTCGGCGTTAGGGGAGCCAGTCGGCCGGCAGTTTCACCGGCATCTCGCGGCCGAAGTCTGGCGCGATCCGCATCGCGTGATCGCCGGCGGGGCGGCCCTCGATCAGCGGGCGGAGTTGTGGGAAGTTGAGGAGCACCCGCGTGCTCGTTGCGATCTGGAAGTCGGCAGCGTTCAGCTCGGTGCCGCCGATCGTCCCGGCCTCCATCAGGCTCTCGATCCTGTCGAGGTGAGACGGAATCTCCGCAACATCACGGCGCGCGGCCTTTTTCCCTCCGCCCTCGTAGCGAAGGTAGAACTGCGCCACCGGCACCAGCGTCCATTGCGTAACGCCGGGAACCGGTGCGCCCATCGCCTTCAACATCGTCGTCCGAAGCTCAGAGTCCGATGACACGGCCCATCGAAAGATTCGCCGCGGGACCGGCTGCCAGGTCTGCTCTCCCCACAGTTCGGCCACCTCCACCGCGTCGTGGGCGTCACGGTCGCTCGGAAAGAGCGGTGGCTCCGGCTGAGCCTCGTCAAGCGCCCGTGAGATCTCGAGTGTCCCCTGCACACGTCGACCATCGAGCATCAGCCCAGGGACCGTTCCGCCCCTGAACCCATGCCGCCGCATCAGGAGGCGCTGGGATCCTGGCGGAACCTCCACCCGCTGCGCCTCGATGCCCTTGTGCTTGAGCATCAGTTCGGCGGTCCTGGCCGGATGCGAGATTCGCATCGAATAGACGGTCGCGTTCACGCGCCGGACGCTATCCGCTCGATCCTCACGTCGCGCCGGCCAGATCCGGGATCAGGCCTTCGACCTTCGCCTGGATCTCGTCCCGAATCCTGCGAACCGTCTCGAGGTCCTTGTCCGCAGGATCTTCCAGCGTCCAGTCCTCGTACTTCTTGCCGGGATAGATCGGGCACGCGTCGCCGCAACCCATCGTGATCACGACGTCCGCAGCACGAACGAACTCGTCGGTGAGCTTCTTCGGGAACTCCTGCGACAGGTCGACCCCGACCTCCTCCATCGCTTTAACTGCGGCGGGGTTGATCACCTCGGCCGGATCCGAGCCTGCCGTCCTGACACTGACCCGATCGCCCGCAAGCTTCGCCAGCAGCCCCGCAGCCATCTGCGATCTCCCGGCGTTGTGCACGCAGACGAACAGGACCTCTGGCACAGAGCTCACGGAACTCATCGCATGAAATTACTCCATTGAGGAACATTGGTTATATTGAGGACTCTCTATGAAGTGCCTGTTGTGACCACCATTGAACTCGCGCCGAAGCGGAAGCGCGCCAAGGGCGACGTGTGCTGTGAGCCCGTCGCCTTTCCCGACATCGAGCGCGAGCGCGCCGAGCGCCTGGCCCACATAGCGAAGGCGCTTGGCGACCCAATCCGCATGCAGCTGGTCGACGTCCTGCGCACGCACGCGGGAAGGGTGTGCGTATGCGAGTTGGTGCCGCTCTTCGACCTCTCACAGCCGACGGTCTCACATCACCTGAAGGTTCTGCGTGACGCCGGCATCGTCGAGTCCGAGAGACAGGGGCTCTGGGCTTACTACTACGTACGAAACGACGCACTCGACGAGTTGAGTCAGTGGTTGAACTAGACACGCACGTTCGGAGTCCGGAATGTTGCTCGTCCGAGGCGCAGGAGAACTGCTGCGAGCCGGATGTGAAGTCCGAGTGCTGCGCACCGTCTCATGCGGACGGCTGCGGTTGCAGCCCGGCAGCACCTTCCAACGTGCCCGCTTCCTACCCGTGACCCCCGCCGAGATCCAGCTCAACGACCCGCAGACCCTCTACCGGCGGTGGGAGGATCAGCAATGGAACCCATTCGAGATCGACCTCGCGCGCGACCGCGAGCAGTGGCAGGCGATGGAGCCGGCCGATCAGGAGCTCATCTACTGGGTCCTCGCCTCACTGATGGTCGCCGAGGAGCGGATCACTACGAAGTTCTCCGGCCTCGTCGGCGCTCACGGAAGCGAGGAGGAGGCGACGTTCCTCGCAACGCAACAGGTCGACGAAGCCCGGCACATGCAGTTCTATGCCCGCTTTCAGGACGAGGTCGTTGCAGAGCCCGCGACCGTCGCCGCGCACGTCGAGCGCGCGCGGCAAGAAGTCACTCCGGCCTTCCGCAAGATCTTCGACGAGGCTTTGGTCCAGGCTCACGAGCAGCTCGTCGCAGCGCCAGGGGACCTCGCGCTCAAGGTCCGCTTCGTCGCCATCTACCACCTGATCCTCGAGAGCACACTCGGCCTCACCACGTTTCGCTTCGCCACGGAGTACTTGGAGCGTGAGTCCCTTCTCCCAGGCTTTGTCGAGGGCTACTCACTCATCCACCATGACGAGACGCGTCACATCGGCTACGGCGTCTGGTTCCTGCGCGAGAGCGTGCGCGAGCACCCCGACGCCGCCGAGGCGGTCCGCCAGACCCTCCGCGACCTGCTCCCGTCGGTTGCGGAAGCTCTCGGAGGATCCGGCGATGGCCCCGACATCGAGCGGCTCGGGGTTTCTACCGACGACGTGCGCCAGTTCGCACTCGCCGGGCTGACCCGCCGGCTCGACATCATCGGCGTACCGCTTTCCTCACTCTGAAGCGGCTCCAACTGACCGACTAGTCAGTTATGGTTGGGGCATGGCCCGCTCGGCGAACGGCTCGACCCCCAACCCGGACCACGAAGTCGCCATCATCGGCGCCGGTTTCTCCGGTATCGGCACCGCGATCAAGCTTGCCGAGAAGGGCATCGACGACTTTCTGATCGTCGAGGCGGGCGATGGGGTTGGCGGGACCTGGCACTGGAACACCTACCCGGGCGTCGCCGTCGACATCCCGTCGCCGTCCTACCAGTTCTCGTTCGAGCAGATGTCGGATTGGTCGCGCCTCTACGCGGTCGGCGACGAGCTCAAGGGGTACGCCGAGCATCTGGTCGACAAGTACGGGGTTCGCCCCTACATCCGCTTCAACTCGAAGGTGACGAGCGCGGTCTTCGATGAGGATGCGCACCAGTGGCGCCTTGGCATCGAGGATGGATCTGAGGTCACCGCCCGTTACGTGATCGGCGCAACGGGCGTCTTCAACGAGCCGCGCGTCCCCGACATCGCAGGCGTCTCCGACTTCCAGGGCGAGAGCCTCCACACCGCCCGCTGGGATCACGACATCTCGCTCAACGGCAAGCGCGTCGGCATCATCGGGACCGGGGCGAGCGCGGTGCAGGTAATCCCCGAGATCGCGAATGAAGTCGAGCACCTCACCGTCTTTCAGCGCACCCCGATCTGGTGCCTACCGAAGCCAGACCGCTCGCTGGGTGGTTCCCTTGCCGGGCGCCTTTCGAAGCTGCCAGGCGGGATGCAGCTTCAGCGCCTGGCAAGCCAAATCTTCGTCGAGATTTCCTTCCCGACCGCGCTTCATTTCCACAAATTCGTGCCTATCTCAGCCATCGGCGAGCGGGCCGGCCGGAAGTTCCTGATGGAGCAGGTCAAGGACCCAGAGGTCCGAGAGAAGCTGACGCCCGAATATCCGGTCGGCTGCAAGCGGCCCGGCTTCCACAACACGTACCTCCGCACCTTCAACCGAGACAACGTTTTCCTCGAGACCGACCCGATCGAGGGCATCACGGCGAACTCGGTGAAGACCGCCGAAGGCGCCGAGCACGAGCTCGACGTCCTCATTTTCGCCACTGGCTTTCGCGCCTTCGAGGCGGGAAACATGCCGCCGTATCCAGTCACGGGCGCCGGTGGCGTCGATCTCGCAAGCTGGTGGGACGAGAACCGGTTCCAGGCCTATCAGGGCGTGAGCGTGCCCGGCTTCCCGAACATCTTCACGATCCTCGGCCCCTACGGCTACAACGGCTCCTCGTACTTCAACCTGATCGAGAACCAGGCGAGACACATCCTGCGGCTGATCGAGCGGGCCCGCTCAGAAGACGCAACAAAGATCGAGGTCACGCCCGAGGCGAACGAGCGCTACTTCAAGAAGATGCTCTCGCGCCGCTCCTGGCAGGTCCTCGAGCAGCCCTCGTGCCAGCTAGCCAACTCCTACTACTTCGATAAGAACGGCGACCGCCCGTTCCGCTCGTCACCCACGCTCGAAGTGAACTGGCAGAGCGGCCACTTCGACCTCGACGACTACTCGTTCGCAAAGCTCCACGCCGCCTAGCCTTTAGGCGCGATGAGTACGCGCCGAACGCTCACCACAATCGCGGCGGCCACCATCGCTGCCATCGCGGCCCCTGCTGCGCAGGCTGGGATCAGCCCCGAGGAGGCTCGGCAGTGGCATCCGGGCCTGGAGGGGGCCGAGCGCTATGCGAAGTCGCGATCCACCGAAGTCTCCTTTGCGATCTACGACATGCGCGACCGCCTTTCGGCACACGAGGGGTCGCGCAGCTACATCATGGCCTCGACCTTCAAGGTGATGCTCCTCGCCGCCTATCTCCGCCAGGACTCCGTGGAGGACCGCAACCTCACCGGTGGTGAGCGCAACCTGCTCGGCCCGATGATCCGCGAGTCCAACAATTCGAATGCGACCCAGGTGCGCGACATGCTGGGCCGGGGTCCCGTCGAGAGCCTCGCGAACGCCGCCGGGATGGACGGCTTTCAGTGGAACGACATCTGGGGCTACTGCCGGGCGGAGCCGAAGGACGGCGCACGCCTGATGCGCCGCCTGCCGGGCCTCCTCCCGAACCGCCACCGCGGGTACGCGCTCCACCTGCTCGAGAACATCATCGGCCGCCAGCGCTGGGGCGTCGCCCACGTCCAGCCGAAGGGATGGGACCTCGCGTTCAAGGGTGGTTGGGGCCTTCGCGGATTTCACGTCGAGCACCAGATGGCGCTTCTCACCCACGGCAGGCGAAGCATCGGCGTCTCGGTCCTGACGCAGGGGAATCCGTCACGGCCCTACGGCCGCGAGACACTCGAGGGGGTCTACCGCCGCCTCCTCAAGGACCTGCCTGGCTAGCGTCGGGGGCCGCGCCGATTCTGCTCGGAGACCGCGCCCCAGAGCCCGATGCCGATGACCGCGAGGATCAGGATGGCGAAGACGACGAGGATCGTCAGGCCGTCCTTGAAGAGGACGACGAAGGTCATGCCCGCGAACAGGATGAGGAAGACGAGGACCCCGAAGAGGATCGCGGCGCGAGTATCGAGGTCCACTAGCCGTATCCCAGCTGCGGGCGCTCGTCACGCCGCGCCGTAAACAGTTTGATCGCGAGCAGCCCGAACAGAAAGCCGCCGACATGCGCGAGGTAGGCCACGCTGTCGCCGGGCACGTCACCCACGCCGAGCTGCCCCAGCGCAGGCAGGAACTGAAGTAGCGCCCAGACGCCCAGGAGGACCATCGCCGGAATCTCGATCAGGGTCACTACGAAGATGATGATGACGAGCGTCAGCACCCGGGCCTTGGGATAGAGCAGGATGTACGCACCGAGGACGCCTGCCACGGCCCCGGACGCGCCGATCGTTGGGACGGTCGATGACGGGTCGATCGCCGACTGCGAGTAGACCGCCACCGCACCCGCGAGCAGATAGAAAAAGGCGAAGCGGAGTCTTCCCATTGCGGCCTCGACGTTGTTGCCGAACACCCAGAGGAACAGCATGTTCCCGATGATGTGAAGCCAGCCGCCGTGCATGAACATCGAGGTCAGGATCGTCGCCCACCAAGGCGGGCCCTCCAGGTCGACGACCTTGACGCCGGGCTCTTTCTCGGCCTCGCGCCGGTCCGCACTGTCATCGCATACAACCGGCTCGACTCCGGGGAGGCTGGTCCCCTGGGGAGCAGTCACGATGCCGCAGTTCGTGCCGGGATGGATCAGCCGGTAGGGAATCGCTCCCAGTTCGAACACGGCCTCGTCGGCCGCCGACAGCCCGCGGATATGCGGCGACCTGCTGGAGTTCGGAACATCGTCGAGCGTGAGCTGCCAGATGAAGACGGCGATGTTGATCGCGATGAAGAGCATCGTGATCAGCGGGAGCCGGCCCGTCGGGATGTTGTCCTTGAGCGGCAGCACGGCCGCCCGAAACCTAGGGGGAGCGCTTAGGCCGCTTGCGCCGTTGCCGCCTTCGCGGCCGCCTCGTCTGCGTGGTACGAGCTGCGGACCAGGGGGCCTGACGCGACCGCGTCGAAGCCCATCGCGTACGCCGCATCCTCGAGTGCCTTGAACTCGTCGGGGTGCCAGTAGCGATCGATCGGCAGGTGATTCTCAGTCGGGCGCAGGTACTGGCCGACGGTGAGGATCTGCACCTCGTGGTCGCGCAGGATCTGGAACGTCTCGACCATCTCGTCGAAGGTCTCGCCCAGGCCGACCATCAGGCCCGATTTGGTGACGATGTCGTCGCCTCCCATCTCCTTCGCCATTCGCAGAACGCGTGCCGATCGGAGGAACTCCGAGCCGCGGCGCGCCTTCGGGTAGAGCCGGGGCACCGTCTCGACGTTGTGGTTGAAAACGTCGGGGCGCTCGTGGATCACCTTGGCAAGCGGCATCTCCTGCCCGCGGAAGTCCGGAGTGAGGATCTCGACCTTGCAGCCCGGTGCCATCTGGCGGATCGAGCGGATCACGCCGACGAAGGCCGAAGCGCCGTAGTCGGGCAAATCGTCACGATCGACCGAGGTGATGACCGCGTGGACCAGGCCCATCTTCTTCACCTGGTTCGCGACCCGCGCCGGCTCAAGCGGGTCGTTCCAAGTGGGCACTCCCGTCTGGACGTTGCAGAAACCGCAGCGGCGCGTGCAGACGTCGCCCAGGATCATGAACGTCGCGGTGCCGCGCTCCCAGCACTCGCCCACGTTGGGGCACGCCGCTTCCTCGCAGACGGTGTGGAGGTTGTCCTCCTCGATCGCCGACTTGAGCTTGCGGTAGGTCGGTCCGCCTGGAGCCGGCACCTTCAGCCACGGTGGCTTGCGCCCGCGGAACGGCATGCCGCCCTCCTGCGCCTTGCCGCCCGGCTTCGCGCGCGAGCGCGTCACGTGGATGCGGTCTGCGGCCTCGGTGGGCGGTTTCACACTCACGATTCTACGCCCGGGCCAAGGATGTGAGTGAATCGTTAGGTACCTGGCACCTCATCGTTTGCTCATCTTCTGCCACCACGGTCTCTGTGCCTGCTTGCGGCGCCTTCTCACCGCGACGCCCGCGCCGATGCCCGCCGCGGCCAAGCCTGCGGCGATCAGGCCGGGGTGGGCGCGAAGGCGGGAGAACTCGCCCGAGACTTTTGGCCACAACTCGTCGTCGAGAAGCTCGGCGGCCGCCTCGGGCGTCGCGGGCACCTCTTCCACGGGTACGGGCTCGCCGAACGCGACCCGCACCGTGCGGGGGCGCGGGACCGGGCCGGCGAAGAGCTTCTCGGTGCCCGTGATCGCGGCGGGGATCAGCGGCGCGCCGGTCTCGAGCGCCAGGCGCACCGCGCCGCGCTTCGGCGTGCCGAGCTCGTCCGGGTCGCGGATGCGAGTCCCTTCGGGGAAGAGCGAGAGCAGCTCGCCCTGTTCGAGGATGATCCGCGCCGTCTCGAGGGCCTCGGCATCGGACTGGCCACGCAGCACCGGGAACGCGCCGAGCCTCACGAGAAGCTTTCCCTTCCGGCCCTCGAAGAGCTCGGACTTGCCCATGAACCTCAGCGGGCGCTTGGTCGCGGCGGCGAGGAAGAAGGAGTCGAAGAAGCTCTTGTGGTTGGGAGTGATGATCGCGGCGCCTTCGGTGGGGACGTGCTCCTCGCCCTCGATCCGAAGTCCCCACCAGATGCGCATGAACGGCACGGCCACCGTTCGGACCATCCGGTAGCGGACGGGCGAGACCCCCTCCTCCCGGGCCATCCGTTGAGCTTCGGCGTGGTTCACACTTCCCGGAGGATGTCAGTTTCGCGGAAATTGCCCCGAGCCTTGCCGGAAGTGGCCGTGAATACCGAAGGGGATGTGGTGGGGGACCTCCGCCCGCGCCAGCTCCTCCATCTCGGCCGCATCGAGGACCAGTAGGAACGAACGGCCCGCAGCGGCATCCAGAACTACCGAGAGCAGAATCCCATCGTCCTCGGCGATCGCACCCGGACGGCTGACGAAGATCGGCTCGCCCGGGTGACACCCCGGTTCGCTCCACTGACAGACGCTCCGCTCCTTCACGTCCAAGCGCGCCAGCGCGTCGCCGAATGCCTCGTCCTGAGTGCGGCTGATTCCCCACGCCACCCCGTAAGGCTTGGTGTTGAACCGGTCGTTGATCCGGGGCAGCTCGAGCTCGGCGTCCGCCAGCACCTCGTAGCCGGCCTCGCCGCCGCCGAGCGGCAGGCGGTAGCGCCGCGGCCGTGGCTGATCGACGCCGCCTCCGGCACGCAGTTTGCCCAGGTAGAGGTCGTCGATCAGCCGGGCGTCGCGGTACGCGCAGAGATCAACGACGAGATCGTCACCCTCCTCGAAGGCGTTGATGTGGTGGAAGAGGAAGATCGGCTCACCCGACCACCGCTGTGCGACCTTCCCCGTCCGGCGGTCGAAGGCGACGAACTCGGTGTCCTTGCCGGAGTTCCAGCGGTAGTTCTCGATGAACGGCTTACTGCTCATCGCCAGGCTCATCGGCTGCACCCGCAGGGGCCCGAGGACCAGGATCACGAACCGTTCCGTCAACCCGAAGCTGTGGAGGTAGGCGGGCTGCATGTCCCGGAGCGACCCGATCGTCCGGTCCGCACCGTTCCGGATATACAGCCGGTAGCTCGAAACCGGCCCCAGGTGAACCGCGAAGTTGATCATCTCACCAGTGACCGGATCGAACTGGGGGTGTGCCGTGGGCAGGTGCCCGGGTGGGTGGCGGTCGTGGCCCAGCGTCTCCAGAGTGTCCGGGTCGAAAACGACGCCGAGGGGCGTCTCGCTCATGGCGACGAAGCGCTCGTCGATCTCAGCGATGCTGATGAACGCGTTGTCGCTCATCTCCGACTCGACAAAAAGGCTGGCGATCCGGTTGAACATCGTCCGGCACGGATCGCTCGCGAACTCGCGGTAACCGATTCGCCCCTCATTCGAGGCCTCGAATGCCTTTGTGCGGAGGAAGCGGTTGGAGTAGGAAACGCGCCCTTCCCGAATCCCGAACCGGTGGAGCATCGCGAGACCGTCGAACCAGTGGTTGACGCTCTTTTCGCCGGCCTCGAACCGCGCGGGGCCGTTCCGAAGCAGAGCACCGTCGAGCCACTCGGGCATCTCTCCCCGCACCGGAATCTCGTGAAGCGACACCTCGTCTTCAAGCGATGTGGTGCCAAGGACCCGCGCCGAGGTGGCGGGGTCGGGCATGATCTTGTGGTTCAGCATAGTAACCTCTCAAGTAGACCGTCTGAATAGGACGGTCGCATTTATACGACATCTCACCACGTTTGTCAAGCATTCGCCTCACACCCACCTCGTACCTCGTTCTAGGCCTCATCCGGCTCGGCGAAGCGACGCCCTACCAGCTGAAGCAGCAGCTCGCGATGGGCCTGGGCGACCTATGGTCCGTGCCTCACGCGCAGGTCTACCGCGAGCCGGAGCGCCTGGCAGGAGCCGGGCTCCTGAGCGAGACCGTCGAGGAAGCGGGGCGCCGGCGCAGGGTCTTCCGGCTGACAGCGGCGGGGGAGAAGGCTCTGGCGGAGTGGCTCACCGACCCCACCACGGAGTTCACGGAGCTTCGCGATGCCGGCCTTCTCAAACTGTTTCTTGGCGCCGATCCACAGGCGCTTGCAGAAGGCCAACTCGCCCTACACCAAGCCCAGCTCGCCCGCTTCGAGGAGATGCGAGCGAGCGGAGGGGATGCGCCCAGCGGCCCGATGCTGGCCCTCGAGGCCGGGATCGGCCACGAGCGCGAGTGGGTCCGCTTCTGGAAGCGGCTTTCGCGCGAGGGCTAGCCAGGACCGCCTAGGCCGTGGCGCCCTGGAGCTCGGCCTCCGTCACCTCGACCGGGTGGCGGCCGAGTGCCTCGGCCAGCCGGTCCCTGAGGGCGACGGCGAATGCGTCCATGTCCTGCTCGGCCCCCAACTCGCGCCCCACGGACGTCATGCGCACATGGTCGATCGCGCAGGGGACGATCCACTCGAACGGCTGCAGGTCGTTGTTGACGTTCACGGCCAGGCCGTGCGTCGTGATCCCGCCGCTCACATGGATGCCGATCGAACCGATCTTCCGCGCCTCGCCACCCGGCAGTCCGGCGGCGCCGACCGGCGTTCTCTGCGGTCCGACCTCGCCCGGCTCGATGGGCGGCTCGCCCGCCGTCCACACCCCCGTGAGGCCCTCGAAGACCTGCGCCGGAATCTCAAAGTCGCCGAGCGCGCCGATCATGGCCTGCTCGAGGGCTCGCACGTACGCGAGGACATCGCCGTCCAACGCGCTGATGTCGAAGATGGGATAGGCGACGAGCTGCCCTGGGCCGTGGTAGGTGACCTGCCCGCCCCGATCCGTCTCGGCGATCTCGACGCCCTGCATGCGGTACCAGTCCTCGCCCATGGGCAGATGCCCGGACTCGGAGCGCCTGCCCTTCGTATAGACGGGCCAGTGCTCGAGGAAGAGCGCGACATCAGGAATCTCGCCGGTGCGGCGCGCGGTCGCGAGGCGCTCCTGCAATGCCAGGCCTTCGGCGTACGGGAGCGTGCCCGCCTTGACGATCCAGAGCTCCGGAAGCACGGTCTTGGCGCCTTTGTCTTCGGAGGCCATGACGCCAGTCTTGCACTACGTCAGAGGACGTCGAGTCGCTCGCGAGCCAGGTCGCGAGCCGCGTCAAGCGGCGTCATGCCTTCGCGTTCGGCTCGAGCCAGGATCTGTGCCGTCGTGGTCTCGATCGCGAGCGCGAGCTCCATCGCGCGCTCCTCACTGAACGAGTGGAGCTCGCGATAGACGTTGATGATTCCGCCCGCGTTCGCGATGAAGTCGGGCGCGTAGACGATGCCGCGATCAGCAAGCGTTGTCGCCAGCGCCTCGTCAGCGAGCTGATTGTTGGCTGCGCCGCAGATGATCCGGCACCCCAGCGCCTCGACGTTTCCGTGGTTGATCGCGCCGCCGACCGCGCAGGGGGCGAGGATGTCGCACTCCGTCTCGACCGCCGACTCGGAGTCAATCCACTGAGCGCCGAGCGTCTCCGCCACGGCGCGCTTGTCGGAGTCGATGTCCGAGACGGCGAGGATCGCGCCGGCGTCGGCCAGCCCGCGCGCGAGCTTCTCTCCGACGTGGCCCAGGCCGGCGATCACAACGTGCCGTCCTTCCAGGGACGAGGTGCCGAAGGCAAACAGCGCCGCAGCCCGCATCGCGGCATGGACACCGGCCGCGGTGAACGGGCTCGGGTCGCCAGCGCCTCCGCGCTCGGCAGGGAGGCCAGTCACGTGCGGAGTGCGCGAGGCGATCACGACCATGTCGTCCGGCGTGGTGCCGACGTCCTCGGCGGTGATGTAGCGACCGTCGAGCGAGTCGACCAGGTCGCTGAAGTCGAGGAGCAGCGCCTCGCGCTCGGCGCCAGTCGGCGGCTCGGTCGAAGGCGCGCAGATCACGCCCTTGCCTCCGCCCAGGTCTAGACCCGCGGCGGCGGCCTTGAACGTCATCCCGCGCGCAAGGCGAAGGGCGTCGGAGACCCCATCCTCGTCGCGCAGGTAGCACCAGAGGCGCGCGCCACCCAGGGCCGGGCCGAGGGTGGTCGAGTGGATGGCGACCGCCATTGTCGCCCCGCTCCGCTCACCTGTCTGGACCACCAACTCCTCGTGGTCGTGGCCGGTCGGAACCGCCGAGCGAACAGGTGCCGCAACGGGCTTCATGCGATCCCCTCCTCGAGTCGAGCCTTGACCGAGCCGAGGAACCGTGCCGCCTCCGCTCCATCAAGGGCGCGATGGTCCCATGACATCGGCAGGAATCCCATCGGGCGGATCGCGATCGAGTCGCCGGTATCGGACTCCAGGACCACCGGGCGCTTCACGATCGCCTCGAGATCGAGGATCGCGACCTGCGGCTGGTTGATGATCGGCGTCGCCAGCACCGCGCCGAACTGTCCGGGATTGGTGATCGTGAACGTGCCGCCCTGCACCTCGTCCGGCGCGAGCTTTCCGTCGCGAGCGCGGCCCGCGACGTCGGCGATCGCGGCCGCGATGCCCTCGAGCGAGAGCCGCTGGGCCTTCGGGATGACCGGCACGATCAGGCCCGCGTCCAGCGAGACAGCGATGCCCAGGTTCACATCCGGGTGGCGGATGATGTCGTCATCGTCCACCGAGGCGTTGAGCGCCGGGAACTCCTCGAGCGACTCCACCACGGCGCGCGCCACGAACGCCAGGTAGGTCAGCGGCACGCCCTTCTCGGCAAAGGTCGGCTTGAGTTCAGCGCGTCGCGACGCGACGGCCGAGAAGTCGACCTCGACGATCGTCGTGCAGTGGGCGGCGGTCTGGACCGAGCGCACCATGTGCTCGGCGATCGCCTTTCGCATCGGGCTCATCGGCTCGCGAGACCCCTGCCCGCCATCTGCGGCCGGAGCGGGCGAGTCGGGCACGTACGGCGACTCGGTGTGGAGCGGGCGCGACGGCTTCTCTTCAGCCGACTCGAGGTGCGCGATCAGATCCTTCTTGCGGATCCGCCCGCCGATCCCGTGCCCCTCGACGGCCGACAGATCGACCTGGTGCTCATCAGCCATCCGGCGGACGACCGGTGACACAAACGCTGATCGGTCGCACTCGTCGGCGGAAGGGGAAGGGGAGGGACTTCCGTCCAGCCGGTTGGCCCGAAGGGTTTTAGGAGGGACGGGAGTCCCTCCCTCTTCCACACCAGCGTCTCCGGGAGTCCCAGTGTCGATCTCGGCGATGGGCTGGCCGACAGGAACGGTCTCCCCGGGCTCGGCCAGGATGCGAGCAAGGACGCCGGTCGCCGGGCAGGGGATCTCGACATCCACCTTGTCGGTCGTGACGTCGCAGATCGTCTCGTCGGCCTCGACCGGATCGCCGACGGCCTTATGCCACTCGAGGATCGTCCCCTCGGAGACGGAGATGCCCATCTGCGGCATCGAGACGGCGATCGTCTGCGTGTCAGTAGCTGAGGAGCTCACGAAGAGCCTCCTTCATGTCGTCGAGCTGGGGCAGGACGGCCTGTTCGAGCGGCGGGCTGAACGGGATCGGAACGTCCGGCGCGGTCAGCCTCCGCACGGGCGCATCGAGCTGCTCGAAGGCGTGCTCAGTGACGAGGGCGGCGACCTCGGCGCCCACCCCGCACGATCTGGTCGCCTCGTGGGCGACGAGCACCTTGCCGGTCTTGCGCGCCGTCGTCAGGACCGCCTTGGTGTCGAGCGGGCAGAGCGTCCTCAAGTCGAGTACTTCGACGTCCTCGTCCAACTCCTCCGCCGCGTCGAGCGCAAGGTGGACGCTCGAGCCGTAGGCGATGACGCTTACCTCGCCGCCCTCCCGCGCAACCCGCGCCTCGCCGATTGGAACTGAATACTCACCCTCCGGAACCTCGCCGCGGACGGTGCGATAGAGGCCCTTGTGCTCGAGGAAGCAGACCGGGTTCGAGTCGCGGATAGCGCTGGTGAGGAGGCCCTTGGCGTCGGCGGCCGTCGCCGGCGCGACCACCTTCAGGCCGGGCGCCTGGAGCAGCCATGCCTCAGGGTTCTGGGAGTGGAAGGGGCCGCCCGAGAAGCCGCCGCCCGAGGGCAGCCGGACCACCATGGGCACCGCGACGCCCTGGCGGAAATGGAGCTTTGCGGCCACGTTCACGAGCTGGTCGAAGCCGCAGGCGATGAAATCTGCGAACTGCATCTCGCAGACTGGGCGCAGGCCCTCGGCCGCCGCGCCGACTGCCGCGCCGATGATCGCGTTCTCCGCCAGTGGCGCGTCGATGACGCGCGAGGCCCCGAACTCCTCGATGAACCCGTCGGTGACCTTGAACGCGCCACCGAAGGCGCCGATGTCCTGGCCGAGGCAGATCACCGTTTCGTCCCGGCGCATCTCCTCCCGCAGAGCATCGGAGATGGCCTCCAGGTACGTGATCTCGCCGCGGACCTCGGGCGCCTCAGGAGCCGTCGTCGTTTCGGCGGCGCTCATGCTGCGCTCCACTCGGACTTGCCGTTGGACTGCCCGTTCCGTTCCTGCCAGTGCGACCACGGCGCCTGGCCGTCCCCGAGCCGGGTTATGGCGTCAGCGAAGACGCCGTCGGTGGCGCCTTCAGCCTCGGGCATCGGCGAGGCGAGCGCCTTCTCGGCGCACTCCGCGACGTAGGCGCGAACCTCGTTTCGGACCGCGTCGACCTCACTCGGATCGAAGCCGTAGTCGTCGACCAGGCGCTGCGCGTAGAGCTCGATCGGATCGCGCTTCGCCCACTCGTCGTGGAGCCCCTCGGGCACGTAGCTCATGTCGTCGTGAGCGCCGTGGCCGTGCATGCGCATCGTCCGGCACTCGATCAGCGTCGGGCCGCCCCCCTCACGGGCGCGCTCGACCGCGACGCGCGAGGCCTCGAACACGGCCTCGACGTCGTTGCCGTCCACGGCGACGCCTGGGAAGCCGTAGGTGCGTGCGCGCTCAACCGGGTCGACGGCGAACTCGAGCTCGTTCGGAGTGGAGTAGGCGAAGCCGTTGTTCTCGAGGATGAATACGACAGGCAGGCGCTGGACGCCGGCCATGTTCATCGCCTCGTGCCATTGGCCGTTGGCGGTCGAGCCCTCGCCGAAGTAGGTCATGGCCACACGCTTCTCCGAGCGCACCTTGAAGGCGAGCGCCATGCCCATGGCAACGAGTGCCATGTCCGGGAGCATCGAGACCATGCCGATGCAGCCCAGCGACGGGTCGCCGAAGTGCATGTTGCCGTCCTTCCCGCCGGTGACGCCGCCGGTGCGGCCCATGTAGTTGGCGAGGTAGCGGTCGGGGGTGAGCCCGCGGACGAAGTGCGCGCCCAGGTCGCGGTGGAGGATGCACATCCGGTCCTCGGGCGCGAGTGCGAACGACGAGCCGACCGAGATCGCTTCCTGGCCGCAGCCGTCGTAGAACGAGCCGGGCACCTTGCCTTGGCGATAGAGGGTGAGGCCGCGTTCCTCGGAGGTCCGCATCATCGCCATGAACCGCAGCAGTGCGGTCCGGTCCTCGCGGGTGAGCCGCGGGGCCAAGTCGTGGACCGTCGCGTCCTGCGTTCCGTTCGAATCCGCGCTCGTATGAGCCTCCTCGTGCCGAGGTTCGCTCGCGACAGCGCCTTCGCTTCGCTCCATCTCTCCGCCCTTCGTGTCTGACCGGACCTCGGGATCTCCTCGGCCTGATCTCTTGCCGCCGCTTCAGGATCTCCTCTGCGGCGCCTACTGGACGATGGGAGCTCCGGGGATTCCCCGGCGTTCCCTATGTCTGGATCAGATCTTGAGCTGGTAGCTCGTGCCGATCGCTACCCAGGACTATACCCCCGACTGATGATGTTTCAACCTTGTTTGGTGCCAGGCACCGTGCCTGGCACCGGGGGGAACCTAGGCGCGGGCCGGGCGAGCGTGAATTCGCTCAGCCCGGCGCCGTACCTGGCGCAAGAGGCTCGTCGTGACGATGACGTGGCCATGGGTTCCGATTACAAGTCCGCGGTAGAGGCGGCCCTTCCGGCCAGGGAAAACGGCGCGGGTCTGGGCGCTCAGGAGCATCAGCCCGCTGGGCTTCTCGAGGACGGTGAAGATCAGCGCGTACTTCGAGAAGCGGTGCTGGCCCATCAGCGCGAGCACCGCGGGCTTGACCGAGCGGGTGACCACGAACCCGGGGATCTTCGAGCCGATCTCGCCGGTCGCACCTTCGATCTCCTTGTCCTCGCAGCCCAGCGCCTTTGAGCCAATCGCGCCTTTGCGGCTCTCGCCCATGACGGAGACGGCGCGGATCAGGGCATCCCAGACCTCGTCCGGCTTCGCGGCGATCTCGATGAAGTGCTCGTCGATGAACGGGAGCGACTCGATGGGGACGTCGATGATGCGCCTTTGCATCTCTTCCGATCCGTTCCCCTCCGAGGCCATCGTTACTCGGGCTCCGTTCGCCTTCGAAGCACCGTTTGCATCGACTCCAGGAACGTCGCCGCCTCCGGTCCCGAGATCATCCTTGCGTCTGCGGCGACCGTGGCGCCAATGGCGCCGCCCTGAGGGCTCCCGATCCCCAGGTTGGCCGCTTGGCCTGCGTTGATCACGGGTAGAAAGTCGCATCCCTCAGAACCAAAACCACTGGCGACCGTAAAAGTTCCGCCGGCAACCTCGCGGGCTGTTACGGAGCCATTAAGCGCCTTAGCCTCGAGCGCCTTCCATTCGGCCGCGATTTCCGCCTCGTGCTTCGTGTCGGCATCGAAGATCGTCGGCACCACGAGGCCGACGGCCTCGTCCGCGACCACGCCCACATTGATGCGCGAGTACGTCTCGAAGGCGCCGTCCCGGTACGCGCCGTTCAGGCGAGGGGCGTGGCGCAAGGCGCGGGCCACGGCGGCGACGATCGCTGCGATCGGGCTATCGGCGTCGCCGATCTCGAGCGTGCCCTGCACGTAGAGGTGGGGGATCGTCGCCTTCGACTCAGCGACCTTGCGCGCAGCGGCGCGCTGCGCCTTGGAGGGCTCAAGGCGCTCGACCGTCCCCCTCGCGCTTCCGTCAGCCATGGCTCACTTCAAACGACGATAGCCGAGGCCTCGGCAGCATCTTCGAGGCGGTCGTCGCCCCAGAAGACTTCGTCTCCGACGACAACCGCCGGAACGCCGAAAACGCCCAGGTCCGCGGCCTCGTCGGTCGTCTCGCGCAGGCGTAGCTTGATGCTGTCCCGCGCAACCGCGGTGCTGAGCGCGCGCGGGTGGAGCTCGGCCGATGCGGCGGCGATCAGGACGTTGTCGGGGTCCGAGAGGTCGCGGCCGGCGGCGAAATGCTGGCGGAACGCGGCCAGGGGGAGGGAGACGCCGCGGCCGATCTCGGTCGCGAAGGTCGCGACCCGCATTGCGAAGAGGTAGTTGGAGGGCCAGCCTTCGGGCCAGCGGATCGGCGGCAGGCCGTAGGCCTGTGCGCGGCGCTCCACCTCGCGCATGCCCTCGTCCCTCGCGTCGGTCTGCGCCCACGAGCCGCGGTCGAAGCGCGCGAAGAGGCCGCCCAGGAGCACGGGCTTCCACACAGGAGGCGGCGCACCCGCCTCCTCGAAGACGCCGTGGATGCGCTCGGCCGCCAGGTAGGCGTAGGGCGAGCCGAGGTCGTAGTAGAAGCTGGCGGGCACGGCACCAGTGTTAGCGAACCATAAGGGGTCTGACCCCTCCGGCGGGGTTAGGCGTGGGTCGCCCAGCCGTCAACGGCGCGCGCGGCGTCGAGGATCGCTTCGGAGATCGTGGGGTGCGGGTGGACGATCCGGGCGAGCTCCTGATAGCCGCCCTCGAGCGCGATCACGTTGACGATCTCCGAGATCATGTCGCAGGCGCGGTTGCCGACGATGTGGGCGCCGATGATCTCGCCGTACTTCGAGTCGGCGACGATCTTCACCATGCCCTCGCGGTCGTCGTAGACGGCCGAGGCGCCGACGCCGCCGAGCTTGAAGCGCCCGACCTTGATGTCGTGCCCGGCCTCCTTCGCCGCGGCCTCGGTCAGGCCGACGGAAGCGACCTGCGGGTGGCAGAACGTGGCGCCGGGGATGAGGTCGACGTCGACGGCGTGAGTCGGAGCGCCCGCGATCGTCTCGACGGCGACGACGCCTTCCTCGGAGGCCTTGTGGGCGAGCGCGGGGCCGCGCACGAGGTCGCCGATCGCGAACACCTTCTTGTTAGTGGTGCGCTGGAGCTCGTCGATCTTTACCTTGCCGTTGTCCTCGGTCTCGACGCCGGCGCCCGAGAGGTTCAGCGGATCGGTATCGGGCGCTCGTCCCCCGGCGATGACGAGGTAGTCCGCCTCGCCCTGGTTCTCCCCGTAGGTGAACTTGACCGACTTGGCGGTCTCCTCGACGTTCTCGATCGGCGCGCCGGTGGCGACGGTGATGCCCTGCTTCTTGAAGGTCCGCTCGACGACCCGGGCGCAGTCCTTGTCCTCGAGGGGAAGGATCTGACCGAGCATCTCGATCAGGGTCACCTCGGTGCCGTAGCGCGCGTAGGCGGAGGCGATCTCGGAGCCCGAGGCGCCGGCGCCGACGATCGCGAGCTTCTTCGGCTGTGCGGGGAGCGACCACGCGCCCCATGTGTCGACGATCCGCTCGGAGAACTCGACGCCAGGGATCGCCATCGCGACGGAGCCGGTCGCGAGTACGACGTTCTTGGCCTCGTATGTCTCACCGCCGACCGCGACGTTCCCGTCGTCGGTCAGCGCGCCCTCGCCCTCGATCTGGGTGATCTTGTTCTTGTCCCAGAGCATCTTCACGCCGCCCGAGAGCGTGTCCGAGACGCTTGCGCGGCGCTCGCCCAGCGCCTTCCAGTCGATCGATGCCTTGGTGACCTTCACGCCGAGGTCAGCCGAGTTCTGCGCGAGGTCGAGGACCTCGGCGGAGTGGAGCATCGTCTTCGCCGGGATGCAGGCGTAGTTGAGGCAACGCCCGCCTGGCTTGTCCTTCTCGACGACGGCCGTATTCAGGCCGAGCTGGGCGGCGCGGATCGCCGCGACGTACCCGCCGGGACCACCGCCGATCACGATCACGTCGAAGGATTCGGCCATGCCTTCGACTCTATAAGGAAGGTCAGTGCGGGTCTGGATTCAGAAATCGAAAACGTAGTCCGGCGACGTTTCCTTCGCGCAGCCGTTCTCGGCCGCCGCGACCGCGTAGAAATGAGTCCCGACCGCAGGGAGGGGCTCATCGTCGTAGACCGCGAACCGGTACTTGTCCTCCAAGAAGTTCGTCCGAGCAGATCCGAGCTTCGTCTTGCCGCTCTCCTCGCGGCGAAACACCGTCACCTTGCGGTTGTCCTCGCAACGCGTCTTTGCCGACCGTACTTCGCCCAGAACCTGCCCTTTCGGGCCGCCGGTTTCGTAGCCCGTGACCCTGACCTTGGAGCTGGTCGCAGCAGCCGTCCCGGTCAGGCCGGTACCCATGAGGAGGGCCATCCCCACCAGCGTTGCGATCCACCTCCGTGCGATCCGCATGCCGAAACCTTAGACCGACGTTCTCGGCTTCGCATCCGTAGTTATCCGTAACCGCCGCGATCGGGCATCTGGATGCGGGCCATGGCCTTGACCATGCGGTAGAAGAGGAAGCTCGACCCGGCAAGAAATGCCGTGAGGCCGAGGGCGCGCGGGATCTCCGTGACCTGGACGAGCGCGAGGATCGAGACGACGATCAGCAGGACCAGCAGGGTCTGGAAGCCCAGAACCGCCCAGTAGCGCGCTTTCCAAAGTCCGTACGTCATCGCCCCGAGGACGAGGGAGGAGACGACGGTGAAGAACAGGTTCGGCTTCGCCTCTCCGGTCTTCGTCCCGAAGTCGTCGAACGTGCTGACCTCGACGCCGGCGATGTAGGAGATGAGCGTTCCGAGCACGAGGAGCCCCGAGATCACGGCCGCCACCGTGACGACCCCGGGCCGCTCGTCCGGCTCCAGGGGGTCGAGCTCTTCCCGTGCGGCCCGGTTCTTCTCCTCGGTGCGCGCCGCCCGCGCTTCGCGCTGCGCCTGGAGCTCGGCGTAGCGGTCGCCAGAGCGCTCCTTGCGCTTGCGCCTCTCGGCGCGCTTTCGCTCTCGGGATCCCATCAGGCGCCAAGCCTTGCACGCAGCTCGCGAGCGGCAGCCTCAGGATCCGCCGCGTCCCTGATGGCGCGGACAACGACGATCCGGGACGCGCCCGCGGCGATCACGTCGTTCACGTTCGAAAGGTCGATCCCACCGATCGCGAACCACGGGGTGTCGCCGGCGACATCACCCGCGTGGCGGATTAGCTCGAGACCCGCGGCGGGGCGTCCTTCCTTCGTCGGCGTCTCCCAGACGGGTCCGGCGCTGACCTGGTCCGGCCGGGCGCCGCCGGTGGCTGCGAGCGCCGCGTCGAACTGCTCGGGCGCGTGGGTGGAGAGGCCGACCAGAGCACCGGGACCTGCCTGAGTTCGTGCCTCGGCGACAGGTGTGTCGTCCTGTCCCACGTGAACGCCGTCGGCGCGGCATGCTTCGACCAGTTCCGGGTGATCGTTCAGGAAGAAGAGCACGCCATGCTCGTCGGCTGCGCGGCGGAACGGCTCGGCAAGGGCGACCATCTCCTCGGCGCATCGCGGCGCCTTCTCGCGCAGCTGGATCAGGTCGACTCCCCCTCGAAGCGCCGCATCGAGGAGAGGGAAAGGATCTCCGTTGCCTGGGCGACCGTCGCAGACGAAATAGAGACGGGCTTCGGCGAGCCGTTGTCGGGCATCAGACATCTCCCCGAGAGTACGATTGAAAGACGACGGGAGCCCCACTTGATGGGCTGAGAGGGCGTTCGCGCGCCGACCGTATGAACCTGAACCGGGTAATGCCGGCGCAAGGGAAGGAATTTGGTCTTGCCGGACTTCCGGCCTCAAAACACTCACGAGCGTCTCGATGCGGTGATCGTCGGCGCCGGCGTCATCGGGCTTGCCTGCGCCTGGCGGGCCGCCAAGAGCGGTCTTCGCGTGCGCGTGATCGAGCGCGCGGAGCCGGGCTCGGGAGCGTCCGGTGTTGCCGCCGGGATGCTGGCGCCCGTCGGCGAGGCGACCTGGGGGGAGGAACAGCTGCTCGACGCAGCACTTGCCTCACACCGCATGTGGGCGGACTTCGCGGACGAGCTGGCCGACGCGGGGCAAGCGGAGTCGTCCCTTCTGGAGAGCGGTGCCCTTCATGTGGCCCTCGACGCAGACGAGGCGGGGGAGCTCCGCAGGCGCTTCGACCTGATGCGCTCGCTCGGACTCGAGGCGGATTGGCTTACTGGTCGCGAGTGCCGGGAGCTCGAGCCGGGGCTGGGGCCGTCGGCCTTTGCGGGTGTGCACGCGCCGCACGAGGCAGGGGTGGACCCGGCGGCGATCGTGTCGGCGCTCCGGAGGGCGTGCCTGAACGAGGGCACCGAGATCGTTACCGGCGCGACGGTAACAGGCGCTGTCTGGGATGGCGACGCCATCCGCGGCGTCGTGACCGAGGACGGCGCCGAGCACCGGGCGCAGGCGACCGTGCTCGCAGCGGGCGCCTGGTCGGGCTCCGTTTCATGGCTGCCCGAGGGCGCGGTGCCGCCCGTGCGCCCAGTGAAGGGACAGATCCTCACGCTTCGCGGCGCGCCTGCCGAGCCGGTGACCGGTCGGATCGTTGTCTCCGAGCGGGTGTATCTGGTGCCGCGGGCGGACGGCCGGCTGATCGCGGGCGCGACCGTCGAGGAGATGGGATTCGACACACGCGTCACGGCGGGCGGGGTGCACGAGCTTCTGCGGGAGGCCTACAGGGCACTCCCGGACATCGCCGAGCTGGAGCTGGAGCGGGTCGTGGCGGGCCTGCGGCCCGGCACCCCAGACAACGCGCCGATCGTGGGTTGGGGCTCGATCGACGGCCTCCTACTCGCCACCGGACATTTCCGCAACGGCATCCTGCTCGCTCCGCTGACGGCCGAAGCGGTCGCCGCACTACTCTCAAGTGAGAGCCCCCCGGCCGCGATGGCCGTGGCGGACCCCAAGCGCTTTGTTGAGGGGACAGGCCCCTTAACAGTTGTCACGGAAGTGTCATCTTGAGACTCATGCTGAACGGGGAGGAGCGCGAGCTGGCCGACGGCGCGACCGTTGCCGACGCCGTTGTCCTGGCGGGCGCGCCGGATGTTGAGCGCGGGATCGCGGTGGCGGTGGAGGGCGAGGTCGTGCCGCGAGCCGAATGGGAGGATCGGGTCCTGGCCGATGGCGAGGCGATCGAGGTGGTGCATGCCGTCCAGGGCGGATAGCGGCGAGGCGACCGCCACCTGGGCGCTCGGCGACCGCGAGTGGTCGTCGCGTCTGATCGTGGGGACGGGCGGCTTCCGTTCGCTCGAGCAGATGGAGCGCTCGCTCGAGGCGTCCGGCGCGGAGATCGTCACGGTCGCGCTTCGCCGGGTGGATCCGCTCGCGCAGGGGTCCATCACCGATGTGATCGACCGCCTCGGCCTGTTCACGCTGCCGAACACCGCCGGTTGCTATACGGCTCGCGACGCCGTGAAGACGGCGCGGCTCGCTCGCGAGGCTTTCGGAACGGACTGGGTGAAGCTCGAGGTGATCGGCGACGACCGCACGCTTTTGCCGGACGCGGCCGAGCTCCTCGTCGCGGCGGAGACCCTCGTCGGTGACGGCTTCACCGTGTTGCCGTACACGAACGACGACCCGATCCTGGCGCGGCGCCTGGAGGAGGCGGGGTGCGCGGCCGTAATGCCGCTCGGCTCGCCGATCGGCTCGGGCGCCGGCATCCGCAACCCCTACAACATCCGGATCATCGTCGAGCAGGCGTCGATACCGGTGATCCTGGACGCCGGCATCGGTACGGCTTCCGACGCCTCGATGGCGATGGAGCTGGGGTGTGACGCGGTGCTTTTGGCGAGCGCGGTGTCGCGCGCCGCCGATCCAGAGCTGATGGCCGGCGCGATGCGGAGCGCCGTGGTCGCGGGCTATGCGGCGCGGCGCGCCGGGCGCATCCCGAAGCGCACGCACGCGCTCCCATCGACGCCGGACGAAGGACTGCCCGACCTTTAGTTAGCCGCGGCGGAAGAGGCCGCGGCGCTTCTTGTCTTCGCCCTCGGTGGCCGTCTCGCCGTTCTGCGCCTGATCGAAGAAGCCGGACTTCTCCTTCACGGCGGAGGTTGTCTCCTTCGCCTTGTTGACGCCCTTGTCCACGGCCTCGCCGACGTGCCCGACCGCGACGGCGGAGCCATGCGCCGCCTTGCCGAGCGCACCGGGGTCGAGCGGCTCGATCGCGTCGTCCGGATGGGAACCGAGCTCTACGGCGGCCTTGCGGAGCGCGGTCACCTGGCGGCGGAGCTTCCGCTCCCAGGTCCCGCAGAGCTCCGGCAGGTTCTTCTTGCCGCGCGACGAGGAGACGGAGCCCATATAGGCAAGGAGGGTCGTGACGTGCTCGACGTCGTCGACGGCGAAGCGGAGCGCCTGGTTTCGCTCGAGGAAGCGGTCGAGGATCTCGGCGCGAACGGTTCCGATCCGAGAGCCGGTTCCGCGCGCCGCGAGCTCTGAGTGGAGGTCGTGCTCGGCGAGAGCGGGCGTGAACTCGAGGATCATTTCACCGAGCGTCTCCGAGCCCTTGTCGCAGACAGCCCGAGTCTCGATGTCGAGGTGGCCGGCGATCCGGCGCAGGCGGGTGCGCGCCTCTTCGGCGGTGAGCATCAGTTCGCGGTAGCCGCGGTTTTCGGCTGGGTGGAGTGCCATCGACGAACTGTTTACTAGATCGCGGCGTGGAGAGGGTGGTCTGTCTATTGTCTATTAATCTGATAGACAATGAGGGACATGAAGAACGTCATGAGCGACACCATGATTCACAGCACTGGCCTGGGCGGGCATCCGCGGTCTCGCGACAGGCAGCGGGTCGTAGCGCTCGTCGGTGATCCGCGCGGGCACTCCCGCACGGCGGCACTCGCGTCCGCGGTAGCGGTCCGGCTGGCGCGAGAGGTGGTCGGGGGCTCGAAGCCTGAGTCCGCATGGAAGCTGATCGAGTTGAACGGCTGGAGCCAGGACCGATCGGTCTACGACTGGCTGACGCTGGTCCAGGAAGCCGACCTATTGGTAGTGGCCTCGCCGATCCGGCGAGCGAGCTTCACAGGCCTCCTCAAGTCGTTTCTCGACCTCCTGCCGGATCAGGCGCTAGGGGGCTCGGTGGCGGTGCCGGTCATGGTGTCCCAGACGATGCGACACTCGCTCGCGGCGGACGTGCACCTGCGCCCGGTGCTTCAAGACCTTGGTGCGTCGTGCCCCACCGCTTCGTTGTTCGCGCTCGAATCGCGGCTCTCAAACCCCGGAGCGATCTGCGCCTCCTGGTTCAACCGGTCTCGCTCGACGCTGGCGCCGTTCGCGGCGCGCTAGCCCGTCTGGCTCGACCAGGCGTCCGGGATCTCGAGCTCGGAAGTCACGGGCTCGGGCAACTGGTCGTCGACGAGGTGTTCGAGCGTCGTCCCTTCGAGGACGTCGCGGATCGACTGCCGCAGGGCGACCCAGACTTTCTGGAGCGGCTCGGCGAGGCCTTCGTACTCGAGATCCTCCGGCCGCTGCGACCGGACGCTTGCGAGGGGGCCCTCCACGGCGCGCATGACATCCGCGACGGTTATCTCCGACGCGGGCCTCGTGAGCCAGTAGCCACCGTCCGCTCCCCGCTGGCTCTCGATCAGGCCGGCGTTCCGAAGCTCGGACAGGATGTTCTCCAGGAACTTCGCCGGGATCTTCTGGCTCTCGGCGATCTCGTGCTTCTTCAGGGGGCGGTCGCCGTCCGCGGCGGCGAGCTCAATCGCGGCCCGGACCGCGTATTCGGCTTTGGCTGAAACCCTCATTTCCCTGAATTCTGACCGAAAAAAGGCTAAAGGCCCCTGCGGCGCATGGACATGCGGTGAATGTTGCGGCGGTACCCCGAACTTGAGTTGCTACCCTGCCGGACTCTTTTACAACCAAACCAATCAAGAAAGGCAAGAATCGCTACCATGAAGACCATGAAGAGCAAGCTCAGCACCGGGATGGTGCTGCTCGCCCTTCCGCTTGGAGTAGCCGCCTGCGGCGGTTCGTCCGATGACAGCGGGGGCGACGGTTCCGGTGGGTCCATTGACCTGGTCGCGTACTCGACGCCGCAGACGGCGTACGAGGAGTCGATCATCCCTGCGTTCCAGGAGACGGAGGAAGGCGCGGACGTCGAGTTCTCGGCCTCCTTCGGATCGTCCGGCGATCAGTCGCGGGCGGTTGAGGCGGGTCAGCCTGCCGACTTCGTGCACCTTCCGCTCCAGCCGGATATCACTCGCATCGTCGAGTCCGGCCAGGTAGCCGAGGACTACGCGGAGACCGAGGAGAACGGCGGCGTCGTGCAGACGTCTGTGGTCTCGTTCGGTGTCCGTCCCGGCAACCCCAAGGACATCCAAGACTGGGATGACCTCATCCGCGACGACGTCGAGGTGGTCACCCCGAACCCGTTCACGTCGGGTGGCGCCCGCTGGAACATCATGGCCGCGTACGGCCAGGCGTCCGGCGGCGGCGAGGACCAGGAAGCCGGCCTCGAGTACGTGCAGCAGATGCTCGAGAACACGGTGGTCCAGGACGCTTCGGCGCGTGATTCGCTGAACACGTTCCTCGGTGGTCAGGGCGACGTCCTCATCTCGTACGAGAACGAGGTCATCGGAGCCCAGAACGCGGACGAGGAGATCGACCTGGTCATCCCGCCCGACACCATCCAGATCGACACGATCGCGGTGACGACGGTTGACGCCGACGAAGCGGCGACCGCCTTCCTCGACTTCCTCTTCTCCGAGGAGGGGCAGGAACTGTTCGCAGAGAACGGTTACCGCCCAGTTGACGAGAAGGTGCTCGAGGCGCACGCGGACGAGTACCCCGTGCCCGCTGGCCTGTTCACCATCGAGGACCTCGGCGGCTGGGAGACAGTCGCAACCGAGTTCTTCGATCCGGCTGAGGGCCTGATCGCAGACATCGAGGCGGACCTCGGAGTGGCAACGGAGTAACCGTGCCTCCGACGATCGCACACGCCGAGTCACCCCCGAGGCGGATGCCCAGCATCCGCTTCGGGGGCCCCGGCCTCAGACGAGGCCTGGTCGCCGGCTACCTGACCATCATGGTCCTCATCCCGATCGCGGTCGTCGTGATCCGGTCGGGTGAGGATGGGTGGTCGACTTTCTGGGATGCGGTCAGCCAGCCGCAGGCGGTCGCGGCGATCAAGCTGACGCTCATCGCGTCGCTCATCGTCGTCGCGATCAACGCCGTATTCGGAACGATCCTCGCTTGGGTCCTCGTCCGTGACGAGTTCCCAGGCAAGCGGATCGTCAACTCGGTTATCGATTTGCCGTTCGCTCTGCCGACGATCGTCGCGGGGCTGACGCTCCTCGCGCTCTACGGGGACAACGGCGTGCTTGGGCTCACGGGCGTTCAGGCAACGCGGATTGGCGTCGTGCTGGCGCTGCTTTTCGTGACTCTTCCCTTCGTCGTTCGTGCGGTTCAGCCGACCCTGATTGAGCTCGATCAGGACATGGAGGAAGCGGCGGCGTCACTTGGCGCCGGGCCGCTCACGATCTTCCGCAAGGTTGTCCTGCCCAACCTCACGCCTGCGATCACGGCGGGCGTCGCGCTTGCGTTCGCGCGAGCGATCGGCGAGTTCGGCTCTCTGATTCTCATCTCGGGGAACATCCCGTTCAAGACCGAGGTCGCCTCAATCTTCATCTTCAAGCAGATCGAAGCAGGGAATACGACCGCCGCCGCTGCGGTTTCGGTCGTCTTGCTCACGCTCTCGGTGCTGGTCCTCATCCTCATCAATTGGTACGGGAGGAGGTCGATCCGCGAATGAGTGCCAACTCGGCGGCGGCCACCGCTCAGAAGAACATCGTCCGGGGTGGACTGGGCGCACGGATCAGCCTGCGGGTGCTTGGGCTGGGTTATCTGGCGGCGCTGCTCTTGGTTCCCGTGATCATGATCGTGTTCAAGGCGTTTGAAGACGGCGCCGGCAACATCATCGACACGTTGACCACTCCGGAAGCGATCCACGCTTTCTGGCTCACGCTGGTGATGGTCGCCGTTGCGATTCCGCTGAACACGATCTTCGGCGTCGCCTGCGCGCTCGTGCTCGTGCGCGACAAGTTCAGGGGCAAGTGGTTCCTGAACGCGCTGATCGACCTTCCGTTCGCGATCTCGCCGGTCGTCATCGGCCTGGCCCTCGTACTGGTCTACGGATCGGTCGACGGCGTGTTCGGCCAGTGGCTGATCGAACACGGCATACGAGTGATCTTCACGCCGATAGGTATGGCGATAGCGACGACGTTCGTCTCGCTGCCGTTTGTGGTTCGCGAGATCGAGCCCGTGCTGCGGGAGATCGGCGAGGACCAGGAGCAGGCTGCGGCGACGCTTGGCGCCAACGGGTGGCAGACGTTCTGGCGGATCACGCTGCCGGCGATCCGGTGGGGCCTGACCTACGGCGTCGTCCTCGCGACGGCTCGCGCGCTCGGCGAGTTCGGAGCCGTGTCGATCGTCTCCGGCCGGATCTCCGGCGAGACGGAGACGCTGCCGCTCTTCGTTCAGAAGCAGTTCGAAGTCTTCAACGTTTCGGGCGCGTATGCAGCTGCGCTCGTCCTGGCGATCATCGCTTTGGTGACGCTGGGCGCCATGAACCTTGTCCGGAGACGGGACACCAGTTCCGTTTCGCCGTCCCAAATCGTGGGTGACCGCGACCTAACCGAGGAGCCTGTCTAATGGGAATCGTTGTCGAGAACGCAACCAAGAAGTTTGGTGATTTCGTCGCTTTGGACGAGGTGTCGATTGAGGTTCCGGATGGCTCCCTGACTGCGCTCCTGGGCCCGTCGGGCTCCGGGAAGTCGACGCTCCTTCGGGTCATCGCCGGCCTCGAGCAGCCCGACTCCGGCAAGATCATCATCTCCGGTCAGGATATGACCACGGTGCCCGTCCAGGACCGCCACGTCGGCTTCTGCTTCCAGCACTACGCAGCGTTCAAGCACATGACCGTCCGCGACAACGTCGCGTTCGGGCTGTCGATTCGAAAGAAGCCGAAGGCGGAGATCGAGGAGCGGGTGCGCGAGCTCCTGGCCCTCGTCCATCTTGAGGGCTTCATCGACCGCTATCCGTCGCAGCTCTCGGGCGGGCAGCGCCAGCGCATGGCGCTCGCCAGGGCTCTTGCGGTGGAGCCGAAGGTGCTCCTCCTCGACGAGCCGTTCGGCGCGCTCGACGCGAAGGTTCGCGACGAGCTCCGCGCGTGGCTCAGGCGCCTTCACGACGAGATGCACGTCACGACGATCTTCGTCACCCACGACCAGGAAGAGGCGATGGACGTCGCTGAGCAGATCGTGGTGATGAACGACGGCAAGGTCGAGCAGGCCGGCGGTGCTCGCGAGATCTATGAGCACCCGACGACCGAGTTCGTGATGGGCTTCGTCGGTCCGGTCAACCGGATCGGCCAGGAGTTCATCCGCCCCCACGACCTGGTGATCCAGCACGTGCCGGAGCCGGGCGCCGTGGAGGCGATGATCGACCGGATCGTCCACCTCGGGTTCGAGGTGCGGGTCGAGCTTCTGCCGGCCGATGGGCCGCCGATGTGGGCGCAGCTCACGCGCGAGCAGGCGGAGCTGCTCGAGCTGGATGAGCGCCAGATCGTCTACGTCAGGCCCAGCCGCAAGAAGGTGTTCGACGAGAACGGCCCGCGGACAGAGGAGCTCGTCGCCGTCTAGCGGCGGCGCACAGGCGAGCCGATGGAGGCGGCGGACCTCATCGCCACGGTGGTGTTCGCGCTCATCTTCGTCTGGCTCGGCATGGTGTTGGGCGCCACATGGCGCCAGATGGAGGGTGAGGCGGAGCGCGCCGGTGTCGTGCGGCCGCGACACCTTCGCACGCGCCGGTTCAAGGCTCGGTGGGACTCCCTGCGGTCGCCTCGGGATGTGCGGAAAGCTCGCGCACAGGCGCGGGAAGCTCGCCGGCGACGACGTCGGCCAGAGTGACGGATTCGAGCACGGTCCGGACATTGGCTCGCAGCGCGAGCCATACCTCCTGAAGGGGCCTCGCGCTGCCCGGGAATGCGAGCTCCCCGGGCTCGCGGCCGTGAACCGAGGCCACTGGCCCTTCGACGGCGCTGATGACCTGTGCGATCGTGATCTCGGCTGCGGGTCGTGCGAGCTCGTAGCCGGCGTCAGCCCCCCGTCCGCGCTCCACGAGGTCGGACCGGCGAAGCTCGTGCAGGATGTTCTCGAGGAAGCGCAAGGGGATGTCCTGATTCACCGCGACCTGGTCGGCCTTCACGGGTGCATCAGTCTGCTGCGCCGCGAGCTCGACCATGGCGCGCACGGCATAGTCGGCCTTGGCGGAAACGCGCATGGGGCGGCATTCAATCAGGAGGGCGCGACGATCCTTGCCGCCCGCCCGCGCCCGCCTAGGATTGCAGCGGGCCCCCGTAGCTCAGTGGCTTAGAGCGAGAGGCTTTTAACCTCTGCGTCGAAGGTTCGATTCCTTCCGGGGGCATGCCGAAAGTAGGAATACCCGCGATATGCGAGGGAATTCCTAATCTCGACGACTAATCGATCGACGAGATGTGGTCCATGATCGTGACGCAGCCCGTTGTGTCGGGCGGCTCGGTTGGGCCTCTGACGCCGCCGATCGTCCAGCAGCCCCACTTGTCGATCTTCACCTCGTAAATCGTCGGCCCGGGGTCGTCGGGATCGGGCTCCGGTGAGCCGGGATAGACGCACGACCAAGTGTCCTCGCCCTTTTCCTCACAGGGAAGCGAGTTGATCTCGTTGACCGGGGCGCCCGTCGAGGCCGCGAGCGACTCGCCGTCGACCCCGAGGATGATCGTGGGCCGTAGGCAGAAGGCGACGATGAGCCCGATCGGGACGACTAGATACAGGACCCTGAGAATCCGATGTGACATCCGAACGGAATCTAGTCCTAGCGGCGGAAGGTCTAGTGGCGGAAGTGGCGGCGGCCCGTCATCACCATCGCGACGCCCGCGTTATCGCACGCTTCGACCACCTCGGGGTCGCGCTTCGACCCGCCCGGCTGGATGATCGCGGTGGAACCCGCGTCGATCGCAATCTGCGGTCCGTCCGGGAACGGAAAGAACGCGTCCGAGGCCACGACCGACCCGGCGAGGAGCCCGTCCGCGTCGCCCTCACGCGCCTCGCGCGTCTTGTCGATCGCGATCCGCACCGAATCCACCCGGCTCATCTGACCCGCGCCGATACCGAGCGTCGCCCCGTCCTTCGCGATCACGATCGCGTTCGAGCGCACGTGCTTGCACACGGCCCAGGAGAACTCAAGGTCGCGCCAAACCTCGTCTGAGGGCTGGGCCTTGGTCGCCACCTCCATCGTGTCGCGCTCTTCGTCGATTAGGTCCGGCGTCTGCAGGAGAAGCCCGCCACGTACCCGCTTCATGTCGCGCTCGCGCGGCTCCGGCCCGCCGTCCTCAGTGTTGTGGAGGATCCGGATCGCATCCTTTTGCGTCAGGACCTCGAGCGCATCCTCCGAATACTCGGGCGCGATCAGCACCTCGATGAAGTTCTCGTGCAGTCGCTCCGCAAGCGCCTTGTCGACCGGCCGGTTCAGCGCGATCACTCCGCCGAACGCCGAGAGCGGGTCGCATGCGAGCGCCTTCTCGTAAGCGCCGGCAATGTCGCCGTCGATCGCCGCCCCGCACGGGTTGTTGTGCTTGACGATCACCGCCGCCGGCTCTGAGAACTCAGCCAGGAGCTTGGTCGCCGCATCCAGGTCGAGCACGTTGTTGAACGAGAGCGAGCGCCCATGCAGCTTCGCCATCTGCGCGAGCACATGCGAGCGCGCGCCCGACTCCACGTAAAGCGCCGCCTTTTGATGCGGGTTCTCGCCGTAGGAGAGGTCCAGGAACTTCTCGTACGCGAACACCCAATGCTGGGGGAACGCCTCGTAGCGCAAGCCGAACCAGCGTGAGATCGCCGCGTCGTAGCGCGCGATCTCTGCCCACGCCTCGTTCGCGAGCCAATGGCGCGTCTCTTCGGAGATCGACCCCTCCGACGCCTCGAGCTCCGCGAGCACTGCGTCGTAGCTTTCGGGGCGCACCAAGACGGCGACCGACCGGTGGTTCTTGGCAGCGGCGCGAATCATCGTCGGGCCGCCGATGTCGATGTTCTCGACCGCCTCCTCCTCGCTTACGTCAGGACGCGCGACCGTCTGGGAGAACGGGTAGAGGTTCACGCACACCAGGTCGATCGGCTCGATCCCCTCGCGCTCGAGCGTCGCCATGTGTTCCTCGGAATCCCGCTTGGCGAGCAGCGCCGCGTGAAGCCGGGGATGGAGCGTCTTCACCCGCCCGCCCAGGATCTCCTCCTGGCCCGTGAACACCGAAACGTCCGTCACCTCGAGACCCGCCTCGCGGATCGCGCTCGCCGTCCCGCCGGTCGAGAGCAACTCCACCCCCAGCTCGGACAGGCCACGCGCGAAGTCAACGACCCCGGTCTTGTCCGAGACTGAGATCAGCGCCCGGCGCACGCGCACCGGCTCTCCGGCGGGTGCCGAGCCCCCCTCGGTCGCCTCAACATCCATCACCCGCTCGCTCACTCACCCCACCCTAAACGACCGGGCCTCGGACTCATGCAAATCCGGGCGGCAAAGCGCGCTCACGGGGCCGGTGCGATCAGCACGACACGCGGATTCGCGGGGTCGAAGGAAACGCGGCCGCCGGCGATCAGTCGAATCGCCTCCGGCAACAGAACGTGTTCGGTCGCGTGGATGGCCTCCTCGAGGGTGGCCCGGTCGCGGTTAGCCGGGACCGGCACGGAACGCTGGAGGATGGGCGCTCCCGTGTCCACTCCCTCGTCGACGAAGTGGACGGTCACGCCCGTGACTTCGACTCCGGCGTCCAGAGCCTGTCCGATCGCATCGAGACCGGGAAACGATGGCAGCAGAGCGGGGTGGACGTTCACGATCCGATCGCGCCATTGCCCGATGAACTCCGGGGAGAGCAGCTGCATGTACCCGGCGAGGACGACCAGGTCGACCTCATGCCCGGCCAGCCATTCCGAGATCGCGGCGTCGCGCTTCTCCCGGCTGTCGAAACCGTCGAGCGGGAAGACCTCGGCCGCGATTCCGGCATCCGTCGCCCGGTCGAGCGCCATGGCGCCGGGCTTGTCGGAGGCAACCGCCGCGACCTCGACGCCGTCCTGCCCATGCACCGTGTCCAGGATTGCCTGAAGGTTCGTGCCGGTGCCCGATGCGAGCACGGCGACGCGGAAGGGGCTGCCGGAACTCAAGATGCCGACAACCTATCTACGCTTTGGAACATGAAGCGGATCGCGCTAGCTGCTTGCGTCGTCACATCCGTCTTGTGCGCCCCCGCCATCGCCGGAACCGCCTCGATCCCCGAGGAGACCGTCAGCGGCCGGATCATCGACATGACCTGTTACGGGCCATGCGCGCCCGGCACGAACCCGAAGCCCTTCGAGGGCCACGCGGACGTCGTCGTCACCTACAAGAAGACGGGGGAGCAGGTGGCGAGAGTTTCGGTCGAGGGCAGCAAGTACTCCGTCCTGGTGCCGCCCGGCCGCTACCGGATCGTCGGCGTCCCGTTCCCGGAGCAGGACTCGAACTGCTGGGTGGGAAATCCGCGCCGGCTACACGTGATCGCGGGCCAATCCGAGCGCAAGCGCCTCAAGGTCGAGAACGTCTGCGTCCAGTAGTGGATCCCGCTACGCCGCTTCGAGCTTCGGGAACTTGCCGCCCGTCGAGCGGATGACGCCGGCCGCGAGCATTGCGTCCACCTCGCCCAGGAGCTCTTCGGCGCGCCACTCGTTCCACTCGCCGTATCCGGGCAGCTCGTCATAGGCGTACTTCACGACGACCTTGGAGCGGCCGCCGCGCAGGATCTCGACGGCGCGCGTCCGTCCCACCGAGGGTGACGCCTCTTCGACCACGCGCAAGATCGCGTCACGGATGTCTTCGTCGCCCCCGGAGGCATGCGTCCGCTTCGGCGGCGCGGCGATCTTCTCGGAGGCGAGTGTCTCCAGAGGCCCGTCGCAGGAGTCGCAGCAGCGCCCTTCGGACACAGCAGCCGAGCGATCGCCGAAGTGCCTCAGGATCGCGACCCTGCGGCAGCCCTCGCCGTCGACGTAGCCCCAGACCGCGCGGTATTGCGCCCACTTCTGGGACTTGGCATCCGCATCCTCGGTCTGGTTGATGAAGTAGACGTGGAGGCCCTTGTCCTGGCCTGAGGCGAGAAGGACGCAGCGCGATGGGAGCCCGTCGCGGCCCGCGCGTCCGGCCTCCTGGTAGTAGGCCTCCAGCGACGACGGCACCGCCTCGTGGATGACGGTTCTCACGTTCGCCTTGTCGACGCCCATCCCGAAGGCGTTCGTCGCCACGACCACGGGCGACTCCCCGGACATGAACGCCCGCTGAGCCTCGGCGCGGGGCTCGCGGTCCATCCCTGCGTGGTACGCGGGCACCGGATAACCGAGCTCGCGGCTCAGGCGCTCAGCCGTAGCATCGGTGCGCTTGCGCGTGCCCGAGTAGACGATCGCGGGCAGCGCGTCGGGCTCCGACAGGAGCGCCGAAACGGCCCGTTCGCGGGCGCGGTCGCCGGAGATGGCGACGACGTCGTAAGAGAGGTTCGGCCGCTCGAACCCGGTAGCGATCCTGACCGGGTCGTCCAGGCCGAGGCGATTGATGATGTCCACGGAGACGCGTGGAGTTGCGGTCGCCGTCGCGGCGAGGATCGATCGCGCCTCCAGGCGCCGCGCGATCTCGCCGAGCTTGTAGTACTCGGGGCGGAAGTCGTGGCCCCACTGACTGACACAGTGAGCCTCGTCGACGACGAACAGGCCAACGTTGCCCTTGAGCTTCTCGCCGATGCCGGGAGCCCAGAACCGCTCGGGTGCCACGTAGAGCATCCGCACCTCGCCCGCGAGAGCGCGGCGAAGGGACTCGGCGTTCTCGGCGCCGGTGCGCTGAGCGTTGATCAGCTCGGCGCGGTCGCTCAGCCCGTCGACCTGATCCTGCATGAGCGAAACGAGGGGCGACACGACGAGCGTGAGAGCTTCGGTGTCCTCCAGCGCGGGCAGCTGGTAGCAGAGCGACTTGCCTGCCCCCGTGGGCATCACCACCAGGACGTCCCGGCCGGCCAGCGCGGCCTCGACGGCCTCACGCTGCCCGCGCCGGAAGGCAGGGTGTCCGAAGTGGCGGTGGAGCGCCTCCTCGGGATGGGTCTCCAGGGCGGTCATGCCCTGATCATGGCCGACGGACCGGCGATTCACCCCACGCGGAACTACTTGACCTTGAAGCGCTGCTTCACCGTTGCCGTGTTCGCGTTGCCGTCCGTCAGGACCAGGATCACCTTGTGCCTGCCCTTGTCGAGCCCCTTGTAGACGACCTTCGGCGGCTCGCAAGGCTCGGCAGGCTCCTTGTCGAGCTGGCAGGTGACGGTAAGCGGAGGAGTCGCGGGTGGCGGGTCGATCGCCGTGAATTTCACAGTCGCCTTCCGGCCCCTGATCCTCGCCGGGGCCATTGTGGCCTCGGGCGGCGTCGAGTCGACCGCTTCAAGGGCGGCGTTGACTGTCAGCGGACTGTCGAAGAGGGTCTGGTTCTCGATCGTCTGCGTGTTGTACCCGGGTGCCGAAAACGTGAAGTAGTAGGACACGCTCGCGGGCAGCGACGCGAAGGTGTAGGCGCCGGTAGCGTCGGTGCTGAGCGACGTCGGGGGCGGCGAGCATGAGCCCGCAATATGCGCCTCAACGGTCGCGTTCTCGATCGGCAGCCCCGTGAACGAGTTCGTGACCGTGCCCGAAGCGCTGTCCCCCTGAGCCACTCTGAAGAGAGTCACCGTAGGCATCGTCGTGATCTGGCCGTCGGTCGCCGTGGCCGGGAGGCACTGGGTGTCGAAGCCCGCCTTGGCGTAGGTGACGTGGTACTCGCCGACGCCAACGTTGAAGGAGAACTCCGGGCCTCCGACGGTCGATCCCTGCTGCGAGTCGTCTGGCTGCAGGAGCGCCAGGATTGTCACGCCACTCCCCGGAACCGACGATTGGCCGTCTTCGGTCATCTCGCGCACGACTCCATCGATCGTCGCCCCGGCTCCTGCGTGGGCGAGCGCCGGCGCCCCGAGCACCAGCACAAGGGCGGCTACGGAGAGAGCGCGCCGCCTCAACCGTTCACCGGGATCTTGGCGATCTCCTCGAGTGCGAACTTTCCGTCAGCCGCCGTGGGATCGCCAAGCGGGTAATCGCCCGTGAAGCACGCGTCACAGTGGTGCTCCCGCGGAGTGCCGACCGCCTCGTAGACACCCTCGAGCGAGAGATAGGCGAGTGAGTCAGCCTCGAGCTCCGTGGCGATCTCGGCCTCGGTGCGCTCGTGGGCGATCATCTCCTCGCGCGTCGACATGTCGACCCCGTAGTGGCACGGGTTGCGGATCGGCGGGGCAGAGATGCGGAGGTGGACCTCGCTCGCGCCGGCGTCGCGGAGCATCCCGACGATCTGGCGGGTCGTATTGCCGCGGACGATCGAGTCGTCCACGACGACGACGCGCTTGCCAGCGAGGATCTCGGGCAGCGGGTTGAACTTCATGCGCAGGCCGTGTTTGCGGAGCTCTTGGCCAGGCTGGATGAAGGTGCGCTGGACGTAGCGGTTCTTGATCAGGCCGTCGTCCTTGGGAAGGCCGGCGGCCCGGGCGTAGCCGGTTGCGGCGGGGTTGCCGGAGTCCGGAACCGAGATCACGAGGTCAGCCTCGACGGGTGCCTCGCGCCAGAGGATCTCGCCCATCTTCGAGCGGACCTCCTGGAGGACCTTACCCTCGAGCCGGGTGTCGGGGCGCGAGAAGTAGATGTGCTCGAAGACGCAATGGGCGCGGCGCTTCGGCTCGATCACCTGACGCGTCTCGAGGCCGTGCTCGCCGAATGAGACGAGCTCGCCCGGCTCGACCTCGCGCACGAGCTCAGCGCCGATGATGTCGAAGGCACAGCTCTCCGACGCGACGCACCAGCTGTCGCCGAGCTTCCCGAGCGAGAGGGGGCGGACGCCGTGCGGGTCGCGGAATGCGACGACGGCACGCTTGGTCATGATCACGGTCGAGTAGGCGCCGCTGAGGCGAGGCATCACGGCCTGGACGGCGTTCTCGATCGGCCGCTGTTCGGCGACCGACAGAAGGGCGCACAGGATCTCCGAGTCCGAGGTGCCGCGGAAACGGAGGCCCTGGTCGGTCAACTCGTTGAAGAGCTCGACGGCGTTGGTCAGGTTCCCGTTGTGGGCCATGGCGACCTCGCGGCCGTCGTCGCGCCAGACGGGCTGCGAGTTCTCCCACGAGCCTCCGCCGGTGGTCGAGTAGCGCACGTGGCCGATCGCCATGTCGCCATCGAGCGCGCGGAGCTTCTCTTCGTCGAAGACCTGTGAGACCAGGCCGGTGTCGCGAAGCGTTGTGATGTGCCCGCCCTCGCAGGTCGCGATCCCGGCTGACTCCTGCCCGCGGTGCTGGAGGGCGTAGAGCGCGAAGTAGGCGAGCTTCGCGACCTCGGAGCCAGGGGCGTACACGCCGAAAACGCCGCACTCGTCGCGCGGACCGTCACGGTCGGAAATGCCCTGCTGAGCCCCGTTTGGGGCACTTTGGGATGAGCTCATAGAGGTGCTTCGCCTGGGTCTGGATCTGACTCGCGGAGCGGGCTTACGCCTACCAAGCAAGGCTACCAGCGGCCCCGGATCAGCTCAGGGCGCGTCGGGCGCGGCCGGCTCGGCGAAGCGGTCAGCAAGCGAGCGCCAGGCGGTCTCGGCCTCTGCGACGCTCACGCTCGGCTCCATCCACTCGGACGAGATCTCGACGCGATCGCCCCCTGCGGACCCGAGGACCCACGCGTCGACGCCGGCCTCCTTCGCGCGGGCTTGAAGCTCGCGCACAGTCTCCTCGTTGCCCGCGACCAGATAGCCACCTGGCCCTTCGCCGAAGAGGGCCGCCTCGGGCTCGGACCTTCGCGTTCGGACCAGGGCGTCCAGGTCGCAGCGCGCGCCTACCCGCCCGGCAATCGCCATCTCGGCCAGAGCGCATGCCAGACCGCCGTCGGAGATGTCGTGGATCGCGAGGTCTCCGGTGCGCGCCTCGTCGCGGATGAACGAGAGGGCCCGAAGATGCGTGCCGAGGTCGATCTCCGCCAAGCCGGGCTCGAGCTCGCCGCGGAGCTTCGTCAGCTCCGATCCCGCAGGCGACGGGGCGAAAGGCCCGACCAGCGCGATCGCGTCACCATCGGTGAGTGCCAGGCCGCCGGCCTTGCGCGCGTCCGGAAGCTCCCCGACCAGCCCGACTACGGGCGTGGGGTAGATCGGGCCGCGGTCCGTCTCGTTGTAAAGCGAGACGTTTCCGCCGACGACCGGGACGCCCATCGCGTTGCACGCGTCGGCCAGGCCCTGCACCGCGCGGTCGAGCTGCCAGGCGACTGCGGGCTTCTCGGGGTTGCCGAAGTTGAGGCAGTTGGTGAGTCCGAGGGGCTCGGCGCCGACGCAGGCGAGGTTCTGAGCGCACTCGAGCACCGCCTCGACCGCGCCACGGTAGGGGTCGCAGGCGACGCGGCGGCCGTTGCCGTCGATCGAGGTCGCGATCGCGTTGCCGGTCTCGGGAAGCTGGAGGACTGCGGCGTCGGCCGTCTCTGGCCGGCGGACGGTCCGCGAGCCGACGATCGAGTCGTACTGCTCGAACGCCCATTTCTTGGAGGCGATGGAGGGCGAGGCGAGGAGCTCCAGGAGGACCTCGCCTGGATCGTCGGCCTCGAGCGTCACCTCGTTGCCGTAAATCCAGCCGCTCGGCTCCTCGGGCTCGAGGTCGTACAGAGGGCATCCGTCCACGAGCGCCTCGACCGGCATCTCGCCGGCCACCTCATCGCCGCGAAGGACGCGGAAGAGGCCGGAGTCCGTCACCTCGCCGACGACTGCCGGCGCGGCCTGCCACTTGCGGCAGATATCCAGAACGCTCTCTACGTTCGCTGGCTCGACCACAGCCAGCATCCGCTCCTGCGACTCGGAGACCATGATCTCGAACGGCTCCATATCGGCCTCGCGGAGCGGCACGCGCCCCACGTCGATGTCAATGCCGACGCTGCCGGCCGAAGCCATCTCGGCAGCCGATGAAGTGAGGCCGGCCGCACCCAGGTCTTGAAGTGACACGAGGAGCCCCTGGTCGAGGAGCTCCAGGCAGCATTCGACGAGCTTCGACTCTTCGAACGGGTCTCCGATCTGCACTGAGGGGCGCTTCGACTCGTCGGTCTCGTCGAGCTCGGCCGAGGCAAGGACTGACGCGCCGCCGATTCCGTCACGGCCCGTGGATGCTCCCATCAGCACGACCTGGTTACCGACGCCGGCGGCCGCCGCACGGACCATCGAGTCAGTCTCTGCGAAACCGATGCACATCGCGTTCACCAGGCAGTTCTGCTCGTACGGGGGCTCGAAGTAGACCTCGCCGCCCACGGTGGGAACGCCGATCGAGTTGCCGTAATGGCCGATGCCAGCGACCACGTGGTCGAAGAGGTAGCGCGAGCGCTCCGAGGAGAGGTCGCCGAAGCGAAGCGAGTCGAGGATCGCGATCGGCCGCGCGCCCAGCGCGAAGACGTCGCGCAGGATCCCGCCGACCCCAGTCGCAGCGCCCTGGAACGGCTCGACCGCTGACGGGTGGTTGTGGGACTCGACCTTGAAGGCCACCGCATAACCGCCGCCGACGTCCACCGCGCCCGCGTTCTCGCCCGGGCCCATCACAACACGCGGGCCCTCGGTGGGCAGGCGGCTGAGAAGCTTCCGCGAGTGCTTGTAGGCGCAGTGCTCGGACCAAAGAAGCGAGAACATCGCCAGCTCGACGTCGTTCGGCTCTCGTCCCAGCTTTTCGTTGATGAGGTCGAACTCGGAGTCGGTCAGCCCGAGCTCACGGTGCTTCGAGGGAGACGGTGCGGCTTGAGCACTCACGAAGCGACGACTCTACCCCCGGCGCTGGCGGGAGACGAGGAGGCGCTCTTGGAAACGAGGCTGCGCTTCAGGTTCACCCACAGGGCCGGGACCTCACGCTCAGCACCGATCGGGTCACGATCGAGCTCCGTCGCCGCTTTAAGTAGCGAGCTCGGGCGAAGAAGAGATCGGCGCTGTTTCGCGGGGGCGCCCCCAGTTCGCGGGCCTCAGCCCGCCTGCGGGGTGCATCAGGCGGGAGTGGTCCAGCGTGAGGAACGCTTCCACAACCTTCGGACTGAAGTGCCCCCCCGCGTTCTTCTCGATCTCGGCGACCGCGGCATCGACCTTCCACGCGGGCTTGTAAGGGCGCTCGTGAGTGAGTGCATCGAAGACGTCCGCGACGGCCGTGATCTGACCGACGAGCGGGATGTCGTCGCCCTTAAGGCCGAAGGGGTAACCGCTCCCGTCCCAGCGCTCGTGGTGGGAGAGCGCGATCGTGCGCGCGAGATGCAGGATCGGGAACCTTCCCTGGGCCAGGATGTTGGCTCCGATCTGGACGTGCTTCTGCATGGCCCTGTACTCATCGTCCGTCAGCTCTCCACTCTTCAACAGCACTGCGTCGGGCACGCCCACCTTGCCAATGTCGTGAAGCGGCGCCGCGCGCCTGATGAGCCTGACGTCGTCCTCGCTTAACCCCAGCTGCCGGGCAATCCGCGCAGCTGTGCGACCGACACGTTCGGTGTGCTGATTCGTGTCGTCGTCCCGATACTCGGCCGCGATCGCGAGCCTCTGCAGAACCTCTAGCCGCGATGCTTCGAGCGCCTTGGTGCGGTCGCGAATTGTCTGCTCCGACTGCTCGCTTTGTTTCCGGAGGGCCTCCTCGGCCTCCTTGGCGATCAGATCGAGCGAGAGGGCGTAATGGCGTTCAAGCGCCGCCTCCAGGGCACGCCGCTCGTCGACGAACCGTCCCAGCAGGCCACCGACGGCGAGATATGCGGTGCCTATCGCCAAGAGGATCGCGAGGCTGGGCTCCTGCGGCACGGTGGCTTCGTAGGCGATCACGAGCGCGAGGGCGCACATCGCGCCCGCTATTCCCCCTCGAAACCCGAACTGCACGGCCACGATTGCGATCGGGATCGCCCAGATCACGCGGAGCACTCCTGACGCTTCTTCCCGTCCCAGACCCAGAGCAAGCATTGCGGTCAGTGTGGCCACCGACCCGAGGACGACCGCCCAGGCCAAGAAACCGGACTTTGCCCGATTGCGACCGCCGCGCAAGTTGTTCAACATCGAACCTCAACCCCCCAAAGTCGTTGCATGCTTTACGCCTGAAATCTACCCAATGGCAGGTACGGGCAAACTGAATCAGGTAGGCGGAAAAATTCCTTGCGCGCGGCCAGTTCGAAAGCCTGTAGCCAGCTCCAGGAGGGTCTCCAGGGCGTGCGATCATGGTGTCACGCAGGGAGCGATTCGCTGGGCAATCGAAGTAGCGCCGCTTAGCCCGAGAGCTCGTAGCCCAGCTCGACCAGCATCGGGCCTGCGATCGCCTCGTAGCTCGCGACCTCTTCTTCGGTCATCTTGTGCTTCCAGGCGTTGAGGCGGTCCTCTCGCGGTGGCTCCTTGGCGAGCTTGTGGGACTCCATCCTTGCGGCGGCGGGCTGGGTGGGGCCATGGCGGCGGACCAGGTCAACGTTCTTTTCCTCCAAGCGCTCCTCCGCCCGCTCGTGGTAGTCGAGCATTACGGGGTCGTAGTCGAGCTCGATGATCTCGCAGACCTCTCGGAGCGTTCCCTCGGTGTCGCGGACGAGGTCTTCGAAGTGGACCTCGTGGTAGCGCGCGACGTTCTTCGACATTCTGCGCGCCTTGTAGATGCGATCAACCCAGAGCTGGGCGGACTCGGCATAGGTCGTGGGCCCCCAGTTCATCCGCATATGGCTCAGAGAGACGTCGCGCCCGTCGCGGATGATGTGGATGAAGGTCGCCTCGGGAAGCGAGCGTTGGATTCGCACCATGTCCTTGATGTAGCCCGGGGTCTTGTCGCCGTAGCGCATCTTCCCCTCCCGCTCGGCGTAGAGCTTGTAAAAAGCGCGGATCGCCACGGTCGCGTTGCCTCGCTTCATGTGCGAGTAGCGCTCGCGAAGCAGATCCGGGTCGAGGTGAAACTCCTGCCAGCGCTTGGACTCGATCACGTATTCGGCGAGCTCCTCGGGGCTGAGGCGGTTGTGCTCGAGCTTTCGAATCAGCTTTGGCACCCAGTGCGTCTCGCCCGGGATCGCGAGATCCGGGTGCGAGTCGAGCATCAGGCGGGCGAGCGTCGTGCCCGAGCGGGTAACGCCGCAGACAAACGGCGCGGGCGGCGGCACGGCCTCGTCGCGCGGCATGAGGCGCCTGCGGCCGAGAATGATCCGGCCGCGCTTCTTCAGCTTTCGGTACGTGCTCAAGGGGTGGCCATTTCTAGCAGTGACTCAAAACCCCGAACCGTGTGCTTCCATGCGCGTTCGCCGTCGCGAAGGTCTGCCGCCCCGGAGGCGAGCGCGGCGCGAAGGGCGCCGTCTTCAGCGAGCCGGTCGATCGCCGCGGCCATCGCGGCCGGGTCGAAGGCGTGTGCGGCGATGCCCGAGCGCGCTGTGCCGTCTGGCGTCGAGCTCACGAGGAGCCCGTTCTCGCCATCCCGCGTGATCTCGTTCATCGGTGCGACGTCGTTCGTGATCGCGGGCTGACCGAACGCGACCGCCTCATACAGCGGCAGGCCGAGGCCCTCCCACCTCGCGGGCGAGAGGGTGACGTCGGCGGCAGCGACGGTCTCGAGGTGCTGGCGGGTCGGCTCGTCGCCGATCCGCAGCTCGATGCGCGCGTCGTTCGCCGCGGCGTCCTCCGCTTCTGAGAGCCGAGAGCGTTCGACCTGCGCCTTCACGATGAGCCGCGCGCGATCGCTCTGGACCAGCGACCAAGCCTCCAGCACAGGCTCGAGAGGCTTGCGATGTCCCAGAAAGCCCCCAGTGAAGACGAACGTGACGTCATCGCCAGGCTCGCGTGCGACGGCTTCGCCCACCTCGATGAGCTCCGGGTGGCAGCCCCACTGCACATACGGGGTCTCGAGCCCCATCTCGCGGTAGCGCTCCTGTTCGGCGCGGGTCATCGAGAAGACGGCGTCGTAGGCGCTGCGCGCACCCTCGACGTGCTCGGCGGTGAAGTGCTCCCACACGAAGCGGCCAATGACCTTGATGCCCCGCGCTCGCAGCTCGGCGAGCTCCGAGAAGCCGTAGTTCTGGTCGCAGAGGATCGCCTCGATGCCCTCGCGCTCGATCCACTCCGTGTAGTCGGCGAGCGGGATGTCGTACTCGGACGCCTCGGTCACACCCGGCTGATCCCAGACGTCGTCTCGCGACAGCGCCCCCGGCTGCGGGCCGCGTTCCTTCTTCGGCCGGGCTAGGACGAAGGTCTCGTGGCCCAGCGAGTCGAGCGCCGAGCGGGTGTGGCGGCCGACTACGGGCTGACCGCGGTTGAACCACTTGGTGACTACGCCGACCCGCACTAAGCCACCGACGTGAGCAGCTCGTCGTAGCCCGCCACGGTCTTCGACCATGCGCGGTCGCCATCGCGCAGCTCGCGCGCTCCTGCGGCGAGCTCGGCCCGGGTGCCGTCGTCGGCGATCCGGTCGATCGCCTTGGCGAGCTCGCCGGGATCGGGACTCCACGAGGTGATGCCCGAGCGCGCCGTTCCCTCGACCGAGGCGCTCACCAGGTAGCCGTTCACGCCGTCGAGAACCGCCTCGTTCATCGGCGCGTTGTCGTTCGTGATCGCCGGCTGCCCGAAGGCGATGGCCTCATAGAGCGGCAGGCCCAGGCCCTCCCAGCGAGTGGGCGAGAGGCACACGTCGCAGCCTGCGACGAAAGAGAGGTGCTGGTCGGTCGGCTGGTCCTCGATCAGGATCTGGATGCGCGAGTCGGCGTCCGCCGCTTTCGCCAGCTTGTTCTCCTTGCGCATGGTCTGGCCCTTGATGATCAGGCGCAGGCGCTCGTCCTTCGTCTGCATGAACGCCTCGAGCATCTCGTCGAGCGGCTTGCGCCGGCCCATGAAGCTGCCCGGAACCAGCAGGCGCACGAGGCCAGCGTCACTCTGCGCGGGTTCGACCGCGACGAGCTCTGGGTGGCAGCCCCACACCAAGTAGGGGCTGTCGATGCCCATCTCGGCGTAGCGCGCCTGCTCGCCGCGATGGAGCGAGTAGACGACGTCGAGCGCCTTCTTCGCTCCCTCGACATGTTCGTCGTCGAAGTGCTCCCAGACGAAGCGTCCGATGGTCTTGACGCCGTCCGCACGGAGCGCCGCGAGCTCGTCGAATTGGTACAGGTTGTCGGTCATCACGACGTCGAGCGAGTTGGCCTCGACCCACTCGCGGTAGGTCTCGAGCGGCACGTCGGACTCGCCGGTCTCGGTAACGCCCGGCTGGTCCCAGATCGGGTCCGGCACTCGGTTCTCGATACCGGAGCGTGGCCCGGTCCCCTCGCGGGCGAGGATGAAGGTCTCGTGGCCGAGCTCGTCCAGTGCCGAGCGGACGTAGCGCGAGACGACCGCCTGGCCGGACGCGAACCACTTGGTGACGATGCCGACCCGCATCACCAGGACACCCACCGGCACATGCTGCTTTCGCACCTAAAGGTGCTCATCGATCAGCTTTAAACCGTTGCGGCGTCGACCGATTCGCCGACCGGGTAGCCCAGGTCTTCGAGAAGTCCGCCCGCGACCTCTTCGAACTCGAGGCGCTGATCCTCGGTCATCTGCTTTCGCCAGCGCTGGACGCGATCAGCCGACGGTGGCTTCGTCGTCATCTCATGGGTCTTCATGCGCCGCTCGACCGACAGCTCCTTCGACTTGCCCCCGCCAGGCAGGGCACGAGCCATCTCCTGCAGACGGTCAGCGGAGCGCTCGTGGTAGGTGAGGAGCTCGTCCTGCCAGGGAAGCTCGAAGAACTCGCACACGCTGCGGAGCACCGGCTCGGTGTCGAGGATCAGGTCCTCGTAGCGGATCTCCATGTAGTGCTCGAGCTGGGGGGAGTCCTCGCGCGCTTTCGTCACCTTCTTCTGCCAGCGTTTGGCGACATCTCCCGCCGTCAGGTCGCGGACGGTGCGGTCGAGGACCGAGAGCGCAACATCGCGGCCGTCGCGGATCACGTGGCAGAAGCGGGCCTCCGGAAGCGCCCGCTGGATCAGCTTCATCTTCTGGACGTAGGTGGGGGTCTTCTCGCCGTAGCGGGGCTTGCCCTGGCGCTCCGAGTAGATGTCGTAGAACGAGCGCACCGCAGGCCCGGCCTTCAGCTTGGGGAGGGCGTTGAAGCGCCCGAGCATCTCCTCGTCGGAGATCTCGAAGTCACCCCATTCGCGGTGTTCCTTCATCGCCTCAAGCACGCTCTCAGGCGTGGAACCGTCGGCCTTGGCGGCTTTGATCATGTCCGGCACGAAGTGCGTCTCGGGCGGGATCGTGAGGTCTGAGTGGGCGTCGAGCATCATGCGCAGGAGCGTCGTGCCCGAGCGGTTCATGCCGACCACGAACGGGAACGGCGCGTGGCTGGTGCCGCGGCGCAGGAAGGATGGGACGAGGACTGCCATGGGGGCCGCTAGATGCTACGAGGACGCGGCTCGGGCGTAGCCGAGGTCGTCCAGAAGGTCCCCTGCCACGCGCTCGAACTCCGCCTGGTCGTCCGCGCTCATGTCCTCGCGCCAGACCTCGATCCGCTCCTTGGTCGGCGGCTTCGTGGCCAGGGCGTGGGCCTTCAGGCGCTCGCCCGCGTCTCGCTCGGGGCGACCGTCGCGAGCAGGCATGGCGCCCGCCATCTCGGATAGGCGCTCTGCAGCTGTCTCGTGGTAGCGGAGCATCACCGGATCGAAGTCGAGCTCGATGAACTCGCACACCTTGCGAAGGGCAGGCTCGGTGTCGGAGACCAGATCCTCGTAGCGGATCTCGAGATACTCGCCGAGGTGCGGGCCGTCGGCACGCGCTTTCAGGATCCGCCGCTTCCAGCGCCGCGCTGAGCGCGCCGCCGGCACAGGCTCACGGTGGCCGCGCTCGATCACGCGCTTGTTGTTCGAGAGCGCGACGTCGCGTCCGTCGCGAATCACGTGGATGAACCGGGCTTCGGGAAGAACGCGCTTGATCCGGCGCATCGTCTTCACGTAGGGAGGCGTCTTGTCGCCCCAGCGCTCCTTGCCCTGCTTCTCCGCGTAGAGCTCGTAGAAGGCGCGAAGGGCGTCCGGGGCGTTGAAGCGCGGGATCGCCTCAAATCGGTCGAGGAGCTCGTCCTCGCCAAGTCCGAAGTCGTTCCAACGCCTGTGCTCGTCTTCGGTGATCGCCGCCAGGGCCCGCTCAGGGCTGAACCGCAGGCGCCCAGACGCCTCGATGAGGCTGTCGAAGAAGTGGGTCTCGGGCGGCATCGCCATCTCGGGATGCGCGTCCAGCATCAGGCGTAGAAGCGTTGTGCCGGAGCGCCCGACGCCCACCACGAACGGCGCGGGCAGGCCGGGCTCCGCCGCGCCGCGCAGGCGACGCGAGCGCAGGTACCTGGAGATGGTTGAGTCGTCCGGCATGGGGCGAAAAGGCTAGAGAGCTAGTCCCGGCCCGCCGCCACGAGCCGCGAGAGGTGCTCGTCGAAGGTGTGCCGGTAGACGATGCCCTCGAACACGGCCTCCCATTTCGCGGACCCGTCGCCACCGGCACGAAGCTCGCGCCACGCGTCCTTCGCCTCGTCGGCGCGGTAGATCTCGGTCCAGGCGCCTTCCGCGGCCAGGATCTCCTCGAAGACGTCCGCGTCGCGCTCGATCTCCCACAGGCGGTCGCGGCGGATGGAAGGCGTCTTTGCCTTGGGAGCCTCGAAGAAGGGCTGGTCCTTCCACGCGGGCACCAGGCGGCCAATCATCTCGAGATGGAGCCGGTCAGTCAGCCGGTCCTCGGGCTCCAGCGCGAAGGAAGCTCGGATGAAGCCCGGGGTCGCGAACACCGAGATGCGCTCAGAGTCGGTGGCAAGTCCCGAGCGGTGTGCGAAGCGGTCGGTGAGGTAGAACCAGTCGAGGAGTACCGGACCGTCGAGGCCCGCCGCGCGCCCGGCATCGAGCGCTTGGCCGACGACGGTGGCGGCCTCCTCGTAGGCCTCGGGCCGAGCCGCCTCGTGGTCCTTCGTGAAGAAGCGCATGATGCGCTCAGGGACGCGCTTCGAGCGCCGCGACACCTTCTTCAGCTGGCTCTCGTTTTTGTAGAAGAAGCCGTGGGCGATCTCGCCGCCGTGGCCGGAGAAGGTGGCGTTGCGCGGCCGCGGGCGCGGCAGCGTCATCTTGCCCCTCAGTTTTTGGGGATGGCGCACCCCGTCGTGGAGGAGATGGAGGTTCGCGGCCCTTTCCAGGAGTTCGGTGCTGGGCGTGGCCGAGCCGGCCTGAGTCTTGCTCACGTCGTGCTGGTGCTCGCCCGGCGCGGCTGCGATCAGAGCGCGGGCGACATCGGCCTCCCCCGGCGTCGCGTCGGAGGTGAGAAAGCGCGCGGGGGTGCCGGCGGCGATGACTGCGGCCGCCGCCAGCCGGGAATCGCGCCCGCCCGAGAGGTCCACCTTGGCTTCGCCCGGCCACAGGTCGGCGGCTCCCTTCGCCTGAGCGAGCGCGTCATCCGTGGCGAGACCGGTGAGCTCCGACAGGTCGCCACGGGGCGCGACCCATCCAGCGAGCGCCCCCGTCGTGTGCTCGTCGATGCCATCGGGCCCGGCTTGGATCACCGTGCCGCCCGGCAGCCGGCGCATGCCTTCGATCGGAGCGGTGTCGCCCAAGAACCACGAAGCGGCGGCCAGGATCCGCCAGGCTCGGGCATCGGCGCGGGCGTCGAGGCCGAGGAACACGACGAGCGCGCCCGGCCGGTTCGACCAAGCCCTGATGCCGCCTGCCTCGGCTTCGTAGGCGCGCGCCGCACCCAGCGCGTCGTTTGCCACCAGCAGCCGTCCGGCGCCGAGATCGAGCAAGCCGATCGCAGCGGGCGCGTTGAGGTTGCGGCTTGCGGCGTCCGCGTCGTCGCTCAGCGAGCGTGCGAGGGCGAGCGGGGCTTCGGCGAGCGCCTGCGAGCCGGTGATCCGCTCCCATCCTGTGGGGGCGTACGCGGTCGCGATGGCGTGCCGCTCGTCCTGGGCGAAATGCGGCCAGCGGCAGGACGGCTCGGCGTCGCCGATCGCCGCGACGCCCGCCCGGCCTGACTGCGCGCTCTCGATCTCGAGGGGATAGTCGACAAGCTGGGCGTAGTGGCGCCGCACTCGCTCGAGGCGATCCCCGAACCAGCCCTCGTTCGGATCGGTCTCGGCTCGAAAGCAGAGCCAGGTGGGGTCGATGTTCTCGCCCATGGGCGCGAGGCTACCTGCGCAGGGGCGGCGCGCTTTACGCTGCGAGCGATGCGCCTTGAGCCACGCGAGATGCCGGGCTGGCCGCCGCTCGCCTGGGTCGCCCGGTGCGGTGACGTCGTGGAACTGTGGCATGGCCCCCGGGTCGAGGTGGGCGCGGAGTGGGCGTACGAAGGCGCGTGGGACGGCGATTTCGCCGGCGGGGCGTTCGACCAGGTGGCCGTGAGCCTTGGCTCAGGGGTGCGCATCCGCGGCGAGGAGGCGGTGTTCGTCTCGCCGACGTCGACGATCGACCGCCTGTGCCATCTCGTCGCCGCAACCGGTGAGACGTCGGTCTCGAACTCGTTGCTCGCCCTGCTCGAGACGGCGGGGGCGGAGATGACCGAACCGAAGTACCAGGCTCGGGTGACATCGATCGTCAAGGGGATCGACAGGTGCCGGAGCACGCTCGAGACCTCCGCGGGGCCTGTCCACCTGACTCACTTCCGGAACCTCGCGTGGTCGTCTGGCCGGCTGGAGCGCCGCGACAAGCCGATTCCCTCGCAGGCTCTCAATGACTTCGGCGCCTATCGCACCCTTCTCGCTGGCACCTTCGCGAAACTCGGGGCGAACATGGCGGACCCGGCCCGGCACTTTCCGCTCGCCTTCCTCGGAACCCTTTCGTCGGGCTACGACGCGAACGCCGCCACAGCGCTCGCCGCCGAGGCGGGATGCCGCAGGGCCATCTGCTTCGAGACGACGGGGAGCGGCCACCCGGACAGCGGCGTTCCCGTCGCAGAGGCGCTCGGGATCGAGCCGATCGTGATCGAGCGCGAAGCCTGGCGCGAGGTTCCCCAGCTTCCGGGCGGGACCGAGGTTCCGTTTCTGGCAGCCGGGGGAGGAAGCGGCCTGGTCGGCTTCCACGGCGCACAAGCGCACCTCGAAGGTGCCGTGTTGGTTTCTGGCTTCTACGGGGATTCGATCTGGAACCCGGAGTGGTCGAAGCTCGGGCCCGACGTCGTCCGCAAGGACGCTTCCGGCCTGGGCTTCTGCGAGTACCGCCTCCACGCCGGCTTCGTCAACTGCGCGCCGGCGTTCTGGGCGGCGCGCCAGGTCGCTGACGTAGTCGCCATCAGCCGCTCGGCGGAGATGGCCCCATGGATGCTCGGCGCCGGCTACGACCGCCCGATCCCCCGCCGGATCGCCGAGGAGGCCGGCGTCCCGCGAGATGCGTTCGGCAAGACCAAACGTGCTGTCCCCAAGGCGCAGCCTCACCGCGACAGGCGCTTTCTCACGCCCGAGGCGAGCGGCGATTACTTCGCATGGCTTCGCGAGAACCGGAGCGAGGAGGGCATGCCGAGCGTGATCTCGCCCGCCCTAGACCGCGCGCAGTTCGCGCGGCGCGATATCTCGCTGCGAGCGCATGTTGCGCTGGGAAGACTTCCGGCACTGCGGCGCTCGGAGTGGTGGAAGCGGCGCCGGAAGGAACTTAGGCGAAGGCACCGGAGCCCCACGCCGCTCCGCGCCCACGCCGTGGCGTGGGCGCTCGATCGGGGAAGGCGCGCCTACGCCGAAGGTAAATGTCCGTGAGTACCCCTATAGGGAGCACTGACGGACGTTTGCCCACCTCAGGCCGCCGTTGCGGCTTTCGCGACGGCCGCGAAGAGCTTCAGGCCGTCGCTTGAGCCGGTGAGCGAATCGACCGCGTGCTCGGGATGAGGCATGAGGCCCATCACGTTGCCGGCCTCGTTGGCAACACCCGCGATGTCTCGCGAGGAGCCGTTCGGGTTCTGGCCCGGGGCGTAGCGCAGGGCGACCTGACCGCGCGCCTCGAGCTCGTCGAGGATGGCGGGCGGAGCGAAGTAGCGGCCGCTCATGTGCTTTACCGGGACCGAAAGGAAGTCCTCGATCTCGAGCCCGCGCGTGAAGGCCGAGTCGGTTGAGACCACCTCGAGGTCGACCTGGCGGCAAAGGAAGCGAAGGCCGTCGTTCGGAAGGAGCGCTCCGGGCAGGAGCCCCGCCTCGCAGAGAACCTGGAAGCCGTTGCAGATGCCGAGCACCGGGCCGCCGCCCTCGGCGAAGTCGCGGACCGCGTCCATCACGGGAGCGAAGCGCGCGATCGCGCCGGCGCGGAGGTAATCCCCGTAGCTGAAGCCTCCCGGTACGACCACGGCGTCAATGCCGTCGAGGCTCGTCTCCTCGTGCCAGACCATCCGGGCCTCGCCGACTCGCTCGCACGCCGCCAGCGCGTCCCGCTCATCGCACGAGCCGGGGAACTGGAGGACGCCGAACATCAGCCGATCTCTTGGATCTCGTAGTCCTCGATCAGGGGGTTCGCCAGAAGCTTTTCGCAAAGCTCGGAGAGGTGTGAGGCGTCGTCCGCCTCGAGTTCCACCAGCCGGCCGACGCGAACGTCGCGAACGCTGTCGAAGCCGAGCGCGGGAAGCGCACGCTCGACCGCCTTGCCTTGCGGGTCGAGGATGCCCTCCTTGGGGCGGATGAGGACGCGAGCCTTCATTACCGCAAAGCTAGCGAGGGTCCCGGCCGGTGGCGCGGCCCACAGCGCGGCGGGCGCGACCCACGGCGGCGTCCAGCCGCGAGGGAGCGTCCGCGTCGGGCGAGCGGAGCTTCAGCGGGCGGGCCGTGCCTTCGAGCGCAAGGACCTCTCCGTATCCAGCGTCATCCAGGGCCTCTTCCATGCCGAGCGCCTTCGCCGCTTCGGCCCAGCGCGGGTCCTCGCCCCAGAGGATGTCTGCGCCGCGGCGCACGTGTGCCTCCGCCCATTGGCGAACACCGTCCGGCGTTCCGCGGCCGATCGCGTCGTAGATGCGGTGGAGCTCGCCCTCGGGATCGACCCGCAGGTCCTCCAGTCGGACCAGGACGTAGCGGTCGCCGAAGAGCCTGCGGCCGTCGTTGCGAAGGCCGTCCCACACTGCCTTCCACACCACCAGCGGGCGCATGAAGTCAGGGACGCCGCGCTCGAGCCCCTCGTGCTCGCCCGCGGCAAGGACGTTGCGCGCGATCGCGCTCGACGACCAGAGCTTGCGGCGGGTCCAGGCCTCGAAGAACGCGTCGGCGTCGGCGTAGCGCGTCGAGTGGCGCCGTCCGCGGCCGAGGAGCATCGACCCGGCAACCGCGCGGGGGTCGCGGACGATGTGGACCAGGGTTGCCTCGGGATCGACGCGGTGAATGTCGGGCACCTTTCGAAACAGGCGCACCTCCTTGATCAGGACGTTCGGCGCCTGCTCAAGGAGGTATGCGAGGAAGTCGACGCCCCAGGCGGGGAGTGCCGGGTGGAGCTCCAGGGCAGGAGCCCGCGGCCCGCCGTGATTGAAGAGCTCGAGCGGGACGCCGGGGTGCTCAACGCGTTTGAACTCGCGCCTGAGCTGGCGCGTCTCGGCGAACAGGTCCTCGGCGCGCGCGCCCGATCCGCCTCCCGGCGTCTCGGCGTCCTCGCGGAACGGCTCATAGAAGCGCTTGAGGTCCGGATCCTCGGCGAACGCGTCGTAGAGGATCGTCGTCCCCGAGCGGCGCATCCCCTGGATGAAGACGTTCACGCCAAGGACGCTACATGCGAACCGGGACTAAAAGTTCCGGCCGGTGATGCGCTCGTACGCCTCGACGTATTTGGCGCGGGTGCCCTGGACGATCTCGTCCGGCAGCTCGGGGCCGGGCGGCGAGTGGTCCCAGCCCGAGTCGTCGAGCCAGTCGCGCACGTACTGCTTGTCGAAGGACGACTGTCCCCGGCCGGCCTCGTAGTCGTCGGCGGGCCAGAAGCGCGACGAGTCGGGGGTTAGTACCTCATCGCCCAGGACGATCTCCGCGCCCGGGGAGGCGCCGAACTCGAACTTGGTGTCGGCGATGATGATCCCGCGCTCCAAGGCGTGTGCGGCGGCGTGCTCGTACAAGGCGATCGAGGTGTCGCGGAGCCCCTCCATCAGCGCGCGGTCGCCGATCGTCTCGACGGCGCGTTCGAAGGAGATGTTCTCGTCGTGGTCGCCGACCTCGGCCTTGGTGGCCGGTGTGAAGATCGGCTCGGGAAGCTTCTGCGACTCCTGAAGGCCGTCGGGCAGCGCGATCCCGCACACCTCGCCGGAGCTCTTGTACTCCTTCCAGCCCGAGCCCGTGATGTAGCCGCGGACGACGCACTCGACCGGGTACATGTCGAGCTTCTTCACACGCAGGCCGCGGCCCTCGGCCTCAGGCGGGACGTCGGCCGTGATCATGTGGTTCGGGCAGATGTCGCCGGTCGTCTCGAACCAAAAAACCGACATGCGGGTGAGCACCGCGCCCTTGTCGGGGATCGGCGTGGGGAGGACGACGTCATAGGCGGAGATGCGATCCGAGGCGACCATGAGGAGGTCATCCTCGATCTCGTACATCTCGCGCACCTTGCCGGAGGCGACGAGCTTCAGGTCAGCGAGTGTGTCGGGGCTCATGCGGCGCCAATCTAACATCCGCACCTATGGCATCTCCGCCAAATGTCCCATTGCCGAAGCTGGTCCAGACGATGCGCTTCATCGTTCGCCCGGTCAGCTTCCTCCAGCACTGGCGCCACGAGCTGGGCGAGACGTTCGCCGCGTCGCTCATCGGCCCTGGCGAGGTGGTCTTCATCTCGGACGCCGAGTCGGTCAAGGCGCTCTATTCCCGCGACCGGCAGAACACGATCGCGCCCGGCCGGAACATCGTCCTGCGGCCGCTCCTAGGGGACGGGTCGCTGCTGCTCCAGGAGGGCGACGAGCATCTGCGCCGCCGCAAGCTGATGCTGCCGCCGTTTCACGGCGAGCGCATGCGCGCCTACGAAAAGGTGATCGAAGAGACGACCCACAACGCGATCGCCGAGTGGCGTCAGGGCGAGGAGTTCGCCCTCCACCCGACGATGCAGGCGATCACGCTCGAAGTGATCCTTCGTGCAGTCTTCGGGGTCGAGGAGGGGAAGCGCCACGACGAGCTCTCCGAAGGTCTTACGGAGATCCTTGCGGCAAGCGGGTCGCCGCGAGCGATTGGTCTGCTCTCCCCGCGGGTCCGCAACTCGCCGCTGTACCGGCGCCTCACAGGCAAGATTGCCCGCGTCGACGAGCTCCTTGCCGATCAGATCGCCGAGCGGCGCGCCGACCCCGCCCTGGACGAGCGCGACGACATCCTCTCGATGCTGATCTCGGCGCGCTTCGAAGACGGCTCCGAGATGTCGGACTCCGAGATCCGCGACCAGCTCATGACGCTTCTCCTCGCCGGGCACGAGACGACCGCTACGGGGCTCGCGTGGGCGTTCGACCTCCTCTTCCGCAATCCCGAGGCGTACGAGCGTGTGATCGAGGAGGTCCGGGCGGGAGACGATCACACCTACCTCGATGCCGTGATCTCGGAGACGCTGCGCGTCAGGCCCGTCGTTCCGTTCACGGGCCGCGAGCTCCGTGAGCCGACCACGCTCGACGGCTTCGACTTCGAGCCGGGGCAGATCATCCTCGCTTCGATCTGGCTCACCCACACGCGGCCAGACCTCTATCCGGAACCGTTCGCGTTCAAGCCCGAGCGCTTCCTCGACGGGGCGACAGAGACCTACTCGTGGGTGCCGTTCGGCGGCGGGACCCGGCGCTGCATCGGTGCCGCCTTCGCCCAGCTCGAGATGCGAGTTGCGCTCCAGACGATCATCCGCGAATGCGACCTGCGCCCTGGGTCGTCCGAGGCGGAGCGCCCGACCCGCCGCAACGTGACTATGTCGCCCGCCAGGGGGACGCCGGCCGTGCTCGCCGGTCGGCCGCAGGCTAGGGTTGGCGCCTTGTCTACTGGTTCACTAGAGAACGCCGCGTGAAGCTGAGACGCCGCAACATGGTGGCCGCACGTCGCGGCTCGGAGCCCCCCGCCCCGTTCGTCGTGGGCGTCGGGCGCTCGGGCACGACACTTCTGCGCCTGATGCTGGACGCCCACCCAGCGGTGGCGATCCCGCCCGAGACGCACTTCGCGGTGCGCCTTGTCAAGCGCTTCTCAGAGGCGCCGATGACTGCATCTGAAACCGCGGAATGGATCTCTTCGAAGAACCGCTGGGGCGACTTCGGCCTGGACGCCGCCGAGTTCGAGAACAGACTGGCCGCGCACCGGAGGCTGACCGCGGGCGATGCGCTCCGCGACTTCTTCACGCTCTACGCCGAGCGCCACGGCAAGACGCGCTGGGGTGACAAGACGCCGATCTACGTGCGCCAGATGCGCCGGATCGAGCGCGCGGTGCCCGAGGCGCATTTCATCCACATGATCCGCGACGGGCGTGACGTCGCGCTTTCGGTCTGGGACCGGGTGGGCAAGGAGAAGGACGCGACGCGCATGGCGCGCCTTTGGAAGCGCCGGATCCGCAAGGCCCGCCGCCAGGCCGAGAAGCTCGGCCACTACCTCGAGGTCCGCTACGAGGACCTGGTCCTCGAGACGGAGCCGACGCTGCGCCGCGTTGCCGCCTTCATTGACCTGGAATGGGACGACGCGATGCTCTCCTATCACGAGCACTCGGAGGAGCGGATGGCCGAGATGGACCGCGACCTGCCCGCTCTCGCGAGCGGTCGCGAGCGCCCGGGCAGCCGCAGGCTCGATGCGTTCAAGCTCACCTCAGAGCCGCCCCAGGCGACGCGCGTTGCACGCTGGCGCGAGCAGATGGAGCCGGCAGACGTCGAGGCGTTCGAGGACACTGCGGGTGACCTCCTGGCCGAGCTCGGGTACGAGTCCGGCGTCGGAGCGGCGATCGGGGGCGAGCGATGAGCCTCAACCCGATCACGCGCCGCCGCGAGCGGCTTCGCCGCAAGCGCCGGGAGGTTCGCCAGGCCAAACGCGCGAAGAAGCTCGCCAACAGGCCGCCGCCCATGCCGTTCGTCGTAGGGGTCAACCGCTCCGGGACGACCCTTCTGCGGATGATGCTCGACTCCCATCCCGACCTCGCGATCCCGCCCGAGACGCACTTCTTGCCGGCGCTTTTCAAAACGATGCTCGACGCGCGGAAGGAGGGTGAGCGGATGACGCCCGAGCAGGTCACTGCCTTCCTGGTCGAGCACCGCCGCTGGGGCGACTTCGGTCTCGATCCCGATGTTCTCACCCAGCGCTTTTCGGAGATGAAGGGCATGCGTCCCAAGCTGGTCCTGCGTGCCTTTTACGGGCTGTACGCCGAAAATCAAGGGAAGTCCCGCTACGGCGACAAGACGCCGGGCTACGTGAAGCAGATGGGGACGGTCCAGCGGGCGCTGCCCGAAGCGCGGTTCATCCACCTCATTCGCGACGGGCGGGACGTTGCCCTCTCGCGTGAGCGCAGGACCGACGCGGAAGAGCTGAGCGTCGAGCGCCACGCAATGATCTGGAAGCGACGGATCAACCGAGCGCGCCGCCAAGAGGTCAGGCTCAAGCACTACCTCGAGATCCGCTACGAGGACCTCGTACGGGACCCGGAGGACACTCTCCGCACCGTCTGCGAGTTCATCGAGCTTCCGTACGACCCCGCGATGCTCACCTACCACGAGCGCTCGGCGGACCGCCTTCAGGAGATCGCCAGAGACCTCCACGATGATGACGGCGGTGCGCTCCGCCCCGCGGAGGAGCGACTCGAGGCCCACCAGCTGGTGACCGACGCGCCGCGCGAGGACAGGGTCGAGCGCTGGCGCGAGCTCATGTCGCCAGAAGACGTGGCGCAGTTCGAGGACACCGCCGGCGATCTCCTCGAAGAGCTCGGCTACGACCTCTCGTAGCTCGCGGGGCCCCTATGTAGCGGGCTCTCCCGAGAGAATCGGTGAGGGCCTGAATCCCTTGACGATCAGGTAGATCGCGAAGGACAGCTCGAAAGCGGCCTCCGGAACCGAGAAGAGGGCGTGTGCACCGTCTTGCTCGTAGGCGCCGAACAGCACGGCGATCGCTGACAGGAAGATCAAGGGGCCGCCGACAACACCCAGCAGTGCCAGACGCGGAGGCATGAGGCCGGTGCGGTACATGAGCCAGCCGAGCAGGAGGCCGTTGACGCCGACGCAGAATCCGGGGCCAAGCAGGAAGGTCCAGTCGTGGACAGCGACGAGGGATTGCCCGGTGATTTCGAGCGTCCCCGCCGCATCTCCGATGGATGAGGCGAGGTCGTCTCGCAGGGTGAGGATCGACAGGAGGCTGATGGCACCGACGCCGATGATCGTCGATTCGATGGTGCGCGAGGCGACGTAGCTGAGTGAGAGGGCTTCGCTGTACCGCCTGAGGATCGGATACATCACGACCGCCGTCCCGACGTTGCCGATCATCAGGAGGAACTCGAGGAGCGCGCCCAGCTGGATGCGACCATCCTCGCCCGACCCGAGGATGAAGTCCGTCTCGTCCAGGATCGGTTTGTAGAGGACGAGACCGGCGAGGATCGAGGTGACGAAGGTGGACGCCATGAGCCACCCGGCTATGCGTGCCGTCTTGTTCTCCGCGAGTGTGGGCAGCGCTGTGGGCGAGGACATGTCGACTCCTTCAGATTGGGACCCCCCGTGCAACCTGAACCTATATCGAATAGGAGCTAGTCCAAATCCCCGACTGCCTCGAGAGCCTTGTCGCCGCTTACTACCCGGCCTCCTTTGACGGCCGGGACCGGCGGGAGTAACCTCGATCGGGCGATGGGCCATACGCGGTCGATCCGGAACGGGAGCGCCGGGGTCGTCTCCGCCACGGCGGCGCTGGTCTTGCTTGCGCTCGTGTCGGCCGCGCCCGCTCAGGCCACGTTCCCTGGCAGCAACGGCAGCATCGCGTTCGAGAGCACGCGCGACGGAAACGTCGAGATCTACGTCATGAACTCCGACGGTGACGACGAGACGCGGCTGACCAACAACTCGGTGGACGACCGGCAGCCGGCCTGGTCGCCCAACGCCAAGCGGATCGCGTATGCCCACCGGACGCACAACGGCGGCTTGGACATCTTCGTCATGCGCGCCGACGGGTCGCATCGCCGCCGGCTCACGCGGAATCCCGCCGAGGACCAGAACCCCGCCTGGTCGCCCGGCGGCGACCGGATCGTCTTCCAGAGCGAACGCAAGGGCAACGACGATATCTTCGTCGTGGACGACAAGGGCATCCACGTCACCCAGCTCACCAGCACGAGCCGCGACGACCAGGATCCCGCCTGGAACCCGAGCAACCTGTACATCGTGTTCGAGCGAATCCTGAGCGGCGAGAACGACGAGATCTTCCGCATGTGGCCGAACGGGTCGCACGTTGTGCGCCTCACCCACGAGGCCGGCGGCGACATCCAGCCCGGGTTCGCCCCGGCCGGCGGGAAAGTGGCCTTCGCGAGCGAGCGCGACAACCCGTTCGACATCTTCACGATGTTCGACGCCGGAGGCAGCCAGAACGCGCTGATCACCAGCGGCTTCGGTGAGTTCCGCCCCGCCTGGTCGCCCGATGGCCTCTCGATCCTTTTCTCCAGCACACAGGGCACGGCCAACTCCGACATCTTTCAGATGGCCGCGAACGGCTCCGGGTTCCCGCTGGCGATGACCAGCGATCCGGCCTTCGACGGCGGGGCGGACTGGGCGCCAGGTTAGGGCGCTGCTGCCCTTCGGCCGTTGCGCACGCAGCCTTCCGCGATGGGCAGAGATAGGTGCTTTCCATGCGAAGCGCTATGGAGCGGAGTTCACCTCGTAGCCCAGCTCGGCCAGGAGCTCGCCCGCGATCTCCTTGAAGGCCCACGCGTCTTCGGCGTTCATCTCGCGCTTCCACTTCTCGACTCGCTCGCGCTGGGGCGGCTCAGAAGTGGCCGCGTGCATCTCGGATCGGTGGCCGGCGGGGAGGCCTTGGCGCCCCTCTGCCGCTTCGAGTTCGCCCGACATCTCGCCCATGCGCTCGGCGGCTCGCTCGTGGTAGCTCAGCATCGCTGGGTCGAAAGGGAGGTCGAGGAACTCACAGACGCGGCGCAGGGCCGGCTCGGTGTCGGTGATCAGGTCCTCGTAGCGGACCTCGGTGTAGTGCGCGACCTTCGCGCCCTGCTTCCGGGTGCGCTTGATCCGCCGCTTCCAGCGCTTCGCCAGTTCCTCGACCGTCCGCTCGCGCAGGCCGCGCGACATGACCGAGAGCGCCACGTCGCGGCCGTCGCGGATGATGTGGACGAAGCGCGCCTCGGGGAGGACACCCTCGATGTCTCGCATGCTGGTGGAGTAGCCGGGCGTCTTGTCCCCGCAGCGGCTCTTGCCCTGGCCCGCCGCATATAGGCCGTAGAACGCGAGCAGGACGCCGCGCGCCGAGTTGTCGGCAGCCGCCGTCGCTTCGGCGAGGGTGTCCTCGGCCAGGCCGAAGTCGGCGAACTCGGGGCGCGAGGTGATCACAGCAAGCGCCCGGTCCCGCGAGGGCTCCCCTTCCGAGAAGAGCTCGATCAGGTTCGGGACGAAGTGCGTCTCGGGCGGGATCGCCAGCTCGGGATGGGCGTCGAGCATGAGGCGCAGGAGCGTCGTCCCGGAGCGGTTCGCGCCCACGACGAAGGGCATCGAACCCTCCAACGGTGGCGGAGCTATTGCGGGGTCGGGCATGATCTCGCCAATCATGACCCCTAGCGAGTCCCTTGCCATCGTCGCCTGTGTGGAAGCCGGCCCGCTCGAAGAGCAGGCGGTGATGCTGTTCGAGTCGATGCGCAAGTGGGGCGGCCGCCACGCAGATGCGCGGCTCGTGAGCGTCGAGCCGCGTGGCGAGACCGGGCTCGACCCCGAGACGGTCGAAACCTTCGCGACGCTGGGCGTCGAGCACCACTCAGACAACCTGAACGTCGAGTTCGCCGACAACCCGATGGTGAATCGCCTCTACGCAGGAGCTTGGGCCGAGGGGGCGCTGGGAGTCGCTTCGATCGCGCTGGTCGACACCGACACCGTCTTCTTCAACCCTCCCGACGACCTGACCGACCTGGGCGACGCCGTCGCCGTGAGGCCCGTCGGCCAGAAGAAGCGCGGCTCATATGGCCCCGACGACTTCAAGGACCGCTACTGGCAGAAGATGTACAAGCTCTGCGGCTCACCCGAGGGCCCCTGGGTCGAGACGGTCTGGACCGGCGAGCGGATTCGCGGCTATTGGAGTGCGGGAGTCGTCGCCGCGCCTCCTTCGCGTGGCGTGTTCGGACGCTGGCTCGAGAACTTCCGGACCCTGATCCACGAGGACCACATCCCGAAGGCTGGTCCGCGCAACATGGACCAGCTCTCGCTGGCGGCAACCCTCCCGCACGGGCCGGTGAAGACCCTTGACGGCCGCTACAACTACCTCGTCCGCCGCCGCCCCAAGCTGCCGCCGGAGCTCCAGGCGCTGAACCTGGACGAGATCGTCCACCTCCATTACCGCCACTGGTTCCACCAGCCGGGCTTCCTGGACCAGCTCGAGCCTCCGTTCAAGCCGTCGCCCCAGCTCGAGTGGCTCGAAGAGCGCCTTCCGCTTGTCCACCCCGGCGAAGGCGGGCACGAAGGCTCGCGCTTCGCGCCGGACGCCGACCTCTAGGCGCTCGGCTCCGGCTCGGTCGCAGCCGGCTCTGCTACCGGCGTTTTCTCTTCGGGCTCTGGCTCGGGAGGCGGGGGCGGAACCGGCAGCCGCGCCTCGTACACGGCGCGGAGATACGGGGCCGAGCTGACACCGTCGGCTTCGAGGCCTTCGATCATCTCGACGTAGCGCTTCTCTATCCGCGCCTCCTTGCGGGACGAGAGCCCCTTCTTCCATCGCACAGCGTTGGCCTGCGAGAGATCCATCTTGCCGTAGAAGAACCGGCGCATCCGGCGGCCGAATCGCACGCCGGTGAACCTGGCGACGCTCTTAGCCGCCTCATGACGCGGAGGGAGGAGGATGTCCTCCAGGCTCACCTGCAGGAGCTTGTCGTCAGGGATATGACGAGCACCCTCCTCGATGCGGCGGAGGCGCTTTTCGAACCACTTGAGCCCCTGCATCCGAGTGCGGGGGTAGGAGCGCCCGCGCGTCTGGGATACCCGCGATGCCGAGGCGTCGCGCCCGTCACGGATCACGTGGATGAACTTCGCTTCTGGGAAGAGGCGCATCAATGTGGAAGCAGCGGCGATCGTGTCGCAGCTCTGCTCGATCAGCCCGCTCGCCCCCTTTCGCATCGCCTCAGGCCACAGAAGGTCAATGAAGAGCTTGCGGCAGGCGGCGTCCGGCGCATCGGGATCGAACGAGCGATCGAACTCAGCCAGGGCGGCCTCGAAGCGCTCCGGCGGCATGAACTTGTGCATGCCTCGCTCACGGCCGGTCATGGTGCCCTTCCACCAGAAGCCGCGCATTCGCTCGAGGAAGGCGTCCTTGGTCACGCTTCCGTTGAGTAGGCCCGGAAAGCCCAGTTCCTCGACGTGAAAACGGCACTCCACCCCGACCGCGTGCAAACGGCCGTGGCGTCCCAGGAAGCGGGACACGATGTGCGTCCCGCTCCGGCCGGTCCCGCCGACGAAGATGATCGGCGTGATGTGCTGACCTGGCCGGTCCTCGATCCCGTAGATCTTTCCGACATGCGGCGCGCCGTCGTGAGGCTCGTCGTCGCCGTCGTGAGCCTCTTTCTCCTCGTCGCGAGGCCCGTTCTCCTCCGTGCTCATACTCGGACCCCGGTCTCATAGCCGAGCTCAGCCAAGAAGTCTCCGGCTTCGGACTCGTACTCAGCGATGTCCTCCGGCGGCATCTCGTCGCGCCATTTGCCAGCGTTGTTCGCCTGCGGCGGCTGCGTGACCAGCGCGTGCGCGCGCATCCGCTCGGCGCCTGGCCGCAACGGCCTGCCGTCCGCCTCCGGTAGGTCGCGCGCCATCTCGTCGAGGCGGTCCGCGGCGCGCTCGTGGTGGCGGGTCATCGCCGGATCGAAGTCGAGGTCGAGCGCTGAGCACAGCTCGAGGAGGACGCGCTCGGGCTCGGCGACGAGCTCCTCGTAGCGGATCTCACGATAGTTCGGCAGGCTCTCGGCTGTCCGGCGGCCGCGCTTGATGAGGCGCTTCCAGCGCCTCGCGAGCTTGGCAGGGGGCGGTGGCTCGCGCGGCGGGTCCATCGCTCGGAGGCGGCTCGAGAAGGAAAGGGCGACGTCGCGGCCGTCACGGATCATGTGGATGAAGCTGGCCTCGGGAACCGCCGAGTGGATGCGCTTCATCTCCTTGAGGTAGAGCGGCGTCTTGTCGCCCCAGCGCGTAGCTCCGTGCTTTTCTGCATACAGGTCGAAGAAGGTGCGCACGGCCGCGCCGGGCGCGGGCGCGGGGAGAGCTTCGAGCCGGGCCCGAAGCTCCTCCTCGTCCAGGCCGTGGTCTTCCCAGCGGTGGTGATCGTTGCGGACGATGGCGTCGAGGAGGAGGTCCACCGAGGCCGGCTTGTGCTTGCGTGCGACCTTGATGAGCGGGGGCACGAAATAGGTCTCCGACGGGATCGCCATGTCGGGATGCGCATCCAGCATGAGGCGCAGGAGCGTGGTTCCTGAGCGCCCGACGCCGACGATGAATGGCGCAGGGAGGCGCTCGGGCGCTCGTCGGCGCCCGATGGAGATGCCAAGGGGGGTCACGGCGGGAAAGGCTAGAGGGCTGCCGGAGCTGCGTTCAGTCGCTGAGTCGCTCGAGGCGCGCCATTACCTCGGGCACGTGCTTCGTGTAGGCGCGCGGGTCGAGCACCGCGTCCAGGTCCAGGTCGGGCGCTGCCTTGCCCAGGAGATCGCGGAACGGTGTGCCGGTATCCCAGGCCTCCTGAGCAGCCGCCTGAACCGTCCGGTAGGCATCGTCGCGGGTCATGCCCGAGTCGACCAGCGCGGTCAGCGCGCGCTGGCTGAAGATGGCGCCGTGGGTGAGCTCCAGGTTCGCCTGCATCCGGTCCGCGTGGACGACCATGCCGGAGGCCACGCGGGTCGCCAGGTGCTGCATGTAGTCGAGGGCGATGGTCGCGTCGGGCAGGATGATGCGCTCGGCGCCGGAGTGCGAGATGTCCCGCTCGTGCCAGAGCGCGACGTTTTCGAGACCCGTCTGCGCGTAGCCGCGAAGAACGCGGGCGAGACCCGTGATCCGCTCAGAGGTGATCGGGTTGCGCTTGTGGGGCATTGCCGACGAGCCCTTCTGGCCCTTGCCGAACGGCTCCTCGGCTTCGCGGATCTCGGTCCGCTGGAGGTTTCTGAGCTCGGTCGCGAAGCGCTCGAGCCCGGCGCCGGCGAGCGCGATCGCCGAGAGCAGTGCCGCGTGGCGGTCGCGCGGCACGACCTGGGTCGAGGCATCCTCGGCCCGGATCCCGAGCGACTCGCACACGTGCCGCTCGATCTGCGGCGGCACCGATGCGTAGGTCCCGACCGCCCCGGAGATCGCGCCGACGGAGGCATCGGCAAACACCGCCTCGAGGCGCTTCAGGTTGCGGTCTGCCTCGAAGGCGAATCCGGCCAGGCGGAGGCCGAAGGTGGTGGGCTCGGCGTGGACGCCGTGCGTGCGCCCGACGCAGAGCGTGTCGGCGTGCTCGAGCGCTTGGGCGACCAGGGCGTCGCGGTAGGCACGAGCGCCGACGACAACGATCTCGCCCGCGTCGCGGATCTGCAGGGCGAGCGCGGTGTCCAGGACGTCAGACGAGGTGAGCCCGTAGTGAATCCAGCGCCCCGCGTCGCCGCCGACCGACTCGGCGACGACGTCGACGAACGCCGCGACGTCGTGGTTGGTCGTGCGCTCGCGCTCGGCGACGGCCTCGACCTCGAACGCCGCCCGCTCCCGCGCCTGCGCCGCGGCTTCGGCCGGAACGACGCCCTCGGCTGCCCACGCCTCGGTTGCCGCCAGCTCGACGGCGAGCCACCCCTCCATCTTCCGGCGGTCCGTCCAGACCGCTCCGATCTCCTCGCGTGTGTATCTCGGGATCAAGTTCTCAGCAGTGGATGATTCTCGCGGCGAGGACTCCAGCGTTCTTGGAACCGTCGATTGCAACGCAGGCAACTGGGATGCCCGGCGGCATCTGGACCGCCGAGAGGAGGGCGTCGAGGCCGCCGAGCGACTTGCCCATGATCGGCACTCCGATCACCGGCAGGTCTGTGTGCGCAGCAGCGACGCCCGGGAGCGCGGCCGACATGCCAGCGCCCGCGATGATCACCCTGAGGCCGCGCATCTTGGCGTTGTGGCAGTACTCGCGGACCTTCTCGGGATCGCGGTGAGCGCTCATGACGCGCACCTCGTAGCGGATGCCTGCTTCCTGCAGAGCCGTGCCGGCCCCTTGCATCTTGGGCTTGTCGTTCTTCGAGCCCATGATGATCCCGACTCGGGGAGCATCGACCTCGATTTCCTCGAAGGCCTTCTCCACCTCGGGCATAGGCTCGGGTGGAGTGGTGTCCGGCGTCGGCGCGGCAACGCCCGTCTCGATCTTGGGACGACCCTCAGGGTCGGCTGTCTCCATGTGTGTGTCTCCCTTTCTCGGCTCTCAGCCGGGTACGCGCTCGGTCGCCCTCTGGGCGATGTCGGTACGGATTTGCATGCCTTCGAAGTCGATCATGGCCGCCGCCTCATAGGCGCGGTCCCGCGCCTCGGCCGGGCCGGGGCCGAGCGCGGTCACGTTAATCACGCGACCGCCCGCCGTCACCACGTTGCCGTCGGCGTCGCGGGCGGTGCCCGCGTGGGTGACCTCGACTCCGTCGAGCGCGGCGGCCTCGCTCAGGCCCGAAATGACGTCGCCCTTGGAAGACGACTCGGGATAGCCGGCTGACGCCAGGACGAGCGTCACCGCCCAGTCGTCCGCAAACTCGGCGCTCATGCCGGCGAGGCCACCGGGCTTGCGGCTCGCCAGGCAAAGCTCCGCCAGGTCGGAGCGCAGCCGAGGCAGGACGGCCTGGGTCTCGGGGTCGCCGAAGCGGGTGTTGAACTCCAGGACCTTTGGGCCGGCCGAGGTCATCATGAGCCCGGCGTAGAGCACGCCGCGGAACGGCGTGCCGCGGTTGGCCATCAGCTCGACGACTGGGCGGTGGACGACGTCCGCCAATTCTTCGACGCGGCCTGGGTCGACGCCGGGAACGGGCGAGTAGCTCCCCATCCCGCCGGTGTTCGGTCCTTCGTCGCCGTCGAAGATGCGTTTGTAGTCCTGCGCGGGCGCCAGCGGGACGACGTTCTGGCCGTCGCAGAGCGCTAGGAGCGAGAGCTCCTCGCCGTCGAGGAACTCCTCGATCACGACCTCGGTCTGGCCAAAGCGGCGCTCGCCGAAGAAGACGTTGACCGCGGCGCGACCGTCCTCTTCGGTTTCGCAAATGATCACGCCCTTGCCCGCCGCGAGGCCGTCGGCCTTCAGCACGGCTGGGAACTCGGTCTCGGCGATCCGGCCAAGCGCCTCCGCCTCATTCCGGACCACCGCGTACCCAGCGGTTGGAATCCCGGCCTCGGCCATCATCTCCTTCGCGAAGGCCTTCGAGCCCTCCAGCTTTGCTGCCGCCGCGGTTGGACCGAATGCGGGGATGTCGCCGGACTCGAGCTCGTCGACCAGGCCGCTTACAAGGGGGGCCTCAGGCCCGACGACCACCAGGTCGACGGCTTCGGTCCGCGCCGCCTCGACGATGGCCGGCACGTCCTCGGCGCTCGCCTCGACGATGCGGGCATCTTCGGCGATGCCTGCGTTCCCGGGCGCGCAGAGCACTTCGCTCACGCTTGGCGAGCGCTTGAGCGCCTGAACGATGGCGTGTTCACGACCCCCGCCGCCCACGACGAGGACCTTCATGCGAGCCTTTGGGTTGGAGCCGGGTTCAGCTTCAGATCGAGTCGGCGAACTTGTCAGCGGGGATGGCCATAAGGGTCTCGGAGGTCATCGTTCCCCGCGAGCCGAGCTCGACCGACACCTTGGCCATCGTCTCGGGGTCGGGGGCCTCGACAATGGTGATGAAGTCGAAGCGGCCGAGGACCGCGTACTGGTCGATGACCTTGGCGCCGAGCGCCTCGACCTCTTTGTTGACCTCGGACACGCGAGTCGGATTCGACTTGAGCGTCTTCACTCCGTCTGCGGTCAGATTCGTGAGCATTACGTAGGTCGGCATCTCGTCCTCCTGGTCCGGAATGGGCCTCAAAAAGCTGCGCTTCTCACACTACCGCGTCTCAAGCAGCACGCTCAGTGCCTCGACTGTCCGGTCCCAGGAGAGCTCCTCGCGCCGCGCGATCGCGCCTGCCCGCAGATTGGCCCGCAGGTCCGAGTCGCGCAGGCTCTCGATGGCCTTCGTGAGCGCGCGGCGATCCGGGTCGAACGAGCCGATGTCCGAGCGCGGGCGCTGTTTCGACGGCTTGCCGGGGACCAGGAGCCCGTTCCGCCCGTCCTCGACTACCTCGTTCATCGGGGGGTTGTCGTTGGTCACGATCGGCAGGCCGAGCGCAGTCGCTTCGAACAGATGGAGGCCCAGGCCCTCCCAGCGGCTGGGCGCAAGGCAGGCGTCGGCCGAGGCGAACAGGCGCAGGTGCGCGTGGGTCGGGAGGTCCTCGGCGATGACCTCGATCCGCTCGTCTTTACGCGCTGCGTCGCGGACCGTGTCAACGCCTCGCTCGACCTGTGCCTTCACCACCAGGCGGAGCTCCGGGCCCTTCGCCTTACGAAATGCCTTCAGCGTCCCTGCGAGTGGCTTTCGCTTCGACATGAAGCCACCGGGGAAGAACAGGCGCACAAGCTCGGGGTCGGCCTCGACGGGCTCGCGGATTAGCTCGGGGTGGATGCCCCAGGGGACGCGCGGCGTCTCGAGGCCGAGTGAGCGGTAGCGCTCGACCTCGCACGCGGTGACCGAATAGACGGAAGTGAAGGCCCCTCTCGCCGGCTCCACGTGTTCGGCGCCGAAGTGCTCCCAGACGAAGCGCCCGTAGGTCCGGACGCCGGCCTCGCGGAGCGCGGAGACCTCCTCGAACTGGTAATTCTGGTCGAAGAGCGCGACGTCCAGCGAGTTGTCGCGGGCCCAGGCAAGCATCTCCTCGCCCGGGATGTTGTAACTCGACGCGACGGTCACCCCCTGCTGGTCCCAGACGCCCGCGTCGTCGACGAACGACGGCTTGATGTTGGTCTCGCGAGTCGGGCGGGCGAGGACGAACGTCTCGTGGCCGAGGCTCTCAAGCGCCGAGCGGAGCTGGCGGCCGACGACGCCCTGCCCGCGGTTGAACCAGTACGAGGAGACCCCGACCCTCATCGTCAGGACACCCACCGGCACATGCTGCTTTCGCAGCGAAAGCTGCTCATCCCTCACCCGCGAGGGGGTAGCCGAGCTCTTTGAGCAGCTTGCCCGCGACTTCCTCGTATTCCGCGATGGCCTCCTCGCTGAGTTCTGTCCGCCAGCGTTCGACGCGGTCGGCGCGGGGTGGCTCGGACGTCAGCGCGTGGGCTGCGATCCGCTCGGAGCCGGGGCGGACCTTGCCGCCCTTGCCGGGCAGGTCCGAGAGCTCGGAGAGGCGCTCGGACGCTCGCTGGTGGTAGTCGAGCATCGCGGGGTCGTAATCGAGGTCGATGAACTCGCAGACCTTCCGCAGGACCGCTCCGGCGTCGGCGATCAGGTCCTCGTAGCGAAGCTCGAGGTAGTGCCCGATGTCGAGGGCCTCGGTGCGGGCACCCTCGATGCGGCGCTTCCAGGTCTCGGCCTCGTCGCGCGCAGGCGTCGCCTCCCGGCCGCGCGTTACGGCGCGGGCGCCGCGCGACACCGCGACGTCCCGCCCGTCACGGATCAGGTGAACGAAGCGAGCTTGGCCACCGAGCACCGCGCCGATCTGGGCGATCGACTCGATGTAGACGGGCGTCTTGTCGCCCCACCGCGGCTTTAAGTGGGCTGAGGCGTACGCGGCGTAGAAGGCGCGGATTGCTCCGGCCGCATCCCCGGCCGGCCCCAGTCCGGCACGCGCGGCGAACGCGATCCGCAATTCGTTCTCGTCCATGCCGAAATCGCGCCAGCCCGGGTGAGTTTCGACGGCCTCGACCAGCTCGTCGGTGTTCGGTTCGCGCCCGCCGGCGTAGAGGTTGATCAGGGTGGGCAGGAAGTGGGTCTCAGGCGGAATCGCAAGCTCGGGATGCGCATCCAGCATCAGCCGCAGAAGCGTCGTTCCCGAGCGCCCCACTCCCACGACGAAGGGCGCGGGCTGGTGCCCATCACTCACGCGCGGGAGTCTAGGTGGGCTCGCAGGGCATCCGGCGCTCTGTCGCTCTACCCTGTGGTCATGAGGCGAGTGGCGGGGATCCTTGGACACGCGATCTGTGCGGCCTGAGTCCGGCTAAAGACATGGCGCAGATCTCTGCATTCGTCCGAGCGCATGGGTTTGTCCTCGTCGTTGTGTTGCTCGTGTTCCTGGGGGCGGCCGGGGGTTACTACGCCGGGCACACATCGGGTGAAGATCTCGAGGCCGCCGGATCGAGCGGAGCCGCCGACGGCAAGGCAGGGGGCACAGAGGCCGGCGAGGGTTCCGGTTTCGAAAAGGGATTCAAGCTCGGGCGCAAGCTTGGATATCCGGTCGCATACAAGCGAGCTTTCGAGGCCGCCTTCGAAGATCAATTCACCGAGCTTGGCCTCAAACCACCGCGCTAACGCCCCGGCCGGGAGCGTCCAGCTCCTAACTATCCGGCGGGTAGTTTGCTAACGCTTTGCTAACATCCCCGGCCGATGAAGGCCGACAACAACTCTTCGGGTTCGCTGGGCGCGCGGGAGGCCATCCGCCTTGCGGTCCTTGCCTCGCTGGGATCACTCGCGCTCGTGGTGGGCTCATTTGCAGTCGCCTCCGCAGATGGAGGCGGAGTCGGACCGGGCGGCGGAGGATCTCAGAGCGGAACCGGCGACCGTTACGAACGCGCTTGGGACAACTTCAGCTCAAAGGACAGGAAGTGGGCCCGCAGTGTGGGCTACTGCGAGTCGGGCAACGACCCTGACCGTCACGCCGACGCCGGTGGCGATCGGTACCACGGTGCCTTCATGTTCCTGATCGAATCCTGGAAGAACTCCCCGATGTCACCCGGTGGCGACCCGCACCAATTCAGTTGGAAGACCCAGGCAGTCGTAGCGGTAAAGCTGAAGCACGAGATGGGCACCCGGCCCTGGCCGGAATGCGGCTGACTGCTCTTCGGCTGACCCTCTTCACGAATAAGCCCCGGACCAGCGCAATCTGACGGCAGCCGGAACTAGCATGCGAGTGCATGCCGAAGCCGATCAAGGCCGGGCGGCGATACATGCCAGGACTCGATGGGCTGAGGGCCATCGCGGTGCTGGCTGTAATCGCCTACCACCTTGGAGCCACCTGGGCTCCGGGAGGTCTCTTGGGAGTTGGAGTTTTCTTCACTCTCAGCGGCTACCTGATCACGGACATCCTGCTCAGGCAGGTGGGTAGCGGAGGCATTCAGTTCAAGAACTTCTGGTTAGCGCGGGCGCGACGCCTCCTGCCTGCCCTGTTCGCGATGCTCCTCATCGTCATCGCCTGGACCACCCTGTTCGGCCCTCACCAGCCGCCGGACTTCCGAACGGCCGCGCTAACGGCAGCGGGCTACTTCAACAACTGGTGGCTCATCTTCCACGACGTCTCGTACTTCGCGAAGTTCGAGGCGCCTGGTCCGCTCAACCACTTGTGGTCGCTCTCGATCGAAGAGCAGTTCTACATCGTTTGGCCGTTCATCCTCCTCGTTGGCCTAAAGCTCTTTCCGGAGAAGGGCGGGGCACAAGGAGTGCGCCCGCGCCTAGCCCGCATGACCCTGGCTCTCGGGATCGCCTCGGCAGTGCTGATGGTTGTGCTTTACAAGCCAGGCATCGACCCATCGCGCGTCTACTACGGGACGGACACGCGGGCGGTCGAGTTGCTGGTCGGGGCTGCGCTCGCGATGGTCTGGCCGAGCGACAGGCTGCGCATGCGGATCACGCCAAGCGCCCGAAGAACGATCGACATGGCGGGGGTATTTGGGCTGGCGGTGATCGCCGTCATGATCCTCCGCTCAGACGAGTTCTCGCCGTTCCTGTATCGCGGGGGCTTTGTTGTTCTCTCAATCGCCACCGCGCTGGCTGTCGCCGCCCTCGCTCACCCCGCGTCGAAGCTCGGGCCAATCGTGGGTTGCAAGCCCATGCGGTGGATAGGTGAGCGCTCCTATGGCATCTACCTATGGCACTTTCCGATCATCATCCTCACCACGCCGGAGGGCGTCGAGGCTCCCGGGCTCCTGCGCGGAGTGCTTCAGCTGGCGGCCACGATCGCGGTCGCAGCCATCTCGTGGAAGTACCTCGAGAACCCAGCCCGGCATGGTGCTATCAAGGCCGCGGTGCTGGCGGTTTGGGACGGAAGCTGGCGCCAGCGCACCGCCGGATGGCCGAGGCGCAGCGCGTTGGCGGCATGTAGCGCTGTCGTCGCAGTGGCGATCGCCGGACTGTTCGGCGTTGGTGCGGCGGCGGAGACCACCGGACCGGGTGAGATCACACTCGCCGAGACCGTGACTTCCGACGACAACGAGAAAACGAAGATTCCCTGTCATTCCGTGGTTCACATCGGCGATTCGACCTCAGAAGGGCTTGTCTCCTCGGCCTATCTGCCGGATGAAAAGAAGCTGATCGGCTCTCAGTACGCCCGTGGCGGTGCGAAGACCGTCCATCTCGAAGTCTCAGGAGCGCGGTCGATCTATGAGCGGTTTCAGGGCCTGCCCAATGCGCAGGATGTGGCGGAGGCGTGGCGCGCTGACGGTTTTGACGGTTGCTGGGTTCTCGCGATGGGAACCAACGAAGCCGCGAACGTAAGCGCTGGGTCGGCGGTGGGCTTCGACGAGCGCATCGATTCGATGATGCAGGTGGCGGGTGACGATCCGGTCCTGTGGGTGAACGTCAAATCCCTCGTGACGTCTGGACCGTATTCAGGGATCAACATGGAGGACTGGAATCAGGCGCTGCTGAAAGCGTGCGACGACTATCCGAACATGCGGATCTTTGATTGGGCGTCGGTCGTCAAGGACTACTGGTTCATTGATGACGGCATCCATTTCACGACCCCGGGTTACGCTGCCCGCTCGCGGCTGATCGCTCAGGCGCTTTTTGACGCATTCCCTCCAGGGTGGGACGAAGAGGCGTTAACTGCTGAGGAAAGCAGCGAGTCGACTGATCCGGACACAGACTCCGACTGCCTGGTCGGCTCGGCCTGAGAAGCCCCTATCGCTTTTTCTCGAAGTGAGCCCAGCGGTCGTACAGGCCCATGGCGCCTCTCAACGTGTCGCCTCGAATCGTTGAGTTGCCGTCCGAACCGACGAGCCGCGCGTAGTTGATGCGCGGCGAATCCCCACGCTCCGTCACCTTGATTCGCCGAAGGTGCCCTTCGACGAATGAGCCGAGGCGGGCGTCCATCTCTGCCTGGGTGAATCTCAAGGTCCAGCGGTGAAGGGGCGAGTAGTCGTCGTATGGATCATTGACACTCTGGAGATACGGCACCTCCGGGGCGCCGAGGAAACCCGATTCGGTCTGCCCCCCCGAGGCTGAGAAGTAGACCGCTTGGATGGGATCGCCGTGATAGGTAACGACCTGGCCCCGGGTGTTCTTGACGGCGTGATCCGTCGATTCCGCTTCGACAGCGACGCCTTTGTAGAGCTGGGTACGGGTGTCCGAGTAGAGCTCGAAGCCGTCCCCGCCGACATCGGTTGTGATCGCGATGGACCGGATCGCGACTGCCATCGATTTCAAGGTCTCGCCCGGCCAGGAGGGGAACACCTCCGCCGGCACCGATCCTCTTACGTAGTCCTCCAATTCGACGTCGTTCACGACGTTCAGCGCTGAGCCGGATACGACTGCGCTGAGCGCTCCGCGAAAGGTGCCGTAACCCGTGATCTTGACTGTCTTTCCGCCGGATGCGCGAAGCCGGTCGCCGCAGTTGGCCAATGTCTCGCCGGCTGCCGAGACCAGTCGCACTGAGGACCCCGTCCGGGTTGCCCGCAAGGACCGCGAGGCCTGGACGGATCTGCCGCATGCCTTGGTGGCGCCTGAAAATGCCACTTCGCTGGCTTCCGTCCCGAGCAGGACGCGCACCCGCCGCGTGTGGTCGAGGCGGTCGATCTGCGTAGCCGTGTAGTAGTGGCGGAGAATCCGCTTGTACTCGAAGTCGTGTTTGGCGAACCCGTACGCGCCGTAAGCGCTCATGCCAACGCCATGCCCGAACCCTGCCCCACGGACCACCCAGGTGGTGTCAGCGCCCGCCGTCGAAGGTGCGAGCGCGGCGGCTACCGCAACGCAAAGTCCGATGAAAGCTGCCCCTGAGCGGCCCATGCACTATTGGTTATTCGGCAGCCAGGAGGCAAGTCCTTAGATCGGTAAAGTCATGCCCATCCTCTCGATCGAGCGTCGTCAAGGAGTCAGGTGGGGACTTGGGCTGGCCTGCGTCTGCCTGAGTGTGTTCGCCGGCTTTGCGTTCGGAGCAAAACAGGCGCCTGACGAAGCCGAGTTCGATCAGCGCTATCAGGGCGTTTACGACGACGTCTTCGCATCCTCCCGGCAGCTCGCGTGGGGGCCGGCTGTGGCTCAGGGATTCGTCCGTGGCTTTGAGAAGGGCGCGGACCTCGGCGCGCGCAGGGGTTCAGCGAGCGGGAAGGCACGCGGGTCAAAGGCGGCAGGGATCGCGCTGGTTACGCAGATACCGGCGGGCGGGAGGTCCGAATCGAGATCGGACATCGGATACAAGCCCCCCGAGCCGATCAACCCGACAGGAGGCGTCCTCGTGATCGGCGACAGCCTCGAGGTCCTGACGTCTCCCTACCTCGAGCGCTACCTGCCGCGCGCCGATATCACGGTTAACGCGGTAGGGGGATACAACAGCATCCAGCTGTTCGGTCTATTCCAGGAAAGCTTCGACCCGTCGCAGCAGGTGATCGTGTTCGACGCCGGGACGAACGATAACCCCAACTACCCTCAGATTCTCCAGTCGCGGCTCCAAGCTGTCGCCAATGCGGTCGGGAGCCGTTGCATGGTGGTCCCGACCATCCACGGCTTGAGTGTGGGCGGAGTTGACTCAAGCGGCAAGAATCGAGTCGTTGAGCAGTTTGCCGCCTCCCGCCCCTCAACGCAGACTCCGGATTGGGCCCGCGTGGCAACCACTCGCCCCGACCTGATGCAGAGCGACAATCTCCATCCGACCGCCGAAGGCGCCGACTACCGTGCGCAGCTGATCGCAGACGGGGTGAAGGGGTGTTTTGCCACCGGTTAGGCGACGTCGGCGACGGCGGTTGGCGCAGGCCTGAAGACCAGCGCGCCGACTTCGGCGTCGACGCGCACGCGGGAGCCGTCGGCGAAGTCGCCCTCCAGGAGCTTCAGCGCCAGCGGATCGACCAGCTTGCGCTGGATCACGCGGCGGAGCGGGCGGGCGCCGTAGCTCGGGTCGAAGCCCAGGTTGCCCAGGAGGGTGCGGGCATCCTCTGTCAACTCGATCTCGATGCCTCGCTCTCCGACGCGCTGTGTGAGGAGCTCGACCTGGAGCTCGACAATACGGCCGACGTCCTCGCGGGAGAGGCGATGGAAGATCACGGTCTCGTCGATGCGGTTGAGGAACTCGGGCTTGAAGGTGGTTGCGAGGATGCCCTCGATGCGGTCGCGCATGCGCTCGTCGATCGACTCCGAGGCGATCTCGGCCGAGCCGACGTTCGAGGTCATGATGAAGACCGAGTTCGTGAAGTCCACGGTGCGGCCCTTGCCGTCGGTCAGGCGGCCATCGTCCATGATCTGGAGGAGGACATTGAAGGCGTCCGGATGGGCCTTCTCGATCTCGTCGAGAAGGATCACGGCGTAGGGACGGCGGCGCACCGCCTCTGTCAGCTGCCCGCCCTCGTCGTAGCCGACGTAGCCGGGGGGCGCACCGATCAGGCGGGCGACCGCGTGCTTCTCCATGTACTCGGACATGTCGATGCGGACGATCGCCTGCTCGGAGTCGAACATGAACTCCGCGAGCGCCTTGGCCAGCTCGGTCTTGCCTACACCGGTGGGGCCAAGGAATAGGAACGAGCCGATCGGCCGGTTCGGGTCGGCGAGGCCGGCGCGCGAGCGGCGAAGCGCATTGGAGACCGCCTCGACGGCTTCGTCTTGGCCGATCACGCGGTCGTGGAGGCGCTCCTCCATGTGGATGAGCTTTTCGACCTCGCCCTCGAGGAGGCGCGAGACGGGGATGCCCGTCCACTTGGCGACGACCTCGGCGACGTCCTGGTCGGTTACCTCGTCGGTGAGCATGGACGCACCCGAGGCGTGGAGCTCGGCGAGCTTTGCCTCCTGCTTGGCGAGGATCTCCTCGAGCTCGGGGATCTCGCCGTAGCGGATCTTTCCGGCGAGGGCGAGGTCTGCATCGCGCTGGGCCCGGTCGAAGCGGCGCTCGGCGTCGCCGATGTTGGACTTCGCGACCTCAATCGCCTCGATGGCCTGCTTCTCGTTCTGCCAGCGTGCGGTCATTTCGGCGGAGCGTTCGCCGAGGTCCGCCAGGTCGGCCTCGATCGCGGCCAGTCGCGCCTTCGAAGCGTCGTCCTTCTCCTTCTGGAGCGCCTGCTTTTCGATCTCGAGTTGCATCTCGCGGCGCTTGACCTCGTCGATCTCGGTCGGCACCGAGTCGATCTCGATCTTGAGCCGCGACGCCGCCTCGTCGATCAGGTCGATCGCCTTGTCGGGGAGGAAGCGGTCGGCGATGTAGCGCTCGGAGAGCGTCGCGGCCGCGACCACGGCCGAGTCGGTGATGCGCACGCTGTGGTGGGTCTCGTAGCGCTCCTTGAGGCCGCGCAGGATCGCGATGGTGTCGGCGATGTCCGGCTCACCGACGAGGACGGGCTGGAAGCGCCGCTCGAGCGCGGCGTCGGGCTCGATGTGCTTGCGGAACTCGTCGAGCGTCGTTGCGCCGACGGCCCGGAGCTCGCCGCGCGCGAGCATCGGCTTCAAGAGATTTGCGGCGTCCACGGCGCCCTCGGCAGCGCCGGCGCCGACGATTGTGTGGAGCTCGTCGATGAAGAGGACGATGCGGCCGGCCGCCTCCTGGACCTCGGAGAGGACTGCCTTGAGGCGCTCCTCGAACTCGCCGCGGTACTTGGAGCCGGCTAGAAGCGAGCCGATATCGAGGGCGATCACCCGGCGGTCGCGGAGCGAGTCCGGCACGTCGCCGTCGACGATCCGTTGCGCCAGGCCCTCGACGATCGCGGTCTTGCCCACCCCGGGCTCGCCGATCAGGACTGGGTTGTTCTTCGTGCGGCGTGAGAGGACCTGGATCACGCGGCGGATCTCCTCGTCGCGGCCGATGACGGGGTCGAGCTTCTGCGCCTCGGCCTCGGCGGTCAGGTCGCGGCCGAACTTCTCGAGCGCCTCCGCCATCTCCTCGGCGTTGGGCGAGGTGACGCGGCCAGGGCCTTGGACCTCCTCCAGCGCCTTCGCGATCGCCTCCGGCTCGGGCAGCATCTGCGAGACGGGTGACTCGTCGGCGGCGAGCGCGAGGAGGAGGTGGCCGACGGTGATGTACTCGTCGCCTCGCTTGGACATCTCGCGCTCGGCTTGCTCGAGGGTGCGGACGAGAGTCTGCGAGGGGCGAAGCTCAACGGCGGCGTCGCCCGAGAGGCTCGCGAGTCCGGCAACGGCCTCGCGGACGTCGGCGGCGGTCGCGGCGGTATCCACGTTCAGTCGCTGAAGCGCGGATGTGGCGAGGCCGTTCTCTTGCTCGAGCAGGGCGAGGAGCAGGTGCGCGGGAGCGACCTCGGTGTTCCGCGAGGCGTTCGCGATGCGCTGCGCGGAGGCGATCGCCTCCTGCGCGTGTGTCGTAAGCCGGTCTGGTCTCATGCTTAGATCATAGCAATAAATCTAAGTCATATCCACTAAGATTTACACGCCTGGTGCCTGGCACCGTGCCTGGCACCTAGCCGCGGATGCGGCTGACCAGCCAGGCACCGATAGCCGTTGCCGGTCCCGCTGCGGCCACGCCACGGGCACCCGCTTGAAGGTCGTCTCCGCCTCGTGCGGCGAGGAGCGCAAACGCAAGGGCATCGCCGGCATCGCACGCGGTGAGTGCGATCGCGGGGGCCAGCGGCTCGCCGCCGTCGCGCAGCTCCGTGCCGAGCCACGCACCCAGGATCACGTCGCGCGTTGCGGCGAGTCGGGCAAGCGCGAGAGCCTCGGAGTCGAACGGCTTCATGCCGAGCGCTTTCGCCGTCAGCCCGGGCGCCGCCCATATACCGGCTCCGATGGCTATCCGGCCGGCTGCCAGCAGACCGCCGACAAGGCGCTCCTCGTCACTCAATCTTTTCCGTCGCCGCATGAGCGCAACATACGCTGTGACCTTGAGCCACGGATGGTTTGCCCGAACAGCGTTGGTGGCTGTCATCACCTTCAGCCTCACGATGGCGGTCGTTGGCGGAGTCATGTTCGGCCACGCTGTCACCTCGGATGATGAGGAGGCTCTCGACGGTATGGGGGCGAGCGCATCGGACGCCGTTCGCGCTGCGACCCCAGAAGAGCCGGAGGCTGACACGGAGCCTTGGCCCGCGGAAGGAGCGGCGGCCGAGGCGCAGCGGATCGCAGAGTCGCGAAGCGGAATCGTCTCGTTCGCCGCGATCGGCCCGGGCGGGGAGACGATGGGCTTCGAGCCGGACCGCCAGTTCTATTCGGCAAGCGTCGCGAAGTCGATGCTCCTGGTCGCCGAACTGCGACGGCTCGATGCGGACGAGTTGCCGCTCGACTCGGAAACCCGGATGCTGCTCGAGCAGATGATCACCGTGTCGGACAACGACGCAGCCGACGCGATCTATGAGCGGGTGGGCGATCCCGGACTCAACGAGGTCGCCGAGCTCACTGGGATGACCGGCTTCGGAGGAGACGTGGGCCACTGGTCCAATGTGAAGATCACGGCCGGCGATATGGCCCTGTTCATGTCCAAGCTCGACGAGCTCCTTGACCTTCCCTACGGTGGCGCGGGATCGGAGATGCTCGCATCGGTCACTCCCACGCAGAGGTGGGGCATCCCCGAGGCGGCGCCTGGAGGAGCGAGCGTCAGGCTCAAGGGCGGGTGGCGGCCCGCGGACACGGGTCAGCTCGTCCACCAGGCCGCGCGAGTTGATGTTGGCGGCGACAGTTACTCGGTCGCGGTCCTGACCGACGGCAATCCGTCGCAGGAATACGGGCAGGAGACGATCCGCCTGATCGCGGCGGAGCTGCTGGCGAGCAAATCGCCTTAGTCGCCTGTCCGCTCCAACCGGATATCGGCGGCGTCGATGCCTTCGGTCTCGTATGCGCCGTAAGGGACGATCTCGGCGCCGCGCTTGATCTTGTCGATCTCCTTGGCCATCTCGGCCTCTAGCGCGGCCGCCTTCTTGCGGAGCTTCGCGACCTCCGTGCGGGTGCGTTCGAGCTCGGCCTCCATCTCCAGGACGGTCTCGACACCGGCGAGGTTCAAGCCCTTCTCGGCCGTCATCTTCTGAATGCGGCGGAGGCGGTCGACGTCGTCCTGTGAGTAGAGGCGCGTGTTCTTCGGTGAGCGCTTGGGTGTGATGAGCCCGCGAGCCTCGTACATGCGAAGGGTCTGCGGGTGCATCTCTGCCAGCTCGGCGGCGACGGAGATCATGAACACACCGCGGTTCGAATCGACCCTGACGGTCGTCCTGGTGGTTCGGTGTGTCGGGCTCACGGTTGAGCCTCCATCTTCTCTTCGGCGCCGGTCGGCTTCTCCCGGATTGGCTTCTTACCCGCTGCGCTCAGGATGCGCTCGCGCGGGTTGTGGCCATTGAGTGCCTTGGCGAGGTCGTCGACCGCGCGCCGCCCGGCGCGCGGAAGGTCGGAGGGCACCTCGATCTCGAGCCGGTAGTGGATGTCCCGGCGCCCGCGGCCCCCCGGCCGCGGCGGGCCTTCGCCGCGAAGGCGCTGAATGGTCCCGTGCTGGGTACCCGGGGGGACCCTGATGCGCTTGGTGCCGTCGAGCGTGGGCACTTCGACAGTGGCGCCGTTGACGGCCTCGGGGATCGTGATGGGGACACGGACTTCCAAATTGCCGTCCGACCGACGGCCGAAGACGGGTGACGGGGCGACGTGGACCCTGACGTATAGGTCGCCGGGCTCTCCGCCGGCGGGGCTGTCCTCGCCCTTGCCGGCGACCCGGATGCGGCTGCCGTCGTGAACGCCCGCTGGCACATTCACCCGGTAGCGCTTGCGCTGCATGGTGAGCCCCGCGCCCTGGCAGGTCGAGCACGGGTCGTCGACGACCTGACCCCGGCCTCCGCACCGCGGGCAGGGCTGGGAGATCGAGAAGATGCCCTGGCTCTGCGCGTCGATTCCTCGGCCTTGGCAGCGCGGGCAGGTGTGAGGCGCGGTGCCGGGCTTGGCACCCGTGCCATGACACGTCGTACAAGCCGCCTGCTTGGGGACCGTGACCGTGATCTCGGTGCCCGTCATCGCCTGGTCGAAGGTCAGCGATACGTCCGTCTCCAGATCGGAGCCGCGCATGCCGCCGCCACGGCCGCGGGTGAAGAAGGAGAAGATGTCGCCCAGGTTCTGGGCAGCCCCGCCGGCGAAGTTCCGCGGGTCGAAGCCGAACGCTCCGCCCGAGTCGTAGTTCCGGCGCTTCTCGGGATCCGCAAGGGTGTCGTAGGCGCCCTGGATCTCCTTGAAGCGCTCCTCGGCCGCGGGGTCGTCCGGGTTGCGGTCGGGGTGGTTCTCTCGCGCGAGCTTGCGGTAGGCCTTTTTGATCTCGTCGTCGGTGGCCTTCTTCTCGACCCCCAGGACGTCATAGAAGTCTCGTGCCATGCGCTTCTCTCCTTAAGACGTGACGACCACGCGGGCGGGGCGGATCAGGACGTCGCCCAGCGAGTAGCCGCGCTGGAGCGTCTCGGCCACGATGCCGGCTTCTTCGCCGTTGGCGGCCGGACGGGCCGAGAGCGCCTCGTGGCGATTGGGGTCGAACTTCTCGCCGGCGGGGTCGAACGACTCGACCCCGGCAGCGCGAAGCGCGCCAACGATCTCGCCGTGGACGATCGCAACGCCGGCGGCGAGCGCCTCGTGTGCCGACACCTCGCGACTCGCCGGGTCCGGCGATTCGGTGGCGCTGGCGGGGTCGAGGTTGACACCGGCAGCCTGGAGCGCGCGCTCGAGGCTGTCCACCGCGGGGACGAGGCCGCGGGCCACGTGGGCGCGGCCCCGGCGCTCGGCGTCCGTGGACTCCCGAGCCGAGCGCTTGCGGAAGTTCTCGAGCTCCGCGCGAGTGCGCTGGGCGAGGTCGAGGTACTCGTCGCGCTCGCGCTTCAGGTTTGCGATGACTTCGGCGTCGGGCATGGCGTCGACTGAGATGCCAGGCACCTCGTCGCCGGCAGGCTCATCTGGCTCGACGGCGTTGGAGCCAGGCACCGGGCTTGGCGCTTCAACGGAGGCGGCCTCGGCCGCCTCCGTTTCAGCGATGTCTGCTTCGGCCTGAGGGCGCTTCGCCATTACGAGCGCTCCTCGTCCACGACCTCTGCGTCAACGACCTCCTCTTCGGCTTCGGCCGCCGCACCGTTGGCAGAGGCGGCGCCGTCGGTGCCGTTCTGCGCGCCGTCAGCCGCGGCGGACTGATAGATCCGCTCGGAGATCGAGTGGAACGTGGTCTGCAGCGCTTCGGTCTTCGCGTTGAGGTCGGCGGCGTCCGCCGAGTCGAGCGACTCGCGGATCGCAGTGATCTGTGACTCGATCCCGGACTTCTCGTCGTCGGAGAGCTGGTCGCCCAGATCGGTGATCTGCTTCTCCGCGGTGTACGCGGCGTTCTCGGCCACGTTCCGCGCCTCGGCGAGCTCGCGCTGCTTCTTGTCCTCGTCGGCGTGGGACTCGGCGTCCTTGATCATCTGCTCGACCTCTGCGTCGTCGAGCCCGGAGCCGCCCTTGATCTCGATCTTCTGCTCCTTGCCGGTGCCGAGGTCCTTGGCCGATACCGAGAGGATGCCGTTGGCGTCGATGTCGAATGCGACCTCGATCTGCGGCATGCCGCGCGGGGCAGGCGGGATCCCGGCGAGCTGGAACTTGCCGAGCGACTTGTTGTAGGCGGCCATCTCGCGCTCACCCTGGAGCACGTGGATCTCGACCTCGGGCTGATTGTCCTGCGCGGTCGAGAACGTCTCGGCCTTGCGCGACGGGATCGTCGTGTTCCGTTCGATCAGCTTCGTCATCACGCCGCCCTTGGTCTCGATGCCGAGAGTCAGGGGAGTGACGTCGAGGAGCAGCACGTCCTTGACGTCGTCCGAGAGGACTCCGGCCTGGATCGCTGCGCCGATCGCGACGACCTCGTCCGGGTTCACGCCCTGGTGAGGGGTCTTCCCGGTCAGCTCTTGCACCTTCTCCTGGACGGAGGGCATGCGGGTCATACCGCCGACGAGCACGACGTGGTCGATCTCGGCCGCGGACGCATCGGACATGGCCTGCTTCACAGGCGCGACGACGCGCTCGAGGAGGTCGGATGTCAGCTCGGCGAGCTTGGCCCGCGACAGCCGCATCTCGAGGTGGCGCGGCTGGTTGTCGACAGCCGTGATGAACGGGATCGAGATCTGTGTCTCCTGTGTGGAGGAGAGCTCGATCTTCGCCTTCTCGGCCTGCTCGTAGAGGCGCTGGAGGGAGTTCTTGTCCTGCGAGAGGTCGACTCCCTGGTCCTTGTTGAACTCGGAGACCATCCACTCGACGATCGCCTTGTCCCAGTTGTCGCCGCCGAGGTGGTTGTCGCCGGCGGTCGAGAGCACCTTGAAGACGCCGTCGCCGATCTCGAGGATCGAGACGTCGAAGGTGCCGCCACCGAGGTCGAAGACGAGGACGTTCTGGTCCTCGGCCGACTTGTCGATGCCATAGGCGAGCGCCGCGGCGGTCGGCTCGTTGATGATGCGCTTGACGTCGAGGCCCGCGACCTTGCCGGCGTCCTTGGTCGCCTGGCGTTGGTCGTCGTTGAAGTAGGCGGGGACGGTGATGACCGCCGAGTCGACGGTCTCGCCCAGCTTGGCCTCTGCGTCCGACTTCAGCTTCTGGAGGATCATCGCGGAGATCTCCGGCGGCGAGTACTGCTTGCCGCGCACGTCCACGCGCACGTCGCCGCCGGGGCCGGCTTCGACCTTGTACGGGACGATCGTCTCCTCTTCCTTGACCTCCGCTTCCTTGCGGCCCATGAAGCGCTTGATCGAGAAGATGGTGTTCTCGGGGTTCATGACGGCCTGGCGCTTGGCAACCGTGCCGACGAGGCGGTCGCCGCCGTCGGTGAAGGCGACGACGGACGGGGTGGTGCGCCCGCCTTCCGAGTTCTCGAGCACCGATGGCTCGCCGCCCTCGAAGACGGCTACGCACGAGTTGGTGGTACCTAGGTCGATTCCGATGGTCTTACTCATGTCTATTCTCCTGGTTCAGTTCAGTTTGGTTTCGTAAGAAATCTAAGCGAGAGTCTAGCAGATCTATGGCTACATCTGAGGGCGGGCGGGTGCGTGCCCCTTAACCGGGAGTGTCTACCCGCCAGCAGGCCGGACCTGTATCAGACTGCTCCCGGTAAGGGGCACCACCCGGCCGCCCTCAGGCGGGAGGCGATGGTGCTCCCGGTAAGGGGCACCACCCGGCCGGCCCCAGGCGGGAGGCGATGCAACGGGCTCGTATGAAACGGCCACGCGCCCGGCCGGCCTCAGGTCTGACGGCGATTCGCTAGCCGGTGGGTTCGGGTTCTTCGCAGGTCTCGGGTGCCGGGCCTCTGGGGGCCTCTTCCGGGTCGTCCGTGTCGACCAGGGGCCCCGAGTCGGAGCCGGCCTGCCCTGCGTAGGCGCCGACGAAGACAGCCACTTCCTCGGCGTTCTCGCCTTCGATGATCGCGGCCGGCATCCGCCCGCCGCCGGGCGGGAAGCCGCAGGTGATGGCGGCGAGGGCGCGGCTGTAGCTGCCTTCGTAGGTGGCATTGCCGCCCGGCGCGAGGACCACGTCGAGGTTGGGCCCGACTACGCCGTCAGCCCCCGCGGCGGCCAGCGTGTGGCACGGTCCGCAGTTGCTCAGAAAGAGCTGCCTGCCGGCTTCGTCTTGGCTCTCGACCGTGACCGGTGCGGCACTCTCTGCGCCTTGGCCGATGACGACCTTCGCCGCGAAGAGGAGGCAAACGACAGCGAAGCCGCCGAAGATGAGAAAGGGCGCCCTGTTCACCGGCGCGAGTCTATAAGCACAGTCGGGCGGGCGACCCCGGGAGCCGCCCGCCCGAACCGCTTCCGTCCTTAGGGTGTTGCGCCGATCAGGAGCTGCGAGACGACACCCAGGTGATCGGTCGGCCAAAGGCCCGTGGCCGAGCGGTTGGCCTGATCCGTTCCGATCAGCTCCGAGCTCAGCTCGGAAACCTCGCCCTTTCCGAGCACGTGGTCGATTCGGCTCGTGAACGCGGGCGCCGCATCGCGGATGTCCTCGTCGAAGCAGCACGTGTCCACCTCTACTCCGTAGTCGGCGAACCCGCCGTCCTGCGCGTACTCGTCTCCGACGATCGTGTTGTATG